>JAEYXS010000037.1 GCA_023431185.1 Verrucomicrobiota bacterium
TTTAGACCATTGATTTAATTGGCGCAATTGCGTTTTAGGATTTGTGCAATTAAACCGCCACTGACATTCCGCCAGATAGAGGTGGAAATGGGGCTTGGGCACACCGTTGAATTTACGCAGGTGGCGCTTGGCCTGGTTCCAGAAGTTCTCAATGCCGTTGATGTGGTTGTGGGCGTCAGCAAACCGGGTGGAGTGGTTGATCCGGTAGTGTTTGAAGTCGGCCACATCCAGCACGTTATAGGAGCTGAAGGTGTCCGTGTAGACGATGCTGTCGGGCACGATCTTCTGTTCCAGGATGGCTTTGAGGGTCTTGCCTTTGGTGTCCGGGATCACCCGCGCATACACCTTGCCGCCCCGTTTTAACAGGCCGAAAACAGGCACCTTGCCTGCCGCTCCCCGCCCGCGTTTGCCTTTGCGTCGCCCGCCAAAGTAACTCTCGTCCACTTCGATCTGGCCCTGAAAAGGAGTCTCGTCCTCAGTAGCCACAAAGATGATCTGCCGCAATCGGTGAAAGTAAAATGCCGCCGTGCTCTTGTTCACCCCGACCAGCGCGGCGGCCGTCCTTGCCGTGGCTCCAGCCACAAAATGACGTATCAACTGCCGTTGCTTGGCTCCGCTAATCCGGCTCTTTCTCATCCTCGCTATCCTTTCCCTAACCAGCCCTTTTTGACCAGTTATCTAGGACAGCCCCATATCAAAAATCTTTCCCCTTATCGGCCCTGCGGTATCATCTTTTAAAGGCGTAATGTTATGGCGCAATGGATGCGACAGTTTACCGGTGCCACTCACGACACCAAGGTGCAGGATGTTGAAGAATCCTTTCAATCAGCCGTGGAGGCACTGGCGGATGCCGATGATGAGGCGCGGGCGGACAAGCTGAAGGCGATCGAACAGCTAGCCGGGCGATTGCTCAAAGCCCGGCTAAAAGCTATTGGCGCAAAAATTTCGGCGTTAAGTGAACCAGGCATGGAAATTAAGGCTGCAAAGCGATTGCCGGGACTGGAAACACGCCGTCAACAGCTTCTGGATCAAGGTGTGGAAGGTATCTTGCGGGAATTCAACATCCCAGAAAGATAGTCATTGCCCTGAGTTTCAGGCTGCATGGGGCGGCTGTCATCTCTAGCCCGCCCTTGTGTGGATGATTATGACGTTGTTGATGGAAGTCGCTTACTTCTTCTTGAAGACAAACGTCATGTAAGTGATGGAACCGTCCGTGCTGAGGGTCATCGGTACTGTTGTCTTTCCATCGTCAAACTTGAGTTCCAGCTTATCCCCTTTGATCTCATAGCGCCCGGTCTTGCTGCCTGCTTTGGTGCCGAATTTGACTTCGCCACCGTCAAATTCCAGAAACATGCCAATCATCGCATTCTGTTTCTTCAGATTGTCTTCCATCTGTTGTTGCAGTTTGGCGTTATCACTGGTGGACGCAGACGGCACCATGCTGCCTTCGTAGACACCAGACAAACGCTTTCCGCACCCTGTCAGCAGACAGAGCGACAAAAGGACTGTTAAGTAATGGGGTGATAAAGACCTCATGTAGTGAACCTAACGAAACCTGTGCGGAATAGAATTACAATAAGTGGAAACTTCTATCACTCCACCTTCACCAACTGCACCGCATCCACGATCACAAACCCTTCCGTCCCTTCGTTAGATATTGTGATGAGCGTATCGTTCCCGGCTTTCAGATGAAAGATACCGGCTCCGCGGAATGACTCGCCAACCGGCAACCGCTCCTGCTGATTGAACAGCACTTTGGTTTCTTTCCCGTCCGACTTCACTATGATCGGCACCTTCGCAGCCCGTGTCTCATGGGCGGAATAGGCCACGCGCAATTCATAGCGCCCCGCTTGCGCGATCTCCGGTTGGAACACGAGTTTCAGGCTGCCCTTGCCCTGATTGCCGTCGTGCAGGTAACCACGCCCGATGAATGGCTTGAAATTCGTCGAGTGCTCCCACGTTCCAGTGCGGCGGGCGTCCGCATCATCCAGCACGATTCCCTTGAGCGACTTCGGATCAATCCCTTGGCCGCCGACAGGTGCCGCTGCGACCGGCGGTGGGGGCAGGGGCGGGATCTCCAACACCTGCTTCTGCGCCAGCAACCGCTCGCGTAATTGCGCATAGGGGAGATCCTGCACCGCCTGATTCGCTTTCATCGCCAGCGCTGCGGCGATACCCGCGCTCTGCCCCAACGCCATCCACGTCGGCTCCACGCGGATGGACGAGATCGCCACATGCGTGCATGAGAGTGATACCGGCACCAGCAGGTTCACACACTCCGCGCGCTTTGGTGTGATGGCCCGATACGGCAACTGATGCCGGTAACCGATTCGTTGTCCCGGGATGCGCAATGGAAAGATGGTCCCCTCGGCGATGAACCCTTGCCCGTCCGCCGTCGCCACGCGCTGCACATCATGTGAATCAATGGGGAAAGAGCCGATGCAGATGGCGTCCGGTTTCAGCACATTCGTCACGATGTCGCTTTGCGTCACCACATATTCACCCACCATGCGGCGCCCTTCGCGCACATACAGCACCGGCGGCCAGTGATCCCACTTCGCGAACTCATCCTTTGCCAAACCCCAGCGTTTCATCTCCGTCCGCACCCCTGGCGGCATGCTTTCATCATGCATCATGAACCAGATCAATCCCTCGGTGTAATCCTTGTGCTCCTGCCACATCTTGTCGCGCTCTTCATAAGAAGCTTCCGGCCAACCCCAGTTCTCGCCCACCAAGCCCAGCGAGATCTGCCCGCCGATGCTGTTATTTCCATCCCACTTGCCGCCGGGCAGGTTGTAAAAATCGAACAACGGCCGCTTCGGCTGGGCCACCGCCATAAAGCGTCGCACCAGCTCATATTTGGCCGGATCATAATTCGCGGGCTTGCGGAACGGCACCTTGTTTGCATCATTCGTCGTGATGCACAGGCGATAACTATAAGTCATCACGCCTTTGTCACCTGCTTCCGGATCGCCCGCCTCCTTCGCCGTCATGAGTGGCAGGAGCTTGCCCTGCGCATCATACGGCGACGCCTTGACCGGATTTTTCGGGAACTGCTTACCCGCCAGCGATTCGCCATAGTCCTTCCGCCCCTCGCGACCGACGACATAGCTCACCCCCGCCTTCGCCATCAGATCGCCCTCATACGTGCAATCGATGAACACTTTCGCTGTGAACGTGTTCGACCGCGTATTAAACGATTGAATGCGCGCCCCGTCCTTCTTCACCGTCGTGAGCCGTTCGTTGAGGAACACTTTCACCTTCGCCTCGCTCAACATGTCATCAAACACCTTTGCCGCCACATGCGGTTCATAAGTCCAATGCGCGGTGTCTTTTACCGCCACCGAATAAGGCAACTTGACTCCCTTCGCCTTGTAATGCGCTTCAATGCGCAAATGCGTCTCTTCGAATAATCCCAGAAGCGTGCGCCGGTCCGTCTGGTTCGAGTCACTGAAACTCAACCCGCTGGTCATCACGCCACCCACAATATCCATCGGCTCCACCAGCGCGACGGTGGCACCTTCCCGCGCCGCACCGACAGCAGCGGTGACGCCACCTGGTGTAGCCCCAAAGACGATCACATCAAACTTATGCTCTGCGGCTATGCTTTGAAAAGTGGAGCAAGTCAGCAGTGCCAAAATGCTAAGACAGGCACCAAATGTTCTCCCTCTCCCCTCAAGGGGGAGATGGCTGGGCTGAGGGGTGAGTCGTATCATAAAAAGAATCAAAACTTTCAGCTCTTAAAAACGATCGGCAGATACTCCGCCAGATACTTCCGCCACACCGGCCAGCTATGATTTCCCGGCGTCTCCTTGTATCCGTGGCGGATACCACGCTCAGTCAAAATGCTGGCGAACTTGCGGTTGTCATTCAGCAGGAAATCATCAATACCACACTGGAACCACAGCAGCTTCAGTTGTTTGTTCAACTTCCCGCTTTGTTTGAGTATCGGCCCGATGGTCGTATCCGGATCACGCACCGCCGAACTCATCCCGCCCACCCAGGCGAACTTGTCGGCATTCTTCACGCCGATCACCAGCGATTGCTGCCCGCCCATCGAAAGCCCGATGATGCTGCGATTCCCCGCATCCGTTTTCACCGTGTAATTCGCTTCCACCAGTGGAATGACAGACTCCAGCAATTCCTTCTCATACATCTCCACATTACGCAGGCGATCTGCATCAGTGCGCCGCTCCACCGCGTGTCCGTTCGTCATCACGATGACCATGGGCACGCACTTCTTCTGCGCGAGCAGATTGTCCGCGATCCAATGCGCCCGCCCCAGTGCGGCCCACGTCGCCTCATTATCCCCGGAGCCATGCAAGAGATAGAGCACAGGATAATTCACCTTCTTCTTCGTGGTGCCATAGCCCGGTGGCGTATAGACCTGCACGCGCCGCAATGAACCCGTCGCCTTGGAGACATAATCATGCGTATGCACGACCCCATGCGACACGTCCTGCCAGTCATGGATCAGCGGTGGCTTTCCCGGGATATCCAGCACGCTCGTGTTCACATTGCGCGCGGGCTTGGTGTAAGTATTCGCCGGGTCCACAACTCGAAGACCATCCACCACGAGGCCATAGCCGTAAAGCTCTGGCTCCAGCGGTCCGAGGGTCACGCTCCAGACATTCTCCTCACCTTTCGTCATCGCCTTGTTACCGCCGCCCCATTCGCCACTGACCTCCACTTTCTTGGCGGTCGCCGAACGATAACGGAACGTCACCGTGCGGTCTGCATGAATCTCCGGCGAATGGACTGGCGGTGGTTGCGGGCGACGCGCCGGTGGGGCGGGCGCGGGCGTGTTCTGTGCGAGGGCTGAAGTAGCGCCCAAGCTTGCCAAGGTGAAAACCCCGAGAAATTCACGACGCGTGGTGTTCATGGAATGCCTAAGTTTGCCTTTTAAATCACCAAAGCGTCAACCACGCGCTGATTTGCCCCCCGGCCACAGGGTGGTAAAATGTGCGTGTTCCTTGCTCTCCAGCTTAAACTAGGGAATCTTGTCTCATGAAGATTTTGGTCAGCGGTGCCAGCGGCCTGGTTGGCAGTGAGCTTGTACCAGCCTTGCGTCAAGCCGGGCATGAAGTGATCCGCCTCGTGCGTGGCGGCAATGCGGGGGAACCTAATGCCATCGGATGGGATCCTGTCGGCGGCCGGATAGATCTCGTCAAACTGAAGGGTGTCGAGGCGGTCATCCATTTGGCCGGTGACAACATCGCTGATGGTCGTTGGACCAAGGAAAAGAAACAGCTCATCCGCGACAGCCGCGTCCTCGGCACCCGTTTGCTGGCTGAAACGTTGGCCTGTCTGCGGCCGCAACCGAAGATTTTCCTCTCGGCTTCCGCCGTTGGCATCTATGGCAGTTGTGGTGAAGAGTGGATCACGGAGGATAGTGCTTACGGTAGCGATTTTCTGGCTCAAACCGGCCGTGAATGGGAGGCCGCGACCGAACCAGCCCAAGAAGCGGGCATCCGCGTAGCCCTCTTGCGCTTTGGGGTAATCCTGTCACCCAATGGTGGTGCACTCGCCAAGATGCTCACGCCGTTCAAGCTCGGCATGGGCGGACCTGCGGGCGATGGTGAGCAATATGTGAGCTGGATCACCTTGGAAGATGCCATCGGTGCGATCCTCCACATTTTGAATCATGCCGACCTGTCTGGAGCGGTGAATGTCGTCAGTCCGGAACCGGTGAAGAACCGTGATTTTTCCCACGCCTTGGGCGAAGCGTTGGGTCGGCCTGCCAAAGTGCCCATGCCTGCGATGGCTTTGAAACTCGCCTTTGGAGAGATGGCCGAAGCAACCCTGCTCGCCAGCCAGCGGGTTAAGCCGCACAAGCTCATCCAGAGCGGCTATCTCTTTAAGCACCCGCACATCACGGAAGCGTTTCGTTCTTTGTTGAAAACTTGATCCGCTTGGTAACCGGCTTGCTTCGCTGGCGTTTATAAGGGCAGACCGGGGTTGCCGATTGTCTGCTTGTGCAGACCGTCAGAACTCAATCCCTGTTGGATATATCCATGATACGTACTTTTCTGGCTCTGACCTTGTTGGCGGGCAGTTTCATCAGCACCCATGGAGCCGACCTTGCCGATCTGGAAGGCCGCCTCAAGGTGGCCCATCAACTGGCCCGTGAATTGAACGATCGCGACCTCGTCGCCCGCATCGAAAAAACCGGCAAAGGACTGCGTCGACCAGAGACCGACAAAGCAACCGCCCTCGACCAGCAAGTGCGCGAACTGGAAACCTTGGTCGGCATCGACCCCGGCGGCTGGTCCATGAGCGGTTTGAAGATTTTTCGCCCCACACCGCAAATTCAGCAGGCGCTGAAACCCTTGGGCGCAAAACTCAGCTCTGCCATGGAACAAGCGGACGTTTCATCCGTAAAAGCCACCATCGCTGAAATGACCCGCGTCATGGGGGATCAAGCGGGCACACCCGATGCCCGACATAAGGGGGAACGCGCCCGCAAAGTTTCTGTTAGCGAAGCGGAGAACGCAGCCATTTTCCTGCGGGCCTTGGAATCCGATGGCCAAAGCATCCGTCAGATCCGTGCCGGTCAACCGCTTACTGGCCAGATGCTGCGCACTTACGCTTCACTGGCGCGCGCCATCTGTGATATCCGGCCCGCCGTGCAAAAGCATGCCCCAGACCGCTTGGCTGAACTCGACGCCGTGCTGGAAGGAGCGTGTCGTATTCTCCTGGATCTACAACAGCCGGAAGGCTACTTCCCGTTCCCCGATCTGCGCGGCAAGAACATCCGCTTCGGCGAGATGACCGAGCACTTGCTGGAACAAGGCGCTGTGAAAATCAGGGATGGCTGGATCGTCTCGGTTGACCCCTCGGGCGGCAGCCAGTTCGACACCGGGGAATGCGGTCTGGCATTGCTGAAAGCAGGAGCATTGCTGGGCCATAAGGATTGGACCAAGGCCGGACTGAAAGCCGCCGCTTGGGCCATGGAGCAAAAGTGCGTCGCCAACTTCAACTATAACGCCTTTTCCGTCAGCCTGCTGGCTCAAGCTTATGTGACGACCAAGGAAGAAAAATACTGGCAGGCGGCCTGGCATAAATGGTCACTGGGAGTCGCACCCGGCCAAACCGCCAACGGGCGCTGGATCGACCCGCACAATGCCCGAACTGGCTATCATCTCATCATCGTGCGCGCGATGAACGATCTGCTCGCCGCTATGCCTTCGACATTCAACACAGTCGAAGTCTCCGCGTTACGCCAGGCTGCCGGCCGGGCGATCCAGGTAGTGACAGATGAATTTGCCCGGCTCGGTGTGACCAATACCAGTTTCGCGTTACGCGAGCTGATCCGCTTTCGTGATTTGCGTCCGGCAGACATGCCGGAGCTGCCAACTGTGGTGGAGCAGGCTGCCGCTGTTGTATACTCCCGCAGTGTGCAAGGTGACCGCGCCAAATTTGGGGCCTCCGCTACGGAACTTGCCATCATGTATCAAGCCTTCGCCCCGGCAGGGACGCCGTAGTTTGAATCACGGCCGCAAACCATAGCGGGCCAGTTCAGCTTCGAGCGTGCGCACCATATCGGGACGGTTCTGTGCGTGTGCCAGTCGCAGTGCTTGGGCAGCTGCCTCACGGGCCTCGGTCAGCTTGCCGGACCCAGCCAGGGCAATGAACAGCGCGGCATTCGCTTCGAGAAAATCCGGCCTGAGGGAGACGGCCTTGCGGGACATGTCCACCGCCTCTTCCTTGCGCCCCAGTTCGAGCAGCAGGGTGGCCAGATTGACATGGGCTTCGACGTTGCCGGGGTTAGCTTTGATCGCCGCTTGATACATCGGCCCGGCTTCCAGTTTTCGCCCGGCCTCTTCGTAAGCCAGGGCGAGATTGTTCATCGTCTCGGAGTCGTTTGGTTCCAGCTTCAACGCCTCCTCGAGTTCACGAATGGCCCCGGCGATGTCACCGCTTTCCCGCAGGATATTTCCCAGATTATTGAGGGCGCCGGCGAAGGCGGGTTTGGATCGGAGCGCCAACTGGTATTGTTCGATGGCCGCCTTGGGCTGCCCCAATGAGCGATAGGCCAGTCCGAGGTTGTTGTGCAGATTGGGCCGGCCAGGATGCACTGTCAGTCCTTCAATCATCACGGCGGCCGCTTCTTCCACCTTGCCCCGGGCCATCAGGGCACTGCCTAGATTCTCGTAGCCGACCACGTTCCCCGGTGAGGCCGCGAGCACATGGCGGAAGAGCGTCTCACTGTTGCGCCAATAGCTGAGCTGCACGCGTGTGAGCCAGATATAACCCAGCAAGGGCAGGAACACCGTCAGGATGAGCCCGGCGTTCCGCCAGCCTTTCTGCCGGGACACCACTTCTCCGGTCCAGATCACCGCGATGAGGATGCCAATGCACGAGACATAACTGTAACGGTCCGCCATGGACTGGCCGCCCGATTGCACGACCCCGATCGCCGGGAACAGCACGCCCAAAAACCAAAGCCAGCCGACCAATTCCCACGGGTGCGTGCCGCGCCGCCGGATCACCCAGAGGCTGATGCCCGCCACGATCAAGCCAGCCCCGATCACCAAGGGCCATGCCCATTGTCCCGGGTGCGGATAAAACACCACGAGATCCTGCGGCCAGACGAGCTTGCCGAGATAGCGTGCATAGCCGACCACCGCATTGCTCAAACGTTCTGCTATCGAGAACTGGTCCGTGGTCCGGATGATGCCACCGCTGCTCTGGGCCTGCCAGGTCAGCACGGAAAGCAAACCTGACAGGATGAACAAGGGCAGTTTCTCTTTTCCCAGCTTCAGCAGGGTCGGCCAATGCTGCTTCCACGCGGTCAAGCTCGCGAGTGCCTCGGCGGGCAGACGTTTCAGCGGCCAGATATCCAGCAGCAACAGCACGCAGGGCAGGGTCACGATCAACGGCTTCGTCATGATGCCGAGCGCAAAGCTGGCGATGACCAGCGCGTAACTTTTCCCATTGGGCTTGCTGGCATAACGCGCATAAGCCAGCAAGGTCAGCAGCCAGAACAAGGTGCTCAACGTGTCCTTGCGTTCGGACGCCCAAGCGACGGACTCCACCCGCAGCGGATGCCAGGCAAAGAGCGCGGCGACGATCAAAGCCCGCCAGAACGTCCCTGTCATGGTCCGCAGCAGGATGAAAAGCAGCGCGGCATTCACAGCGTGGATCAGCGCATTCATGAGATGGTGAGCGCCGGGATCGAGCCCGAAGAGCGTGACGTCCAGCTGATGTGACAGGGTGGTCAACGGATGCCACATGAAGAAGTGCGGTTCAGTAAAAACAGTCTTCATGCCTGACCAGCTTAAACCACGCAGCACTTCCGGACTCTCGGTGATATAGTGGTTATCATCATAGTTGATGAATTCATGCTGCCGGATGCTGGAGAAGAGCAGCAACGTGAGCAGGAGCAAGACTGCCGGTGCCAGCCGATGCCAGGCGGGAGCAGGGGGCGATGATGTTTTTTTATTCTGCATGGTCAGGGCTGCTGCCGCCAGGCTTGGCCTTTTTCATACTGTTTCAAGCGCAGATTTAAAGCTTCCACCAAATCAGTTGCACCCGCCGATTGGGCCAGCAAGGAAGCCTGCCGGGCCGTCTTGATCGCCAAGTCGAACTGGCCGGTCTCGGCATAGGCAGCGGCCAGAGTATCCAAGGTGGGCGCATCATTGCCTCCGGTCAATTGCAGGGCCTGGGTGGCCAGGCGCACGGCGTCTGCTCCACGCCGGTAGCGGGCATCTGGATGAGTGGCCAGCAGCCAGGCCAGATGCAATGAGGCCACCGTTGATGTGGGCGCAAGCTGGGCTGCTTGGAGCAGGTGCTGGTAGCCTTCCTCAACCTGATCCTGTTTGACCAGCACGCGGCCAAGATTGTAATGAGCCTCGGTATTGTCGGGCCGGACGTGCAAGGCCTGCCGAAAATTGGCTTCCGCCTCGGGCAACCGGTTTTGTTCCATCAGGATGAGACCGAGGTTGTTCCGGGCGCCATCATGGTCCGGTTTCAGGCGCAAGACCTGCCGGAATTGCTCGATGGCTTCATTCGGCTTGCCGTCGAGATACAAAATATTGCCGAGGTTCATGCGCGCCTCAGAATTGGCCGGGTTCAGCTCCACCGCAGTGGCGAAGTGGCTGCGGGCTGCTTGAAAGTTTTGTAACTTCACCAGGGTCAGCCCCATGTGAAAGTGTACATCCTCCCGGTTGGGGCGCAACTTGAGCACGGCTTCGTAGTGCGGCAATGCTTCGTCCACCCGGTTCTGGGCCACGAGCGCCGAGGCGAGGTTGTAATGGGCGATGGGGTTGTCCTTGGTGGCTTTCAGCGCCTGCTCGAACAGGGTGATGGAGTTTCTCCAAACCGTGAGCTGCTGTCGCGTCAATCCGATGCAGGCGATGAGGGTGGCGGCTGCGATACCGACAAGAATTCTCTGCCGCGATGGATTCTGACAAGCCCAGTGATCCGCCCCAAAGGCCATGCCGATGAAGATGCCGATCAAGGGCAGATAGGTATAGCGATCAGCGAAGGCGTGCGTGCCCACTTTGATCAAACCGAGCACGGGCAGGAGCATGATGAGAAACCACCACCAAGCCACGGTCCACCACGGTGATCTGTTTTTTTGAAGCAGGCTCCAGACCAGCAATCCGAGAATCAATGCTCCGGCGACCAGCGCCTGCATCAGCGGAATGTCTGCGGGCGGATAATAGACGGATAGTTTGACGGGATAGACCGTCAGCTCCAGATAACGCATGACGGCGACCGCCGAGTTCTTCAAACGAAACGTCAGATCCCATTGATCGTCGGAGCGGAGCACGCTTGCCTGGGCGGCAGGCACGATGGTCAGCAGCACCGCGACAATCACCAAGGCGGCATAGGGCCACTTTTCCAGCAGCAGCTTGCGCCAAGTTGCGTGATCCAGTTTACTCGTGATGGCCACCCGCTTGAGTGGCCAGACATCCAGCAACAACAGAACCACCGGCAGGGTCACCAGCATCGTCTTGGACATGAGTCCGAGAGCAAAGGCGGCAAAGGCCGCCCAATACCAGCGGCGGTTCTGGCTGCGCGCGTAACGTGCATAGGCAAATAGCGTGAGGCAGAAGAACAGGCCGCTCAGCACATCCTTGCGCTCGGACACCCAGGCGACCGATTCGACGTGCAGGGGGTGCCAGGCAAACCAGGCGGCGACCAAGGCGCTGGGCCAGGCTCTTTCGGTCAATTCCACCAAGGCATAGAAAAGCGCGATGGCTGCGAGCAGATGGATGATCACGCTCATCAGGTGATGTCCGGCCGGGTTCAGGCCAAACAGCGTGACATCCAGCATGTGCGAGAGCCAGGTGACCGGATGCCAGAAGATTTCCGCACTGCCGGTGAAGGCCCACACAATGCCCTCCCATGTCAGGCCTTGAAGCACAGCCGGATTATCAGTGACGTGCAGGTCGTCGTCGTAATTGACGAACTCGAACTGATTCACCGGCAGAAACAACAGCAGCGTGATCAACCCCAGGCAGAGGGCGATGGCGTGAGTCACATTTCGATGGGCCGGTTGCATGCTGTTCCTGCCTTGGTACGCGAGCCGGAGGACAGGGTGAAGCCAAAAGCGTTAGCCGAGCAGCATTGGTTTTATCAATGTTACCCATTTCATTATCAATTCACGCAATGGACAGAGAGGGACTAGGCTGGCTGGCGAAATCAAAAACGGTGCGCGCAGTGAACTGAAAGGCCAGACCATGAGACCCAGTGCCAAAGCAGAGTTGATGCATCTACGGGATGATTACGAGCATATCCGCCGCCAGGTGGAGAGGTTCGGCTTGCGACTCGACAGCTTCGAACAGCGGATGGCGGAGCAACTGGCGGATGAGCCTGCCGCACCGGTCGAGCAAGAGCAGGTAATGCCACCGCCCTTGCCGGATATGCCAGAGATGGTTTGCCATCGCGGGGCTATCCCAGTGGTCACGCCCGAGGAGCAGGTAGTACCGCCGGAATCGGTCTCTGCTCCACCCGTGATTCCTGGTCCGGCAGTGGAACCTGCCAACTTAGAGATGAAGCTGGCGACCTATTGGTTCGTGCGGTTGGGAGTGGTGCTGCTGCTCACCGGTCTGGCGTTCTTCGGTTATTTCACCTATCAGCACGTCATCCCGCAATTGAATGAGTGGGGCAAGCTGGGGGCGATTGGACTGGTCGGCACATTGCTCATCGGCGGTGGTCTGTGGTGCGAATGTCGTTCTGACAATGAGAAGCTGCAGACCTTCGGACGCATCGTCTTCGGTGGTGGCCTTGCGACCTTTTACTTCATGTTCTATGCGGCACATCATATCCCGCATTTGCAGGTGATCGCCAGTGCGGTGGCGGATGGACTGCTCCTTTTTGGCTGGGCGGGCTTTATCGTATGGCTGGCGGACCGGCGACGTTCCGAGGTGCTGGCCTTGTTCGCGATCGGCATGTCCTATTACACCTCGGCGGTCAGCCAGTTGGGTGTGTTCACATTGGTCTCCAATCTGATCCTGACCACAGCTTCGGTGTTTTTTCTGGTGCGCCATCGTTGGGCGGTGCTTTCGCTCGCGAGCATGGTGGCCACTTACATCGGGTATGCCTTCTGGCGGTTTCATCACAACATCGACTGGCTCACCGGTCCCGGTGGTGAACAGCTCTGGCTGGGAGTTGCCTGTCTGTCTGGTTGCTGGCTGGCGCTGACGGTGGGGGCGTTCACCCGGCGCACTCCCGGTTTGGAGCCGACCACCCGGGCGGCCATGCTGGTCTTGAACAACGCGTTCTTCTACGGCAGCGCGGCGTTGACCTTTGTGCAGTTCCATCGCGAATCGTTCTGGTGGGTGTCGCTGGTTTTCGGCGGTTTCTGCACTGCCCTCAGTGTGCTGGCGGATCGCAAGCTCAGCGATGAGCCGGTCGTGCGCCAGTGGTTGCTGGGGCAGGGGGTGTTATTTGTGACCATCGGCTTGATCGAGCATTTCAGCGGTGTGAGCCTGGGATTGATCCTGTGCGTGGAGGCGCTGGTCTTGATGCTCGTGGGGCAGGGGCAAAATCTGCGCCTGCTGCGGGCCGCAGCGTATGTGGTGGGCTTCATCGGGATGCTCTCGGCGATGGAGGGCATGCGGCTCAATGATTGGGGGACCGCGCTCCCGGCCATCGGGGCGGGGCTCATGCTGGCGGTGACGGGCTGGTTTGTGCGGAACTATCGCGATGATGATTCATGGCTGGCCACCAAGGTCACCCTTTGGAGTGGGGCCGCGCTCGTGATCTGGTTTGAGGTCGTCCGCCTGAATGTCACGGCGATTCAGCGTCCGCTCGTGTTGGGGGCCATCGCTCTCGTGCTTGCGCTCACGCTCCCGTGGCATCGCCTGAAACCGCTTGCGGCTTTGGGGCAGGGCTATCTCGTCATCGCCCAATGGTTGTGGTTGTTCGCGGATGGACTGGTCTATCCGGCCTGGACGATAGCGGTCTTGATCATGATGACTTTTGCGCTCGCCCACTGGTGGCAACGGCAGGAAGTCGACAGCGAGGAGGGTCGCACGCTGCCGCTTGCCTTGCTGGCATTGATGGCTCTGCTCATGGGCATAAGCTGGCTGCAACGCGAATGGGCATTGGATGAGCGCATCTTGGTCACCGCGTTGGTAGGTATCATGACTGTGGCTTACGGCGTGCTGACGCGCTGGTGGGCGCTGGCGGTCCTCGGTCAGGTCATCATCGGTTACCTTGGGGTGCAATTCCTTGTCGGCATGGGCAAGCTGGATGACCTGCGCAATCTGGTGCCGGTGCTCACGTTTGCACTCTTCGGCGGAGCGATCCGTTTTTGGATGGCTGGCAGTGAGGACAAGCACCGCTTCGCCTGGCTGGCGAACAGCTATCATCTGCTGGCAGCGCTGATGAGCATCATCTGGATCCATCAATACATCGCTCATACGGAGCATGTGTGGATGCAGATGGCATTGGGCTTCGGTGTTTTCCTGCTGGGCTGGAAACTGCGGAGCCGTAGCGCTTTGCTGCTGGCGACCCTGTTTGCAGGTGGCGCCTTTTTCGACTTCTGGCTGCAGAAAGGCGCGCCGCACATCTACTGGGCCAATCTACTGGCCATCCTGACACCATTGGTCGCACAACAGATGTTGCGCCGCTCAGAGGATGAGTTTCGGGTGGAAGAAACTTGGCACTTGGTCTTGACGGTCATCAGTGGCGTCAGTGTCTGGCTTTATGTGTCCGAATGGGCGGCCAACCGGATGCTGACCGCGAGCTGGACGGCGCTGGCCTTTGCCATCCTCGCCGGTGGTCTCGCGGTGAAAGAGCGGGCGTGGCGTTGGCTGGGATTGGTGATCTTCGCCTGTGCCATCGGCCGCGCCATCTTCGTGGATGTGTGGAAGCTTGGTGTGCTCTATCGCGTGCTCAGCTTCATGGCGCTGGGCGTCGCGCTCATCGTGCTGGGCTTCATCTACACGCGGTATCAGGAAAAGATAAAGAAGTGGCTATGAGCCAGACGCGACGATAGAAGCGCGAAATGCGGATCACTTGTTCGCCATCACGATGAACTCCAGCAGGTTCGCCAGATCCTGCGGTGTCAGTCCGGCCTCCAGTCCTTCGGGCATGAGGGATTGGCCGCTGCTGTTCATCTTTGCGATATTGGCGCGCGTGACGGTGGTTTCCTGACCGAAGGCCATGCGCAGCGTGACGCTGTTCGCCGATTCATTCACCACGAGTCCCGTGTAGCTCTCACCATCTTTCGTATCGATGGCGTAGCTGAGGAATTGCGGCGGCACCTCGCGGTTGGGGTCCAAGATGTTCACGAGCAGCTTCTCCCGACCCGTGGTCTTCACGGTGACGATATCGGGACCGAGCGAATGACCTTCGCCTTCGGCACGATGGCAGGAGAGGCAACGCTCGGTGTAGATCAGCTTCCCCTTCCGGGCATCCCCTCGTAGCTGGATGGACGATTGGAAATTCTTCACCACGTCATCGCGCTTGGCGGTGAAGCTCTGGGCGAAAAGTTTCTCCGCCTTCGCTTTCAACTCAGGGTTCTTCTGGTCACGCAACCGCTTGACCTGTGCTGCGGAAAGTTCGTGGGGCTTGATCACGCCCGTCTCCAATGACTGCATGAGCCCGCCATAATGTTCGGGACGCTTGAGCAACAATTCCACCGCCGCACCCCGCACAGCCAATGGCAGCTCAGCCCATTGCTTGATGACACCTGCATTGACCGCGGGCGAATTGAAAGCACCTAGTGAGTTCACTGCCGCCAATTGGACAGCCGTGCTGTTCTCGCGTTTCAACAAGTCCACCAACAAAGGGATGCTGGCACTGTCCGGGTCAAAGGCCAGCGTGCGGATGCTTTCCAGCCGCTGCGCTTCGCTGTTCGCAGGCGACAGGGCATCTTTGCGTGCCGCGCTGAAAGCCGGCTTTACTTCGCCAAGTTGATCTACCTTGGCGAAAGAACTGCCAGCGCGCTGCAGACCAGCACCTACAGCCTGGATGTAGGCGTAGGATTCCGGCGTCGGTGTCCTGGCGAGGAACTGGATGATGCGCTTGGTGTCCTCAGTTTTTTTGGAAGTCGCGAGCAGTTGGAGCAACTCATTGAGCACGGCCTGACCGGCAGCCGATCTGCGAAAGACCGCGTCCTGTTCCACTGCCGAGAGCATGAACTCGGCACTCGGCGGCAGGGAACTCAGCAACGCACTGCGCATCCATTTATCCGCCCCATCCCGTTTGGCCAGGGCCAGCAAGGAAGTCGGTCGGTCGGTCGGATTCAATTCGCCCAAAGTGAACGCGAGTTGATAGCGCACGTTGATGGCCGGGTCGTTGACCAGGGCCAGCAATTGATCTCGCAGCGCATTTGAAGCAGGCAGCTTCAGGAATCTCTCGGACAGTTTGACTGCGTGCTCGCGCACCAATGCTTCGGGATCTTTCATGCCCCGCAGCACATGGCTTTCAGTGAGGGCGCCTTGCCCGTCTAAGGCATAAAGTGCGTGCATCCGGCCACGGGCGGATTTCGATCCCTGCAGAAACTTTACCAGCAACGGCGTGGCTGCTTTGTCTTGCCGCTCAAAGAGTAGTCGCGCAGCGGTGTCGCGATGCCAGCCATTCGCGTGACCGAGAGTTTCGACCAATTCCTTGGTGGTGGCTTTGCCCAACGCAGCAAACTTGGGCTGCTTGAACCCATCGGGGATGACGCGGTAGATGCGACCGCGGTCATTCCCGCTGTCCAGGTCCACGAACTTCTTGATGGATTCCGGGATGGACCATGGGTGTTCGATGACCTCGCGATACATGTCGATGATGTAGAGGCAGCCATCGGGAGCATTGGCGAAGTTCACCGGACGGAACCAGTTGTCCGAGCTGGCCACGAATTCCGCTTTCTGCTCATCCGCCGCTCGTTCCGCAATGATGCCCGCACCATCCGGCCGGATCCGTTTGCGATGCACCAGATTGCTGCCCGCATCGCCGATGAAGGCATTCTCCTGAAACTCGGCCGGATAAGCATGACCACGATAGATGGTGCCGCCGGTCGCGCCGGTGAAATAACCGGAAGCACGGCCACCGCCTTCCACCACGCCTTTAACCGTGCCGTCCACGCGCCATTTGGTGCGGATGACGCGCCACGCCTCATCCGGGCTGGTACGATAAACCTCCGCCGCCGGGCCATCCACCGGGATATCCACGAGGGGATTCGGCAACGTGTAAGCGGAATTGCGGGCGGCATACTTGCTATCGAACAGGTAAGCCATCAGATGACGGCTGTTGCTAGTGGCATAGCGGCGTCCGGCGCTGTCGAAGCTCAGGCCGTTCTGCCCACCGCCGGCTTCACTGAAGAGTTCGAGCGTGGTGGGATTAAAATAGAAATCCCGCCGGTTCACATCCAGCGGTTTGGCATCTGACCGGGTGAGATTGCGCAGGATGCCGCCGTTCGGCCCCGTCGCACCGTGAATGCGATTGTCCAAGCCCCAATGCAGGCTGTTCGGCAGCGCCTGCATGTTCAGCCGGTCCCGACCTTCCGCGAAGCCGGTGAAGAGCACTTTCTTTTCCTCAGCGACGCCATCGCCGTTCGTGTCTTTGAACCAGATGAGGTCCGGTGAGGCGGTCACATAGATGCCACCGTTCGCATAGAGCACGCCCGTAGCCCAAGGCAGGTCCTTGGCGAACACGGTGCTTTTATCGAACTTACCATCGCCATTCGTGTCCTCCAGCATGCGGATGCGGCTGAGCTTCTCATCCCGGCGCTCGGAGTAGTCGACCATCTCCACCACAAACATCCGGCCGTTTTCATCGAAGCAAAGCGCCACCGGCGAGACCACCAACGGTTCGTGCGCCACCAAGTCCATGCGGAAGCCGGGGCGGACGGTGAAGGTCTTCATCACATCCGCCGGTTCGGTGGGTTTCAGGCGGGGCAGGTCCTGTGCGGTCAGTTCGGGCTCGGCAGCAGAGAGATTGAAGGCCAGGGCGGTGGCGAGCGTCGTAATAACCAGCGTGGCGGTCGATGTTTTCATGGTTTAGCCAACAGACTACTGACGATGATTGATACGTTTGTATTTGAAATCCTTCGGCCACGGAACAGAATTCCTCAGCAACCAACCAGACCATCATGTCCAACCTTAACCGTCGTGAATTCCTGAAAGGCACCGCTGCCGTCCTCGCGTGCTCTTGTGTCCCCGCCGGAGCGGCCCCAAACCCGGACGAGCCGGTCATCGACATCCATCAGCACACGGACTACTCTGGGCGCACGAATGAGCAGTTGCTCATCCACCAGCGGGCCATGGGCATCACCACGACCATATTGCTCCCCGCAGGCCGTCCGGTGCAGATCGATTCCACGCACAAGGGTAAGTCCAACGGTCTCGCCGCGGCCGCCAGTGGAAATGAGTCAGTGGTGGCGATGGCGCGGGCGAATCCCAAGGAGTATTTGTTTTTCGCCAATGAGGTGCCGGACATTCCGGAGACACGCAAAGAACTGGAGAAGTATCTGAAGCTGGGCGCGAAAGGCATCGGCGAGCAGAAGTTCAATGTGGATTGCGATTCTGCGGCCATGCAACTGGTCGCCGAGATCGCGCAGGAATATGGGGTGCCGGTGCTCATGCACTTCCAGCACGAGACGTATAACAAGGGCATCGAGCGCTTTCACAAGATGCTCGAGAAGTTCCCCAAAGTGAACTTCATCGGTCACGCGCAGACCTGGTGGGGCAACATCGACAAGAATCACGACCAGAAGGTGCTCTACCCGATGGGCAAAGTGACGCCGGGCGGCATCACGGACCGGTATCTGAGCGATTATCCGAACATGTTCGCCGACATGTCGGCCGGTTCCGGCCTCGGCGCGCTGCTGCGGGATGAGGAGCATACGCGGGGATTCTTCACGCGCCACCAGGACAAGCTGCTCTACGGCAGCGATTGCAATGACACCATCGGCCGGGGAGCCGGCTGTCAGGGTTCAAGGACGTTGGAGACAATCAGGCGGCTGGCGCCGAGCAAGGCGATCGAGCGGAAGATCCTGTTCGGGAACTCGAAGAAGCTCTTCAAGTTGTGAGGCGCGGGCAGCGGCTGCGTGCTTATCTGGGGCGGAGCGCTGTGGTCAACCATGCGCGCAACAGCTCCCTTTCCTTGATCGGTCGTAGAACCCATTCATCTGTGTGGTTTCGATAAGGGAAATCGACGAAAGTGAACGCTCCGTTCACGCCCGTTTCCGCCAGATACTTCTTCGTCTCCGTCGTCCCGCCTTCATGACTGATGAACTGCGGCCTTCCATTCAAACGTTTCAATCGCACCAACGCCGCCGCTTTATCGGAGTCGGCATAATTCCATTTTCTCACCCCGTCGTAGTGGCTGTGTGCGATGAAGCCGCACCACAGCTTCGCGATCTCGTCGTCGTGCAATCCGATATAATTGCACGCGATGGCTCCTCGCGAGAAGCCCGCCAGCAAAACCTTGTCCCCATCCCCGCCATACTTCGCGCACACCGCCCGCACCGCTTCGAGGCAATACTTCTTCGTCTCCGCCACTTCACCCCACCACTGCGTGATGTTCGTCAGTTTGCCCTCCTTGCTGCGCCCGACGTAGGGGAGACATACCCAGATGAAGCCTTTCCCGCCCGAGATGCCATAGCCCAGATTGCTTCCCTCCACCGTGCCCGCCGAGAAATCACCGAACTTGTTCGTGTAATTGCCATTCCCCGCATACTCGCAGATCACAGGATACTTCTTCCCGGCCTGCCAATCCGTCGGGAGATAGAGTGCGTGATACGCATCTGTCTTTGTATATGCCGCCGCCGTTAGCTTCACCCGCTTTCCCGGTGCTGGTTCAGCCGACTCCATCTTGGGTGTCACCAGATCTGCCGTTACGGAACGGATATCCGGCAAAGGCTCCGCTCCTCGGGATTCCTGAATGGCCGCGCAGCAAGCGGCCAAGATGACCGTTAATATGAAGGTTTTCACTGCATTTGGTTTGGGCCTTCTGCACAAGAAGTCACGCGCAAACTTTTGCAACCCGGCAGGCACTCATGGCCCCGGCTTCTGCCACGGCACCCGGCCGCCTTCCTGCAAGTGCTTTTGCAGGCTCACGGCCAGTTCGTTGAAGATACGGCGTTCCTTGTCCGCCAGGTTGTTCTTCTCCTGAGGGTCCTCAGAGATGCGGTACAGCTCCATCGGCGCGAATGGACTGTTCTGCACCAGCTTCCATTCCCCACGGATGACCGCATTGATCACCTTGCCCCCGTAGTTCAAGCCCCCCTCGCGCCGGATGAAGTACAGCTCCCGGCTGAACTCCTGCTTCTGCCCCAGCAAAGTCGGCAGGATGCTCAAGCCATCCACACGCGGCTGCTTCACACCACCCGCCGCCTCCACGATCGTCGGGAACAGATCCATCGTCACCGCTTCCAGATCGTTCGTCGTGCCCGCCTTGATCTTGCCCGGCCAAGTGGCGATGAACGGCACTCGCAATCCGCCCTCATACATGCTCTGCTTGCCATCGCGCCAAGGACCATTGTTTGCGCCCGGCGGCAAATCTCCGCCGTTATCGGAGCTGAAAAAGATCAGCGTGTTATCCTTTTTGCCAGCTTTCTCCACCGCCTCCAGAACCTTGCCGATCCCCGCGTCCATGTGCTCGATCAACGCCACCAGTTTCGCCCGTTTCTCATCGATGCCCTTCTCCCGCTCCCTCACCTTCTGCAACCAGTCATCGGGCGGCTGGATGGGCGTATGCGGCGCATTGTAAGCCAGATACAGGAAGAACGGCTTCTCATTCCGCCGCGGATCCTTGATATAATTCGCCGCCCAGTTGGAGAACAGATCCGTCGCGTGCCCCGTTGGGTTGGTAACCTCTTTGTTCACCCGCATGTAATTCTCCCCGTGCCGCAGATGGGTGTAGTAATCATCCATCATGTCCCCCAGGAACCCGTGGAAATACTCGAAGCCCCTTTCCCACGGCAGATTGGGCGATTCCAGTCCCAGATGCCACTTCCCGATCATTGTCGCATGATACCCTTGACTCCGCAGCACCTGCGGCAACATCGGCCCCGATGGCGTCAGATACCCCCACGAATTATTCGCATGCGTCCGGATCACCCCCGGAACCCCCACGCGATCCGGATAACGCCCCGTCAGCAAGGAAGCCCGCGTTGGCGAACACACCGAACAATTCGCCCGGAACGTATCCAGCTTCATCCCCTCCGCCGCCAGCTTGTCGATGTTCGGGGTCTTGAGATCCTTCGCCCCATAGCAAGACAGATCACCCCAGCCGAGGTCATCCACCAAGATGACAATGATGTTTGGTTTAGAGGCTCCCTGTGCCGACGTCACCAGCAGCAACGCCAACAACACCAAGAATTGATTGATTCTGGTCATATCCCGCCCGAATTGAGTGAGGACAATTTTGGGTTAGTCGAGATACGGGGTCAATCTTGGCCGGAGAGAACAGGCGATAATCAGGAGGTTTACGTAGATTCGATAAGGCAGACCCTTAATCAGATCATCGTTTAGCCTCCCACCGCGGCTCCACCCCCAGCAGATGCCGCACAAAGTAATCCTGCCTCCGCCTCCGTCCATACGCCGTCTCCGCGCTCCCATGCCCCGCGCCCGTGATGATGAGCAGATCAAAATCCTTGTCCGCCTTTTGCAACGCATTCGCCACCTGCATCGTGGAGGCCGGGTCCACGTTCCGGTCCAGTTCACCCACCACCAGCATCAGCTTGCCTTGCAGCTTGTGCGCCTGTGTCACGTTCGATTGCTCCGCGTAATGCGGCCCCACCGGCCAGCCCATCCACTGCTCATTCCACCAGATCTTGTCCATGCGATTGTCATGACAACCGCAGTCTGACACCGCCACTTTATAGAAATCCCCATGCGCCAAAAGCGCCCGCGTGGAACTCTGCCCGCCCGCCGACCCGCCATAGATGCCCACCCGTGTGAGGTCCATGAACGGATACTTCGCCGCCGCTTTCAGCCACAAGATGCGATCCGGGAAACCCGAGTCGCCCAAGTTCTGCCAGCAGACATCATGAAACTTCTTCGACCGGAAATTCGTTCCCATCCCGTCGATCTGCACCACGATGAACCCCAGCTCTGCCATCTCCTGCATGCCGTGATACGCACGAAATTCCTTCGGGACAAACGCCCCGTGCGGTCCCGCATAGATGTTCTCGATCACCGGATACTTCTTCGCAGGATCAAAATTCGTCGGCCGGATGATGACACCATAGATATCCGTCACGCCATCCCGCCCCTTCGCCACAAACCGTTCCGGCACCTTCCAGCCCGTCGCCAGCAACGGCTGCCAGTCCGCCGTCTCCAAGAGCAAGCCCGGCCCCGGCGTCTTGCCCCGTAGATAAGTGGTCGGCGGTTGGTCCACGCGTGACCAGGTATCAATGTAACACTGCCCATTGGGCGAATACGTCAGTTCATGCGTACCATCACCACCCGTCAGCAAGTTCAGCCCCTTGCCATCAAAGCCGATGGACAGATGCTGGATATAATACGGATCTTGCTCCTTCTTGAATCCACCCGCACGAAACCAGATCCGCCTCGTCGTATCATCCACGCGCTCCACCCCGCGCACCACGTATTCGCCCTTCGTGATTTGCGTCTTCACCTGGCCGGTCTTGCCATCGTAGAGATAGAGATGATTCCAGCCATCCCGCTCCGACATCCAGATCAGCTCTCCCGTATTCGCCACGCGATGCAGGAACAGCTTGCCCGAGTAATCGATGAACGTCTGGCTCTCCTCATTGATGATCGTCCGCACCGCCCCCGTCTCCGCGTCTACACCCAGCAAGCGCAGCACCTGATGCCCGCGCTGATTGTAGAGAAAGCTGAACTCCTGCGAATCCTTCGTCCACGCCATCTGCGTGATGCTCCACGGATTCGGGAACAACGCATCGCTCACGGGTATCTGCTTCTTCGTCGCGAGGTGAAACAACTGCGGCTTCGCCAGCGGGATTGGATCGCCCGGCTTCAAGTAATCGTAGCTGTGCAGCTTCGGTTGCAACTGGTCCTTCGGTGAAGACTCGACCATGTACACCTTGCGGTCGCCGCCCTGCTTCGTGCGCAGCACCACCAGCTTCTGCGAATCCGGCGACCAATGGAACGCCCCGCCATAACGGTCACCGTCATTGCCATCCGTGCTTAAAGCAGTTTCTTGCCCGATAGCCTTCTCCCGCACCCACACATTGTTATTTTTGAAGAACGCCACCCACTTCCCATCCGGCGATTCCCCGCGCGGTGCTCTTGCCGTCGGCGCTTCCGCCCCCGGCGCATCCGTGGTGATCTCCGCGATGGCGTTCTCCTGCGTCGCCTCGAACTTGCCCAGCGATTTACCCTCCTTGCTCAACACCTGCCACACGTGCCCGGCATAAGTCCCCATCTCCCGTTCCGCCTTCGCAGGCAGCTTGCCGTAGCTCTTGCGATTACCCTCCGTATCCAGCCAGAACAGCTCCACCTCACCGCCACTCTGGTTGACGAATTTGATCCCCGATCTGGCTCCACCGTTACGCGAAGCATTCGGAGCACTACCACTGGCCGCCAGCTTGGGCGCTGCCTTCTCCAAAAGCTTCACCGCACCCGAAGCCTTGTTGAACTCCCACCACTTGCCCCGCAGCAAAACCTCCACCACTTCTTTGCTCACCGGCTCAATGCGATCAATCGGCAATCGATCCACCTTCAAATCCTTCACCCCTGCCTTGGTAAGTGCCTCCGTCAGCTTCGCATGATCAAACGCCACCTGTCGGCTGCCCTGACTGCTGATGACTAGGATGTGCTCATGCCCGCCCCCCGCCAGCTCGCGCCGATACCAGAAATCCTCCCCGTTGCTCAACCACTGCGGCACCACCCGCTGGTTCAGCACCTTGCCCTCCGTCAGCTTGCGGAGATTGGTCGCGCGCTCGTAATCCGCCTTGCTGCCTTGAGCCAAGGCAGAGTCAAAACTGGCAATCGTCAGCAGGCAACAGCCCGCCAAAAACAAAACAGGGAAACGCATGCCGAAGGTGTTAGCCGATAACCCCACCCCTGCAAAGGCGATTTGGCAAGGGCGTTCTTTAAGCGAGGCAAGGCAGATTCTCGCGAACATGGTAGGTAGGGCGTGCTGTCCTCAGCGCGCCGCTGACGAAGCAGGGAGTTTACGGTCAACTGAAGCTTGATTAGGACAATCGCTGCAAAGTGTTCTCGGAAACCTTAGCAGCAATCAATTCACCTTCCCCTTGCGATTCTTCTGATCCCGCCTCTCCGCCATCGGCCAGTTCGGATCATCGGTGCGCGCCGCTTTCATCAACGCCTCCGCCTTCGCCACCAGCTCCGGCTTGGCTGCCGCGAGATCATTCTTCTCCCCGCTGTCCGCTTTAAGATCATACAGCTCGATCGGAGCTGAAGGTCCGTTACGCACCGCCTTCCAATCTCCAAACCGGATGGCCTGGATGGATTTCGCCTCATGCAATTCCCAGTAGAAATACTCCCGCTTCGGTGCCGGACCGCCCTTCAAGAATGACACCAGCGAAAGCCCATCCGTCTTCGCCCCCTTCGGCAGCGTGGCTCCCGCCAGCTCCGCAGCCGTCGGCAGAAAATCCCAGAAGGCCCACGGCTCATCACTCACGCGTCCAGCCGGCACCTTGCCCGGCCAACGCACCAACCCGGCCTGCCGCAAGCCCCCTTCATACATGCTGCGTTTGAACCCGCGCAACTTCCCGCCCATCGTCTGGTCGAACATCCTCCCGATCTCCGACTTCGGATCAAAAGAGGATCCATTATCCCCCGCGAAAAAGATGATCGTGTTATCATCGATCTTCAATTCCTTCAGCGTGGCCAGCAAGCGGCCCACATCGCTGTCCAGCCGCGTCACCATCGCTGCGTAATTCTTCTGTTGCTCGGTCCACGGCTCGTTCGCGTAGATGCCCTGGTTATCGATCTCGAAACGCCCATGCGGCAGTGTGATGGCGTAGAACAGGAAGAACGGCTTATCCTTCTGCTGCTTCACCCAGTTTATAGTTTCTTGCGCGATGAGTTCCTGCGCATACGTCTTGCCCACACCCTTGCCATCATTGCCCGGCAACTCGATGCGCTTGTCGTCATTATAAAGATACGTCGGGAAATAACTGTGCGCATGCCGCTGGCAGTTGTAACCGAAGAAATGGTCGATGCCGTTCTTCAACGGACTTCCCGTCGTATCAAACATCCCCATGCCCCACTTGCCCATGCACGCCGTGGCGTAACCCGCCTCCTTCAACACCTTCGCCACGGTCATCGTCCCGGCCGGCAAGGGGAACTGCCCCTCCGGTTGCGCCTCAAAATTCGCCCGCACCGGACTGTGCCCCGTATGCAAGCCCGTCATCAGCGACGCCCGCGAAGGCGCACACACCGTCGTGCCACAATACGCCTGCGTGAAGCGCGTCCCTTCCGCCGCCATCCGGTCCAGATTCGGCGTTTTGATCTTCGTCTGCCCGTAAGCGCCTACATCTCCCTGCGCCAGGTCATCGGAGAGGATGAAGATGATGTTGGGCTTGCGCTCGGCAGCGGAAAGGGGAGCGCCCAGATTCAAACCCAGCAACAACAGTCCCAGCAGCAATTTCGGCAGTTTCATGCGAGTCATAGTTTTAAGGTTGGGCATTGCGCACGCGTTCCAAAGCCGCCTGCATCTCTTTCACCTTCTCTGGATTCTCCACTGCGAGATTCTTTTTCTCACCCACGTCTTTGCCCAGGTCATAGAGTTGCGGCGCTTCATCGTTGCCCATCTCCGTGTTCGTGTTCTTGTTCACCTTGGGCCCTTTGCTGGGCTCGATGTATTTCCAATTTCCCACGCGCAGCGCCAGCCCGTTGCCATGCTCCACGATGTGCTCACGCCCCGTCTTTGATTCGCCGATTAGAGCGGCCAAGATATTCTGACTGTCGGGCGATTCCGCTTTGTTCGGCTGCTGTCCCGTCAATGCCGCGAACGAAGCCAACAGATCCACCTGGCTCACCAGCGCCTCGCTCACGCCCGGTTTGATCTTCGCGGGCCAGCGCACTAGGAACGGCACGCGTGTGCCTGCTTCGAATTTGCTGTACTTGCCGCCGCGGAACGGTCCGCTGGGCTTGTGGTTGCCCAGCAGCTTCACCGCGTCATCGTGATACCCGTCATCGATCACCGGCCCGTTGTCGCTGCTCAGGATGACGATGGTATTCTCCGTCAGCTTCAGCTTTTCCAACGCCTTCAAAATCTCGCCTGTACACCAGTCGGCCTGGATGATCGCATCCCCGCGCGGTCCCATGCCGCTCTTGCCCACGAAGCGCGGATGCGGCACGCGCGGCACATGCGGATCATGTAGCGCGAAGAACAGGAAGAACGGCTTGGCCTTGTTTTTCTCGATGAACTGCACCGCCTTGCCCGTGAACACATCTGCCATGTCTTCATCCGTCCATAAGGCGGACTTGCCGCCTTTCATGTAACCGATGCGGCTGATACCGTTCACCACGCTCATGTCATGGCCGTGGCTGGGCTTCTGTTTCGTGAGCAACTCAGGATTCGCCTTCCCTGTGGGCACACCTTCGATGGGTTTGCCGTAACTCACCTCGATCGGGTCCTTCGGGTCCAGCCCCACGACACGATGATTCTCTACATACACGCACGGCACCCGGTCACCCGTGGCGGCCATGATGTAAGAATAGTTGAAGCCGATCTCCAGTGGGCCGGGCTTGATCTCGCCGTTCCAGTCCAAGGTGTTATCTCCCAAACCCAAGTGCCACTTGCCCACGACACCCGTCTGGTAACCCGCCTTCTGCAAAATAGCGGGCAACGTCGTGCGGCCTGGCTTGATGATCAGCGCCGCGCTGCCCGGCAAGATGCCCGTGCCCTTCTGGCGCCAAGCATATTCGCCCGTGAGCAGTGAATAGCGTGAGGGCGTGCATGTGGCCGAAGTGGCGTAACCGCTGTTGAAGCGCAGACCTTCCTTCGCGATCCGGTCCATGTTCGGCGTCTGGATGGTCTTCGCCCCATACGCGCTCACATCGCCATAGCCGAGGTCATCGGCATAGATGAGCACGATGTTCGGTTGTTGCGCTGCCAGCGAAGTCACTGCCGACGCCAGCGCCAGCACCATCGTTAAGAGCCAATGCTTCAACATAAATTCTCGGGTTTGCTTTTCACGCTAACACAGGCGATGGCCGTTGAGTAGAAGTTTCAACAATTTGCGAGGGCAGATGCACCGTCAATATTCTCGCGTCATAGCTCATTTCCTTTTGCCCAACCCGCCGATTTTGTTATTATCCCAGCATGTTCCACGTCGTTTTGCTTCGTCTGCCGCTGTTGTGCCTGGCCATTCTGGCAGGTGCTTTTTCTTCTGCTCACGCTGCCGACAAGAAACCGAACATCCTCTTCTTGTTCGCGGACGATTACACCTACGAGGCCATCCGCGCCTTCGGCCATACGGACATCGACACGCCGAATCTCGACAAGCTGGTCAAGCGCGGCACTACCTTTACCCGTGCTTACAACATGGGTTCATGGAGCGGGGCCGTCTGTGTGGCCAGCCGCACCATGCTGATCACGGGCCGTTCCGTCTGGAGCGCGAACAAGATCTATGACCAGACGGAGAAGGAGCGCGAGGCGGGTGTCCTTTGGCCGCAGCTCATGGCCAAGGCCGGTTACGTGACCTACTTCAGCGGCAAATGGCACATCAAGGCCGACGCTACGAAGGCCTTTCACATCGCCCGCAACATCCGCGCGGGCATGCCGAAGGATACGCCGGAAGCTTACAACCGCCCGCTCCAAGGCCAGCCCGACCCGTGGAACCCGGCGAACACGAACCTCGGCGGCTTCTGGCAGGGTGGCAAGCATTGGAGCGAAGTGACCGCCGATGACGCCATCGATTACCTCCAGCGCGCGAAGCAGGAGCCGCAACCGTTCTTCATGTACATCGCCTTCAATGCGCCGCACGATCCGCGTCAGGCCCCGCAATCCTTCCTCGATCGCTACCCGCTGGAGCGCATCCAGACGCCCACGAATTATCTCGCCGAGTATCCGTTCAAGGACGCCATCGGCTGCGGTCCTTCGCTGCGCGATGAAAAGCTCGCTCCCTTCCCGCGCACCGAGTTCGCGATCAAAACGCATCGCCGCGAGTACTACGCGCTCATCACGCATTTGGATCAACAGATCGGCCGCATCCTCGATGAACTCAAGAAAAGCGGGCAGGAGGACAACACGTGGATATTCTTCACCGCCGACCACGGCCTTGCCGTGGGCCATCACGGACTGGTGGGCAAGCAGAACATGTATGACCACAGCGTGCGGGTGCCCTTCATCGTGGCTGGTCCCGGCGTGACCAAGAATCGCCGTGTCGAAGCGCCCATCTATTTGCAGGACGTCATGGCCACCTCGCTTGCTCTCGCTGGTGCCACTGCGCCGGAGCATGTTTACTTCAACAGCCTGCTGCCCTTGCTGCGTGGTGATGCGAAGCTGTCTCCCTACCCACAAATCTATGGCGCGTATCTTGAGTTGCAACGCGCCGTGACCGTCGGTGATTACAAACTCATCGTCTATCCCAAGATCAAAAAGTTGCGTCTCTACAACTTGAAGCAAGACCCCTTCGAGATGACCGACCTCGCCGAAAGCCACAAGCACGCCGCCAAGCTCAAAGAACTCTTCGGCCAACTGACCGCGCTCCAACGCAATCTGGGCGATGCACTGGATATAGCTGCCATGGCCCCGAAGTGAGCCGTTCAAGTTACGTATCACGGATTATCCCATCTAGGTGCATTTCCCCAAGGTTCAGGCGGATTCGAGGCATTGCCTTTATCTGGAGTTAGGCTAACGTCGCAGCATGTTCCCTGTTGCCGCATTGCTGCCGCGTCCTCGTTGGCTGGGTTTGATGCTTGTGATGCTGCTTTGCCTGACGCTGCCCTCTGCCGGTTTCGCCGCAGCTCGCCCGCACATTGTCCTCTATCTGGCTGATGACCTTGGCGTGGATTTCGTCGGTTGTTATGGGAACAAAACCATCCGCACACCGAATGTGGACCGGTTGGCCGCGCAAGGCATGAAGTTCAACCGCATGTTCGCGGCCTCACCCACGTGCTCACCGTCTCGCGCCGCGCTCTACACGGGTCTGTATCCGTCCCGCAACGGTCTCATGGGCAACCACACCGGCTCGAAGGAAGGGGTGAAATCCATCGCCCAGCATCTCGGTTCGCAAGGCTACCGCGTGGTGTTGGCGAACAAGAGCCATGTGAAGCCGCCGTCGGTCTATCCTTTTGAGATCTTGAAAGCGACCTTACCGCCGAATCCGAAATTCCCCCGCCGTTATCGCGCTGAAGGATTGGACGCAGCCGCCGTGGATGCCTTCCTTGCCCAACACGCCAGGGAGAAACCGGAGCAACCGCTCTGCCTCATCCTCGCGGACAACAATCCGCACGTGCTCTGGGAGAAGAACAAGACCTACGATCCGGCCAGGCTGCCCATCCCGCCCATCATGGTGGACACACCCAAGACCCGCACCGCGCTGGCGAATTACTATCAGGACATCACCACCATGGACCAGCGTGTCGGCCAGGTGCTGGGTTCGTTGAAGAAGCATGGTTTCGAGCAGAACACGCTCTTTATCTTCACCAGCGATCAAGGCCCTGAGTGGCCGCACTGCAAATGGACCGTTTATGACACTGGCCTGCGCGTGCCGTTCATCGCGCGCTGGCCCGGGCAGATCAAACCCGACTCCCACAGCAATGCGCTCATCTCTTTGGTGGATGTATTACCCACGTTTTACGAGCTGGCCGGTGGCGGCACCTTGGCGGGCATCGATGGACGAAGCTTCAAGGGCGTGCTATTGGACCATGAGAAGAAATTCCGCGAGACCATCTTCGCCAGTCACACCGGCGATGGGGAGATGAACGTTTGCCCGCAACGTGGTGTGCGGGACGAGCGTTTCAAGTTGGTGCTTAACCTGAATCCCGAGCGTCAGTGGACCACGCACTTCACCAAGGTCATGGACATCCCCGACAGCCATGGGGAAGTCTATTCCACCTGGACGGCGAAAGCGAAGGAGGACGCGACGGCCGCGCACCTGGTGAATCTCATCGAGCGTCATCCACGCTGGGAACTTTACGACACCAAGTCCGACCCGTTTGAACTGACCAACCTCATCGACCATGGCGGCCACGACAAACGCGTGAAGCGCCTCAAGACCGAGCTGTTGGAATGGATGAAAGCCCAAGGAGACGAGGCGACTGAGCTGGCGGCCAAGGAGTAGCCGCTGCGGTGTCGGTTGTGAACTGCTTAATTGCTTAATCATGGCTGCGAAAAAGTCATTTATCCTGCTTTTACTCTTAGGTTTGAGCTTCGAGCTTGGCTCTTTGAGCCTGGCCGCCGAGCGGCCCAACTTCGTCATCTTCCTGTCCGATGACCATGCGCTGCTGGACTCCACCCCGTATGGCGCGCGTGATGTGCGCACGCCCAACATGCAGCGTCTGGCCGAGGCCGGGCTCACGTTCACCCGCGCGTTTACCGCTTCCCCTTCCTGCGCTCCGAGCCGGGCTGCGATGCTGACCGGCCTGATGCCCGCGCGGAACGGGGCTGAAGCCAATCACACTTACAAGCGCGAGGGCATCACTTCCTTGCCCGAAGTCTTGCGCCAAATGGGTTACCAGACCGCGGCTTTCGGCAAGGTGGCGCACGGCCGCTCTGATGCGAAGAACCACGGTTTCGACGTGTTCGACGAGCAGCACTCGGCTGATTTCGTGGCGAAGTTTTTAAGCGGGCGGGACCGGAGCAAGCCGTTGTGTCTTTTCGTTGGCACGCATGAACCGCACGCGCCTTGGCCGCAGAATGATGGGTATGATGAGGCGAAGCTGAACCTGCCACGCAACTTTGTGGACACCCCTGTGGCCCGTGAGATGCGGGCGCGCTACTACACCGATGTGACCAAGGCGGACACCTTGCTGGGGGAGATCCGTGAGCTGACCCGCAAGCACCTGCCGGCAAAGGAAACGCTTTTCATCTACACCAGCGACCATGGTTCCCAGTGGCCGCTGGGCAAATGGAACCTTTATGATGCGGGAATCCGGGTGCCATTCCTGGCGGCTTGGGAAGGTGTGGTTGCACCAGGTAAGAAAACCGACGCCATGATCCAATGGCCGGATCTGCTCCCGACGCTGATTGAAGCTGCGGGAGGCAAAGTGCCGTCGGGTTTGGACGGCCGTTCGTTCCTGCCAGTCTTGCGCGGCGAGCGGTCCACACATCGCGAGGTCATATACACCACGCATAGCGGCGATGGTCGCATGAACATCTATCCCATCCGCGCCATCCGCACCGGGGATTGGAAGCTGATCTGGAACTTGCATCCCGAGTTTGCCCACACCACACATGTGGACCGGGTCATGGCCAAGGATGGCGGCCGCTATTGGCTGTCGTGGTATGAGGCTTCTAAGACTAACGCCGCCGCCGCCGCTTTGGTGAAACGCTACCATGAAAGGCCAGAGTTCGAACTTTATGATCTGCGTTCCGATCCAGCGGAAGAACGCAACTTGGTCGCGGTTCCTGAACATGCCGGAAGGGTGAAAGAGTTGCGTGAACAGTTGGAGGCATGGATGCAGGAACAAGGTGACAAGCGCACGGTCTTCAACGAGCCGCGTCTGCTGTCCGATCCGGCATCCACCCGTCCAGGTGAAACTGCGGGCACGGAGAACGCGCCGACCAAGAAAGGGAAGAAAAAGTAGGATGAAAGTTCAAGACCACGGCTCAATCTGTCGTCAGGCAGGTAAAAGTTTTATCTGGTTCATGCTCGCTTTGTTGAGCTTTGAGCTTGGACCTTTGAGCTTGGCCGCGGAGCGGCCCAACGTCCTCTTCATTTGCGTCGATGACCTGAAGCCATCACTTGGTTGCTATGGCGACAAGCTGGCGAAGACACCGAACCTTGACCGGCTGGCAGCACGTGGCATGCGGTTTGACCTCGCTTATTGCAATCAGTCTGTGTGCGCGCCTTCGCGCAACAATCTGTTGTTGGGCTCGCGCTCTACGTCTTTGGGCATCTACGGATTGTCCACAAACTTCCGCCAGGCGGTGCCGGATGCGGTGACGCTGCCGCAGTATTTCATGAAGCACGGCTGGCGCGCCGAGGCCATCGGCAAGATTCTTCATACCGGTCATGGCAACAATGATGACGCGGCTTCTTGGAGCGTGCCAGCGATGAAGGAGAAGGTGGTGGAGTACCTCGACCCGAAGAATTCCGCCGATGGCCAGCTCACGCGGGAAGAGGCGCATTTCACGAATCAACGCCTCAATGAGATCGGCAAACTGCCCCGTGGTGCGGCTTGGGAAATCAGCGATGTGCCGGACAACGCCTATGCGGATGGGCGCATCGCGGATGAAGGCATCAAGCGCTTGCAAGCGGCAAAGCAGAAGCAGGGCGAACCATTCTTCCTCGCGCTCGGTTTCGTGAAGCCGCATCTGCCGCTCACTGCGCCAAAGAAGTATTGGGACATGCACGATCCCAAGAAGTTCACGCTCGCTTCGTTTCAGAAAGACCCGGAAGGCGCGCCTGGTTACGCGGGCAAGGTCGGCGGCGAGATCGTGAATTACGATCCGCTCACCGTGGCGAACCTGAAGGAGGAGGAGACGCAGCGCAAATTGCTGCATGCCTACTATGCCTGCATCAGCTACATGGATGCACAAGTGGGCCGCGTGCTGGATGAGTTGGACCGCCTTGGCCTGGCGCAAAATACCATCATCATGCTCTGGGGTGATCATGGCTGGCACCTGGGCGATCACGGCATCTGGACGAAGCACACGAACTATGAGGAGGCCAATCGCATCCCGCTGATCTTCGTCGCTCCCGGTGTGGCCAAGCCCGGTTCGCACACGCGACAGTTGGCGGAGACGGTGGATGTCTTTCCCACGTTGGCCGAACTGGCCGGTCTGCCCAAGCCGTCGGTGCCGCAGCCCATGGATGGTGTTAGCCTGGTGCCGGTCTTGCGTGATGGCACAGCACGGGTGCGCGATCACGCCACGCATTGTTATCCGCGCGGTGAACGCATGGGCCGCGCCATCCGCACCGAGCGTTACCGTCTGGTGGAGTGGAAGAAGCCGGGAGCAGCCGCAGACACGGCGGAGTTCGAGTTGTACGATTATCAGACCGATCCGTTGGAAACGAAGAATCTGGCGGCAACGCAACCCGCAGTGGTGAAAGAGCTGCTGGCGATGCTGGCGAAGCAGCCAGAAGCCAGGCAACCCGGTGGTAACAATCCGAAGCAGAAAAAGGCGAAACAATGAAACGTTTGGTTCTATCGCTGTTGTTTTTGGCCTGCCTGGGATGGCCAGCCAAGGCCGCAAGCAAGCCGAACATCATCATCTTCCTCGCGGATGACATGGGCATGGGGGACATCCGTGCGTATGATGCGACCTCCAAGATTCCTACACCGAACATGGACCGGCTCGCGCGTGAAGGATTGCGCTTCACGGATGCTCACACACCTGCCTCTGTCTGCACTCCCACCCGCTATGGTCTGCTCACCGGCCGTTATCCTTTCCGCAGTGCGTTGAAGGATGATGTGTTGCGCTCGGCCTATGATGCGCCTTTACTGAAAAAGGAGCATGAGACTATTGCCAGTCTGTTGAAGCGCGCCGGTTATCATACGGGCGCTTTCGGTAAATGGCACTTGGGCATGCAATGGGCAAACAAGGCAGGTGATGGTATCGCCAAGCCCGGCGTGGGCACTTCGCAATTCACTACGACGGATGTGGATTTCACCAAACCCATCACAGATGGCCCGTTGCAGCATGGGTTTGATTATTACTACGGCATCGCCAGCAGCATGAACCATGACCCGTACTCCATGGTGGAGAATGATCGGGTGGTGGCGTTGCCTACGCAGTTGCGTCCGGAGACCAAGTTGCCCGGCGGGATCTATCGTCAGGGCTGGGTCGCGCCTTCCTGGCAGGATGACCATCAGGACGTCCTCACCAGTGCCAAGGCGAGGGAGTTCATCAAGCAACACCGGCAGAGATCGCCACTGCAACCTTTCTTCATGTACTACGCCGCGGCCGCGAACCATTTCCCTTATGTGCCGCCGAAGGAGTTGAACGGCAAACCGGTGCTTGGCCAAGGCGGTAACGATGATGAGTCACCGCTGCGCAATGACATGGTGGTGTTGAATGATCATGTTATCGGCGAGCTATTGCGCCAGTTGGAAGACCCGAACGGGGACGGTGACAAGGCGGACAGCATCGTGGAGAACACACTCTTCCTCCTCAGTTCGGACAATGGCGCAGACAAAGGATCATTCGCGCCGATCCGGGGCAAGAAGGCGATGATCTATGAGGGCGGACATCGCGTGCCGTTCATCGTGCGCTGGCCGGGCAAGGTGCCAGCGAATGCGGTGAGCGCACAGACCATCGGTTTGGTAGATATGTACGCGAGCCTTGCGGCATTGACCGGCACGGCTCCGGCCAAGGGTGCGGCGCAGGATAGCGTGGATGTTCTAGCTGCGGTTTTGGGACAGGCCGGAGAGAAACCCGTGCGCAACCAGCCGATGCTTCAGCAAGCCTTGGGTGGTGGCGATGTGTTCGCGGTGCGGGAGGGTGATTGGAAACTCATCGTGAAAGCGGGCAAGGCCACGGAGCTTTATCACCTGGGGCGTGATTTGAAGGAAACGCGGAATGAGCTGGATAAGGAACCGGCGACGGTGGCGCGGATGATGGAGATTTACCTCCGGTTTCAGATTCCTTGAGCTGGAGATTTTCCTGACAGCCATAGGCCGTTTGTGTTAAAGGAAAGTCGTAACCCTTTGCTGCCCAGTTCCGTCATCATCTGTTAACGTCATGCCAATCATGAAACTCAAACCTTTTCTCCTGCTCCTGACCGCTTTGGCGGTGTTGCCCTCCGCGCTCTTCGCAGCGGACAAGGCCAAACCCAATGTGCTGTTTATCGCCGTGGATGACCTGAACCACTGGGTCGGGCACTTGGGCCGTAATCCTCAGACCAAGACGCCGAACATCGACCGCCTCGCCAAGATGGGTGTGACCTTCACCAAGGCGAATTGCGCGGCGCCGGTCTGCAATCCTTCCCGTGCCGCCCTCATGTCCGGCCTGCGCCCCAGCACCAGCGGTGTGTATGACAACGGCCAAGACTGGAAGCTCGCCATCAGCAAAGACAAGACGTTGACCACGCAGTTCCTGAACGCGGGCTACAATGTTTTTGGCGCGGGCAAGATCTATCACTCGGCTGACCACCGCGATGGTGAGTGGACGGAGTACTTCGACAAGGATCAGGGTCGCAATCTCCAGCGGCACCCGGACGCGAAGGACGATGGCGTGGGCGGCATCAAATTCTATCCGCTGGCGAATGGAGATGACGAGATGCCGGATTACAAGGTGGTGAGTTATGGGGTGGAGAAGCTGAAGACGAAACAGGAGAAGCCTTTCTTCTTGGCGGTCGGTTTGTCCAAACCGCACATGCCCTTCAGTGTGCCGAAGAAATATTTCGACATGTTCCCTTTGGACAAGATCGAGCTGCCGCCGTATCGCGCGGATGATCTGGATGACGTGCCGCCGGGTGGGATCAAGATGGCGCGCCCGGAAGGTGACCACGCCAACATCGTGAAATCCGGTCGCTGGAAAGAAGCGGTGCAGGCGTATCTGGCCAGCATCGCGTTCTGCGATGCGATGGTCGGCCGTCTGCTGGATGCGTACGACAAATCACCGGATCGCGACAACACCATCATCGTCTTCTGGGGCGATCATGGCTGGCATCTGGGTGAAAAATCGCACTGGCGGAAGTTTGCGTTGTGGGAGGAAGCCACGCGCGCTCCGTTCATCTGGGTGGCTCCCGGTGTGACGAAACGTGGTGGCGTATGCGAGCGTCCGGTGGACTTCATGAGCATTTTCCCGACGCTCTGCGCTTTGACCGGTGTCGCCAAACCCGCGCATGTGGAGGGACTGGACATCACGCCCTTGCTCAAGAACCCCAAGGCGAAATGGGAAATTCCGGCGCTGACGACTTTCCACAAGGAGAACCACAGCCTGCGCAGCGAGACATGGCGCTACATCCGATATGCCGATGGTGGCGAGGAACTCTACAACCATGAGACGGATCCTTATGGCTGGACGAATCTGGCGAAGGACGCGAAGTATGACAGTGTGAAGAAGGAGCTTAGTCAGCACTTCCCGAAGGTGAATGCCGAGGAACGTGCCCGCACCGGCGAGGGCGGTGAAGGGGAAACTCCGGCCAAGAAGAAGAACAAAAAGAACAAGTGATATGATGAAACGATTTACACTTCTCTGCTTTGCGCTGGTCTTGCTGGCGACGAATTTACCAGCCGCCGAGCGCCCAAACATCGTGTTCTTCCTGGCGGATGACTTGGGTTACATGGATTGCGGCTTCAGCGGCGGCAAGGACATCAAGACGCCGCACCTCGACAAGCTGGCGCATGCCGGGGCGGTGCTGGAGTCGTTCTATGTGCAGCCCGTCTGTTCGCCAACGCGGGCGGCCTTGATGACCGGGCGTTATCCCATCCGCACGGGTTTGCAGGTGGGCGTGATCCGGCCTTGGGCGAAGTATGGCTTGCCGCTGGAGGAACGCACCTTGGCGCAGGCCTTGAAGGAAGCGGGCTATCGCACGGCGATCACGGGCAAGTGGCACCTGGGCAGTTTTGACAAGGCGTATCAGCCGAATGCGCGCGGCTTCGATCACGCGTATGGACACCTCTATGGGGCCATCGATTACAATACGCACATTCGCGATGGCGAACTGGACTGGTATCGCAACGGCGAGAAATTGAAGGAGGAGGGCTACTCCACGCATCTGTTGGCGAAGGAGGCGGTGAAGTTTGTGAATGAGCAAAGCAAAGAGAAACCGTTCTTTCTCTACGTTCCCTTCAATGCCGTGCATACGCCGTTGCAAGTGCCGGATAGTTATCTGGCCTCATTGTCACACCTGACCGGTCAGCGGCGCACCATGGCGGGTATGCTCATGGCACTCGATGAAGCCGTGGGCCAAGTGGTCGCGGCGGTGGAAGCAAAGGGGCTCCGCAAGGAGACGCTGTTCATCTTCTCCAGCGATAACGGTGGTTACTCGCCGGGCAAGGTAGCGGACAATGGTCCCTTGCGGGCGGGCAAGGGTACGCTCTATGAAGGCGGGGTTCGCGCTGCCGCGTTCGCCACATGGGATGGCCAGATCAAGCCGGGCACGCGTCTGAACACCGCGTTGCATATGGTGGACTGGTATCCGACCTTGCTGAAGCTGGGTGGTGCCTCGCTCGCCAAGGACAAGCAGAAGCTGCCGCTGGATGGCCTGGACATCTGGCCGGCCCTCACCAAAGGCAAACCTTCGCCGCATGAGGAGATCCTTTTCAATTCCGAGCCACGTCGCGGGGCGATCCGCGTGGGTGATTGGAAGCTGGTGATGAATGGCAGCGCGACCAGCGAGCCGGAAGAAGGCGAAGCACCCAAGACGAACAAGAAAAAGAAAGCCGCCCAGCCGGAGAAACCAGCGGTGGAGCTGTTCAATCTCGCGAAGGACTTGGGGGAAAAAAACAATCTGGCTGAACAGAATCCTGACAAAGTGAAGGAATTGCAGGCACGGTTGGAGAAGTATGCGAAGGAGGCGCGGCCACCGCAGAATCTGGGGGATGAGGGGAAGAAGAAATGACGAATGACGAAAACCGAGTGACCAAGGAATGAGCAAGTCCCAATGCCTTATGAAAAGACTGAAATCGTTCATGGCGGGTTTGCTTCTTCTGGTTGTTTCGTTAGAGGTTTTTGCAGCCACTCCGGCGAAGCTCCCGAATATCATAGTTATTCTCACCGATGATCAGGGGTATGCGGACATCAGTTTTAATCCTGATCACCCCAAGGAAGTCAGCACGTCGCACATGGATGCGTTGGCGAAAGAGGGCGTGTTCTTTAAGCAGGCTTACACCAGTGGTCCGGTGTGTTCACCAACCCGCACGGGGTTGATGCTCGGTCGTTATCAACAGCGTGTGGGCGTCTATACCGGCGGTGAAGGAGGACGCGGGATCGATCCGAAGATCCCGATTTTTCCGGCGCTCTTGCCCAAGGAATACAACAGCATGGCCATCGGCAAGTGGCATCTTGGGCTGGATGAAGATGCGCCGGAGTTGAAATGGCATCCGATCAATCGGGGGTTCAAGGAAACATATAACTTCATGGGCCGGGGTGGACACGATTACTTCGAGATGAAAGGGGTGAAAGGCGGGGAGACATCACCGATGTATCGCGGAAAAGAGAAGGTCGTCGATGAAGGTTACCTGACCACTCGCCTGAGCGAGGAAGCGGTGTCGTTCATCGGGCGCAACAAGGAGCAGCCGTTCTTTCTCTATCTGGCCTACAACGCGGTGCATGCGCCCGCGCAGGCGCCGAAGGCGGACATCGAGCGCATCAAGAAGCAGTTCCCGGACATCACGGAGGCGCGGGCCATTTTGATGGCGATGCTGTATCATCTGGACCTGGGCGTGGGGTCGGTGGTCAAGAAGCTCAAGGACGAAAAGCTGTGGGATAACACGCTGCTGGTGTTCCTCACGGACAATGGCGGATCCAAGGCGATGTCGGCGAATAACGGAAGTTTGAAGGGGTTCAAGAGCAGTTACTACGAGGGCGGCATCCGCACGCCGTTCATCGTGAGTTGGCCCGCGAAGTTCAGGGGCGGGCGCACCATCGATACGCCGGTCATTTCGTTGGACATTCTACCGACGGCGCTGGAGGCGGCGGGTGTCTCAACCGAGGGGAAGAATTTTGACGGGAAGAGTCTGCTGCCATTGCTCACGGGCAAGACGAAGGAGCATCACCAGACGCTTTATTGGAGCAGTGCGCACGAGGGGGATTGGGCGATCCGGCAGGGTGATTGGAAGCTGCACGGCATCAAAGCCGCGCGGGAGCTCGTGAACCTAGCCGCCGATCCGGGCGAGAAAATCAACCTGGCAACCCAACATCCGGTGAAGGTGAAGGAACTGACGGCCTTGCATGATGCCTGGCTGGCGCAGATGGCCGAGCCGAGGACGAAAGGGGCGGCCAAACGCTGGGTCGCAGAGCCGGAGAAGAAAGAGCTGACGGAGCGTGAGAAGAAGCGCATGGAAAAGAAGAAGGAGAAACAGAAGGCCAAGGCCGGGCAGTGAGAGATAAACCGCAGAATACGCGGAATACACGGAAAAGGTGGTGTTGTGCGGCATCGACAGAGACGAGGATTTGGATAAATTAAAGCTATGCGATTCCCTATTTGGCAACGAGTCAGCTTGGTGGCTTTGCTGGCTGCCCTTTTGTTCACCAATGGTTTAGTCACGGCGACAAGGGCGCAGCAGAAAACGCCGGACAAAGCGGCGGCAGCGAAGAAGAGTTATCCCGCGCATTGGGGGCAACCGCCACAGATCGGCACGATGGATTATGTGGAGCTGCCCGGTGGTCATGGGTTTGGCAGCTCGACGTTGAAGAATTGGATCAGAGGAAATATGGAAAAGGATGCAGCAGCCGCTGGTGGTGGCGGTGCTGTTGTGTCCAAGCCGAACATCCTTTGGTTCGTGGTGGATGATATGTCGGCGAACTTCTCTTGCTATGGCGAAAAGCTGATCCAGACGCCGAACGTGGACCGCTTGGCGCGGGAGGGGACGAAGTTCACGCGGGCATTCACGACCGCTCCGGTGTGTTCACCGTGCCGTTCTGCTTTTATCACGGGCATGTATCAGACGACGATCGGAGCGCATCATCACCGGAGCGGGCGGGGAACGGCGAAGATCGAGCTGCCTGCGGGCGTGGTACCGGTGCCGACGTTGTTGCAGAAGGCGGGTTACTTCACGTGCATCGGCAGCGGTCTGCCGGATGCGGGGCGCGCGGGGAAGGGCAAGGCGAAGTCGGGTGGCGGTGGCCTGGGCAAAACGGATTACAATTTCGAGTGGGACCCGGCTATCTACAACGCGAACGACTGGGCTGGGCGCAAGGCGGGCCAACCTTTCTTCATGCAGGTGCAACTGGCAGGTGGGAAGCTGCGCGGTGGCACGGCGGCCAGTGCAAAGAAGTTGCTAGAGCGCGCGGCGGCGGAATTGGGCTCAGCCACCGATCCGCAGAAGGTGACGCTACCGCCGTATTATCCGCGTGATCCGGTGTTGCTGGAAGATTGGGCGGCGTATCTGGACTCGGTACGCTTCACGGACAAGCATGTGGGTGAGGTGCTCGCGCGGTTGGAGAAGGAAGGTACTCTGGAACAGACGTTGGTCATCTTCATGACGGATCATGGTATCAGCCACGCGCGCGGGAAGCAGTTCCTGTATGACGAGGGCACGCATATCCCGTTCGTGGTGCGCGGGCCGGGTATCGCCAAGGGCAAGGTGCGTGAGGATTTGATCGAGCAGATCGACCTGGCGGCCATCTCGCTGGCAGCGGCGGGGATCGAGATCCCGAAGGCGATGCAGGCGAAGAATGTTTTCGCGAAGGATTATCAGCCGCGCACAGCAGTCTTCGCCGCGCGTGATCGTTGTGATGAGACGGTGGAATACATCCGCTCGGTGCGGACGGATCAGTGGCTCTACATCAAGAATTACCTGCCGGAACGGCCACATCTGCAGCCGAACGCTTACAAGGATGGGAAGAGTATTGTGGAGAAGCTGCGCGAACTGCATGCCACCGGGAAACTGGACAAGGTGCAGGAGCAACTGCTGTTCGCACCGAAGCGTCCGGCAGAGGAGTTGTACGAATGGACGAAGGACGGGTATCAGTTGAAGAATCTCGCGGGCGATCCGAAGCATGCCAAGACGTTGGCGGAACTGCGCGCTCAGCATGAGCGTTGGGTGAAAGAAAGCGGCGACAAGGGAGCGGAGTCCGCCGCGATGTATGATAGCGACATGGCGGTTTATCTGGCCGAGAAGCGGAATGATGAACAGCGGAAGGAGCTGGAGGGGAATATCGCGCTGATGAAGAAGTGGGCGAAAGAGGGGAAGTGATAGCCAGGGAAACACCGAACATCCAACGCCCAACATCGAACATCGAGTGAAGGGGGCACCCCTCATCCTCAATCCTTCTCCCCTGCCGAAGTTCGGCTTCCCACAAGGGGAGAAGGAAGATAACCAATGCTGTTACTATCGGTTCTGCTTCGTTTTCTGGTTGCGGATAATTTTGAAGGTTTCCCTCATCTCTTCCGGTTGGCCGAGGGTCAGGTAGAGGTCGTATTCGAAGACGGTGCCGGGGGTGATCGCCAGGTCGATGATGGGGGCGAAGTAGGAGCACGCGCCGTGCTGGGTTTTGCCGCCCGCATTGTAGCGGTAGCAGGTGATCTTGGAGGCGATGGGCACATAGGCGCCGACACCGAAGTTGTCCTTGTCCACGTAGGCCGCCCAGTTTTCCGTGATGCGGCGATTCTCGTTGGGCCAGCCGGGTTGGGAGATGTGCAGTGCATCGCCAGTCCAAGGTTTTTCTCCAGTGTATGTGACCAAGGTGGGGAGGTCCGGTTCGATGAAGACAGCGGGGACTTCCTGGTGGACCTTGGGATGCGAGTTCGTGCCGGTGTAGGTCATCTTGTAGCGCACGTGGGCGACCTTGCCGGTGAGGGTGATCCATTGCTCGAAGGTCACTTCCGGGAGATCCACGCAGCCGGACCAGTGGCGGCCCAGGGATTTCGCATAGAGCGTGGTTTTGTCCGACTTTAGTTCGAGCACCTTCGCTGCGCCGTGTTTGTAATCACCGCCTTGCACGGGGTTCCAGCGCCACGGTTTGCCAGCCCAGAGGGTGCCGTCTGCCTGGCCGTAGTAGGACTGTTGCACGAGGCGGCCGTGGTCGAAGTGATTGAGGAGATTGCGGTCGGAGCCGCTGAGGGAAAGATAGGCGATGCCGGCGCCGGAGGATTCTTTGACGCCGAGTTTGAGCTGGCCGTTATCGAGGTAAACCCATTTGGCGGCGTTCATGCCGGGGGCTTCCGCCGCCGAGCTCAAAGAACAAAGCTCAAAGCTCAAAAGCAGCGCGATAAGCAACTGAGGTAATTTGATGGAAGCAAAGTGAAAAGTCCGCCGGACAAAGCCGTATTTTGAACTTTGAGCTTTGAGCTTTGAGCTTTGGTAAATCATCTATTCTTTCTTCTTCTTGCCGCCTTTGGCTTTCGGGGCGGCGGCGGCAGTTTCACCATAAGCGGGGGTGGAGTTCCAAGGCAAAACCATCGCGCGGTGAGCCCAGGTTTCCCATTGGGCGATCATCTGCTTGGCGCGGGCTGGTTCTTGCTCGATGAGGTTCTTGGTCTCGGTGCGGTCGGCGGTCATGTCGTAGAGTTCCCAAGCGCCTGCGGGGCCTTTGGCGACGAGTTTCCATTGGCCATCACGCACGGCGCGATTGCCTTCGTGCTCGAAGTAGATGGGTTGGGTGCGTTGCAATGATTTGCCCGCGAAGGTCGGAGTGAGGCTGATGCCTTCCAAGGGCGTGAGTTTCTGGCCTTTGAATTCAGCGGGATATTTTGCTCCGGCGAGTTCCACGCAGGTGGCCATGATGTCGATGAGGTGGGCGGGTGAGGTGACGAGCTGGTTCGCTTGCTTGCCGGTGATGCCTTTGGGCCAATGGGCGATGAGCGGGGTGCTGATGCCGCCTTCGTGCTGCCAGTGTTTGTATTCGCGGAAGGGTGTGTTGCTGACATTCGCCCAGCCGCGACCGTAGCCGATGTAGGTGTCCGCGCCGCCGGGCATCACGCCGTAACCTTGGCGCACGGGATAGCCATCGCGCGTTTGCTTGGGGATCATGTCGGGTTGCAGATCGGTGGCGGCCATGGGCGGGAGCGTGGGTTTGTCAGCGCGTTGAGGGACGGTAGGCTTGGCAGCACGGCCCATGAGTTCGGCGCAACCGCCGTTGTCCTGGAGGAAGAAGATGAGCGTGTTGTCGTAGATGCCCTGGCGCTTGAGTTCGGCGATGACGCGGCCGATGCCTTGGTCCATGTTATCGACCATGGCGGCGTAAACTTCCATGCAGCGGATCTCGAAGGCTTTGTCTTTCACGTCGCTCCATTCATCGGATTGCGGAGTGAGCGCCCACTGCTTATCGATGAGGCCGAGCTGTTTCAGTTTTTCCCAACGGGCGGCGCGGATCGGTTCGAAGCCTGCGTCATACTTGCCTTTGTATTTGGCGATGTCGGATTCCTTCGCGTGCATGGGCCAGTGGGCGGCGGTGTGGGCCATATACAGGAAGAAGGGTTCGCCTTTGTGCTGCTTCGCATGATCGGCGATGAAGCGGGTGGCGTGGTCGTTGATGGCGTCCGTGTAGAAATATTCTTTCGGCTGATACTCTTTGTCCGCGTAGGGGGAGATAAGTTCGTTGTCGCGCGTGAGGGAGTTGGGATCGTAGAAGCTGCCCGCGCCGTGGATAGTGCCGTAGAAGCGGTCGAATCCGCGTTGCAGCGGCCAGTTGTGTTTGCTGGGGTTCGGCTTGGTGGCTTCGTTCGGCGTGACATGCCATTTGCCGGTCATGTAGGTGCGATAACCGGCGGGCTTCAAGGCCTGGGCGATGGTGAGGCAGTTTTGATTCAGATCACCGGCATAACCGGGGCCGGGCTTGTTCTTAGAATCCACCATGTGACCGATGCCCGCCTGATGCGGATAAAGACCTGTGAGGAGCGAGGCGCGAGTGGGACAGCAGCGGCCGGTGTTGTAGAACTGGGTGAAGCGCACGCCGCCTTTGGCAAGGGAATCGAGATTGGGTGTGTTGATCTCGCTGCCGTAACAGCCGAGGTCGGAGAAACCCATGTCATCGGACATGATGAGGATGATGTTGGGGCGCGGTGCGGCGGCTTGGGCTGAAATGCCAAAGGCGAATGACAACAGGGCCGCGAGCAGGGCAGCGAAGGGTTTCATGGGAGCAGTTTAGACGAATTACGATTTTGGGCAATAAGGCGGATGGGCACGGGCCTTGGGGAAATGCACCCTTTGGAATGACCAATGACGAAATCCGAATGACGAAGGAATGAGCAATGACAAAGCTCCAAAGGGAAGGTTTGTGGGAGGCTTGACGTGGTTTTGGGATGAGGGGAAGCTATCTGAAAGAGACACAGGAGCAAAATTGTACAGTTGAAGTTGATGTTACAAAGTTGCAAACGTGAAAAATTCACCGGAAAATAAAAAAAGGCCAGGCGTTATAATATCCTACATTTGTATTTCCGTCCTTTTGGTCGCTTTGCCTAGTTTTTTGTATTTCTTTTTAGTGAGGAAATCTACTTTTGGTGTGTCACTAGTATGCGGTGTGTTGATTGGTTTTGCTGCTTGGTCTTGCCTTGATTTCGTTTTCGGTTTGTTTGCGGCGGTAAGGCGAAAATGGAAGTGACGCGAATTTCGCTAATGGGCGCGAATTCTTTACTTCGTGTTCTTTAGGTAATCGCAGAGAGCTTTCACGTTCTTGATGAAAGTTTCGGATTGGATGACGCCTTCGGGGGAGGCTTTCTTGTGGCCTTTCATGGAGCGGGCGTCGATCCAGGCGCCGCGGGGGTCCATGGTGGTGATGATGGTTTTGATTTCGGCGGACGTGGGCTTGGTGCGTTCGTGGGCGGGGAGTTCGTTGCGCGCGCTGTCGCCGCCGTTTTTGAGACGGTTGTATTCGGCTTCGATGCGGTCGAGCTTGGAGTCGAAGATGAAGCCGTAGTGGTCGGGGGCTTTGCTGAAATCGTAGGAGAGGTGGTAGACCTTGTCCTGCACGATGAAGCAGAGGGGCTTGTTGGTCTTGAGCTCGTAGAAGCGGGCGAGGCGGCCATCGCGCAGGAGTGACTTCTTGAGATAGGGCAGGGCTTTGGCGAAGGGTTCGAGGTATTTGGCGTCGCCAGTCTTGCGGTAGAGCAGGAGGAGGCTTTCGAGGACGTATTGGGATTCGAGGCCGCTGATGGCGGGGGGCTCGAATTTGCGTTCCCAGACGGGTTGCATCTTCACGTCGTATTGCTGGGCCCAGGCGGGTTGGGAATCGGGCATCTGGGCGAGGAGGAAGAAATCGCCGGTGCGCTTGGCGGCGGCGAGGTAGCGGTCGTCACCGTAGATCTCGTGGGCGAGAAGCATGGTGGCGAGGACGTTGCCGGAGATGTTGTCGTTCAGGTGATAGTGGCCGGTCCAGTCGTTCGGCCAGGTGCGGGACCATTGGGCGGGGTAGCTGGCTTTGAGGATGGGATATTCTTTCGGGTCGTGGCCTTTGGGCCAGCGATCATAGTTATGGGTCCACGCGCCGATGGGATATTGGGAGAGGAGAATGGATTTCATCGCGTAGGCGATGGTGTCCTTGAGCGCGGGGTCTTTGAAGCCGGTGACTTTATCGAGGCGCATGAGGAAGCGCAGGGCGGCGGGTGAGGTGTCGTCATCGAGCATCGTGAGGTTCTTGAGGTCACGACCGGATTTGGGCGGGCGATGGTTGGGGTTATCGCGATAGCCTTCACCGACACGTTTGGTGGGATCGAGTTCCACGCTGTAGTACCAGCCGCCGGAGAGGCGTTGGCCACGGACGAGGACGTTGCCAGCGGTTTTGGCGGCGTTGAGATATTGCGGATCGCCAGTGACTTCGAAGACATCGAGCAGGGCCTCGCCGATGGAGGGTGTTCCGGGCGGTTGGACCCAGGAGGAAGTCTTGGAGGTTTCGCCCTCGCCTTCGCTGAGACGCAGATCGCGGCTGTGTCGCCAGGCGTAGCCGCCGGAGTTGGAGCAGTTCTGGGCGTAAAAGGAGGCGGCTTTTTTCAGGGCGGCTTCGACGGTGGTGCGGGTGGGGGCGTTCGCGCTGGCAGCTATGCTGGGGAGTGATGGGGCGAAAAGCGTGGCGGTGGCGGTTAGAGATACAAAACGCCGACGGGACAGGGGCTGCGCCTTGGGTATCATGGCAGGCATTCTGGTGATTCCGGGAAAAGTGGCAATGGGGAAAAGTAGGGAATAAGAAGTTGTACTGTTTCTGGACATCATGGTTGATGGGTTCTATGATCAAGGTCGCAAGCAGAATAGCGGGTGAGGCCTGGCACCTTAGCATGGGAAATGGGTATGGGTGAGTCCGTGGATGATCTGGCCCGAAGGCAAGCGCGTTTAGCAGCCGAGGCGCTGGCCCGGGATGAGCGGATGTTTTCCGACACGATGGTGGAGAGCATGCCGGGCATCCTGTACTTTTATGACATGGAGGGCCGGTTCCTGCGCTGGAACAAGAATTTCGAAAAAGTATCCGGCTACAGTGCAGAGGAGATCGCCGGAATGCATCCGTTGGATTTCTTCACCCAAGCAGACAAGGGGTTGCTGGAGGAGCGGATCGCGGAGGTTTTCGCGAAGGGGGAATCCACAGTGGAGGCTCCTTTTTTGGCGAAGGACGGGCGGACGACACCGTATTTCTTCACGGGTCGCAAGGTGGAGTTCGAGGGGCGGCTGTGTCTGGTGGGGGTGGGCATCGATGTTTCCGAGCGCAAGCAGGCAGAAGCGGCCTTGCGCAAGAGCGAGCATCGTTTCCGCACCACGTTGGATAACATTCTGGAGGGGTGTCAACTGGTCGGGTTTGATGGCCGTTATCTCTATGTCAATGACGCGGCGGTGGGGCATAACCGGCGGCCAAAGTCGGATTTGCTCGGGCGGAAGATGACGGAGGTGTGGCCGGGGATCGAGCAGGCGCCGTTTTATGCGTTGATCGAGCGTGCCTTGAAGGAGCGACTGCCAGGACAAGAAGAGGTGGCGTTCACGTTGGGAGATGGCACGAAGGGGTGGTTCGATCTGCGCGTGCAGCCGGTGGATGAAGGGGTGCTGCTGCTCTCGGTGGAGAAGACGCAGCAAAAATTGGCGACGGAGCGCCTGATGGCCAGCGAGCAGAAGTATCGCGAGCTGGTGGAGAACGCGAACAGCATCATCCTGCGCTGGAATTCCGAGGGGCGCATCACATTGCTGAATGAGTTTGGGCAACGGTTCTTCGGTTACAAGGCGGAGGAGATCTTGGGGCGGCATGTGCTGGAAACAATCGTGCCTGCGACAGAAAGCAGCGGGCGGGATTTGCAGCGGCTTATGGAACAGATCTGCGCGGATCCGAGGGCGTTCGAGCAGAACATCAATGAGAATGTGCGGCGCAGCGGGGAGCATGTCTGGATCTCGTGGACGAACCGCATCGTGCGGGATGACGCGGGCAAGGTGGTGGAGATCCTGAGCATCGGCACGGACATCACGGAGCAGAAGCGGGCGAATGAGGCTTTGCGCCAGAGCGAGGAGCAATTCCGGCTGATCATGGAGAACCTGGCGGATCTGGTGGCGGTGGTGGATCTGCAAGGGCGGCGGCTTTACAACAGTCCTTCCTATCAGGGAATCTTGGGGAACCCGAAGCATCTCCTCGGTTCCTCATCCTTTGAGCAGGTTCATCCGGAGGATCAAGGTCGGGTGCGCGCGGCGTTTGAGGACACGGTGCGGACCGGGGTGGGGCACCGGCTGGAGTACCGGCTGCTCGACCAGCATGGGCAACCGCGCTATATCGAATCCCAAGGGAGTGTGATCCATGATGTCCAGGGGCGTCCCGCCCAGGTGGTGGTGGTGTCGCGCGATGTCACGGAGCGCAAGCAGGCGGAGATGGCGTTGCGCGTGTTGAATGAAACGCTGGAGCTGGAGGTGGTCAATCGCACGGCGGACTTGCAGGCGGCGCTGGTCCGGGCCGAAGCGGCGGACCGCATCAAGTCGGCGTTTCTGGCGACGATGTCCCACGAGTTGCGCACGCCATTGAATTCGATCATCGGGTTCACGGGCATCATCCTGCAAGGGCTGGCGGGGCCGTTGAACCCGGAGCAGACGAAGCAACTGGGCATGGTGCGGGGCAGTGCGCGGCATCTGCTGGAGCTGATCAATGACGTGCTGGACATCTCGAAGATCGAGGCGGGCCAACTGGAGGTGCGGGCGGAGGCGTTCGATCTGCGGGCCTCGATCGAGCGGGTGGTGGCCTCGGTGAAACCGCTGGCGGACAAGAAGGAGCTGAGCCTGACGGTCAAGCTGCCGGAGGGATTGGGCGAGATGACGAGCGACCGGCGGCGGGTGGAGCAGGTGCTGATCAACCTGCTGAACAATGCGTTGAAATTCACGGATCGCGGGGGCGTGACCTTGGTAGTAGAGTTGCTGGCGCAAGCGACCGGGCCGAAGGTGCGGTTCCGGGTCCAGGACACGGGCATGGGCATCAAGCCGGAGAATCTGGACGTGTTGTTCCAGCCGTTCCGGCAGATCGATACCGGGTTATCCCGGCAGCATGAGGGCACGGGGCTGGGGCTGGCCATCTGCCGGCGGTTGGCGGTTTTGCTGGGCGGTGACATCGTGGTCACCAGTGTGTGGCAGCAGGGCAGTGAATTCTCCGTCACGCTGCCTTTGATAAGGGAAACAGGAACATGAGACGCACCATTCTGCTGATCGAGGACAACGAACAGAACCGTTATCTGGCCACGTTTCTGCTGGAGCAGCACGGCTACCGGGTGCAGTCGGCGGCGGATGGCGCGCGGGGCATCGAGATGGCGCAAGCATTGCGGCCGGACATGATCCTGCTGGACATCCAACTGCCCACGATGGACGGCTACGCGGTGGCGGGAGCCTTGCGGGGCATCGAGGAGCTGAAACGGACACCGATCGTCGCGGTCACTTCTTATGCGATGGTGGGTGACCGGGAGAAATCGCTGGCGGCGGGTTGCACGGGCTACATCGAGAAGCCCATCAATCCGGAGACCTTCGTGAGTGAAATCGAACGCTTCTTTGAAGCGCGCGTCCAATGAACGCCATGACGCGAGTGCTGATCGTCGATGACAAGGAGGAGAACCTCTACTACCTCCGTGCGTTGCTCATGGGGCATGGCTGCCAGGTGGATGAGGCGCGGCACGGGGCCGAGGCGCTGGTCAAGGCGCGGCAACGGGCGCCGGATTTGATCGTGTCGGACCTCTTGATGCCGGTGATGGATGGTTACACCTTGTTGCGATATTGGAAGGCCGACCCGCAACTGAAGAAGATACCGTTCATCGTTTACACGGCGACCTATACGGAGGCGGAAGATGAGCGGCTGGCCTTAAGTCTTGGGGCGGATGCGTTCATCCTGAAGCCGGCCGAGCCCGAAGATTTTCTGGCCCGCATCCGGGAAGTGCAGGCGAACGTGGCCGCTGCTGTGCCGACGCTGCCCAAGCATAGTTTGGGAGATGAAAAGGAGATGTTGAAGGTATACAGCGAGACGCTCATCCGCAAGCTGGAGGAGAAGATGCTCCTGCTGGAGCAGGCGAACCAGGCACTGGAGAAAGACCTGGCGGAGCGCAAGCAGATGGAAGCGGCCTTGCGCCGGGGGGAGCAGGAGCAGCGGCAACTGGCGCAGGAACTGGAGATCGAAAGGGCCCGGCTGGCGGAAGCGCAGCAGGTGGCCAAGGTGGGCAGTTGGGAGACGGATCTGGCCACCCTCACGGTCAGTTGGTCGGCGGAGACGCACCGGATCTTTGAGACCGACCCGGAAAAGTTCAAACCCAGTCATCCAGCTTTTTTGGAATGCGTCCATCCTGAGGACCGCCAGATGGTGGATGAGGCGTTCGTGAATTCTTTGAACCGGCGGGAGACGTCGATGATCGATCACCGCATCGTCATGCCGGACGGGCGGGTCAAGTACGTGGAGGAACGCTGGCAGGTCTTTCACAACGCTGAGGGCCGGGCGGTGCGGGCCTTGGGAACCTGCCGGGACATCACGGAGAAGCGGTTGGCAGAACTGGAGGTTCGCCGTTCGGCCGAGCTGCTGCGGGCGGTGGCAGACAGCTCGCCCGATGCCATCTTCGTAAAGGATCGGCAGGGCCGTTATCTGCTCTTCAATGAGGGGGCGGCGCGCCTCGTGGGGCGCAGTGTGGCGGAGGTGCTGGGGCAGGACGATTCGAGCATCTTCAGCCAGGAGGATTACCGGCTCATCCGTGAGCACGACCGGCTGGTGATGGAGACCGGCCAGCCGTGCACAACGGAGGAAGTGCTGACGGCTGCCGGGGTGACGCGGACCTACTTGGCCACCAAGGCGCCTTACCGTGATGCGTCGGGAAACATCATCGGCCTCGTCGGCATCTCGCGTGACATCACCGAACGGCGGAAGGCGCAAACTGAGGTGGCCGAGGCGCAACGCTTCAGCCAGCGCCTCATCGAGACCTCACCTGTCGCCATCGTCACCTACAAGGCTTCAGGTGCGACGGTCATGGCCAATGCGGCCAGCGTCAAGATGCTGGGGGCACCGAGCGAGGAGGCGGTCAAGGCGCAGAATTTCCGGCAGATCGAATCATGGAAACGGACCGGTCTGTTACAAACGGCGGAGAAGGCGCTGGCCAGCGGCCAGCCACAGGAGCAGGAGATCAAGACCGTCAACTCGTTCGGCAAGGAGGTCTGGCTACATTGCCGGCTGGTGCCGTTCAGCTTTTCTCAGGAGCAGTATCTGCTGGGTTTCTTTGATGACATCCGGGAGCGCAAGCAGGCGGAAGAGGCGGTGCAAGCCAGCGAGGAACGTTTCCGCCAGCTCGCGGAGAACATCGAGGAGGTGTTCTACAACTATGACCCGGTGAGCGGACGGCTGCTGTATGTCAACCCCGCCTTTGAACGTATTTGGGGGCGTAGTTGTGCGAGTTTGTATGCCAATCCGGTCTCGTATCTGGAGGATGCCCACCCGGAGGATCGTCCGGCGGCGGCAGCGGCCTTCGAGCGCCAGTTAGCCGGGCAGGACACGGATGTGGAATTCCGCATCTTTCGGCCCGACGGCAGCATCCGCTGGGTGAACGAGCAGGCGGCACCCGTGCTGGATGGGCAGGGGAAGGTCACGCGCATCGTCGGCACCGTGCGCGACATCACGGAGCGCAAGCTGGCGGCAGAAAAGATGCGGGTCAATGAGGAGCGCTTCCAGTTGCTGGCCAAAGCGACGAAGGATGCCATCTGGGACTGGGATCTGCTGACGAACAAGCTGTGGTGGGGTCAAGGTTTTGAAACGCTCTTCGGTTTCCGCCGGGAGGAGGTGGAGCCCACGATTGATTCATGGACCAGCCGGGTGCATCCGGAGGAACGGGAGGCCATCGTGGTGGATGTGCAGCGGGTGATCGCGAGCGGGGAGGCCAGTTGGTCGGGGGAGTATCGCTTCCGGCGGCAGGACGGTTCGTACGCCTATGTGCTGGACCGCGGATATATTCTCCGGGATGCGGAAGGCAAAGCGATCCGGATGATCGGAGGCATCACAGACATGAGTGAGCGGCGCGAGGCGGAGGAGAAATTGCGCGACCAGGCCACCTTGCTCGACAAAGCGCAGGACGCGATCTTGGTGCGCGATCTGGAGCACCGCATCCTGTACTGGAACAAGAGCGCGGAAAGGCTTTATGGCTGGACGGCTGAAGAGGCCATGAACCGGCTGGTATCCGAGTTGTTTTATAAGGACACAACAGCATTCCAAACGGCAACGGAAGCGACCTTGAAAGAGGGCGAGTGGGTGGGCGAGATCGAGCAAAGAACGAAGCAAGGCGAGGACATTATCGTGGAAGGCCGATGGACGCTGGTGCGTGACAAGCAAGGGCAGCCCAAATCCATTCTGGCCATCAACACGGACATCACCCAGCGCAAGAAGCTGGAGCAGCAATTCCTGCGGGCCCAGCGGATGGAGAGCATCGGTACCCTGGCGGGCGGCATCGCGCACGACCTCAACAATGTGCTGGCCCCTATCATCATGTCCATCGACCTGCTCAAGCTGGAGGAGACGAACGCGGAGCGATTGCGCATGCTGGAGATGATCGAGGGCAGTGCCAGCCGGGGCGCGGCGATGGTGGGCCAGGTGCTGTCGTTTGCCCGGGGACTGGAGGGAAGACGCATCGAGGTGCAGGCGCGACATCTTATCAGGGACATCATCAAGATCGCCAACGAGACGTTCCCCAAGAACATCCAGGTCTTGAGCCGCACCGACAAGGATTTGTGGTTGCTCAAGGCGGACCCCACCCAATTGCACCAGGTTTTGCTTAACCTGTGCGTGAATGCCCGGGATGCGATGCCTGACGGCGGCCAGATCACCATCACGGCGGAGAACATGCAGGTGGACGCCCAGTATGCGGCGATGAACATCGAGGCGCGCGAGGGCCCGTATGTGAAGATCGAGGTGGAAGATAGCGGCACGGGCATACCTAAGGCCATCATCGAAAAGATATTTGACCCCTTCTTCACGACAAAAGAAGTGGGCAAAGGCACCGGGTTGGGGTTGTCCACGGTGCAGGCCATCATCAAGAGCCACGGTGGCTTCATCCGCGTTTACAGCGAGCCGGGCATGGGGGCCAAGTTCCGCATATACCTGCCGGCCCAAACCACCGGCAGCACCGCCGAGCATGGCGGCATCCAAGTGAAGCTGCCCCGTGGTAATGGTGAAACCTTGCTGGTGGTGGATGACGAGGCCTCGATCCGGCAGATCACCAAGCAGACGCTGGAGGCTTTTGGCTACAAGGTGCTGTTGGCCGCGGACGGTTCCGAAGCGGTTTCCCTCTACGTCCAGCATCAACAGGAGGTGGCGCTTGTGCTGACGGACATGATGATGCCGGTCATGGACGGGCCCGCTACCATCCAGGTGTTGAAGCGGCTTAACCCACAAGTGTTGATCATCGGGGCCAGCGGCATCAGCTCCAATGGCAAGGTGGCGCAAGCAGCCGGGTTGGGGGTGGTGCACTTCCTGCCCAAGCCCTATACGGCGGAGACATTGTTGAATGCCATCCATGAGGCTTTGTTCCCGCCGGCCAAATGAACGCAAAAGGACAGGGTATGTGGAAAATAAAGGATTGCACCGGGTCCTGCCTTTGGTATCTTTCCGCCTCTTTTCGGTATGACTGCCGTCAGGTAGTCAAAGCCGGGAAGAGTTGCAACGACCTTAATATCAAGCCGTTATCGTGTAGGTAAGGGTGGTCACAACAACACTAAACATAAATCCTGTGTTCCGCAGGATGGCCGGTCCATCCGGTTCATAACAAACGGAAAATAAGTACATGGCAGCAACAAACGTAGGTATCAAGGAACTCCTGGAATCAGGCGTTCATTTCGGTCATCAGACGCGCCGCTGGAACCCCAAGATGAAGCGTTTCATCTTCGACGCGCGCAACGGCATCCACATCATCGACCTGAGCCAGACGGTCACCCAGCTTGAGGCAGCGTGCGATTTCCTGTCCAAGACGGTGCTCGGCGGCGGCAAGGTGCTCTTCGTGGGCACCAAGAAGCAGGCGCAGGAAGCCGTGAAGGAATCCGCCAAGGCGTGCGGACAGATGTTCATCACGGAGCGCTGGCTCGGTGGTACGCTGACGAATTTGAAGACGATCAAGCGCTCGCTCGCCCGTCTGAAGCAGATCGAGAAGATGGAAACCGATGGTTCCATCAACGATTACGTGAAGCAGGAGCAGTCGATGATCCGCCGTGAAGCCGCCCGCCTGGTGAAGAACCTGGACGGTGTGCGCACGATGGAACAACAGCCGGACGCGATGTTCATCGTGGACATCAAGCGCGAGCACAACGCGGTGGCCGAAGGCCGTCGCCTCGGTATTCCGATCGTGGCCATCGTGGACACGAACGCGGATCCGGATCTGGTGGACTACCCGATCGCCGCGAACGACGACGCGATCCGTTCGCTGCGTCTGATCCTGACGACGATCACGAACTCGGTGCAGGCGGCCAAGGCGGAATTCGAAGCGAAGAATGCCCGCCGCAAGCGCGACGAGGAAGAGAAGCGCCAGGCGCAGGCCGACGCGAAGGCCGAAGCTGCTGCCGCCCCTGCTGCTCCGGCAGCGGAAGCGCAGGCCACAGCGACGGCTTAAGCAAGACGGACAACTTTACTTGTGCAAGAGCCGGCGGGGATTCTCCCTGTTCCGGCTCTTCACTGTTAAACGACAACGAGAGAAAATATTATGGCTGAAATTACTGCTGCTGCGGTAGGCAAATTGAGAGAGATGACGGGCGCCGGCTTGATGGACTGCAAGAAGGCCCTGACGGAAGCGCAAGGCAACCTGGATTTGGCGGTGGATATTCTCCGCAAGAAGAGCGGGTCGATCGCCCTCAAAAAAGGTGGTCGTGACACGAATGAAGGCGTGATCGCCCAGCACATCCTCGCCGGTTCCAAGGTGGGTGTGATCGTGGAAGTGAATTGCGAGACGGATTTCGTGGGCAAGAATGAGTCCTTCCGCGCGTTCTGCGATGAAGTGGCCAAGAAGCTGGCGGAGAATCCGTCCGTGGATCTCGAGCCGTTCCGCGCCGAGCAGGTGAGCAAGGTGGGCGAGAACATCAAGATCTCCCGCAGCCACCGCATGGAAGTGCAGGGGAACGGCCTTGTGGCCGCATACATCCATACGGGCGCCAAGGTCGGCGTGCTGGTGGAAGTGGGCGCAGGCAAGGAAGGCACAGCCGGCACGGAAGACTTCAAGCAGCTCGTGCGTGACATCACGCTCCAGATTGCGGCGGCCAGCCCGTCGGCAGTGAACCGCACGGAACTGGATCCGGCCGTGGTCGCGAAGGAAAAAGAGATCGCCGAGGAACAGGCCAAGGGCAAGCCGCCGATGGCCATCGCCAAGATCGTGGAGGGCAAGCTGGAGAAGTATTACCAGACGACCTGCCTTGTGGACCAGGGCTTCGTGAAGCGCAACAGCGAGATCACGATCAAGGAACACGTGGCCGCCGTGGGCAAGCAGCTCGGTGATGAAATCACCATCCGCCGCTTCGTCCGCTTCCAGGTGGGCGCATAAGCGTTCGGCATTGTTTTCAGAAGCCGGCTGTTCTTCGGAGCAGCCGGTTTTTCTTTTCTTGGGATTTGAGTCTTTTCCCACCCTCTCTGCATTTGACGGACTTGGCCCCCGTTGTTACAACGCTCGCGAACTGATTCGGGAATGCCGTTTGTGCGGAGCGCAACCAGCCGCACAGTTTTCCGGAATAAATGCATGAAAAAGACGCCTAAATCCAAACTTAAACCCAAGTATCGCCGTGTCCTCCTCAAATTGAGCGGTGAAGCCTTGGGTGGCGATGAGGGCACGGGCATCTGCCCGGAAGTGGTTCACGACATGGCCCAGCAGATCAAGGAAGTCCGCGCCTTGGGCGTGGAAGTCGTGATCGTGGTGGGTGGCGGTAACATTTTCCGCGGTTTGCAGGGGAGTGAGCGCGGCATCGAGCGGGCCACGGGCGATTACATGGGCATGCTGGCGACGGTGATCAATGCGCTGGCGTTGCAGGATGCTTTGGAGAAGAAGGGTGTGGCCACGCGGGTGCAAAGCGCGATCTCGATGTCGCAAGTCGCCGAGCCGTTCATCCGGCGGCGGGCGGTGCGGCATCTGGAGAAGGGCCGCGTAGTCATTTTCGGTGGGGGCACGGGCAATCCTTATTTTTCGACGGACACGGCGGCGGCGCTGCGGGCGAACGAGATCGGGGCGGAGGTCATCCTGAAGGCGACGAAGGTGGACGGCATCTACGACAGCGACCCGAAGAAGAACCCGAAGGCGAAGAAGTTCGAGAACATCAGCTATATCGACGCGTTGCAGAAGCAATTGAAGGTGATGGATTCCACGGCGTTTTCTTTGTGCATGGACAATAAAATGCCCATTATCGTGTTCGACCTGTTCAAGCCGCACAACATCAAGAACGTGGTGCTGGGGGCCAAGGTCGGGACGTTGGTGAGTTCCTAGAGATTTTAAGGTATTCAGGAGAACATTTATGCCAATCGACGATATTTTGCTGGAAGCGGAAGAGAAGATGCAGAAGACCGAAGAGGTCGTGCAGCATGAATTCTCGGGTGTGCGCACGGGCAAGGCTTCGCCCTCCTTGGTGGAAAACATTTTGGTGGAAGTCTATGGCTCGCAGATGCGTATCCGTGAGCTGGCGGGCATCACGACGCCGGAAGCGCGCGTGATCATGATCCAGCCGTGGGACGCCACCACGGTGACGGCCATCGAGAAGGCGATCCAGAAGGCGAATCTCGGGCTGAACCCGGTGACGGACAAGAAGATCCTGCGCATCGTGCTGCCGGAGCTGAGCCAGGAACGCCGTGAGGAGTTCGTGAAGGCCGTGAAGAGCATGGCGGAGAAGGCCCGGGTGGCGGTGCGCCATGTGCGCCGTGACACGATGGAAGCGCTCAAGAAAGAGGGCAAGGCGGGCGGCGTGACTGAGGACGACGTGAAGGCTGCGGAGAAGGAAGTGCAGAAGCTGACAGATGATTACATCGCCAAGATCGACAAACATCTGGCGCATAAAGAAAAAGAGATCATGACGGTGTGAGTCTGTTCTTCAGAATTTGATGAAACGAAAAGGGCCGCAGTGATGCGGCCCTTATTCTTTGTTGCCGTCAGTCTTTATCAAATCCCGGGCACTTGGATGACCTAGGCTCCGGCGCGGACGGCTGAGGACAGCCGTCCCTACCTTTGGGATTCATCGCGAATCACTGCTGGTTTTTCAGTTCCAGATTGTCCAGGTAGTAAACGGTCTTGGTCTTGGCGTTGCTGACGAAGCCGAGCCAGGTGAGGGATTTCCAATCGGCGTTGGTGTTCTTGAGGCCGGTGAATTTCTGCGGGCTTTGTCCGGCTATGGTCACGGTGAGATCCCAGGTGCCGGTGGATTTGCTGCCCAAGCCTGCCTCGATCTCGAGGCGCACCCATTGGTTGTTTGGGAGGGTGATCTGTTTGCCGGCGGCGGTGAGTTTGCCGCCTTGGATCCACAGGGCGGGGCCGGTCTTGTAGGGGGCGGAGCTATCGCGCCACTCGTGATTGAAGATCACGCCCGGCTCTAGGTAGATGTCATACGCGCAGGTGGTGACGCCGTCCTGGTGGCCGGGGTTGAAGTAGAAATGGGGATTGAAAACGGCCTTGAGGTCGGGTGCGTCGGTGATCTTGAGGCTGCGTTTGCCGGAAGCGGCTTTCTCCTCGGTGACGGCGATGCTGTCGCCTTTCTTCTCGGTGTTGATGCTGGCTTTCTTCACTTCAGCACCGACAGCGAGTTTCTCGAAGTCTTCCCTGAATGCCATCGGCGGCGGAGGTGGCGCGGCGGGTGGCATCTGGACTTGTGGATAGGTGATGCCGTTAGCGAATTGGACCCAGCGATCGTCACCATAGACGCCGGCCTTGGAGTAATCGAAAGGTTTGAAGCCCATCTTTAAGGCGGGAGAGCTGGCCGCGAGGGTGAAGTCATATTGTTCGGGGGCGGTGAATTTGGGATCGGCGATCTGGCTGGAACGGTCTTTGCCGAGCTTTTGCCAGTCGGTGAGGGAGAGGCCGAGGAAGGTGACGGGTTCGCCGGCAGTGTTCCAATACAGGTTGTTGTTCACGACCACGTTCGTGTCCTTCCAATTGCTCGCGAGCAGGGGGCCGGTGTTCCAGATCACGATGTTGTTCGTGAAGTAGAAGGAGATGTGTGGCTCCACGCGCGTGCGCTGGAGTTGATGTTCGAGGGCGTAGGCGAAGATGTTGTTCCGGATGACATTCTCGCGGCCGTAGTGCTGATGATAGCCGCCGGTTTTGGTGTTATAGACGAGGTTGTTCTCCATCACGATACCGGTGCTGCCCTCGTCATTGTAGAGGCCCCAGCCTCCGTAGGTGAAGGAGTTGATGTCATGGATGCGGTTGTTGCTGACAGTCGTGCCCTCGGACGGGCCAAGGGTGTAAACCGCGCCCATGTCGCTGAGCATGCCTTTGCCGATGTGGTGGATGTGATTGAAATCGATCGTGTTTCGCTTGGCCAAACTCTCCGCATAACCCCAGCGCCAGCCGACGGATACGCCAGAGTAAAGGAGGTCGGCGATCTCGTTGTGCGTCACCTTGTTGTCGCCGCTGTGGCCGATCCAGACGCCGACGGCGCAGGGGAAGATGTGGCCACCGTGGCGGATGATGTTATTATCAATCGTATTGTGGCTCGTGCGGTCGTCGGGTTTGGCAGCGATGCCGGTCTCGCCGATACGCACGCCGCCCGCGCCGAAGTCGTAGAGGTAGCAATGGCGCACGACGTTATCCTTGCAGCCCTTGCGGAACCAGATGGCATAGGTGCCGATGCGGCCGATCTCACAATTCTCAATGGTGATGTTGCGCGCGCCATCCGCCATGATAACGGCGTCGATAGGCGAGGCGGCTTGCGCGGGTTCGAAGCCGGTGGGCGGGGTGAGCCATTGGGCGTGCTGGAAGGTCAGGCCTTTGAAGGTGACATGGCTGACGAATTTGCCATTGGCCGAATCGCCCGTGATGACGAGGAACTTGTCCGTCACGGGGGCATAGACATCCGCGTTTGCCATCTGCTCGTTGGCCCGCGGCCGGTAGTGGAGCGTGCCGGTGCGGCTGAGGAACCATTCGCCGGGGGCATCCAGGGCGGCGAGGTAGTTCTCGAAGTGGAAACCGGTTTTGTGGTCCCAGGAGTTCCATGATTTCATGCCTTCGCCGGAGGTGGTGAAGGTGCCGGTGGCGATGTCGATGGAATCGAGGAAACGGCGGGTGTTATCCCATTTGTGAAAGGCGACGAGGTTGACGTCTTTCAATTCGTCCGGTTTGAGGGCGACGAGGGTCACGAGATTTCCGGGCGAGGTGGTGACGGTCTGGGTGGCCTTCTTGGGGCGGCCTTGGCCGGGTACGTGGATCTCTTCCTCCACGCTCTGCATGTAGTAGAAGAACTTGTTCGGGGTGCGGGCACGGGTGGCGCGGGTGCCGTTCACCCAGAGCTGCTCGAAATACCATTTCCCGGCGGCCACATCCGGGACTTGTGCCGTCCAGATGCCGTTGGGTTGCCGCTGAAAGCCGCCGATGGCCCGGCCGCCATCGAAAATGGGTTTCACCCCTGGAGCAGCCACATAACGAACCGGTCCGGCGGCGGTGCCACTGTCGGCGAGGTCAAACTTCACGGCATTGGTCAGGAAATATTTGCCCTCGGCGAAGTAAACGGTGACGGGCTCGTTCGGGGTGGCCGCTTTGATTTTGCGCACGGCGAGGCGGGCACCATCGAGCGAGGCGAGCGGGCCATCGGTCTTGGCGGCGTTGGGCGTGGCGAGTTTGCCGGACCATTGGTCGTTGCCGGTGGGGGCGACGTGGAGGGTGGCGGCGGAAAGTGACGAAACCATGCCGCTCAAGAGGAACAGGGCGATGAGAAATGGGCGCTGCATATGACAAAGAATGGACGAAGGCAGAGTGCGGTATGTTCAAGGGGAGGGGAAGGCGGGAATATTAGGTTAGCCGCAAAAAGGCACAGAAGGCGCAAAAAGGGGAACAGGAGGGAACAGAGGAAAACAGAAAAGGCGGGCCATAAAGATGAGGCGAGCTTTCAGCCGGAGTCGGGGGTCGATGCTATGCCGGGATTACTTCGTGGCAGCACCTTTCTTTTTTGGTGGTTCCTTTGGTTTCGGAATCGTAATGACTATCCCTGATTGTATGCTGTCCGGGTTTTTAATCTTCGTTTTATTGGCTTCGTATATGTGGCGCCATTGCTTGGCGTCGCCATAGAAGAGTTTGGCTATCCCTGAGAGAGTGCCGCCATCATCGGCTGAACTGATGGTGTAAGAACAGGGCAAGGGCTGGGAACGGATTCGGGTGTCATCCGCTGCTTCCCACTTGGTGAAAAGCTCGGAGAGAAGCCCGTTTTCCAATTCTGGTATATCAAGCAACTTCAACTGATACGATACAAGTTCACCGCGGCTGCTGAAGTGAACCATATTAGTGATACCGGAGGCGCTGATGATGCGGAAACTTAATTGAGTTGGGATGGGGTGGTAGAAAGTTCCATCATTTGGTGCTCGATCATGGCCCCAGTTCTTAAAATTCTCGATGTCGCGCAGGCAGGAGAGAACGGTGTCGCCCTCAGATTTAGCGACGGTGCGCCAGTGTTTTTCGGAATCATAGCGTTCATACCGAGCCACTTCGTTTGTGGCCGGAAGTCCTGCGCACAGTTTTCCGTTGAGAAAAGTCGAACACAACAGCACAGCAAGAGTTGCAAGCAAAGTGGCGTTCATGCTGCGGTCAAGATTGAAAGGATGCACTCATCATGTTCACGATGGCAGGGCAGTGTAAGGTGTCAAGAATGGGGAGAGGCAACGGCGTCGCGGCAGGGACGCCCTACCGGATATCAGTCGGGTCGCCGTGGTCTTGGTTGAGTTTCACGGCGGCTTTGACGAGTTTGCGGACGGTGGTGGCGGCGATGGAATCGCCGGCGCGGAGTTCGAGGGTGGCCATCTCGTATTTGCCGCCGGGTTTCAGGCGGGGCTCGATCGTGCGCAGGAGCTGGCCGCGCCAGAAGCCGAAGAGGACGCGTTCTTCCTCGGCGCGGATGAGGAGCGCGGGGCCGTTACTGAAGTAAACGAGGTGACCCCACTTGATGACTTCCTCGAGCTTGGCGGCGGCTTTGACGGTGTCGCGCAGGGTGGTGACGCAATCCCAGCGCCAGCCTTTCAACGCGGCGAGGTAGGCGTCGGGATTCGCCGCTGGGGTGACTTTCTTCATGGGCATAGGCAAGAGACTATGCTGGGTGAATATAAGGAGCAAGTGAAGGGGACGATTTACGAGCTCGTGAGGAAAATTGAGTGCAGAGCATCGAAAGAGGAGAAAACTGGAGCGCTCTCATCCGCGCATGCGGGACGCTATGGTCGTGACGTGACGTTACTGCGTCACGGGGCCTTGAGCGGGCAAGGTGGAGGGGCTGTTGGTGCCAGGAGGCTCGAAGCGGATGATGGTCTCGCCGGGTTTGGCGTAGCCGAGGCGTTCGCGGGCGAGGCGTTCGACGGCTTTCGGAGCCGTGGCCGGATCGCGCAAAGTATCGATGGACGCCTTGAGCTGGCGGGCGTTTTCTTCTTCCAAGCGGATCTCCGTATCCAGGCGCAGGATCTCTTTGCGCATGCGCTCGTTTTGCTGGATGAGGGGTAGGTACCAGACGCCGACACCGAGAAGAATGGCGACGACAATGAGGCCCAAAACCAACTGAGTTAAACGGTCCCAGATGTTTACGCCATCGCTCATGTGCGCTGATTAAAAGCAGAGTTGCGGCCGTTTGTGAAGCCGGGAAATGAAAAAAACGTTCATTTACTTGTACAAACGCTTCGCTTCGGTGAGTTTTTTCTCGGGGTTGAAGGTGAGGCGCAGGTAGGCATCGGGCGAGCTGGCGATCGAACTGGCGTAGAGGCCGTAGTGGCCACTGGTGATGACGGTGCCGCCATCCGAGCCACGGTAGGTGAGCCATTCGCAGACCTGGGTGCCATCGGTAAGCGTGGCGGTTTTATCGGGCGGGCCCATCTCTTTCACGGCGTCGTCAAAGGTGTAGGTGCCGATGCGGGAGGTCCAATCGATCTTGCTCGTCTGGCAGCCGGTGAAGAGGCCGAGTGCGAGGAGCAGGGCGCAGAACGGGTTGAGCCAGAGTCCGGCAAAGCGTGACGGTTTAGGCGCGGGGGTGGGCGGATTCATAGGCTTTCTTGAGGCGATCCGTGGTCAAATGGGTGTAAACCTGCGTGGTCACGAGGTGCGCGTGGCCGAGGAGTTCCTGCACGCTGCGGAGGTCGGCACCGTTATCCAACAGATGGGTGGCGTAGCTGTGACGGAGCTTGTGGGGAGTCAAAGCGGGGTCCAATCCGCTGGCGGCGAGGTAGCGTTTCAAGCGGAGTTGCACGAGGCGCGGTTGCAATGGTGTTTGCGATGCGGGCTTGCTGAAGAAGAGGGGGCCGGTAGCGGCGTTGTGGGTGCCCAAGGCCAGGCGATAGCGCCGGATGGCTTCCAAGGCGGGCGCGCCAATGGGCACCTGACGTTCCTTGCGACCTTTGCCGCGCACACGGATGAGTTGCTCGTTCCAGTCGATGTCCTCGACGTTGATGCCGCAGGCCTCGCTGATACGCAGGCCACAGGAGTAGATGGTCTCCTGCACGGCGGCGTCCCTGAGAAATTCAGCGGGGTCGATGCCCTTGGCGTCGGATTTCTGAAGGGCTTCGAGTTCGCGCAAGGGAGCTTCGAGGAGCGATTGGGTCTGGGCGGGCGTGAGGAACTTGGGCAGACGCTTGGGTTGCTTGGGCAGGGTCAGGTTGCGGATGGGCGTGGCCTCGATCTCGCCGCGGCGAACGAGAAACTTGTAGAAGGTCCGCAGGGCGCTGAACCGGATCTGGATGGAGGAGCGGCCGTAGTTCTTCCGCCCGAGGTAACGGAGGAAGGCGCGGAAATCATCGCGTTGGAGGGATTTCCAAGCGGGTTGGGTCTGGCGGTCTTCGGCATGCCAGCGGCAGAAATCGAGCAGGGCTTCGCGGTAGTTGCGCTGGGTGTAGGGCGAGGCGTCGCGGTCCGTGGCGAGATGCTGGAGGAACTGCAGGAGCAGTTCGTCTTTGATCTCGGTGGCGGACGGAGCTTCGGACATGGTGATACGATAGCCGATGATAGCCGAAATACCAAGCATGTCCCGCAAGACGCGGCCTAACTATCCGGGAATTCGAACTCCACCTTGCCAGTCTTCTTCACGACCAGATGCGCCTTGAAGGGCTTGCCGGAGCGCGAGACGAAGCCGGTGAGCAGGTCGGTGCGCTTGTTCTTGAGCAACTTCTCCGCCTGTTCCTTGTCGATGGCAAGCTGGCAAATGAGCTTGCCGGTCTTGAAGGTGCACTTCTTGGCGTCGCGCTGCGTGTTCTCGCAGAGATAGTTGTCCGCCGTCTCGAAGACCTGGCCGCCGCACTTCGGGCATTTGCCGTTGAGCGGGGTGAGACCGGTGAAGTCGATCTTCGGTGCGGGCTCTTTGCTCTTCGCGCCTTTCTTGGCCTCGCGCGGCGGGAACTCGAACTTCACTTCGCCCTTCTTGAGGACCATGAAGGCATCGAACTTGCGGTTCGTCTTCTTGGAGACGAAGCCCTTCAGCACATCCGTTTTGCCGTCGGCGAGGAGCTTCGCCATCTGCGTGGCATCGATCTCCTGTTGGAGGATGACCTTGGACGCACGGAAGTCGCAGGTCTTCTCGGGGCCGGTCGCCTTCTCGCAGATGTAATGCAGGCCGTGCTCGAACACTTGCGCGCCGCACTTCGGGCATTTGCCCAAGGGCGTCTTGCCGGTGAAATCGACAGGGGCTGAAGATTCGCCTTCCTTCTTGTTATCGCCGAAATCGAACTCGAGCTTGTGCTCATCGCTGAGCTTGAGCATCGCGGCGAAGGGGAATCCCTGACGGCTGCGGAAACCTTGCAGCGGACCGAGGACGCGATTCTGGATCAGTGTCTCGGATTCCGAGGCCTCCATGATGCGGCCGGAGAGGAATTTCGGCAGGCTGAAATCGCACTTGGTGCACTGGAAGCGGCGGTAATTCTCCTTCACAGTCGCACCGCACTTCGGGCAGGGCGTCTTGAGATCACCGAAATCACCAGGCACTTCTTCGCCCTGAAAACCTTTCGTGCGCTCGACGATCCGGCGCGTCATGTCCGCGATCTGGGACATGAAATCTGGACGCGAGAGCTTGCCATGCTCCATCTGCTTGAGCTTGAACTCCCATTCACCCGTGAGTTCCGGTTTGGACAGCTCTTGGATGTTCAGACCGCGCAGCAGCGCGATGAGCATGAACGCCTTGCCCGTGGGTTGGAGTTCGTTGCCATTGCGGAGCAGATACTCTTCGTTGACGAGACCTTCGATGATGGAGGCGCGCGTAGCGGGTGTGCCGAGGCCGCGTTCGCTCATCGCTTCGCGCAAACCTTCGTCGTCCACCAACTTGCCAGCACCTTCCATCGCGGAGAGCAACGTCGCTTCCGAATAGCGCGGCGGGGGCTTGGTCTGCGATTCCTTGAGCTCGATATCGCGCGTGTGGACCTTTTCATCGGCCTTCACCGGCACGAGATTGCTCGTGGTATCGTCGCTATCGCCCGCGCCTTCCTTGCCGTAAACTTCGAGCCAGCCCGCTTTGACGAGCACTTTGCCTTCCGTCTTGAAGGGCTCGCCTTCCACGCGCGTGATGCGGGTGGTGATGAGGTATTCCGCCGCCGGATAAAATACGGACAGGAACCGGCGCACGACCATGTCGTAAACCTTCTGCTCCACTTCGCTCAGGTCCTTCGGCGCAACACCTGTGGGAATGATCGCAAAGTGATCCGAGATCTTCGCGTTGTTGAAAATGCGCTTGTTAGGGCGTACCCAGCCCGCTTCCAGAATGGTGTTCGCGAAGCGCTCGTAAGCGGTGCCCGCCATCGACTCCAGCGTCGTGCGCGTGGTGCCGAGATAATCTTCTGGCAAAGCACGGGCGTCAGTACGCGGATAGGTCAAAACCTTGTGACGTTCGTAGAGCGCCTGGGCGATTTGCAGTGTGCGCGAAGCGGAGAGGCCGAAACGGCGGTTCGCATCGCGCTGCAAGCTGGTGAGATCGTAGAGGAGCTGGGAAAGCTGGCTGCTCGGTTTGCTTTCCTCGGTGACGATGCCCGGTTTGCCGAGGCACTTTGTCTTGATCTCTTCGGCCTTGGCCTTATCCCAGATGCGCTCGGCGCGCAGGGCTTCATCGGCTTCCTTGCCGCCAGCGGGTTTGGAAAACTTCTCATCAAACCAGCGGCCGACGTATTCACCAGCTTCGCAAGTGAAGGTGGCGTTCGCTTCCCAGTAAGTGCGCGGGATGAAGCGACGAATCTTTTCCTCACGCTCCACCAAGATGGCGAGCGTGGGAGTCTGCACGCGACCGACCGTGGTCTTGTTGAACCCACCGCCCTTGGAATTGAAGGCGGTCATCACGCGCGTGCCGTTGATGCCCACGAGCCAGTCGGCCTCGCTACGGCAGGTGGCGGCATCGGCGAGCGGTTGCATATCCTCGCCCGTGCGGAGTTTGCTGAAGCCGTCCTTGATGGCGGCGGCCGTCATGCTTTGCAACCAGAGCCGTTGGATGGGTTGCTTCGCCCCTGTGTGCTGGATGATGTAGCGGAAAATCAGTTCGCCTTCGCGCCCGGCATCGCAAGCGTTGATCAGCTTGTCCACATCCTTGCGTTTGATGAGCTTCTGGAGCGTTTTCAGCTTGTCCATGCTCTTCTCACGCGGGATCAGGGCGAAGTGCGGGGGGATGACGGGCAGGGCGGCAAAGCTCCACTTGCCCTTCTTCACTTCATACTCTTCCGGGCAGGCGATCTCCAGCAAATGGCCGACAGCGGAGGCGATAATGGCGTTATCGCTCTCATAGTAGTCGTCCGTTTTCTTGAAGCCGCCCAAGGCCTTGGCGATGTCGCCCGCTACGGACGGCTTCTCTGCGATGATCAATGCTTTACCCATGTCGGTAACAGTTACACTTGTAAGCCTATTTATGCATCCCGGTGGCTTAACAAGGGCCGAAACGTGGACAAAAAAACACCACAAGTCAAAAACTCATTCTCGGCGGAAGGCTGGGACAGTTCCAAGTTTAAGGTTCAAAGTTCAAGGTTATTCTGGATTTAACATCTTTTTGTTCAATGAGTTGCGTTTGATGGCTTGGTTGAATGGTTGCCTTGGGGAAATACTTTGAACTTTAAGCTTTGAACTTGGAACTCACCCGGCCTGCCGGGTTACAGTGCGCCCGCGCAATGGCTAACAAGTTCTATGAAGCGGGTGAGAAGCGGGCGGAGAAGGTGAACGACCTTTTCGCCACCATTGCGCCTCGATACGACCTCATCAATGATCTGCAAAGCTTTGGGCTGCACAGGTATTGGAAGCGAAAGCTCATCAAATTGGCCCACGTGAAGCCCGGGGAGAAGGCGCTCGACCTTTGTTGCGGCACGGGGGATGTGGCATTTGCCTTGGTGGAGCAGGGGGCGGAGGTCTTGGGGGTAGATTTTAGCGGCCCGATGCTATCCGTGGCCAAGCAGCGGCAGGAACGGGATGGGGTGAAGAACGTGGAGTTCGTGCGCGGCGATGCGCTGAAGTTACCAGCGGAGGATAGTTCGGTGGATGTACTGACCATCAGTTATGGGCTGCGGAACCTGTCGGACTTCGAGGGTGGCTTGAAGGAGATGCTGCGGGTGCTTAAGCCGGGTGGCCGCCTCTTGGTCTTGGATTTCGGCATCCCAGATAACCGGCTTTGGCGGTTCGGTTACTTTCAGTATCTGAAATGGTTCGTCCCGGTTTTCGGCCGGCTCTTTTGCGGAGATTCGGATACGCATGCATACATCCTGAAATCCCTGCAACATTACCCGGCGCAACGTGGGGTGGAGAAGTTGATGCACAAGCTGGGATGCCAGGAGGTGCAGGTGGTGAATTTGCTGGGAGGGGTAATGGGGATTAATTATGGAATCAAGGCAGAGAGGTAGGGCGAGACTCCGTCGAGCCCTGACTAGACCTTGAAGCCATAGAATTTTAGATAAAGGTATTCTGGCAACACGAGGGTCGTTCGAATGACGGGTTCATTCCTCGACAGTGATTGGAGCTTTTAGAAATGTGTTTCTATGGCTGAAGGATTTAACCAAAAAGCTGGGAGACAGAAACCAGCACGAGGAGTGCAGGTCACCTTAAGCGGTCCCAATATTGTGTGGGCAACTGTTTGCACCAAAGATCGCGATCCTTGGTTAGCCAATGAGGAGGCACATCAGCAGTTACGTTCCGTTTGGCAGGCAGCGCAGAAATGGCTGGTGAGTGATTACATCATCATGCCGGATCATCTGCATTTCTTTGCCGCACCGACAGAGCTGGATTATTCATTCGATAATTGGGTGACCTATTGGGAGCGACAGTTTCGCAAGCTGCATAAGCATGAAACGTGGCGGTGGCAATCACATCCTTTTCATCATCGTTTGCGAAATGGAGAAAGCTATACTGAGAAATGGCACTATCTGCGTAGAAGCCATCTCATAAATGAGGGCTTGTACTTTTAACGATAACGTACAAGCTCGGGGATGGATTTGACCGATGAGCAATGGGCGAAGATTGAAAGCGTGTTGTTGCCGGACCCCGTACGTGCGGATGGCCGGGGCCGACCGTGGAGTGACCGGCGCAAGGTGATGAACGGCATACTGTGGATTTTGCGGACAGGGGCTCCGTGGAAAGATCTGCCCGCCCGTTATGGCAGTTATCAGACCGTGCATCGCCGCTTCCAAAGCTGGGCGCGGAGCAAACAGCTGGAGTATCTGCTATGGCTGCTGGCCGAGGATCTGCGGGAGCGCGGCGGGATCGATGTGCGGGAATGCTTTGTGGACGGCACGTTTGTGCCGGCCAAAAAAGGGGGGCCGGGGTTGGGCTCACCAAGCGGGGCAAGGGCTGCAAAATCATGGGTATCTGCGACGCTGCTGGTGTTCCACTCGCCTTACGCGCAGGGAGCGCTGGCCCGGCGGAAGTAAAGCTGGTGGAAAACACCGTGGCCCAACGCTGGGTGGCCCCGCCGCCGGACAAGCTCATCGGCGACAAGGCTTATGACAGCGATGGCCTGGATGCCCGGATGGCGGAACGCTTCGGCACCGAGGTCATCGCGCCGCACCGTCGCGGACGCCAGCGCAAGGCCACCCAAGATGGCCGTTGCTTGCGTCGCTATGTGCGCCGCTGGCACATCGAACGCCTCTTCGCCTGGCTGGGCAACTACCGCCGCCTGCTTATCCGCTGGGAATACCACCTCGAAAACTATCAGGCCTTCCTCCACCTCGCCGCCACCCTCATCCTCCTCAAACATTTATGAGATGGCTTCTAGCAATCATTAGCAAGCACGGGCTTGGGCTGATTCTTTATTTTTTGTTTGCTGTTGGGTTCTTGCAAGGGGCGGAAGTTGTGGCGAGCAATAGTGGGAAGTCAGCCGGTTTGTTTGTTGGAATTGGGAGGTTTGAGTTTCAGGCGGGGCTGGAGAATTTGGAGTATGCACCGGATGATGCGGTGGGTTTGGCGCACCGGTTCGTGGTGGAGTTGAAAACGGTCCCGGCGGCGAAGGCGCAGGTGGTTTTGGCGGGGGAGCCAAAGTCGGAACGAGGCCGGAAGCAGTGGGCGGAGTTGAAGGCGTTGAAAGTGGAGATGGTGAAGGGGACGCGGAATGGGTTGCAGAAGGCGTTGAAGAAGTTCTCGACGCAATCGGCTTCAGGCGGGATGGCGGTGATGACGTTTTCCGGGCACGGGTACGAGACTCAGCAGGATGTGTATCTGATGCCCAGTAATGGAAATTGGCAACTGGCGCGGACTACGGGGGTGAGTTTTCAAGCGGTGCTCGAGGCGATGCAGGCGAGCAAGGCGACGTCGCGAGTGTTGCTGCTGGATGCGTGTCGAGAGGTGCCGGATATGGTCAAGCTGGATCGAGAGGCGGCGGATCGGATGATGCGGGATCGGGTAGGGAAGGTGGCAGGGTTGACGGTGTTGGCGTCTTGTTCGGCGGGGGAGCGGAGCTGGCAGGCGAAAACGCTGGAGCAGGGGGTGTTCACGCATTTTGTATTGGAAGAACTGAAGAAGCCGGAAGTGAATTGGATGGAGCTAGGTGGACGCGTGGTGAAGGGGCAGGAAGAATGGTTTCGCAAGTTTGAGGTGAAAGGGCCTCGGGCGTGGTGCCTACGGAATGTCGAATGACGAAAGAATGAGCAATGTCCAAAGGACACAGCTTATTGGTTTCTTCAGGAGTCTACTTACTGCTGGCTAGAAGCCAGCAGCACGGGACTGTGTGTTTCGGCGTGGGATTGGCTTGGAATTGAGGCGGGGCGGTGATTCAGTGGGTGGACTTATTTTATGATTGGATTGGGGACTGTTATCAATGCGGTGGCGATTCTGCTGGGTGGTATCATCGGGTTGATGGTGAAGCAGCAGTTGAGCAAGGACGCGCAGAACAATATCAAGGCGGTATTGGTGATCTTCACGTTTGTGGCGGCGGCGCACATGATCTGGTCGGGATTGAACGGGTCGTTTGGGCAGGTCGCGAAGCAGGTGGGCATCATGTTTCTCTCGCTGATCCTCGGGAACATCATCGGCATGGTGCTGGGCATCCAGAAGCGGTTGGGCAAGCTGGGCGAGTATGCGACGGAACGATTCACGAAGGCGCAGAGCGGGGAAAAGCAGCCGGTGGCGGAGGGGTTCATCACCTGCACGCTGCTGTTCTGTGTGGGGCCGATGGCGATCTTGGGTTCCATCCAGGACGGGATGACGGGTGAATTCAAAACGCTGGCGTTGAAGGGGGCGATGGATGGGCTGGCGACGCTCAGCTTTGCAGCAGTGTTCGGCTGGGGGGTGCTGCTCTCGATCATCCCGGTGGTGGCGTATCAAGGGACGATCACGCTGCTGGCAAAAGCACTGGCGGGGCATCTGGACGAGCCGATGATTAATTCACTGAACGCGACGGGTGGTCTGCTGGTGATGTGTCTGCCGTTGGTGATCTATGGAGTGCGCAAGGTGCCGCTGGCGAATTATCTGCCTGCACTGGCAGTGGCGCCGTTATTGACGAAATGGCTGGGATAGAAGGTTTTTTGACAGGATATTGACAAGATTTACGGGGGCGAACTGACTTGGGATTGGTAACACGTGATGCGTAACTGGGAGGCGCTGGGTTCTCTAACCACAAATTTTTGCGAAGAGTCCATGCCCAGACAGTGCATTGGTGTGCGTTATGTGCTTTGGCACGGGATATGTTACTGCTTGGTGGTGATGGATTTAGCAGTTGGCGGGCGGGTTTTTAGGGGATTCCCAAAGCGGGCTGAAAGATGCCTGTGTAAAAAGCTGCATGATGAGCAAAATGCGGCTGAGGTGGCTTTGTCTGTCAAGATTGGGAAACGCGAAGGGTTACGGATGGACGGGAAGTGAGGTGTAGGGCGTAATTTGTGATCTGTGGACGGGATGTTTTTTTGAAATTTTGTGTGGATGTAGTGGGATATAGCCGATGCAAGGCTAACGCTGGTGGAAGTTTTCGGGCAGGATGGCGGGCAGATGAGCGAAATATTTAGTGAACGTAGTGGAACGGAAGGGTGGATTGTCGGACGATTGTCGATAGGATGGACGCGAGAATGAGCGATTGAGGACGAAGGAAGACTACGAGAACGATCACGGACATAGGGGCAGGGTGACATTGATTTTGAGACACGACTGAACTAAGAGTGCGGGGTGGTTGGTGGAGACGCGCCAAGCACTGTCGCCCAAGACATTAACAATTTTTTCGGCATAACGCCAAAGCGCAATCTCAGAAAGCCAATATGGCCATTCACGTAGCACTCCATCATCGCACGCATTACAAGTATGACCGCCTGGTGAACCTTGGGCCGCAGGTCATCCGGTTGCGTCCAGCGCCCCATGCACGGACACGTATACTGGGTTACTCGCTGCGCATCCTGCCGGAGAAGCACTTCCTGAACTGGCAGCAGGATCCGCAGTCCAATTATCTGGCGCGCGCGGTATTCGAGCAGCCGACGAGGGAATTCTGCGTGGAGGTGGATTTGGTGGCGGAGATGTCGGTGCTGAACCCGTTCGACTTCTTCTTGGAGCCGGATGCGGAGCGGTTTCCCTTCCACTACGATTCCACGCTGGATCATGAATTGGAGCCCTTTCAGCTCAAGTGCGGGTTGACGCCGAAGTTCCTCCAGTATCTGGACGTGGTACGGAAGGAAATCGTGGGTGAGGAGCATCTGGCCTACATGGACGGGCATGAGCTGCCGTTGACGCACTCGGAGCAAGGCGCGGATGTGCATCATCATAGTGAGTTGCCAGCCCCTGGCCAGACGGCGAAGGAGGATCCGAAGGACAAGCGCCAGCGCACGATCGATTTCCTGGTGGCGCTGAACCAGAAGCTGTGGAAGGACATCAAGTATGTCATCCGTCTGGAGCCGGGCGTGCAGACGCCGGAGGAGACACTGACGACCTTGAGCGGGTCGTGCCGTGATTCGGCGTGGTTGATGTGCCAGTTGCTGCGGCATTGCGGGTTGGCTTCACGGTTTGTGAGCGGTTACCTCATCCAGCTCACGGCGGATGTGAAATCGCTAGATGGTCCGAGCGGGGCAGAGAAAGATTTCACGGACCTGCACGCGTGGTGCGAGGTGTATCTGCCGGGCGCAGGCTGGATCGGCCTGGACCCTACGAGCGGTTTGCTGGCGGGTGAGGGACACATTCCCTTGGCGGCGGCACCGGATCCCTCCAGTGCGGCGCCGATCACGGGTGGCGTGGATGAGTGCGAGAGCGAATTCAGCTTCGAAATGAAGGTGACGCGCATCGTGGAAACGCCGCGAGTGACGTTGCCCTACACGGACGAGCAATGGGCGGAGATCGAGAAGCTGGGACATCGCGTGGATGGCGATCTCTCGAAGCATGACGTGCGTCTGACGATGGGTGGTGAGCCGACCTTTGTATCCATCGATGACTATGATGGCGCTGAGTGGAACACCACAGCGCTGGGGCCCACGAAGCGGGCGAGGGCGGATGAATTGCTCAAGCGTTTGCAGAAGCGCTGGGCTCCGGGCGCCTTGATGCATTACGGCCAGGGGAAGTGGTATCCGGGAGAGCAATTGCCGCGCTGGGCTTTCGGATGTTACTGGCGCAAGGACGGCGTGCCGATGTGGGAGAACCGCGAATTGATCGCGGAAGAGACCAAGAACTACGGACACACCTCCAAGGATTCGGAACAGTTCATCCAGGCTTTGACGGCTCGGCTCGAGGTCGATCCGCAATGGGTTTTGCCGGGTTATGAGGATGCGTTCTATTATTTGTGGAAGGAGCGCCGGTTGCCGGACAACGTGGACCCGCATAAGTCCAATCTGAGCGATCCGGAGGAGCGGAAACGCCTGGCGAAGGTGTTTGAGCAGGGATTGGACAAGGTCATCGGTCACATGTTGCCGATCCAACGGCGCTGGGCTGGTAACAAGCCGGTATGGGCCAGCGGGCCGTGGTTTTTGCGTTCGGAGCGCATGTATTTGATCCCGGGTGATTCTGCTATGGGCTTCCGTCTGCGCTTGGATTCTTTGCCGTGGGTGAAGCAGTCGGAATATCCCTTCACGAACGAGTTGGACCCGTTGGTGGCGCGTCCGCCTTTGCCGCCGCGTCCGGCGAAAGATCCGCAACGTTTCTTGGCGGGCGGGATCATGCCGCCGGGAGGCATCGGATCAGGTTACAGCGGATTCGGAATCGGCGGGCAAGCCATTCCGCACACCAAGCCGCAGATCCCGATGCTGCAAGATCCGACCAGGCGGCCGGATAAACAGCAATCGGCCTCATGGATCGTGCGCACGGCCCTGTGCGTGGAGCCGCGGGAGGGCAAACTGCATGTGTTCATGCCGCCGGTGGAGACGCTGGAGGATTACATCGAACTCATCGCCGCCATCGAAGAAACGGCTGAGCATCTGCAAACGCCGGTGGTCATTGAAGGTTACACACCACCGTTCGACTCGCGTCTGAACGTGCTGAAGGTGACGCCAGACCCGGGCGTGATCGAAGTGAATCTGCACCCTTCCTCCAACTGGCAGGAACTGGTGGAGCGCACGACGGTGCTCTACGAGGAAGCGCGTTTGTCGCGCTTGGGCACGGAGAAATTCATGGTGGATGGCAAGCATGCTGGCACCGGTGGCGGCAATCACATCATCATCGGTGGTTCCACGCCGGCGGATAGTCCGTTGCTGCGTCGTCCGGACATGCTGCGCAGTCTCGTCTCGTACTGGCAGAATCATCCGTCGTTGTCGTTCATGTTCAGCGGCATGTTCCTTGGCCCCACGAGCCAGAGCCCACGTATCGATGAGGCGCGGAATGATTCGCTGTATGAATTGGAAGTGGCCTTCAAGCAAGTGCCGGACAAGGGCTGGATACCGCCGTGGCTCGTCGATCGCCTGTTCCGTAATTTGCTGATCGATTCCACCGGCAATACGCATCGTGCGGAGTTCTGCATCGACAAGCTGTATGCGCCGGAGAGCAGCACGGGGCGTTTGGGGCTTTTGGAGATGCGCGCCTTCGAGATGCCGCCGCATTCACGGATGAGCCTGACGCAGCATCTGCTGTTGCGCTCTTTGGTGAGCCGGTTCTGGCAGGAACCCTACACGAAGCCGCTGGTGCGCTGGGGCACGGAGATCCATGACAAGTGGATGATGCCGCACTTCATCTGGCAGGACATGGAAGATGTGGTGCGCGATCTGCAGGACTTCGGTTATCAGATGAAACCGGAGTGGTTCGCGCCTCATTTCGAGTTCCGGTTCCCGTTCGCGGGCGATTACGCGGCGCGTGGATTGAACGTGGAGCTCCGGCATGCGCTGGAGCCGTGGCATGTGTTGGGTGAGGAGCCTGGTCCTGGCGGTGCGGTGCGTTATGTGGATTCATCCCTTGAGCGCATGCAGATCAAGGTGCAAGGCATGACCGATCCGCGGCACAAGCTCACCATCAACGGGTATCAACTGCCGCTGCATCCGACGGGCACAAAGGGTGAATTCGTGGCGGGTGTGCGTTATCGTGCGTGGCAGCCGGCCTCGTGCTTGCAACCCACGGTGCCGGTGCACAGCCCGTTGATACTGGATGTGGTGGATACTTGGAACGAGCGTTCCTTGGGCGGTTGCAGTTACAACGTGGTGCATCCAGGGGGACGGAGTTATACGACGTTCCCGGTGAATTCGTATGAGGCGGAAAGCCGCCGTCTGGCGCGTTTCTTCCGGCATGGTCATACACCGGGCAAACTGAAACTCAAAGCGGTGCCGGTGAACCCGGAAGCGCCGCTGACTTTGGATCTGCGAAATGTCTGAAAAAAGTCCAGACATGAAGGTTGGCAGTGTGGCCCCGGCTGAGGTAAAAGCTCGCGGCGACATGAGCGACTTGCTCAAGACAACCAAGCAGGCGGCGGTGCCCTGGCTGCTGGAACAATACCGGCAGTCGGTGACGGGCTATGACGAACTGCTGACTGCGGAAGGCGTGATGCGTCCGCAGTACACGCGGCTGATCGAAGATCTGGCCCGGTTGGGGCGTTATGATCTGAAGCACCGCTCGGATGTAGCCCGGCGCATCGTGCATGAGCAGGGCATCACGTACAATGTGTATGGCGATGCCCGCGGCATGGAGCGTCCCTGGCAGCTTGATCCGGTGCCGTTCATGCTCTCGGCCAGTGAATGGCAGGGGCTGGAGACGGCGCTGGTCCAGCGGGCCACACTCATCAACAAAGTCCTGAGCGATTGCTACGGAGATCAGGACTTGATCCGTTCGGGGTGGTTGCCGCCCGCGTTGGTGTTCGCGCAGCCGGATTTCCTAAGGCCCTGTCATGGGGTGCGGCCACCGCAAGATACTTTTCTCCACTTGTATGCGGCGGACCTGGCCCGCTCGCCGGACGGGCGCTGGTGGGTGATCTCGGATCGGACACAGATCCCGACAGGTGCGGGTTATGCGCTGGCGAACCGGTTGGTGACCTCGCGCGTGCTGCCGGAATCCTTCCGCGATTGCCAGGTGCAGCGGTTGGCCAGTTTCTTCCGCGAGTTGCAGACTTCCTTGGCACAACTGGCGTCACGGCGCACGGACAATCCGCGCGTGGTATTGCTCACGCCGGGGCCGTATAACGAGACCTATTTTGAGCAAGGTTACCTCGCGCGGTATCTTGGCTACTCGATGGTGGAGGGACAAGACCTCACGGTGCGGGATAACCGCGTGTTCCTGAAGACGCTGAGCGGACTGGAGCCGGTCGATGTGATACTGCGCCGTGTGGATGATGATTTCTGCGATCCGCTGGAGCTTCGCAGTGATTCCATGCTGGGGGTGCCGGGATTGGCGGAAGCGTTTCGGGCGGGGAATGTGGCGGTGGCGAATTCGCTGGGCAGCGGCTTGCTGCAAAGCCCGGCGTTCATGGCGTTCTTGCCGGGATTGTGCAAACACGTCTTGGGTGAGGAATTGAAGATTCCCTCGGTGGCGACGTGGTGGTGCGGGCAGCAGAAGGCGGAGGATTATGTGTTGAAGCACATGGACGATCTCTTCGTGAAACCCGCGTTCCGCAGTCATCTGAAGGGCATGAGCCCCGAGCGCGGGATGACGGAAGCGGAGCGGGAGGCATTGCAACGGCGCATCGCCATCCAGCCGCATCTCTTCGTGGCCCAAGAACGCGTGGAGCTCTCCACGGCACCGATGTGGAACGGCGAGAAACTGGTGCCGAGCCCGATGACTCTGCGCGTGTACCTGGTGGCGACCGCAGATGGCTACAAGGTTATGCCGGGCGGACTGGTGCGGGTCGCCTCGGGGACGGAAGGCAAGTTTGTCACAATGCAGAAGGGCGGCAGCAGCAAGGACGCTTGGGTGCTTTCTGAGAAGCCGGTGGAAGGGGTTTCGCTACTGCACACGGCAGGACAGGAAGTGGAACTGCGCCGCGTGGGTAACAACCTGCCGAGCCGGTTGGCGGACAATTTCTTCTGGCTGGGACGCTATTGCGAACGGGCGGACTCGACGGCGCGATTGCTGCGCAGTGCGTTGAACCGGTTCAACCCGGAGAGCACGGGCAGCACGTTGCCAGTGTTGATGCCGGTATTGAAGACGCTCGAAGCGCAGGGGCAATTGCAGACGCCTGCACCGGAGAAGAAGACGACGGCGGAGGCGCTGGAAGCCGAGTTGCTGGCGGCGATCTTTGATCCGCTGCGCTCGGGCAGTTTGCGCCGCATCGCGGACCATCTGCAACGGCTGGCGACGATGTTGCGGGATCGTACGTCCAATGACGTGTGGCGCGTGTTGAGCGAGCTGGATGATCGCTTGAGCTTGCCGGCGACGGCGCCGGTAGTGCTGGCAGGGGATGCAATCGGGGTGTTGAACCAGACGGTGATCGGCTTGGCGGCGTTCAACGGTCTGGCACGCGAGAACATGACAAAGGCGCAGGGCTGGCGGTTCATCGACATCGGCTTGCGCATCGAGCGGGCGATTTATCTGTGCACACTGTTGCGCGATGTGTTGCGTTCGGATGAGGCAGATAATCCGAGTGTGCTGGAGGCGGTCCTCGAAGTGGCGGACAGCACAATCACTTACCGTTCACGTTACAATCTGCTGCCACACATCGCGGCGGTGTTCGATCTGCTGATCCTTGATGATACGAATCCGCGGTCGCTGATCTTTCAGTTGAGCCAGTTGCAGAAGCATTTTGACCGCTTGCCGATCGAGCAGCAGAGCGCGCAGTTGAGCGTAGGTGAACGTGTCCTGCTGGAGTGCACGACGCGCGTGCGACTGATGGATCCGAATGAATTGGCGCAGTTGAAGACTGGCTGGGAAAAGAGCGCGGCGGCCCAGTTGCTGACGGATACATTGAACTCGTTGCCGAAACTTTCGGAGGCGATCGCGGTCAGTTATTTTGCACATTCTCGGATCGCGCGCGCGGGTGGAGAAGGGGGGCGTGTATGAAGTACAAGGTGATCCATAGCACGGTGTATGAGTATGCGGAGCCGGTGGCGGTGTCGCATCACGTGGCGAGGCTGGAGCCGCGCATCACGGGGTCGCAAGAGCGGGAGCAGTTTGCGATGAGCATCTACCCGGAGCCGGCGATCCAACGGGTGCGGACGGATTACTTTGGGAACAGCGTATGCTTTTTCACGCTGCAAGAGCTGCATCGCAGCATGGAAGTGGTGGCGGAAAGCATGGTGGAGGTGCGGCCGGAAACGCCCTGGGCGCCGTCGCTGTCCTTGCCGTGGGAGCGGGTGGTGGATGTGTTCCGCGATCCGGTTTCACCGGATGTGGTGGAGCCGTATCAGTTCGTGTTCGATTCGCAATTCGTGCGGGCGAATCCGGAGCTGGCGGATTATGCGCGGGAAAGCTTTGCCCCCGAGACACCGCTGCTGGAAGGCGTGCTGGACCTGAACGCTCGCATCTTTCACGATTTCAAATACGACCCTAAAGCGACGAGTGTTTCGACACCGTTGGAAGAGGTGCTTGAGAAGCGGGCAGGGGTTTGCCAGGACTTCGCGCACCTGTCCATCGCGTGCCTGCGGTCGCTGGGATTACCGGCGCGCTATGTGAGCGGTTACTTGCGCACGAAGCCGCCGGAGGGGAAGGAACGTCTGGTGGGCGCGGATGCTTCGCATGCATGGTTCGCGGTGTATTGCCCGGATTTGGGTTGGGTGGATTTTGATCCCACGAACAATCTAATGCCTGCGGAGGAGCACATCACGGTGGCGTTTGGACGGGATTTCAATGACGTGAGTCCGGTGGGCGGGATCATCACGGGTGGTGGCGAGCATGAGGTGAAGGTGTCGGTGGATGTGGAACCGCAGTGACAGGCAGTTGCCGGTCTTAAATTGTTGCGCACCAGTGCGATTTATTGGTTGACAAGGAGGTGGAATACCCTGTGCAAGTGGCACGATTCTTGAAAAAGCACGGGGCGTGCCAGTTATGCCTTGAGGCTCGTCATTATTTGGCTAGATTTGGAGCCGATGTCGCAAGGGATGCACTTAGCGCAGCGAATGGCCCTCTCCCAGGTCCTTGCGCCGCAATTGCAGCAGTCGTTGGCGCTCTTACAGGCCCCTACGCTGGAGTTGCGTGCTTTGGTGGACCAGGAGCTGGAGCAAAACCCTATCTTGGAAGAGGTCACGGAGATTGATACGGAGGCGAAGGAAAGCGGGGCCAAGGACAAGGACGAGGAACTGCAGGTGGCGGCTGACCTGCAGGAACCGCCCAGTGATATCACCTACGAAGATCCGACCAAGGATTCGGGGGAACCGGACCCGAATGAGGCTTTCCGGGAGGAATTTGAAAAGCTGGTGCAGCAGGATCAGGAGTGGCGCGACCAGTATTCGCAGACCAACGCACCCAACCGTCATACGGCCGAAGATGAGGAGAAGCGCGAGTTTTTGCTGAATTCCATCGTGGCGAACACCTCGCTGCAGGAACACCTGATGGACCAGCTTCGTATGTCGGATTGCCCCAAGGATTTGCGGCAGATCGCGGAACTGGTGATTGGCAATATCGATGAGCGGGGTTATCTGCCGGAGAAGAAGGATGATCATCGGCGCTTCGAGGACGGGCGGAAGCCGGATGTGCTGGATGACTTGGCATTCTCCACGGGCACCCCGAAGGCGAAGATAGAGGAGGCGCTGAAGCTGGTGCAGAGCTTTGATCCGCCGGGGGTGGGGGCGAGGGATCTGCGTGAGTGCCTGATGCTGCAGCTCCAACGGGATGCGCGGGAGAATTCAGACGAGTACGAGATCATCGCGGATTACATGGAGGCGTTGAGCAAACGGCGCATCCCGGAGATCGCGCGCGGGCTGGGTATCTCGAACGAGGAGGCACAGGAGGCGGTGAACAATATCGCACTGCTGGAACCGAATCCGGGCCGGGCTTTTCAGGCGGACAACCACCAATACATCGTGCCGGAGGTGTTCGTGCAACAGGTTGGGGATGATTACATCGTGAGCACGAATAATGATCAGGTACCGCACTTGCGCATCAGCAACGCCTACAAAGATCTGATGGCGCAGCCGGACAGCGGGGCGGAAGTGCGCGAGTATATTCGGGAGAAGATCCGGGCGGGCAAGTTTCTCATCAAGAGTTTGCATCAGCGTCAGCAGACGATCCTGAACATCGCGAACGAGATAGTGAAGCGGCAGCGGGAGTTTTTGGACAAGGGCATCGCGCACTTGAAGCCGATGACGATGGTGCAGGTGGCGGAAGCTGTGGGCGTGCATGAAACGACGGTGAGCCGCGCGGTGTCGGGCAAGTATATCGAGACGCCGCAGGGGGTGTTCGAGATGAAGTATTTCTTCACGTCGGGCATCATGACGGCGGATGGCGTGGGCATGTCGAACACGAGTGTGAAGGACATGATCGCGGACATGGTGAAGGAGGAGCCGGGCAATGCCCCGTTTTCAGATGATCAAATCGTGAAGATGTTGAAGGAGAAGAATGTGGTAATCGCGCGGCGGACGGTGGCGAAATACCGGGCTGAGCTGAATATTTTACCATCGAATTTGCGGCGGAAGTACTGAGGTCCGTTGGTTTAATTGCAGATTCGCCTGTTTTGCCCCTTCGGGCACGGCTTTTCCATGCCCCCCAAATCCTGCTTGGTCTGATACCGCGCAATATGCTGGAGCAGCGCGATCATTTATAGCACGCAACCCAAAGTGCTGGCAGAGAGGGTTAAGACGAAAATATTGGCGTATGGAGTTGGCCTGGCCGGGCAAGCGGGGGTATGTTATTGCCGATGTCTGGTGAGGTAAAAAGCGAAGGGGTGGTTGGGACGTGTCTGATGCCGTCGTCGGTGCCGGAATGGCTTTTTCTGGACCTGAACAGCTACTTCGCGAGTGTGGAGCAGCAGGAGAATCCCCGTCTGCGCGGCAAGCCGGTGGCGGTAGTGCCGGTGATGACAGAGGCGACATGCGCCATCGCTGCGAGTTATCAGGCCAAGGCGTATGGAGTCAAGACGGGGACGATGATTGGGGACGCGCGGCGGCTCTGTCCTGATTTGCTGTGTGTGCTGGCGAGCCATGACCTTTATGTGGAGTATCATCACAAGATCGTGGAGGAAATCAGCCGGCATATTCCGGTGACAATCGTGGAGTCCATCGATGAGGTGGCGTGCAGGCTGGAGGGTTCACTGCACTCCAGAGAAAAGGCGATTGAACTGGCACGGCGGATCAAGGCTGGTATCGCCCGGAATATCGGTCCGGTCATTACCTGCAACATCGGCATTGCGCCAAACCGCTTCCTGGCGAAGGTTGCCAGCGACATGCAGAAGCCGGACGGGTTGGTGGTGCTGGAAGCAAAGGATTTGCCAGAACGGTTATATGAGCTGGAGCTGCGTGATTTGCCGGGCATCGGTGGAAACATGGAACGGCGCTTGCATGGGGCTGGAATCCTGACGGTGGAGGTGCTGCTGAAAACCTCACGGCATCGGTTGCGTCAGATTTGGGGTGGAGTGGAGGGCGAGAGATTTTATCACAAGCTACGTGGAGTGGAGTTGGCGGAAGTGCCCCCGCAAAGGAGCAGTGTGGGACACAGTCATGTGCTGGCACCGGAGCTGCGACCGCCGCAGATGGCGGAGTTGGTGGCGCGGCGGTTGACGCTAAAGGTGAGCAGCCGATTGCGAAGATTGGAGCATCAGGCACGGCAAATGGAGTTAAGTGTGCGGATCGAGAACGGGGATCGGGTGTCCGAAGTGATGATGTTTTCCCCGGTGAGTGACAGCCCGATGCTACTTAAACATATGGGCATCCTGTGGGAGCGGGTGCGGAAACAAACGGGGAATCAGCCGTTGAAAAAGGTGTCGGTGACGTTGAGTCATCTGGTGGCGAAGGTGGCATTGCAGCAACTGGAACTGTTCGAACCCAAGCACGCTCCGGGAGAGGCCCCGACGGAACGTCGGCAGCAGTTGTCAAAAGCGATTGATGACCTTAACCGGCGGTTTGGGCGGGATACGGTTTCTTTAGGTATGTTGCCGAAATCGGCCCGGGGATTCTCGGGGACGAAAGTGGCATTCACGCGCATCCCGGATAATGCGGAGTTCTTCGAGTAGCCGGCGGGAAAGCTGCATTACCCGGCAACAGTAAGTTTAAACCCTTGATGGAAGCAGACTTGAGTGTGGCGGCTGGCCGTGTCAGTTTGGCGGGAGCCCATAAACTGTGCAAACAGCGGATACAACGCAGCGGATGTCATATCACCACCAGAGCGTGATTCGGCTCGGCCTATGGTTGTGGTGCGCGTTATTTCTGCCCTTTTTGCCTGAAGGCAAAGCGCAGGAGCCGAGGCCGATCGGCGAAAAGCGATACCGGTTCGATGTCTGGACCACAGAGCATGGGTTGCCGAGCAGTGTGGTGAATGCGGTGTTGCAGACCTCGGAAGGCTATCTTTGGCTGGGCACGGCGAATGGTGTGGTGCGGTTTGATGGGTTCCGCTTTGTGACCATCACAGCGCCCGAATTGGTCAGCAGCCGTATCTCGACCCTGTTTGAGGACGCGAACAAGACGCTTTGGATCGGCACGGAGGGTGGCGGCGTAGTGAGCTACCGGGAGGGGGAATTCAAGAATTACTCGGTAGCGAGCGGTCTGGCGACGGATTCCATCTCCAGCATTTCCGCGGATAATCAGGGAAATGTTTGGGTTGCCACCGTCGGTGGGGGCCTGAACCGCTACCGGTCCGGCGAGTTTACGCCTTATACGGCGCGAGGTGAGTTGGCCATCGGCACGATCGAATCTTTGGCCGATGGGGGAGGTGGGACAGTCTGGTGGTGTGATGGCTCTTCGTTAGGGGTTTTTCGCGAAGGGGAATTCAACCGGGAAGTGGGTGGTGGTGAGGATCGTTTGCGCATGGGGGCGGCTACGGCCAACGGGTTTTGGCTGATTGAACGGGGGGTCTTGCGGCGCTGGCCGGCATTTCGACCGGAAGAAGAATCCTGGCAGCTTCCGGATGGCCTGGAGCCTTCCCTGATCTCGGCGTTCTTCCGGGACCGGGGAGGAACGCTCTGGATCGGGACCTCGGGTATGGGGCTTTACCAATTTCAAGACGGTGTATTCCGTCACTTTTCGACCGAGGACGGCTTGTCCCAGAATTCCATTCTTTCCATCGGTCAGGACAAGGAAGGAAATCTGTGGATCGGAACCAATGGCGGAGGGTTGAACCGGATGCGCGAAAGCGCATTTGAAGTCTATGACAAGGAGCGCGGTCTTTCGCAGAACAACATCCTGTCCATCTCCGGCAGCCCCGATGGTTCGGTGTGGATCGGCACGGAAGGCGGTGGATTGTACCGGTTGCGCGACGGCAATATTTTCAATTACCGGGCGCGGGAAGGGTTGCGCAATCTGGTGGTGTGGTCTGTACTGGCTGATCAGGCGGGAGACGTCTGGGCCGGAACCAAGGATGGGCTCTATAAATTCAATGGCATATCATTTCAGCGGGTCGGAGCTCCCAACACTCCGGGCAGTCTGCCCAGCCAGGATGTCCGGGCAATCTACGAGGATGGCAAGGGCCGCCTGTGGGTGGGGACGTTCGGTGGCGGCCTGACGCGGATGGTGGACAACCGGGCCAGCAAGTCGTTCAACTCAAAAAGTGAACCGGGAGCCTTCAGCAGCGATGACATCCGAGCGTTGCTGGAGGATAAGGATGGAAGCCTTTGGATCGGCACTGGTGGTGGCGGGTTGATCCGTTTCAAGGATAGCAAATTCGCAGTATTTCGAAAAGCTGATGGACTGGGCAGTGATTTCATTCGGGCCCTCTATCAAGACAGTGAAGGGTTTTTATGGATTGGCACCAATGATGGCCTGGTCTGCCTGCGCCGAGGGCGGTTTCACCGCTTTACCACGGCCAGTTTTTTGCCGGATGATGTAATCTCGCAGATTTTTGAGGATGAAGAAAAAGGAGATCTTTGGCTGGGGACCAATCGTGGAGTGGTGAAGGTTTCCCGCCTTGACCTGCTGAAGTACGCTGATGGCCGGGTGCCGAGCTATGTCAGTGTGCTTTATGACCGTTCGGACGGATTGGCCAGTCGGGAATGCAGCGGCGGTTTTCAGCCTTGGGGATACAAGGGACCAGATGGCAAGCTGTGGTTTCCTTCCAGTGATGGAGTTTCAGTCATTGATCCAGCGATCATTCAGCCGAACAGGCGTCCCCCGGCCGTGGTGATAGAGAGCGTTATCGCCGACGGTATCGAGCTTGAACCCCGGCGCTTCACCAACGATGTCGAATTTGAATCGCAGATCGTTTACCGGGTGCCGCCGGGCACGGAGAAACTGGAGTTTCGCTACACCGGCCTCAGTTATGTGGCTCCCCGGCGGATACGTTTTTCCTATCAGTTGAAAGGCCATGACAATGCGGTGGTGGATGCGGAATCCCGCCGCTCGGCCACTTACCTTAGTTTGCCTCATGGCCGTTACAGTTTTCAGGTTATGGCGGCCAACAGTGACGGTGTGAGCAATACTCTGGGCCGTACCGTCGGAGTATGGGTGCTGCCGCGATTTTACCAGACCATTTGGTTCCAGTTGGGGATGTCAGTTTTTGTGGTATTTCTGATATTCGCATTCTTTCGTTACCTCTCTGTGCGGAAGTTGCGACAAAGGCTTGTGGTTCTGGAGCATCAACGGGCTTTGGATCGCGAGCGGAGCCGTATCGCGCAGGATATGCATGATGATTTGGGAGCCCGCATCACCCGGATCGGCCTGCTGACGGAACTGGTCCGGCGCAAGGCCCCACAGAATGAAGAGATAAACAAGGTGTCTTCACGCATCGAAGAAGCGACCCGTGAGGTGGTGCATACGCTTGATGAGATTGTCTGGGCGGTGAATCCCAAGAACGATACGCTAGACCGTCTGGTGGCCTTCATCGGGCAGTATGCCGAGGATTACTTCGAGATCACCCCCATCCGCTGCCGTTTGGAGTTGCCGGCGGATCCACCCGCAGTGCCGTTATCTGCAGAGATGAGGCATAGCCTATTTTTGGTGGTCAAGGAATCGCTCAACAATATCGTTAAGCACTCGGAAGCCAGCGAGGTCAAGATAACACTGGTTTTCACCCGGCCCAAGCTGGAGATCTTGATCGAAGACAATGGCAAGGGCTTTTCCCTGGAAGAGGCCGATCCCACCCGGAACGGCCTCATGAATATGAAAAAGCGCATCGAGGATGCTGGCGGCAAGCTGGAGTTGACCAGTGAGAAAGGCAAGGGGACCCGGATCCGGCTTGCGATCAAGCTGGGTACGTAGTTTTGCAGCTTGGAGGTATCTGAGAACTGGCGTATAGTCTTCCTGTTCCTAGAAATAACATCGCATGGCCATCAAAGTTTCAATCGTCGAGGACGATGAGGGTGTCAGGGAAAGCCTGGCGACCCTTATCAACGATGCCGAAGGTTTCCATTGCGTGAGTTCACACGCCACGGCCGAAGATGCCCTCCAGCATATCCCGGAAAAGAAGCCGGATGTGGTGCTGATGGACATCAATCTGCCGAACATGTCGGGCATCGATTGTGTCCGTAAACTGAAGGAATCAGCCCCGCAGACGCAGATCATGATGCTGACGATGTATGAAGATCCCGAACAGATCTTCAACTCCCTGGCTGCTGGAGCCAGCGGTTATTTGTTGAAACGCACGCCGCACGCGAAGTTGCTGGAAGCGATCCAGGAAGTGCAACGGGGTGCTTCTCCCATGTCCGGCAAGATCGCCCGCGTCGTGGTGCAGTATTTTCAGAAGAAAAGCCAGCCCGCATCGGATGGGCAGGCCTTGTCCAAGCGGGAACAGGAGATCTTGGAACTGCTCTCCAAAGGCTACCGCTATAAAGAGATCGCTGATTCCTTGAGCATCAGTTTTGATACCGTACGCAGCCACTTGCGGAACATCTATGACAAGTTGCATGTCAGTTCTCGCACGGAAGCTGTGGTGAAGTATCTCAACAAATGACCGCTGCCGGGTGGCTGTAGAGATTCATCGTCTCACCACGCAGGAAACCGACCAGCAACTGGCCGCTCTCCTGGGCAAAGTCCACGGCCAGGCTTGAGGGAGCGGAAACCGCCGCCACGATGGGAATATGTGCGGCCAGCGCCTTCTGCAAGATCTCAAAGGAAGCCCGCCCGCTGACTTGCAGGATATGGTTTTCCAAGGGCCAAACACCTTGATCCAACGCAAAGCCGATCACTTTATCCACCGCATTATGCCGGCCCACATCTTCCCGGCAGACGATCATTCTGCCTTGCAGATCGAACAAGGCGGCGGCGTGCAGTCCACCCGTTTGCTCGAAGGCAGCTTGATGCTGCCGGAGGGTTTGTGGCAATTGCAGAAGGACGTTGCGCTCCACGTTGGGCAGTTGCTTGATGGGAGGGAAGTGCTGATGGACTTCTTCGATGGAGGCCTTGCCGCAGAGACCGCAACTGGAAGAAGCAAAGACATGCCGGGTCAGTTTTTCGAAATCAAGGGCCACATCATCAGCGGTGAAAACATTGAGGACATTGCCGGTCAAGGCGGCTTCACCGGTCTGACAGTGGGCGATATGGGTGACTTGAGCGCGTGACTGGATCAATCCTTCCGACACCAAAAACCCCAAGGCCAGCTCCGCATCGTGTCCGGGCGTGCGCATGGTGATGGCGATGCTTTGTCCCTGGACCCGGATTTCCAGCGGCTCCTCCGCTGCGAGCGTGTCCGTTGTGGATTCCATCTGACCGCCGGCTGACACCTTGGTAACGGTGCGGTGCACGGTGGCTGCCGTCCGGCTGCCGGTGGAGGATGCTTTGGTCACGATGTGCTGAGTATAGCCGTTGCCAGAGTAATGTGCAATGCGGGCGGATTGTGGGTTGAGCCGGAGCGCGCTTCCAGTTACACCTTCCGTCAACAACCGGTTGCTGAATGAACAAGTATCTCGCGGAATTTTTTGGCGTGTTCTTTTGGATGCTCACTCTTGGGTGTGTGTCCATCAATGCCGGTGCGGGGACGATACCGGCGGTCGCCCTCGGCGTTGTGGTGGCGGTGATGACCGTATTGTTGTGGCATATCTCCGGGGCGCATCTCAATCCTGCCATCTCGGTGACGATGTGGCGCAGTGGCTTCCTGCCCGCCAAGGAACTGGCTCCATACCTGGTGTTTCAGTTCTTGGGTGCTGGGGCAGCGGTGGTGATTGTGAAGGTGCTCAAGAAAGGGTTCAAAACAGCGGCCATGAATCCGCATGGCATACCGGCCTTCGATGCTGAGTTTCTATTCACCTTCCTTTTATGCTTTGCTATGCTGCACCTGTATCATCAGCGGGAGAAGGTGGGCCCTTTTGCCAGTGGCGCATTGCTGGGCGGGATCGTGTTGGGCGGAGTGTTTGCGGTAGGGGCTGTCTCCGGCGCTTACTTTAATCCGGCGACAACCTTGGGTGCTTGTATGGCCGGTTTGCTGTCCTTCCAGAGTTTGTTGATTTATTTTCTGGCGCAGGTATTGGCCGGTTTCGCAGCACCTTATGCTTATCGCAGATTGAATCCGGATAAGAAGTAAACGAGTGGCCTAAGCCTTTTCGACCCTTACCTGGCAGTTGTAATCCGGCACCCCGCCCAAGGTATCAACCGCTCCCCGATGGATGATGATGTTGCCTTCCGGCCACATCACCTGAAGATTGCCCCGGGCTATCGGAGCGTTGAACACACGACCTTCATAGCGGCCCAAATCATTCACCAGAACAATCCGGTCATTTTGCTTGAGATGCAGTGAAGCAGCATCTTCCGGATTCATGAAGACGGCATCACGGGCGGCTCCGGTGAGCGGATCGATCTCCGCGTAGATGAGGGTGTTGAACTGCTTGCCGCGACGGGTGCTGACTTCGAAGAGTCCAGCGGGCCGGTCTTTGCGCAGTTGCGGGATGTTCACCACCCGGAAATGGCCTTTGCCGTCGGCAGTGGGGAATCGCCCATTCGCACAGAGATGCGGGCCTCCGTATTGCACTGCATCGCCTGTGTCATGAAGGTTTTCGATTCCGCGATAGAACGGGACCACGGTGGCGATCTCTTCGCGGATGGCCTGCCCGTTTTCACAACCAAGTTCATCGGCGCGGTCAGGATAAGTGGCCGCAGCGATATCCAAAAGAATCTTCCATTCAGCCCGCGCTTCACCGACTTGCCGGGGGATCTCCGGACTGAAAGCGATACGCCGCTCGGTGGTGGTCTCGATGCCCCCGCCATCCTGCTCGTAGCGCGTTTTGGCGGGCAGCAGGAGGACTTCTTCCTGGGGTTCGATGAACATCTGGTCGGTCAGGATGATGTCCTGATGCACGCGCAGCGGGACATTCCCCATGGCTTTCGCGACGTAATCCGGCTCGGGCAGCGTGCGGAGGAAATTACCACCGAGACAGTAAAGCATGTCGAGTTCACCACGGGCGCAGGCCTCTACCATCTCCGTAGCGGGCAAGCCGGGCCAGTCAGGAATCTCGAAACCATAATGATCGGCCAGTTCACGGGCGTGCTCGGCATTGACGGCTTTACCGCCGGGGAAAGCCGTCGCGTATGCCCCCATTTCCGCGCCACCCTGCACACTGGAGTGGCCGCGGATGGGCATCAGGCCGTTCTTGTCGCGCCCCACGTAACCACGGGCGAGTCCGAGATTCAAAATCATCGAGACCCCATCGCCGCCGAAGGTGTGCTGCGTGATACCCATGCTCCAGACGAGCACCGCGTTCTTCGCATCACGAATGATCTGGGCGAACTCGCGCATATCCGCCTGGCTCAACCCGGATTCACGCTCCAGTTCGGGCCAGTCGTATTTCGCGACGGCAGTTTTCAGCGCCTCAAAATCCGTGGTGTGGTTGGCGATGAACTCGTGATTCAGCCAGCCTTCCGCGATAAGAATCTTGAGGACGCCATAGAGGAAAGGAATGTCGCCCCCTTGCGTGACCGGAAACCAGTAGTCCGAGATGTCTGTGCCGAAAAGCGCGCTGCTGGTGGTGGAGGGCACCCAGTAGCGTTTCATGCCCGGCTCCATGTAGGGATTCACCATCACGACCTTGGTGCCCAGCACCTTGGCTTCGTGCAGATACTTGGTAGTGACCGGTTGGTCGTTGGCCGGATTCGCACCAAAAAAAACGATGAGGTCGGTGCCGTACCAATCCTTGTAACTGCAGGTCGTGGCGGAAACGCCGATGCCATATTTCATTGCGCCCGTGGAGGGCGAGTGGCAAAGGCGGGCCGCGTTATCGATGTTGTTGGTGCGGAGAAAGCGGGCAACTTTTTGGGCGACGTAATAGACCTCATTCGTCACGCCACGAGAGGTGACAAAGAACGCGAGACGTTTGGGATCGGCGACGCGGATGCGTTTGCCGATGCGTTCGAGCGCTTCATTCCACGTGATGCGGCGAAAGCCTTTGTCCCCTTTGCAACGCAGCATCGGGTAGGCGAGGCGGCCCAGTTCCCGGAGTTGGGCATTATCGAAACCGTTATAGGTGGCGCCTTTGCCTTGGGCGGCAGTGGACAGAGGACTGTGCTTTTGCTCCTGCGCCAGTTTGGCCCGCAACGCTTCGATGTCAGAGAGCAAAGCGTGATCAAACTCTGGCATGGTGTTCAGCCGGAGCAGATTCAGGCGGGTCATGCACAGGTGGACACCGGGAATGGTCCAATCATGCAGACCGGCGACGCCGAGCGCGCACCCATCACAGACGCCTTTGGTGATAACCTTATAGGCGTAAGGGAGATTGTCGCGATTCTTCCAGATGATGCCGACCATGTCGCGAAAGTGCTTGGGCTTGGTCTCGCCGAGTCCGAAGGGGATGGCGGCGCGAAGCTTGTCTTTCCAATCACTCTCTATTTTGCGGCTGGGCATGATCAGTTGGTGCTCTCGTTGCAATAATGGGCAAGGGCGCGGTTGCGGCCGCGCCCTTGCATGAGGCAAATCTCTGCCTGTTACTTGGACTTTTTCAGGCCTTTGCCGGCACGGCCTTTGAAGGTCAGTTCGGCGATACCAGACTTGTCCAGACCACCAAGACCCATCTTGGTCATCTTGGTGAACTGCTTGTAGGTGGCGGTCGCAAGCGGGGCGTTGATCTTCTTGGCCTTCACGAGCGACAGGGCGATGCCGGAGTCCTTCGCGGCGTGCGCGCCGGAGAAGAAGCAGGAGTGGTCGCGATTCATCATGTCCTCGCCATCGGTGACGAGCACACGGGAGTTCGCCCCCGTCTGAGAGAAGACTTCCATGACCTGCTTGAGATCGTGACCGAGGGCGGCGGCCAGGCCGAGGCCTTCCGCGAGACCGGCGGTGTTGATGTTCATCACCATGTTCACCAGCGCCTTCACTTCGGCAGCGCGGCCGGGGCCACCGATGTAGCGGAGGAGCTTGCCTTCATCGCTGAGTTTTTCCAGCAGTGGCTTGACCTTCTGGAAAGTGGCTTCCGCGCCCCCGACCATGAGATAAAGCGTACCGTTGCGCGCCTGGTTGATGCTGGAGGCCATGCAGGCTTCGAGGGAGGATGCCTTCGCTTTCTTGGCCAGCTTGTCCACCTGCACATGCACCTTGGGTGTGAGCGTGGCGCAGTTGATGAAGATGCGACCGGCGGCTTTCTTCAGGAGGTTGTCCTTCTTGTTGGTGAAGATGTCCAACTGGGCCTTGTCATCGGTGACGACCGTGATGATGACATCGGAAAGCTCCGTGACCCCGGCGAGGGTATTACAGGCGGTGGCTCCGACCTCGGCGGCGAGTTCGGCCGCGGCTTCCTTGCGCACATCATAGACGGCGCTGACCGTGTAGCCGCATTCCTTGAGACGACGGGCCATGTTGGCGCCCATCCGACCGACCCCGACGAATCCAATTTTCTCTGACATAAGAGTTTAGATAGTTAGCTTTATGCTCCGCCCAGTCGAGCTGGAGACTTGGGATTTGACAGGTGAATTTTTAGCGAAAAGCCGCGCCGGGGCTATGCTTTTTTAGGGAAAAGAGATGGATAAAACTCTCAGGGCCGATGCGCGCAAATATGGTGGCCCTTGGTTGACCAAAATGTTTTGGAACAACTGTTGTCCTTCACCCCTTCACCCTGTATGGTTTCGCGCTCATGTCGGATAAGTCTGGACCTACAATTTTGTGTGCCACGGAACTGGTCGTTCGTCACAACGACCGGTACGTGCTGGATCATGCCTCGCTTAGCATCCATGAAGGGGATCGTATCGGCCTCGTGGGGCGCAATGGCTCGGGGAAGTCCACGTTCCTGAAGATCATCGCGAAGGAGCTGGTGCCGGATGGCGGCGAGGTGACGCAGAAGAAGGATTTGATCGTAGGCTATCTGCCGCAGACCTTTACGCTGAATGAGAACCTGAACGTGCTGGACAACGTCCGGGCCGGCGCCAAGCGGGTGCTGGACCTGATCGCCGAGTTTGAATCGCTGCCCGGGCACTCGAATCGCCATGAGGAGATCGAGGAGCATATCCAGCGCATGGACGGGTGGAATCTCGATAACCATATCGAGACGGCGATGGCGAAGCTGAATTGCCCGGCGCCCGATCGGGATATCAAGACTTTGTCCGGTGGGGAGAAACGCCGTGTAGCCTTGGCACGGGCACTTATCGCGCAACCGGATCTGCTCATCTTAGATGAGCCGACTAACCATTTGGATACAGAATCCATCGAGTGGTTGGGCGAGTTTTTGAAGGGCTATCAAGGCGCGTTCCTGCTGGTCACACATGATCGCTACTTCCTCGACAGCATCACGAACACCATCGTAGAGCTGGCGAACGGACAGTTCTACGCCTACGACGGCAATTACACGGAGTATCTGCTGGGCAAGGCCGAGCGCGAAGCCTCTGCGGAAGTGACGGAGCATAAGCGGCAGATGTTCCTGCGGCGCGAATTGGACTGGGTGCGGCGTGGACCGAAGGCCCAGACGAGCAAGGCGAAGGCGCGTATCGACCGCTACTTCGAAGTGGCGAATCAGAAGGTAGTGGAAGCGGAGGGGGATGTGGATCTGGTGATCCCGCCGCCGCCACAATTGGGCAATCGGACCGCACAGTTGGTAAATGTGGGGATGAATCTGGGCGGACGCCAGTTGTTCTCCAACATCAATTTGGATTTCGCCGGTGGCCAGCGTGTGGGGATCACGGGCCGTAATGGTTTGGGCAAGACGACGCTGCTGAAGATTCTCATCGGACAAATGCCACCGACGGAAGGAGAGGTGCAGATCGGACAGCTCACGAAGTTCAATTACGTGGATCAAGGGCGGTTACAATTGAACGAAGAGAAGACGGTGCTGGATGAGATCAGCGACGGCACGGAGTTCGTGCAGTTCGGCGAGGGCAAGCTGTCCTTACGCGCCTATCTGAAGCGGTTCCTCTTCACCGATGACCGCATCGTGACGCAGGTGAAACACTTGAGCGGTGGAGAGCGCAGCCGCTTGTTGTTGGCCCGTATTCTCAAGCACGGCGGCAACTTCCTGATTCTGGACGAGCCGACTAATGATTTGGATCTGCCGACCTTGCGTGTGCTGGAGGAAGCTCTGGTGGTGTTCCCCGGCGTGGTGCTGGTAGTGAGCCATGATCGCTATTTCCTGAATCGCGTGTGCACGGGCATTTTGGCCTTTGAAGGGGAAGGTAAGGTCACTTACAGCGTGGGCGATTACGAATACTACTTGGAGAAGCGCAAGCGCGAGGAAAAGGCGGCCTTGGAATGGCAACGCGCGGCAGCGAAAGCGGCGAGTGCCAAACCTAACAAATCCTCCGCACCCGTAGCGCAACCGGTTCAGAAGACCAAGAAGCTATCCTTCAAAGAACAGAAGGAACTGGAAGGCATGGAGGCCTCCATCCATGAGGTGGAAACGAACATCGTCAAGATCGAGAAGACTTTGGCAGATCCTGAATTCTACAAGAAGAACGCAGCCCGGGCGAACACACTGGCGGCAGAGCTGGAGACGGAGAAAGCAAAGCTGGCCAAGCTGTTTGCCCGTTGGGAAGAGCTGGAAGCGCTTAAGGGCTAGTTTTAGTCAGCCAGCGCTTTCGCCATTCCGCCCGTGGAATTTTGCCGCGCGTATTGGGTGTGAGTTCATCCGTGATCACCCATTCGCGTGGCAATTGCCAGGCTGGTTGCTTCGCCAGCAAATGCTGTCGGAGCATTTCGATGGGGACTACTTCGTTCAATCGCACCATGGCGACAATGGTTTCACCGCGGGATGCATCGTCACTGGGCGCTCCGAACACGACGCAGCAATTCACCGCCGGATGACTGGCCAGCGCCGACTCGATCGTTTCTGGAGAGATCTTGCGGCCAGCCACATTGATGACATCACTGGACCGGCCCAACAGATGCACCTGTCCTTCCCGGAATTCAACCAGATCACTGGTGGTGAAACATTGGTTGCCTAATCGGTCCGGCTCGCTCGGAAAGTAGCCAAGCCCTACCGCTTCGCCACGCACTTCCAGGCAGCCGTCGGTATTCACAGCTAATACCACATTATCCATGGCTGAGCCGACAATCGAAGCATCCGTGCGTGGTGCCTCACTATGATCATACGCGATGCCACCGCACTCGCTGGAGCCGTAGAAGTTATGGATCTTCAGTCCGCATTTAGCATAGATCTCGGCTTCAAGGGCAACCGGCAACGGCGCTCCTGCGGAGATGGCCAAGCGCACATTTGCTGGAATGCTGCTAGCCTCATGCCACGTCCGCCATAAGGCAGGCACAGCCGCGATAGTCACCTGGTCCGTCAGTTTCGCCGCCGTTGCGACAATGGCGGGCAGGGGAGCATCGACGAGAATGAGTGGAATCCCGTGCAAGAGCAGGGGAAGGATGAGGTTCGAGAAACCGTAGGAGTGGGCGAGCGAGATGACTCCCAGATTGGGCCATACCGGCCTGAGTCCCATGGTAGAAACGATGTTCCGTGCATCCGCCGCCAATTGTTCTTCCGTGAACGCAATGAGCCGGGGTTGACCAGTGCTGCCTGAAGTCAGCTTGAGATGCGCACAGTTGGGCGGCATTGCCGGGATCACTGGCGGTGATTGGCCTTCTTCCAAGGGGCAAAGAATTTTTCCTTCCCGCCAGGCGCGTAGGACTTCCAGAACGAAAGCATGCGAGCGTGCGGATGGGAAAGCCACCGTCATGTCGCTGGCGGGCAAAGACTCGGCTGCTGCGGCCAGTTCAGCAAAAGTCCAAGACCGCCCGGACCACGATTCGCTCAGGGCGAGTTCGTGGGCGTGCGTGCGTGCGACTTCCTGCCAGCGCTCATACAGCATTGCCGTCATGCTGGCGCACCATTACTTTCCCCCGCAAGCATGATGTTGCGTTTGTTCCATACTTTACTGATAGCCGTGCTGCTGGCCGGTTGCGCCAGCCGCCCGGTCGCTTCTGTGCCGGTGCGCAAGTTCGATTTTGCGAGGGATACTTTCTCCTACGCGAACGAACTGGTCTGGGTTTATTATCGTGACGCTTCCACCGGCAAGTTTCTGCACGCCAAGCAAGAGCCAGTCCCGGAATATACCCATCACTGCTTCGTCGTCGCCCGGGCGGCCAAGCAATTCTTCGTCCATGCCGAGTTCAAGCCGCAATACCCCAAGGTGTCTGAGCAAGAGTATCGGGAGCTGGTGCAGCGTGTCCGTAACAGTGACCCACGCGTGAAACCAGGACTGGAGCGCGTGATCATTCCGGGTTATGCCGACCTGAGATCTTTCAGCAAGGATCACGAGCAGCTTCTGAAAGATGAATGCGGCCCTGCCTGGTTGAGTTACGCCCAGCGCGGCCATTGGCGGATGATTTTGCCGTTTACTGCCAGCCAGCGTGAACGACATGCCCGCAAAGTGCAGGAAAGCGTGCGCCGTAATGGTCTCGCCGTCGTGCACGTGGTCGCTTTCCCCGCTTTGACCATCAACCATGCGGTGGTCATCTACGACAGTGTCACCACGCCGCAAGGGATTGATTTTACTGCTTACGATCCCAATACGCCCGCTGCGCCCATCACCATCCACTTCAATTCTGCCACCCGCCGTTTTGTGTTCCCGGAAACGCGTTACTATAGTGGAGGTGAACTGGACATCCACGAGGTCTTCCACCGCTGGAACTACTAAGGCGTGTCTTTTCCCTCGGCGCGTCTTTTCTTCCGCCAGGCATTGAAGCGCCAGTAAAGCAGGCCGAAGAAAATGGCACCGCAGCCATTTACCCCGGCCGAATATCCCAGCTTGTAGGTGCGACCGGTATTATTGGGTGCGTAGATGGTGACATCATGACCGAAGAGCAGGTGGGGCATCGCTCCGGGCATCAATGCTCCATGCAAGAGCCCTTTGGTGAATCCAGCAGGTTGGCTTCCAGTGGCGCTTTCCGAGGAGTAATCCAGAGTCAATGAGAACACCGTGGTCACTATGACCACGATCAGCAAGCGCGTGAGGATGCGTTTCCAAAAGGGCGCAACGGTTGGTTTTGGATCAGCTGTCGTGTTCAAAATTCGCCCGGAGGTTGGAAGGGGAACGTGCTCGTCGGCAAGTTCAAAAATCAAACCGCCCGTCTGGCCCAGCGCAGCTTGGCCGGGCGAGAGCGCGAGTTGTCGTGCTGTTCCTCTTTAGAGGGACGCACCACTTCTTGGGCTATCTCGGCATATCTTCCGTTTTTCAGCCCCGCCTCAAAAGCTTTTTTTACCCGCCGGTCTTCGCCGGAATGAAAGGTGAGGATGGCGACACATCCGCCGGGGTTCAGGCAATTCGGCAGATGCCGAAGCAACGTGTCCAAGGCGGAAAACTCATCGTTCACCGCGATGCGCAAGGCCTGAAACGTGCGACGGATGCTCAAATCATGCTCGGTGACAGGTATCCGGGTCATCGCTTTTCGGATCGCTTTGGCCAGTTCCAGAGTGCTGCTTAACTTTTTACCTGCCAGGGCGAGGGACAGCGTATCGGCGTAGGGCTCATCCGCATTTTCTTCTAGTATAGCTTTGAGCTTTTCCGATGAAATTTTCTCCAGAAAAGTGGCAGCCGATTGGCCGCGCTGCGGATTCATCCGCATATCCAGCGGTCCGTCATTCTTTACGGAGAAACCGCGGGAGGGGTCATCCAGTTGCATGGAGGAGACGCCCAGATCGGCGAGAATGACATCGGCACCGGTGAGGTTTTCTGCGGCCAGCACTTGCGGCAGGCCGGCGTAATTGATCCGATGTGCGGTGAAAGCTTCCGATCCAAAACCAAAGGCCCGTATGCGTTCTTCCGTCTTGGGCAATTCGATGGGGTCTGCGTCCAGTCCGAGCAAGCGCCCGCCAGGCTGGATGCGGGCGAGGATTTCTTTCGTATGACCGCCATAGCCGAGCGTGCAATCCACGGCGATTTGGCCTGGTTTAGGTGCGAGCACTTCCAGTATCTCGTTCACCATGATGGGGCGATGCATGCCTGCGGGTGTTTTGCCGGAGGCCATCACCTTGGCGACCGTATCGCCATAACGCCCGGGATTGTGCTCCTTATACTTTTCCTCGAAACGACGCGGGTTCTTGCCGGAATAACGGGGTCTGCGCTTATGGACCTTCGGCGCTTCCCCTGGTGCTGGCGATGGAGAAGATGCGTCGCTCACAATTCGTTGTACTTCTTGTTGGAGCCTTTGGCCTTGTCCAGCGGATAACGCTGCTCATTTTTGGCGAGCTTGGCACGCATGACTTCGGCGAGATCCAGGCCAAGGTTATCGGCAAGTTCGAACAATAGAATGCCTACATCTGCGATCTCCTGGGCGATCTCTTCCTTGCGGTCGATGGCCCGCTGCTCTGATTGCTGGGGTGTCTGCCAGACGAAGTGCTGGAGCAGTTCGCCTGCCTCAGCAGTGATGCCGACGGCAAGGTCTTTAGGGGAATGGAACTGCCGCCAGTCGCGGGCATCGCGGAAAGCGCGAATCTCCGCCGTGATTTCCTGAATGGAATCGGACATAACGCCGCCAGCCTGCCTGAAGGGTCCGCCGTCCGCGAGCCTATTTCAGTTTCGCGCACTCCTTGTGCCGGTAGCAGCTCACCAGATGATCATTCACCATGCCGGTGGCCTGCATGTGCGCATAGCAGATGGTGGAACCCACGAACTTGAAGCCGCGCTTCAGCAAATCTTTGCTCATGGCATCCGATTCCTTGGTCTTGGCCGGGACTTCCTTCGAGCTTGTCCAATGATTCACGATAGGTTTGCCGCCCACGAACTGCCACATATAGCGATTGAAGGAACCGAATTCCTCCTGCACCTCGAGGTAAGCCTGGGCATTCTTGATAGCTGCAGCAACTTTCAAACGATTCCGCACGATGCCTGGATTGGCCAGCAACTCAGCCACTTTTTTATCGCCATAACGGGCCACTTTCCGGGCATCGAACTGGTCGAAGGCAGCGCGGTAGTTCTCCCGCTTGTTCAAGATGGTGATCCAGCTTAAGCCAGCCTGGGCTCCTTCCAGCACGATCATCTCGAAGAGCCGTTGATCGTCATGCAGAGGCACGCCCCACTCGTGATCGTGATAGGCGAGATAGGTCTCGGTTGTGGGCCAAGGGCAACGTGCTAACTTCATACTTAGGGTATTAGAACTTGATTGAGCATCAGACTAAACACGGGTTCTGACAACCTTATGTCAGTATGGTCAAAAGTCCTTCACGACAGCAAATAATGCATATTGCATGGTCGCTGGGTGTGAGTTGCGGATTGGAGATGAAATGGGGCATAAGTTAATGGTGTGCAACAACTATCGTTGCCTGTCTAGGAGAGTAAAATTCACCAGAAAGTTACGTCACCAGCTGGACATCTGCACTTAATTCGCCAAAATAGGATAAGTGACAGGCAAAATCATACATTGTTATTTGCCTGGGCATGAACCTTATTTCCATAGATATGATGTCGTTCTCTGAAGCATGGAAGCAGGCTAATCCGCAAGCCAAGATCAGCTTTGAAGAAGATGTCTTCTGGCAGGCGCTCTATCCCCATGCCCGGCCCTTTGCACGCATCATGTGGAGAATTTGGCCGAGGTACTTCCAGCGCGATTTGGATCTGATTCGCCGGTTATCATCCGTCTCTACCGACCAAGAGGTTCGCTTTGAAGTCGGGAACTTTCGTTATCAGTATCCAGAGTTTGGTCTCTTTCGCCGAGGTTTGCGCCTTCGTGTTTCCGGCAAGCGATTGATGAACTTGGCCCGCAGGGTCATGAAGTCGAATGACAGCCCGGATTACAGCTTGACGTAAGCGGTTCGAATTCAGTCAATTCATATCCATGTTTTCCCGTAGTTTCGTTCAGACGTGTTGCGCCTTGGCCGGATTGATGATGGCTTCCCAAGTGCTGGCCGAGGATTGGCCGCAATGGCGCGGTCCCATGGCGACTGGCTATCTGCCGGCCAAGCACTGGATGCCTGCCACCCTGCCGGCAAGCCCCAAGACGCTTTGGAAAGCTCCCTTGGGAGATGGTGTCGGTTCTCCGGTCATAGCGGATGGCCGGGTCTTCATTTTGGAGCAGCCTGGTGAGAAGGAAATCTTGCGTGCCTTCGATGCTGCCACGGGCAAAGACCTCTGGAAACATGAGTTGGACAAAGCCTACGGTGATACGCAAGGCAAGGGCTCACGTAGTACACCAACCGTTTCTGGTAATCGCATCTATGTCACGTCCTGCCGGGGTGAATTCCAATGCCTGGATGTGAAGGACGGCAAGGTCCTTTGGCGGAAGAATTTTGTCACCGATTACGGCGCTCTCTTCTTTGGCGAGACGAAAGATTTGCTCGCCAATGGCGCCAGCCGTCATGGGAACAACGGTTCGCCGGTGCTGTCAGGCAAGAACATCCTTATCCAGGCGGGCGGGACGAATGGAGCCAGTGTGGTTTCTCTGAACCAGACCACCGGTAAAGAGAATTGGCGCGCAGAGAATGATCAGGCGGGATATGCGGGGGGATATTTGGGCAAGGTGGCTGGTGTCGATCAAGCCATCTTCTTCACCGCCCATGGCGTCATCGGCTTGAATCCGGACAACGGCAAATTGCTCTGGCGTTTCCCGATCGATACCAAGTTTGCCCGGCACGTAACCGCACCGGTGGTGTTTGGGGAAATCGTGATGGTTTCCTCCCACATGCACGGTGTGTACGGCATCCGGATCAGCAAGGATGGGAAAGCATTCAAGGCTGAGCAGGCTTGGCTGAACAAGAGTGCGGCAATCAATTTCGCCTGCCCAGTATTGGTCGGCGAGCATCTCTACGGCGTGGGACCTACGAAGAACATCATCTGTCTCAGCGCCAAGACCGGCGAGATTGTCTGGTCGAAAGACAGTTTGATCAACAGCGCTGCGGGCAAAGCCTATGCCGGCATGATCGTGGCCGGAAAGAACATCATCATGCTGACGGATACGGGGGCATTGATCCAGTTCGCCGCTGATCCCAAGGAGTATCGTGAAATTTCCCGCACGCAGATCTGTGGGAACAACTGGACCAATCCCGCGCTGGCCGATGGCGTGGTCTATGTGCGTGACAACAAGTTCATCAGCGCCGTCTCATTGAAGTAAGTTTCCTTGTGATTCTGCCCACCATCACAGATGTCCGGGCGGCGGCCTTGCGCATCCAGTCAAGATTGCATCGTACCCCGGTGCTTACGAGCAATTCGCTGAATTCCTCTACGGGAGCCAATCTGTTCTTCAAGTGCGAGAATCTGCAGAAGACAGGCGCTTTCAAAGCACGCGGAGCTACCAATGCGGTGTTTCAGCTCTCCCCGGAGGAATCTGCCCAAGGTGTGGCGACTCATTCTTCGGGGAATCACGGAGCTGCTTTGGCCTTGGCCGCAAGCTGGCGGGGTATCCCGGCCTATATCGTGATGCCTGAGAATGCGGCCAGTGTGAAACGCCGGGCGGTGGAAGCATACGGCGGGCGGGTCATCACTTGCGCCCCGACACTGGCGAGCCGGGAAGAAGCCTTGGCGAGAATCCTGCGGGAGACCGGTGCTGTCTTCATCCCGCCCTATAATCATCCGCATATCATCGCCGGGCAGGGGACGGCGGCGCTGGAACTGCTGGAGGATGTGCCAAACTTGGATGTCGTGATGGCACCAGTCGGTGGTGGCGGGTTGCTCAGCGGCACGGCTTTGGTCGTGAAATCATTTGGCTCAGCTACCCAAACTTGGGGAGCGGAGCCAGCCTTGGCCAATGATGCATTTCTTTCTCTGCAAAATGGCCGCATCATGCCGGTGCAAAGCACGCAGACGATCGCGGATGGCTTGCGCACGTCTTTGGGAGAATTGACGTTCGCACTCATCAGCCAGCATGTCTCGAGGATATTGACGGCCAGCGAGGAGGATATCGTGAGGGCCATGCGGCTGCTTTGGGAACGGATGAAAATGGTGGTGGAACCATCAGGTGCCGTGCCTTTGGCGGCGGTGCTGGCGCACCGTGAGATATTGGCTGGCAAACGTGTCGGCCTGATCCTCTCCGGCGGGAATGTGGATCTGGAACGCCTGCCGTGGAAGCGGTTGTGACATCGGTCACTTCCAGTGCCTGTCCCGCAATGGTGGAAATTCCTGACGCCAAGTCTGCACCAGATCCAAATCGAGTTCGGTGACCGTGACGTGTTCTTCGCCACCCGCATCCGCGATGATGATGCCATGCGGATTGACCACCACACTGCGACCGGAGTAAAAAAACTGCGGATCAATGCCGCAGCGGTTCACCCCCACGACATAAGCCAGATTTTCAATGGCTCGCGCCTGGAGCAGAGTGAGCCAGTGGCGATCGCGTTTGACCGGCCAGTTGGCGATGACCACGAAGAGATTGGCACCACGATCCACGGCGCTGCGAAATATCTCCGGGAACCGCAAATCATAGCAGACAAAGGGCGCGACCGTAAATCCGTTGAGCTCAAAGGTGACAATCTCGGTGCCCGGTTGATGGACCTCCAATTCACCTCCCATGCTGAAGGGGTGGATCTTGCCGTAGCGCGCTATGAGGCTGCCATCGGGACCGAAGGTGACGGATTCGTTCCTGCCCTTTTGAGGTGTCAGACGGGAGACGATGCCGGCGGTGATGGTGCACTTGGTATCGCGGGCGAGTGCGGCGAGGAATTTCTCATCCTCCAAATCCGGCCCTTGGGCGGTGACAGCCAAGTTCGTGCTGAAGCCGGTTGAAAAGGTTTCCGGCAGCACGATCAGCGAACCTTGGGCTGGAGCAGCCTCCAAGACCAACTGACGTGCTCGTTCGTAGGTGGCTGTCTTGTTTTCCCAGACGGTGTTGAGCTGTACGGAGTAAACCTTCATCGGCTTACTTTTTCAGTTCGTAGTCGGAAGGCTTCGTCCCCTTCTTGGCACCATTGAAGCCATACATGGTAGGCTTGAATTCACCGACGTAATCTACGTTCGCTTTGGCTGGGATGCTTTTCTCCATGCCCAAGGCCCAGAAACTGCCATTGACGAGAAGGCGGCGGAGGCCTTCGCTCTGGAGGTCGGTGGCCGCCCCCATAGTGGTGGTCAGGATCTTGTTCGTCTTGCCCGCCTCATTCTTGTATTCGCGCGTCCAGACGATGGGTTGCAGTGGATTGTTTTTTTCAAATTTATCCGTCGGCTTCTGTTTGCCTTCTACAGGCGGGTCGGTGGGTTTCATGCCTACGAGCACCTGCCCACGCACCAAGATATTCGCATCAGGAGGAGGCGTGGCGGTATAGACATCGGAATCACCAAAAATGTCGGTCACACCTTTAAGAACGGGGTGATCTTTCGCGGAAGCTTCGATGATGCCGCGCGTGGCTTCCCGCTTGTGGGCGCCGTGATGGGCCACCCACGTCTCCCCGAGCACCTGCTTGCCGAAGCCACCTTTCCATTCGCTGCTGTTGAAGCTGTATTTCTTGTATTTGCTGTCGCTGTCCTTCGGGTAGTTGAAGGCGTGGGTGCTGGTCCGCAGGGCGATGATGGGTTTACCGCTCTCGTAGTAATCCACGAAATATTTCATCTGGTCATCCGGCAAGGCGCGGAAACGCCAGAGCATGATCACCAGATCGGCGGTCTTGAGCGTTTCCATGCCGGGGATGTTCTTCTGATTATTCGGATCGATCTCGCCTGTCTCGGGATTGAGCGAGAAGAGGACGGTGCATTTGAAACCATGACGCACGGAGAGAATTTTGGCCATCATCGGCAAGCCTTCTTCCGAGCGGTATTCCTCATCACCAGCAAGGAAGACGATATGCTTGCCTTTGCCGGGGCCTTTTTCGCCCTCGTAAACCACCCAATTGGCAGCCGGGGCTGAATTGATAACCAAACCTAGGAACAGGGCCAACCAAAGTGAGCGCAGGCATTTCATAGTGATACGGGCGTTTGTGTCCCTAATGATTAAGCGTTTAGACTCTGGGAGACAATAGAAGATTCATTTTGCCCGCCGCTTTGGCTTGAGTGTGGCGTCCGAATGCCCTACGCATGAGGCATGCTACTTGAGCAACGCGCCACGCAATCAGAAAATCTGGATTTGCCCGGGCGCACGCTCGAGATTGTCAGGCAGGACTACCAGCAGCTTGCCCGGGTCAACCGGATTTTCCGGTTTGCCGAACCTTTCCAGCGTATGATTCCGGCCACGGTGGGCGAAACCCATTGCCAGTCGATGAGCTTGCTGGATCTTGGGGCAGGGGATTGCTCGCTTGGTGATACCTTGGAGGCTTGGGCCAAGCAGAAACAGTGGAGCTGGGAAGTGACGCATCTGGATCTAAGTCCCTTGGCCCTGAGCTTGAACGAAAGTCCGCGACGAGTGGTCGGCTCGGCGCTTGCGTTACCGTTTCGAGATAATAGTTTCGATGTCGTGATCGCTGCGCAGATGACGCATCATCTGGAGGTGCCGCAGGGAGTGGTGAATCATTTCCGGGAGGCTTATCGGGTGGCGAGAAAGATGGTCATCATCTATGACCTGCATCGCACGGTACCCATGTATCTGCTCGTGTGGGGGACTTTGATCTGTCTGCGAGCACCGAAGGATTTTAGGGATGATGGTCTGCTTTCCGTGAAGAAAGGGTGGCGGCCGCCAGAATGGCTGGCCATGGCCAAAGCGGCCGGGATTGCGGATGCAAACGTGGCTGTGGATCGGGCGGCGCGCGTGGTGCTGCGTGTGGTCAAGCCTGCGACGGTTTGAGGGTCTCCGCCGATGGCGTAGGTGACGGGTGGCCCGGTTTCACCGAGTGCAACCAGCGGAACCACCGTAATGAATCGCGTAGTGGATGAATCTTGCTCTGTTCACCCTTGTAGATCGTCGTGATCGGAACGAAACCGATCCGTCGCTGAGCCAAGGCCATCTGCACCAGCATTTCGGATTCGATCTCAAAGCCAGTGGTGGTCAGATTCAGGCCGGTGAGGGCTTCCAGGCGGACCAGACGGAAGCCGCATTGGGTGTCGGGCAATGGTTGGCCGACCAAGTTGGAGATACGATAGCTGAGATACCGATTGGTCCAATACCGTACGAAAGGCATGTTCGCACGCTGCGTCATGCGATTGCCGATGAGGAGGTCGGGTTTGCAACGCTCCGCTTGGGCGAAGAAAGCCGGGATGTCGGTCGCGCTATGCTGACCGTCGCCATCCATGAGCAAGGCCCAGCGATAGCCCAGTTGTTTCGCCCGATCGAGACCTTGGCGAAGGGCGACTCCCTTGCCCTGATTCTGGGCCAAGGCCAGGATTTCAGTGCCAAATTTGCGGGCGACAGCTTGAGTGCCATCGGTTGAACCATCATCCACAACCAGAATGTTGGGCAGATGCTTGCGCAATTCGGGCAGCAACGCAGCCAATCCCTGTTCCTCATTGGAACAGGGTATCACGGCGAGGCATTGTTGCGGCCAGTTCATGCTGTGAGGCTAGCTTACTGCACAGAAGGTGAACAAGCAAAGGATGTGCTATCAGGGCCGGATGGCCTGATGGTGGAAATTTAACCTTTGCGGCTGGCATGGTTAAGGCTTAACTAGCAACGAGATGGATATGTCATTCCAACCAACTGCTGAGATGCTGGCCGCCCGCGGGAGCGAGCAAGGGCAGTGGATGGAGCGCGCATCGGCGATGCGTGATCAGCGCTTCGGGCGGCGGGCATTTGTCCGCGCGGTGGTGGAGGTCTCCAATTTTTGCCGTGAGAATTGCGAGTATTGCGGCATGCGTCGTGATAACAAATCCCTGAGCCGGTTTCGTGGTCAGGTGGAGCAGTTGGCCGAACTGGTCATTGAGCATCGCCCTCCGAGCATTACCGACCTGAATATCCAGACAGGTGAAGATCCGGTGGCGGTCCGGGAAGTAGTTTTGCCATTGATCAAGATTTTGCAACGGGAGACAGCGCTGGGGTTGAGTGTTTGTCTGGGGACGTTGAACCCGGAGTTGTATTCCGCGCTGCAAGAGGCGGGCGCGAGCATCTATATCATCAAGTTCGAGATTGCGGATCGCACGATATACGGGCGGCGTCATGCGCCTGGCACGTATGAGGAACGCCTGGCAAACATCCGGCATCTGGCAGAGAAGGGATGGAATGTGAGTTCCGGTTTCATCTCAGGGCTGCCCGGGCAGACGATGGAGGATGTGCTGGAGAATCTGGCTTTGGCCAACTCGCTGCCCTTGGCGGGCTGCAGCGTGAGCCCGTTCATACCCGGTGAATCCACGCCGCTGGCCAATGAGACCACGGCGGATATCGAGTTGGTCTTGAACAGCATGGCGGCGATGCGGTTGATGCGGCCGAACTGGGTGATCCCGGTGGTCAGTGCGATGAATCTGGCAGATCCGGTAGAAGGGTATCGGCGGGGATGGCGTACGGGGGCGAATCTCGCCACGATCAACATGACGCCGGACGACGTGCGCGGCGACTATCTGCTCTACAAGCGTGATCGTTTTATCATGACGGAAGGGCGCATCTTGAAGGCGCTGGAGCAGGAGAGGTTGCAGCCTTCCGAAACAGGATTGGCGGAGCATTATCGGACGCAGCGTGAGCTCGCCACTACCTGAATCAAAGCACGGTAGTCTGCGCCACGGCCTTGGGGGACGACTGAGTCATCGAACTCTTAGCCTTGGCTGCCGTCACAGTTTGAGAGGAGAACCAAGTGCGCCAGCCTTCGGTGATCTCTAACCAGCTCCAATAGAGCATGGCCTTGAAAATGAATTTCAGTGAGCCAAGCTCAAAAGTATAACCAGGAAACATGTAACGCCGGTTATCGTTCATCTGCCCGGCCACACCACGTTCGAACCGCGATTGTGCCATCGCGGCAAAGCGCCGGTTATACGTCCGCATGAAATGATAGAATGGCGTGGACGGCGGCGTGGAGTAATACGGCTCCAGCAAGGCTAAGTTGCCGCGACGGAATGGTTGCGAAGCGACCCCATGGTAATACAGGCCCAAATCCATGAGGAATGCTGCCTTTAGCAGATCAAACTCGCCCATGTAGTAGTACTTGTCCTGATAGATGGCCTGGAACCAACGGTGATAGCTGCGGTTGTAATCCGCATTCATGCGGTCAACCAATGGAGCGACGGTCTCACCCTTGGTCGCCTTGAGCACCAAATTGGTAGCGGAGGAAACACTGAAGGAAAGCCAGTCAAGGCCCGGACTGTAGAAGGGATCTAAAAAACCGGCGGCATCACTGACCAAGGCAAAGCCATCACCTGCAAAAGTCGTGCTGTAGTAGGCCAGATTACGGCGAGTATGGATATCACCTTCCGTCGGCTCTGCATCGCGCATCAATTCCGCCCCGACGGGATGCTCCATCAGAAACTTCTTCAACCGCTCGCTAGGTCGGCCACCTTCGGGTATCTCCAGAATTCGTTGATCGAACACCGCGCCGATGCTGACATCGCCGCCTTTGAGGGGGATCCACCAAGCCCACCAACCGCGCCCCATCAGATGATTCGTCGCTGAACCGCGCTGGCCGTAGCAGGTGGCGGCCCACTGCGGGAATTTCTTTTTCAGCTCCAGGCTTTCCCAGTCTTTCACGCCGGTCCAGCGGGACCAAATTGTGGCCGTGGGATGGGCTTCGTTACGACGCCACCAGCCTTCCTGCCGGGCAAGCAGGGCGGCCACCCCGGATGCATCGATGACCCAGCGAGCCTTGAAGGTTTTCTCGATGCCATCCACCTTGGCGATGACCTGTTGCTGGCCGCCAGATTGCAGTTTGATTTCCCGCACGGTCGCGGGGCGGACCAGCTCTGCCCCCGACTCCATGGCTCGGCGCAGGACTTCTTCATCCAAGGTGGCGCGATCCACCAAGTAGGCCGGTACGCGGGACCAATACTTGCCGCCGATTTCGGAGCAATCTGTGATGTTCTTTGTTTTCTCGTTTGCGAACCAAAAACGGAGGCCGTGTTTGCAGAGGTGTGACTCGTTGAGGTGCTTGGTCAGGCCCAACACCCGTGTGAGGAAAAAAGTGCTGATCTCGATGGTGGCTTCGCCAACCCGGCGTTGGAGGGTATCCCGACGATCCAGAATGAGCACCCGCAGGCCAGGATTCTCCTGCTTCAGGATGAATGCCGAGGCCGCACCCGCCATGGCACCGCCCACGACGATGACATCGTATTCGTTTGGAGCAGTGGTAGTGGGATTCACAAAGGTAAATCAGTCAACCCGGCTCGGCGTGATGTCGATCTTGCTGACCTTGGCGTCGTCGCAGTCAATCCAGATCTCACCGATCTTCACATCCTTGCTGCCCTTGAGTTTGGCTGCCCAGAGAGAAATCTTCCAAACAGGATCGCTGTCTGGGCCGCGCTCCAGTTTCATCTCGGAAGCGGTGACTTTCAGGTTCTCCAAGATGGGCTCTTTGAGTGCGATCTTGAGTGCCTTGTCGGAATCGGTCTTCAGCTTCTTCTCATCCAAGGTGCCATCCTTGTCCGTGATCGGCTCCAGCAGGCGGAGGGGGCGCTTGACGGACATCATCTTACCCGCACCGAATTTGACTTCCACGGCCTTCATGGTGGCGGTTTCGTCGCGATAGACAACGAACCAGACATTCGGAGTGGTGGTGCCGATGGACTTGTCGGAGCGGATCTGCACGACCTTGTCCTTGGCCTGTTCACCCACGTATTTATTGCCTTCCTTGGCCAGATCGAAAGCGGTCAGGTCTTTGGCCGAGGCGGTCAGGGCGGAGGTAGCCAGCACGCAGGCGGCAAAGGTGATGCCCAGGTGGCGAAACGGAAAAGTCATTCTCATGCGGGCAGAGTAGCGCAATTTTTGCTCAGTCACAACCTCGAAAACGGGCTGGTTACGAATGGACCTAGAGGTAGGTTTGCAGTTTGGGCCAGAGCAGGAATTTCACCGCCCAGAAAATGACGCCGATGAGGAGGATGACGGCTATCCATTTGACGATGGTCAGGGCTGGATTAGCTGGGGCCGCTTGGGGACCTTCGTTGCCCTCTTCCGCAGCCTCATTTCCAGGGTAAGCGACCTTCTTTTCTGCCTGGATCAGTTGCTCGACGCGCCATTGGATGTAGGTGGCCTTGGTCTTGTTTTCATCGCCTTGACAACGGGCGAGCGCCTTGGTCCACAGACCATCGTTGATACGGCCCTCGCGCAATTCATCGGCCACGGCCTGATAGTATTTCTCGTCGTCCATGCGGTGTGAGCGAGTTTGTAGCGCGGAAGCTCACAGACTGCAAATCCCTTTACTACTGGGTGCTGGCGGTGGTGGCTGGTTTCTTGTGGCGCACCTTGAGCATCACTGGAAAGGATGTTTGCAACCCTTGGCTGCCGGCGGTGGCGCGGGCGGATTTCACGACCACCTGACAGAGGCGGTCGGTCTCAGGGACCCACTTGAAGGCCATCAGGAAGATCTCGCGTTCATCTTCACCCGCGCGGATCTGCACCCCATTCAGGCCGACGTTGTCCACGATCACACCGTGGGGAAGGTTGTCCATGTCCAAGTTGATAAGATTCGTTTCACCCTTGCGCTGGACCTTGATGAGCGCACTGACAGTCTCACCGGGGTGAATGATGATCTCAGGGATCACCTGGCTGCCGATGGTCACCGAGGTGGTATTTGTGGGAATCAGCGAGAGCAAGAATTTCGGCGGGGCATCCAGTTTGAGGGTGCCCAGGCTGTTGGCTTCTCGGGTCACGGTCTGGCCATTGATGATCGCGGTGGCGATGGCCTTGGCTTTCGTGGCGTCCGCCATGGCGGGGGCTTTGGCATCGGGCAGGGCGTAGATGATGCCTTCAGCCGTGAAATGGCCGGCTTGCACAGTGACGGGCGAAGATGAGTAGAATCCTGCCGGGAGGTCTTTGATGTCCACCTTGATTTCGCCATCGAATCCATCCAGGCGATCCACCTCAATGGTGACGGCACGGCCATTCCCCGGAGGCACGCTGGGGTTCGCCCCGGCCACGCGTACGCGATAGTCGGGATTGGCCGGTCGGATGGTGAGCCGGTAATTGTGGAGTTCTCCATTCAAGCCCCGGCTGTCACTGACACGGACGAGGTAGGTGCCGGTTTTGGGAGCTTTGAACAGCAGTCTTGAGTCGCTGCCCAGATAGCGCAACTCATCATCGTCATTCTCGTAATTCAGCGTGAAACTCGGGAGGCCATTGGGAACGAGTTTCGTGCCGGGCGGATGCGGTTCCACGATGTAGAATGGCTCATACAAGGCATGGGATGCCGCAGTGGTGCCGAAGTAGGTCACGCGCTTGTTATCGCGGAAATACATCTGAAAGCCGGAATCAGGACCGAATGGCCAACGATACAGTCTGCCCACTTCGCCGGCCATGTAGAGATATTGGTTCAATTCCATCTCCTCCCAAAACTCGGTGCGGATCTCAACGGTCACAGGATCGACAGTCCGGGCGGATTTGTTCCAGGAATCGCGCGTGGCTTGCAGGAGCACTTGTGGCACGGGGCGGCCATCTGGATACAAGACTTCAATCTTGGTGTCAGCGAGGGAGCCTCGCTGGGCTGCCAAGGTCTCGAACATCAAGGACTCGCCTTCCTCGGCTTCGAAGCGATAGAGGTCAACATCCGGGCTTGTTTGTTTTTTCTCCGCCAGCAAACGGCCGTTGATATAGCTGGGGATTTTCACCGATTGAGCCTCGCCAGCCGAGTTGTTCGGTTCCTGTTCGGTCACGGTAGGCAACTCTTCAGCCAAAACTTTTAGTGCTGCCCGGCTGCGATAATCATCGGGCACGGGGACAACGGTTTCACCTTTCACTTTCGCTTCAACGCGTACGATGGGATAAGCACCCAAGTTGGCACCGATGAGTTCTACGTGCGCAGATTCACCGACACTTACAGTGTTCGGATGCAACAGTGAGACAAAAGGCAATTCACCCGCGGAAAGGCGATAGAACTGATCCTTCGACATCGCCATGGTGGAATCAGAAATCTCCAATCGATAGGTGCCGTTTCGGGTTACGGTGTAGGTGAGAAAAGTATCTTCACTGGCGGCGAGCGGTTGTGCATCGGCCAACTGTACGCCTTGACCATCAAGCAGGCGCAAGCGCGGGCTGGGGATGGTGGAACCGATGCTTTTTACGCTCAGTTCGAAGACGAGCTGCTGGCCTTTGCGCGCAGTGAACTCGTAAGTGTCCGTGTCTCCGAGCGGGGCAAGCTCGCCCCAAACACCCACCGGCAAGGAAGTCAATGAGGTGACGACATTGGTGGATTCGACGATCTGGGGCAGGACATCTACATGCAGTTTGATGCGGGCGCTTTCACCTTGGGCATTAAGAACGGAAACTTCGATCGGAGCACGGGCCGCTTTTTCGGAGACGGTCAACTCCGCCCAGGCAGCAGTCGCCGTGGGTTTGGGTTCGGTGAGCAAACGTGCTTTTACTTCCGCCGAATGGGATTTGATTTCGGTCAATGCTGCCAAATCTTTACCGATCAGCTTCACCTGACTGGTGACCCCGCGATGCAGTCCGCGAATCTCCGCACGTTCCAAGGTGGGCTTGGGCGCGGCCATCTTCTTGGGAGCTTCAGCTGCGTATGACCATTCGGGAGAGGCCAACCCAAGGGCGAAACAAACAACGAGAAAAAGGCGGAGTGATTTCATGGGGTTGTTTGTGTCAGTCGTGAAGTTGTGGACAATGGTTCGCCGGAAGCCGCCTGATAAAGTCCGAATGTGCCATCCAAGCGGCCGACGATGATCTGCTGGCCGCCGGGGCCGAAAGCCAGGCCAGGTGCCCAATCCGTTTGCTTCTCCAATATCCTGATCTCACGCATGGGGCGGAAATCCCAGAGCTTCACGGTGCGATCTTCGGCGGTCGAGACGAGCCATTTGCCATCCGGAGAAAAGGCGAGGTTCAGGATGGCGCCCTCGTGGCCGAATTTGGAGTAGAGCAGGGGATTGGTGGTTTCCGTGGCGCGTTCGCTGATCTCCCAAACGCGGATGCGGCTGTCCACGCCGGCACCGGCGAGGCGTTTGCCATCCATGCTGAAAGCCACGCTGTAAATCTCCTTCACTGACTGGCTCAAGGTGTCGCGGCGTTCGCCGCTGGCGACATCCCAAAGCTTGACGGTGCGATCGGCGCTCGCGCTGGCGAGGATTTTGCCGTCAGGCCGGAAATCGAGATCATACACACAGCCATTGTGACCTTTGAGGGTGCGGACTTGCTGGCCGGTTTTTATGTCCCACAAAATGATCTGCTGATCGTAGCCGCCGCTGGCCAAGAGTGCGCCATTGGGTGAAACGGCGACTGCGTAGAGTGCATCCAGATGCCCCTCGAAGACTTTCACCAGCTTGCCGGTGGCTACATCCCAGTGCCGCACCTCTCCGAACAAACCCGTTTGTCCAGCAGCTGCGTAGAGATGTTTGCCATCTCGTGAAAAGGCGACGGCATTCACTGCGCCTACATGACCGGTGAGCGTGTGCTTGGGTCCCGAGCTGCCTGGAGAGAACAGTTCTACTTCACCGTAACGTGCCACCGCGATCAATCCGGCGGCTTCCGACCATGCGACCGATTTGATTGCCCGGCGCGGCTGTGTCTTGGGGGCGATGGCTGGGACTTTCAGCTCCTTGCGCGAGGCCATTGCCTGGGCGGGAGGCTTGGCTCCGGCATCGATCCAGGCGCGGATAAGGGCGATTTCCTTGGCCGGGAGATGTTCGCGTTTGCCGGGTGGCATGAACTGGTTCTTGCCTTTGCGGTCGGAGCGGCCTTCCAGAAACTTCACCAGCAGGCTGTCACTGGCGTTTCCCGGGGTGATAGCGGCGCCAGCTTTGCCGCCTTTCATCAGGTCTGTGTGCGTTTCCATCACGAGTCCGCCTTCGGGATCTTGGGCGGCGTGACATTCTACACACTCGCGCTGGAAGATCTGATGGATGGCGGAGTAGTCAGGCGCGGCGGCAAAAGCCTGCAGGTGTGCGTTCAACAGCACCACGGCCAGCCACCAAACAGCCCACTGGAAACGGAGATTCATGCGATGTTTTCAGCGTGCCGTCCACACTGCTCATCCGCAATAGAGAATCATGCGCCAGCAGATGTAATTTTCTCTCCCGCACCACTTGCGGAGGAGCCTACATGTTCCTTATCAGGTGGCTCGCTCTTTTTTAGAAAATCAGCGGACAGCAAATCTGAAGCTCTCCACCTTCGGTTCGCCCTTCAGCCAGCCAAGCTTGGTCAGGAACTTGTCCGTCTCCGTCAGCGTTTGCTTGAAGTGAACCTCATTCGCCCGGCCGAAGTTGAAGAACCCGTGCGGCTGTTCCTCATAACCTTTCAACTCGCACTCATTTCCTGCGGCTTTCATCACCTTTGTGAAAGCCTCTGCCGTGGCGTAAGGGACCGTTGTATCCGCCTTGCCGTGGAAGATGATCGTCGGCGGCGCACCTTTCTTCACCTGATGCAGCGGGGAGAGTTCCTTCGGTTCCACGCCCATGCGCACCTTCAACTCTTCCGCCCGTTCGCCGGGCAGGGGAGAGCCACCTTCATACGGCGCGAGCACCAGCGCCGGATTGAACAGCACCAGCGCATTCGGCACCGAAGAAACCTTCGCGTCTTTGCTTTCAAATCCCGGAACCACGCCCGTGCATGCCGCGATATGTCCGCCCGCCGAACCGCCACCTGCCGCGATGCGTTCGGGATCAATGCCCAGTCGCTTCGCGTTCTCGCGCGTCCAGCGCACCGCATCCTTCGCGTCGATCACACAATCCTTTGCCTTCACATCGAACCGGCTGGACACGCGATAATCCGCCGTGATCGCCACCATCCCGCGCGAGGCCAGGTAACGGCATTGCTGCTCGAACTGTTTCGGTGAACCGCTTCGCCACCCGCCGCCGAAGAAGAACACGATCGCCGGCCGCTTATCGGTAGCTTTGTGCTCCGGTGGATTGAAGATATAGGCATTCAACTTCGCCTCACCCACCGTCTTGTAAGCCTCCACTACCGCGCCTTGCGGCTTGAACGACTCCTCAGCGGCCTTTGCCTTGCCCTTATTCTGGGCGTTCACATTCACGACACAGGCAACGAGCAGGGCAGTGAGACAATAGATGGCTTTCATGGATTTCATGCTTATCACATTAGACGTCTCTAAACGCCACTGGTTACGCAAACCAGTATGAGTCCTGCTTTCAGGTAGTTTTCTTGGGCTGGAGAATGTTGGAGGTTGAACGTTTCCGAGAATCTGCTGAACTTCCCTTGTAACCCGTGATACAACCGTTCCGTCAAACCTATGGAACAAAACGCTTTATGCCAAAACTGAACTCTTCATTGTGCGGATGGATGGTCTTGATCATTTCGGTTTTAGCATCCCTCAGTAATGCCACCCACGCCGCCGAAAAGACCCGTCCGAACATTCTCTTCATCTTCTCCGACGACCACGCCTACGGCGCTATCAGCGCCTACGGGTCGAAGTTCAACAAGACCCCGAACATCGACCGCCTTGCGAAAGAAGGCATGCTCTTCAACCGCTGCTACGTCGGCAACTCCATCTGCGGCCCCAGCCGCGCCACCATCCTGACTGGCAAATACAGCCACCTCAACGGCTTCGTGCGGAACGGCAACAAATTCGACGGCAGCCAGCCGACGTTCCCGAAGTATATGCAGAAGGCCGGTTACCAGACCGCCATCATCGGCAAGTGGCACTTGGAAACAGACCCCACCGGCTTCGACTACTGGAACATCCTCATCGGTCAGGGGCCTTACTACAACCCGCCTATGATCGAGAACGGCGTCCGCAAGACCCACACCGGCTACACCACCGAGATCATCACCGACTACGCCCTCGACTGGCTCAAGACCAAGCGCGACAAGGACAAACCCTTCGTCATGATGTACCAGCACAAATCCCCGCACCGCAACTGGCAGCCCGCACCCGCCTACTTCGAGCGCTACAAAGACACCAAATTCCCCGAGCCCGATACCCTGTTCGATAACTACTCCGGCCGCGGCAAACCCGAGCGCACCCAGGACATGACTATCGAGAAAACGCTGACCCCCGATGACCTGAAACTCACCCCGCCGCGCAATCTCACCC
>JAEYXS010000069.1 GCA_023431185.1 Verrucomicrobiota bacterium
GGCAATGGTCGCATAGGTGCGACCGTTGCCCGGGGCTAGATTCTCCTGGCCCTTTGGGCCAAAACAGTTGCTGCAAGCTGTTCTCTTCTCATCCATTACCTGTTCTGCCTCCCTTGTCATTCCCAACTAAGGTCAGGACAGGCTCTATGAGCGGGCGCCGGGCTTGGTGACGTTGAGCGTTGCTGCCTGTACCGCCTTGCGGATGGCTGCTTCGGGAGGCAATCCGCCTATCAATCCCGCGGCCAGCATGCCGGAAAAGCAATCGCCTGCCCCTACGGTGTCCACCACCTTCACCTTGCGGGCAGGGAACCAACGCGTGCCGTTCGCCGACACCCAGCAGGCTCCGCGCGCGCCGCAGGTCACCACGATATTGGGCACGCCAGCGGACAAAAGCTTCTGCGCACCTTGCTCCAGCTGTTCTTTGGTCTGCACTGTGGCTCCTGTCAAAACTGCCAGTTCATGCTCGTTGGGTGTCAGCCAAGTCACCTGCTTTAGCAAACTCTTGGGCAGCGGCTGCGTGATGGGCGCGGGATTCAGCATCACTGGCACCTTGGCTTTATGGGCTAGTGCGATGGCTGCGGTCACAGCGGCCAAGGGGACTTCCAATTGCACGAGCAACAGACCGGCTTGCTGGATGAGCGCTCCGGCCTGACGGACTTGGGCGGGGTTCACCATATCATTCGAGCTGCGCGTCACCACGATCTGGTTCTCTCCCGCTCGATTCAGCAGGATGAGGGCGGTGCCGGCGGGAAGCTCTTTGCTTCGTCGCAAGTGTGTGAGGTCGATGCCTCCCTCGGCCAAGCCCGATACCAGCGCATCCCCGAAGGCTCCGTGGCCGATGTTGCCGATAAAGCTCACCTTGGCACCGGCACGGGCGGCGGCCACGGCCTGATTCGCGCCTTTGCCGCCCGGATGCTGTTCCAACGCGCTGCCGGGTAGCGTTTCGCCTGCTTGCGGAAACGTCTCCACCCGCGTCACCAAGTCCATATTGGCACTACCCAGAACAACCAGTGGTTTGTGCGTGTGGTTCATGGTGTTACGAAAGAGAAAAGACTGAACAAAAACAAGCCCGGGCCGTCTAAAACAGACTAATGCAATCCATTTGCTTATGGCCTGCGCCTGAGGCGATGATGGAACCCATACAAGCCATGCCGTTGCTGGACATAAAAGATCTGAAGAAGGCCTACACGACGCCCGATGGCGGCACGCATCAGGTGGTGCATGTGCCGTCCTTCGCGCTGGAGCCGAACGTGCAGGAAGCGCTCGCCGGTGAGAGTGGTTCGGGCAAGACGACTTTCCTGAATCTCATCGCGGGCATCCTGAAGCCTGACTCCGGCAGCATCAAGCTGGCGGGTGTGGAGATGGCCGCTCTGGGTGAGAGCGACCGTGACCGCCTCCGCGCCACGACCATAGGTTACATCTTCCAGACCTTTAACCTGCTCCAGGGCTTCACGTGTCTGGAGAATGTTATGCTCGGCATGTCCTTTGGTCCGGGAGCGGACAAGGCGCATGCCACGGAATTGCTCAAGCGCGTGGGTCTCGGCAACAAACTGGATCATTACCCGCGCCAGCTCTCCACGGGGCAGCAACAACGTGTGGCGGTGGCGCGCGCCTTGGCTAACCGCCCCAAGCTGGTGCTGGCGGATGAACCGACGGGCAATCTGGACGGCAAGAATGCGCGCGAAGCGCTGGCGCTCATCCGCGAGGCCTGCCGGGAGAACAACGCTGCACTGCTCATCGTGAGCCATGATCCGCAGGTGCTCGCGCAGTTCGAGATGGTGCGCAAATTGACCGAGATCAACCGCGCAGCCGCGCAGGAGGTGGCATCGTGACCTTGTGGCTCATCATCCGGCGCAGTCTGCGGCAGCACGCGCTTTCAACGTTCATCACGGCGCTTTCCATCGCGCTGGCGACGGGTCTCTTGATGTCCGTGTGGACGATCAAGGTGCAATCGAACAATGCGTTCACCAGTGTGAACTGCGGTTTCGATGCCGTGCTCGGTGCGCGCGGCAGCAAGCTGCAGCTCGTGTTGAACACGATCTTCCATCTGGAAGAATCGCCGGGGAATATCGCGTGGGAGCATTACGAGACGATCAAGAAGAACCCGAACATCCAGGCGGCCATCCCCATCGCGGTGGGCGACAATTATCACGGCTACCGGCTGGTGGGGACGACCACGAATCTCTTCAGCGATGTGGAGTATGTGCCGGGCAGGAAGTTCGCCGTGCGCAGTGGCGGGCGTGTCTTCGAACAGGAATATCGCGAGGCGGTGGTGGGCAGTTACGCGGCGGAACGGCTGGGGTTGAAGTATGGCGACAAGTTCCAGCCGTATCACGGCCTGATCTTCAATGAGAAGGACCAGCACGCGGAGACGTATGTGGTCGTGGGCATCATGGAACCATCGAATACACCGGCAGACCGCGTCATCTGGATACCGCTGGCGGGTTTGCAGAAGATGTCCGGCCACGCAGCGGCTTCGGCGGACCAGATCAGCGGCGTGCTCATCAAGTTCAAGGCGGGCAGCCCGTTGATCGGGCGGCAACTGGAGCAGATGTATAACAAACAGGGCGACAAACTGACGTTTGCATGGCCCATCGCGATGATCGTCGCGCAGTTGTTCAACAAGATCGCTTGGTTTGATCGCGTGCTGGCGGCGGTGGCGGTGCTGGTCGCAGTAGTGGCCGCCGGTTCCGTGCTGGCGAGCATCTACAATTCCATGAATGAACGCCGTCGCGATATCGCCATCCTGCGGGCCTTGGGTGCGCGGAAAGGCACCATCTTCAGTGCCGTGGTGCTGGAGGCGGCGAGCATCGGGGCCATCGGGGCGGTTGCGGGACTGGCGGTGTATGGCATAATAACCATGGCCGCCGCCCAGGTCATCCGCGCCCAGACGGGTGTGGTGTTGGACGCGATGTCGTTCAATCCCATGATGGTCGGGGCGCCGCTGGGCTTGATCGCCCTGAGCGCCTTGTGCGGGGTGGTGCCGGCCGTGAAGGCTTACCGCACGAATGTTGCCGACAACCTGACGCCGGTATCGTAAACTGACTGAAAATGAAGAAGACATTTTGCAATCTGGTGGCGACGCTCCTGGGCGTTTGTGTGCTGATCTCCTTGAGCGCCTGCAAGGGCGGCGACAAGCACGAAGGCCATGATCATGGCGAGAAAGCGCACCACCATCACCATGATCCGCCGAATGGCGGCACGGGCCTCACCCTCGGTGATGAAGACGCCCACATCGAGCTGCTGCGCGATGCCGCCACCGGCAAGATGAAGGCGTGGATCCTGGCGCCGCACATGAGCGGTTACACCCGCGTGAAACAGGAAACCTTCGACATCGTCGCCAAGGTGGGTGGCGAGGAGAAGACGTTGACGTTCAAGGCCGTGGCCAATAGTGCCACCGGCGAGACCGTCGGCAACACCTCGCTCTTCGAGGCGGAGGCGGACTGGCTGAAGACCACGGATACCTTTGACGGCACCTTGAAGCAACTCGACATCAAGGGTAAGATATTCAGTGGTGTCGCCTTCAATTTCCCCAAAGGGAATTGAGCGGAAGAAATGATTTGATATGCAATCTGTGAAACAAACCCGCGGCAATGCGCTGCTCATCGTCCTCTGCCTGGTCGTGGTCATCACGGCGGGCGGTTTCATGTTCTGGGGCTACCGCACGAAGCAGGCCTCGCTGAACCCGCCGGTGGTGCCGGCCGGTGCGGAAGTGCGCGGGACGAAGATCAGCGAACCGGTGGTTCCGGCGGCTCCAACGAATGCGGTCGCGACCGCGACCGCTCCAGAAGCCACGGTCACGAATGCAGCAACAGCAGCGATCGCAGCGACGACGAACACGCTGGCGGTGCTGGACCCCTCCAAGCTGGAGAAGGTCACCACGGGTGAAGGGCGTGAGTATCTCACGGTCGGATTTGATTATCTTTCGGGCTTTGAATACGTCATCCCGGAAGAGGGCAGCACGAATGCGGTGACGCAGGTGGATGCCAGCAAGGACCAGATCCCCCAGCCGGTGCGTTCGCTGAACAACCAGCGCGTGGCGTTGAAAGGCTTCATGCTGCCGCTCAAGGTGGAGGGCGGGCTCATCACGGAGCTGCTCGTGATGCGGGACCAGTCCATGTGCTGCTACGGCGCGGTGCCGAAGATCAACGAGTGGGTGAGCGTGCGCATGACCAGCAAGGGCGTGAAGCCAGTCATGGACCAGGCGGTGACACTCTATGGCAAGCTGAAGGTCGGTGAGATCCGGGAGAACGGCTACCTCGTGGGCATCTACGAAATGGACGGCGAAAGCATGGCCGGGCCGCTGGACCTGTGATCTAACAATCAGCGCCTGAACAAACAAACCCACGGCCAAACCTATTCCCTCTCCCCAAGGGAGAGGGTCAGGGTTAGAGCGGTTTAAAAAATACTGTAGCCGATTGTGCCGGGAGCGAAGCGAGCGGTCTTTTTGGGTGGTGGCGTCGTTTCGGCTCAGTCACAGGGTCTTTGGAACCTGCTCCTTCGCCAAAGCCTCGCCGCCACCCAAAAATCCTCGCTCCAATCGGCCACATTATTTTTTAAAACGCTCTAGGGGGAAGAGCTTGTTCCTTAACAAAAGCAGCCTGTTTTTACTATCTGCGTTTCCTTTCCCCTCATCCCGGCCTTCTCCCTTGGGGAGAAGGAGGTAACATCTGCCTGCTGTTGGTCACTTTGGCTGTCTTAGTTCTTTTTCCTGTCCAGAAATCAGATCTTATCAATCGAACATCTTGCCCGGGTTCAGCGTGCCGTGGGGATCGAGGGCTTTGCGGAGTTCGCGCATGACGCGCATCTGGGCGTCGCCGGCGAACTTGGGCAGGAAGGATTTCTTCGCCATGCCGATGCCGTGTTCACCCGTGATGGTGCCGCCGAGGCGGATGGCTTCTTCGAAGATCTCTTTGAAGGCTTCTTCCACGCGGTGCATCTCGTCTTGGTTGCGTTCGTCCGTGAGGAAGGTGGGGTGCAGATTGCCATCGCCCATGTGGCCGAAGGTGCCGACGCGCAGGTTGTATTTCTTGGCGGTGGCTTCCACGAAACGGATCATGCGGCCGAGTTCGCTGCGGGGAACGGTGGCGTCTTCAAGGATGGTGGTGGGCGAGACGCGTGCGAGCGCGGAGAAGGCGGAACGACGGGCGCTGGCGAGCTTGGTCGCTTCCGCATCGTCCTTCGCCACGATGACTTCCATACAACCGCACTCGCGGCATTTGGCTTCCATCTGCGCGGCTTCTTCGGCGACGACGGCAGGATGGCCATCCGTCTCGATGAGCAGGAGGGCTTCGCAATTCAGCGGCAGGCCGATCTTCGCGTAGTCTTCCACGCAATGGATGGTCATGCGGTCGAGGAACTCGAGGGTGCAGGGAATGATCTTTGCGGCGATGATGGCGGAGACAGCCTCGGCGGCGTGGTCCATGCGCGCGAAGGTGGCGACCATCGTTTTCTTGGTCTGCGGTTTGGGGATGAGGCGGAGCAGCACTTTCGTGATGATGCCAAGCGTGCCTTCCGAGCCGATGAACAGGTCTTTGAGCGAGTAACCCGCCACGTCTTTCACGCACTTGTTGCCGGTCCAAAGGATATCCCCATCGGGGAGGACGACTTCCAAGCCCATGACGTAATTGCGCGTGACGCCGTATTTCAAACCGCGCAAGCCGCCGGAGTTCTCCGCGACATTGCCGCCGATGGTGGAGATGCGCATGGAGCCGGGATCGGGCGGATAAAAGAGGCCGACCTTCTCGGCGGCCTCAGCAACCTTCACGGTGGTGATGCCGGGCTCGACTAGGATGGTGAGGTTCGCTTCGTCCACTTCGAGAATCTTGTCCATGCGCACAGTGCACATGACGATGCATTCGGGCGAAGGCAGGCTGCCGCCGCTGAGGCCGGTGCCGGAACCGCGCGTGACGACAGGGAGGTGCTTGGCGTTCGCATACTTCAGCAGAGCGACGATATGCTCGGTGGTCTCCACGAAGACGACGCAGCCGGGCATCTGGAGCATGGCAGCGGTGCCATCAAAGGCGTAGGGGACGAGGTCTTCCTTCTTCGTGAGGACATTGGCCGGGCCGACGATGGCCTGCAAGGCGTGCAGATGTTCAGCGGAGAGCGACATAGTTCGGAACTAAGAATGAGGGGAAAGGGGAAAGTTCAAAGTGCAAAGTTCAAGGAAGCAGGTTTACGGGCATACTGTCGGGCACTGCCCCCGCAGGGAGAACTGTGGGTTTGTTCACCCTTCACCCCGTTGAGGGGCGTGGGTGACGAAAAGCTCTGTGTCAGTTCACTCGCCAGTCTGCGTTGAGTAGCCGAAGATCCAGATGGAATCTTCAGCGCGTCGATGAGGGATGGAGTGACGTTGTAGAATCGCCAGCAAAGCGGATTCGACATGGCGGACTTCCTCGGTGGCATGCTGCCCTTGGCGGCGAAGGTAGCGTGGGCGAATCCGAAGCCACTCGATCTCATAGAAAGGGGCGAGGCATTCGTCACTCCAGTCGCCGAGGTAGTACACGTCGGCATCGAACTGAGCGGGCTCAGGGTGAGGGTTCAATACAACTTTGAGCTGATAAGGCGGGGCAAATGGCAGCTCCGTCCGCACTGAGTCTTGAAGTTCGCGCCATTTGGTTTCGTTCATGACCGACACCATGCCGCGCTTGGTTATTTCCGCAGCGATTTGTTGTCGGGATTTAGACATCGTTTTCTTCTTCTCCGGGAGAGTTGATCGAGACTGTAATCAGGTCGTTCATGAGGGATGCGAGGCCAGATTCTCGGGTTTATTAGCTGCTGGGGGAGAATGCTTGTGACGGCTCAGCAGGCTGCCGCCACAGAACATGAGAAGCGCGGGGGTGAATATCCAAGGTGCCCGATGCCGCGTCGCTTGCCCTTGGCCGGTGATGATGGTGAACACTTCTTCGCGAGTGAAACTTTCCCGGCCCTCAAGCACCTCAAGGCTATCGGACGTGGTCGCGGTGACGCTGGCGCGAAAGAAAAAGACGGAAGCACAGGCCCATAAAAAACCAACAGTTAGCAAAGTGAACCCGAGAGTGCGCATGGCGTGCAAAGTGGTCTAAGTAAAATTATACAAGGAATGATTCCCCAGATAGTGGGTAGCGGGAGGGAAACAGGGGACACTCATTGGCTGGAATATCCCTTGTTGCGTGGGGTGGGTCAAATGGGAAAGCAGGGCGACACGGAAAGGGGGTATGATTGAAAGCGGGCGAGGAAAGGGTGGTGGGGGTTCCGGTGGACGTTGGCTGGCGGCTGGGGTCCAAAGAGGGTATTTGGTAGAAAACCTCGGCACTTAAGTACAAGTGCCGAGGTGAATTGAAAGGGGCGGGGGTTGGCGACGGCGAGGCACCTTAATGACGGAGAATTTTGAGGTTGAGTGCTCATCAGATGGCGGTGGCGTTTTGGAGGTGCTGCGGCTCACTGAGCCGCGCCCCGGGGTGAATTATTTTCTGGAGTGCTGGTTTTTAGGGGGTGTTTTCAGGTTTAAGTGTCTGGTTTTCAGCTGGTTAGCGTGGTTTAAAATATTCTTCTAAGCGAGGGGGGTAGGACAGTGGTTGTCCTAGTGACCTTGTTACGATGTTCCGCAGAAAATGAAAAAAGAGGCGGTTATGGAACGGCAAAACGAAAAGAAGCAGAGGGGAGAAACGATGAACCGGGCAGGGGAAGTGATGGTGCTTCGTTCCACGATGGGGAGGGGATGCGAGGACGACGACGAGAACGCTGCGGTGAGGGGATTTTCCCGTCATTGCGCAGGAGGGAGTCCATGTATTACGCTCGCCGAGTCATCAGCCATGAAGCAGTTCTATTTCCATACCAAAGGCCGGGCGGTGCAAGTGATGCAGCGCGGAGTGTTGCTGCTGGTCGGTTTGGGCGTCGTGATTGGGTCTGCCCAAGCGCAGACGACCGAGGCAAAGACGGCGACGGTGGAGGGCACGGTGGTTTTGCCTAAGGCGAAGGCGGTGGCGCCCTCGGGGGACCGGTATGGGTTGAAGGCGGGGCAGATCGCGCCGCCACCGGCGCCGGTGGCCGTAGTTTATCTGGAGGGGTCATTCACGAATGTGACGAACGCGGTTAAGACGAACCAGGTGCAGATGGCACAGAAGGGGTTTCAGTTTTCCCAGGCGGTGTTGCCGGTGCAGAAGGGGAGTTACGTGGAGTTCCCGAACATGGACATGGATTATCACAATGTTTTTTCGTACTCGAAGACCAAGCGGTTCGACCTGGGGCGTTACCGGAAAGATGAAAAGCCGGCGGCGGTGCAGTTCGACCAGCCGGGTTTGGTGAAGCTGTATTGCGAGATCCATGAGCACATGCGGGCGAACATCCTGGTGTTGGATACGCCGTATTTCGTGACGACGACGGCGGAGGGGGCGTTCAAGCTGGAGAATCTGCCGGCGGGTAATTACACGTTGAAGGCATGGGTGGATGAGAAGGATGTGCGTTCACAGCCGGTGGTGTTGAAGGCGGGGGAGACGGTGAAGGTGGAGTTCAAGGGAAAATGATGGGTGTGTTCAAGAAACTAAGTTTTCGTTTTAAGCTGCTGCTGGCCATGATGTTTGTGGTGGTGGGGGCGACGGGCACGACGTTGTACGTCACGCAAACACGGATGCAGGTGGTGTATCAGCAGATGTTCGCAGAACGGTTCACGGGGCAGATCGAGGTCTTCAACAGCATGCAGGAGGCGCGGCTGGCGTCCATCAAGGCGAAGTGCCTGGAGCTGGGGCAGTCGGTGCGGTTGCGGGCGGCACTGGAGGAAGGGGATGCGCGGGTGCTCTATGAGACGTCGCGCAATGAACTGCGGGAGGTGCTGGGAGACAGTGTTCGGGAGCGGCGGCAATTGCCGCCGGCGTTGCTGGTGCGCTTCATCGATGCGCGGGGCAACGAATTGATCCCGCCGGCGATCGGCTTGCCAGGGTTGAGCAATCTCGCGGCGAAGGAAAAGCTGAAGGCACAGTTCGCCAAGGTGGGCGAAGCCCTAGCGAAAAGTCCGGTCCAGCAGATCGGCTATCTTTCCATGGACGACAGTGCCGTGCTGAAAGGCAAACTGGCGGAGAAGGCCCGCAAATCCTCAAGCGGGTCCAAGGGGCCGGAGTTGCTGGAAGTCATCGTGACGCGGATCGAGGATCTCGAAGGCAAAATGCTGGGCGCTTTGATATTGGGTTTCCCGTTCGTGAACACGGCCGAGCGGAGCCTGACGGATTTCAGCCACATCAAGAGCGGGATGTGGCTGGATGGGCGGCTTTACTCCAACAGTCTGGAAGCAGCGGACGAGGTGGAGATCAACACGAACATGCGGGTGATGATGGAGCAGAAGTCCAAAGAGGCAGAGGGCACTTTCAATGTGACCATCAACGGGGAGCCGCAGCAGGTTTTCTTTCAGTTGATGAACCGGGATTCGAATTTTGCGCCGACCTACCAGGTAAGCATTTACTCGCTGGCGGAGGTGATCAACGCCCAGCAGGATCTGCGCTGGCGGATCGTCTCCTTTGGCGGGCTGGTGCTGCTGGGGGGATTGTTCATCAGTGTGTTGTTAAGCCATGGCTTCTCCGCACCCATCCGGGATCTGGTGAGGGCGACGGGGGAAATCCAGCAGGGAAATTTCGACGTACGAGTGCCGGTGCGCAGCGAGGATGAAGTGGGGCGGCTGGCGCAGTCTTTCAACGAGATGACGGCGGAGCTGGCGCTCAAGGAGAAGTATCGCGCGGTGCTGGACATGGTGGCGGACAAGGACGTGGCGCATCAGATGGTGCATGGCGCGATGGCGTTGGGCGGTGAGAAGCGCGAGATCAGCGTGATCTTCTGCGACATCCGCGGCTTCACGGCGCACACGCAGGGCATGGACCCGGCAGAGGTCATCAAGATGCTGAATGAACACATGACCGCGCTCACGAGGGTGGTGTATGAACACAATGGCGTGGTGGATAAATTCGTGGGCGACCTGATCATGGCGATCTTCGGCGCGCCGAAGAGTTACGGGAATGATGCTTACAACGCGACCCGGTGCGCGGTGCGGATGATCGAGGAGCGGAACAAGCTGAACGAGACTTCTGATCACAAGATACTTGTGGGCATCGGCATCGCGACGGGCGAGGCGGTGGCGGGCTGCATGGGCTCGGCGGACCGCTTGAACTACACGGTGCTGGGCGAACGGGTGAACCTGGCCTCGCGCCTGTGCAGCGTGGCGGGCAAGATGGAGGTGGTCATCGACGAAGCCACGCAGGCGAAGTTGGGCGCGCTGCTGGACGTGGAGGAACTGGCACCGCTGAAACTGAAAGGGTTCAGCGAAATGGTTAAGGCGTACAAGGTCACCGGGGTGCATGCCTTGAAGGAGAATCCATGAAGAAAGCGTGGAACTTTTTTATCGGAGTGAGCGTGCTGACGCTCGGGGTGAGCGCACAAGGGCAGGCGTTCCTTGATCAGGTGGATGAGGCGTTGCGCGTGGAGACGAAGAACGGCTGGTTCCGTTCCGACTTCAGCGGCACATTGGACCTGGAAGGATACTACGTGGACCAACGTCCGCCGGGACTCATCTTCCCGGACGACGACCATTACTTTAATCCGCGGCTCTCGCTGTTTCTCGACACGCATTTCGGCGACCATTTTTACAGTTTCGTGCAGTTCCGCGCGGATCGGGGTTTCGATCCCGGTGCGGCGGACCGTGATGCGCGGTTCGATGAGTACTTCCTGCGCTACAAGCCTTTCGAGGAAGCGTGGGTGAATTTGCAGGTGGGAAAATTTGCGACGGTCTTCGGCGAGTGGGTGAACCGGCATGATTCGTGGAGCAACCCGTTTATCACCGCGCCGGTCGCGTATGAGAACGTGCTGACCATCACGGACCAAGCGGTGCCCGCAACGCCCGCGGGTTTTCTGGCGCGCAAGAATGTGGCGGATCAAAAGGCCACATGGCTGCCGGTATTGTGGGGGCCAGCTTACACGAGTGGTGCGGCGGTGTTCGGTCGCGTGGGGCAGGTGGATTACGCTATCGATTTCAAGAATGCGTCCATCTCCTCACGCCCGACGATTTGGGATGCGCGGCATCTGGGCTGGGAACATCCGACCTGGAGCGGTCGCTTGGGCTGGCGGCCGAATGCGTCCTGGAAGTTGGGCGTGTCCGCGAGTCACGGGCCGTATCTATTGCCAGTGGCGGAGACGGTGCTGCCTGCGGGCAAGACGCTGGATGATTACGCGCAGACTTCGGTGGCTTACGATGTGGCGTATGCGTGGCGGAACTGGCAGTTGTGGGGTGAGTTCGTGTTCTCCCGCTTCGATGTGCCGAATGTGGGCAATGCGGATACGGCGGCTTATTTCATCGAGGGCAAATACAAGCTTAGCGCGCGGACGTTTGCGGCCTTGCGCTGGAACCAGCAGTTCTTTGATCCGGTGCAGAACGGCGCAGGCGGCGAAGAGGATTGGGACAACGATATGTGGCGGCTGGATGCGGCGTTGGGCTGCCGCCTGACCCGGCATCTCCAAGGCAAGCTACAATACAGCTACAGCCATCAGAAGGGCGGTCAGCAACAGGGGGAACAATTGGTGGCGGTGCAGGCGACGGTAAAGTTTTGACAGAGCATAGGCTTGACGATTGTGGGTTGAAAAAGAGAATGGAAGCAAGGTGGTGCGAAAGACGTATCCACAGCAAAGTTTTGACACGGATTGAAGCGGAAATCACAACGGAAAGCAGGTATGCTCGCGGCGGTAATCGCTTTGAGCTGCGGTGTGCTGCCAGTGGTGGCGGTGGCGGAAGAAGCGTCCGAGCATCTGATGACTGCGGTTCCCGGCACGCAGATAAGCGGCTATGTGAGTACGACGGCAAGCTGGATGGCAGGCCGGCCCTTGCTTACGGAAAGGCCCACGCTGTGGTCGCTGCACGAAGTGTTGAACCAGCCGGCGAGGTCACCGCAGCCGGCATTTGACCCGTTGAGTTCGGCTCCGGTGCAGAAGATGGAGGGCATGCGCTCAGCGTATGATATCTCGGGGACAATATCTCCACAGGGTGGCAATCCGGGTGCAGTTTTCACGCTGCATCAGGCCCCGGACTCGACGTCTTTCGGGTTGTCAGCGGTGCCGGAGCCGGGAACGGTGGCGTTGCTGGGATTGGGAGCTTTGGGTGCCTGCTGGCGGAGACGGCGGGCCAAGCTGGCCTAAGTGACGCTCAAAAGAAAAACCGGCGCACACCCACGAGCATGAGGCAGGCGAAAGAGGCAATCAGCCCGGGATGCCACTCAGGGATTTTGGGCGTGTAAGTGATGTCGTGGAGGGAAATCCACTGATTTCCTGGATTGTTTGGGGAGTTGGCATCATTGCCGTAGGTGAAAGTGAACTCGGTGATGGCGTTGGTGCCAGAGAACGTGTATGAGGCTGTACCGCTGCTGGACGAGTCGCTGGCGGAATCGTTACCCCGAACATACCTGTTGGTGCCAGTCCCCACTTGTTCATTATCGGATGAGTCAGTAATGGTGGTAGGAGCGACCAGTGTTCCACTGAGATTCTTGCCCAGAAGCGCAATCTTGTCGGTGTAACCAACATTGCTGTCATTGCTATCATTTTCATCGATGTCGAAGATGGAGAAGCTCACATCTTCCACCCCGTAGGCATAGTGAAAGGTGACGGTGACGCGAATGGACTGGCTCTCACTTGAGTAATTCATATTCATGAACAACGACTGCTGCGTCGGACTCAAGCCTCCCGTCAGGTTTGAGTTATCATTCACGTTTTGGGCAAAATAACTCGTATCACCAGAGATTGTAATGGTGATGTCGTTGCCTGGATTGCTGGCGTCGATATCGAATGACTGTGAGAAGGAACCGCTGGAGTAGTTCACCGAATCCCAGTCCAGCACCACTGCCTTAGCCGATGCAGGCAGCAACCAGAGAGCCAGCGCGAGCAAGCTCTGTGTTAACAACCGGGTATATTTGACCCTAGTCATATTATTTCATGAGCTGATAGTCTGGGCAGGTTTCATAAACAACGAGAATCATTCCACGTAAATTGCTCAACCACGAAATCAAGCGCATCAAAGCCGGCATAAGGCATATGGGCGGGTGATTTCATGGAGGTGTTACGCTTTGTGTAAGGACTTAACAATGTGCTAGTTACGGGTTCGAATTCGGGTTTCTTTTTGGGGGCTTTTCGGTCAGGGAAAGCTCTCCTAAGTAGCGTCACGGAATCGGACTAAGGGATTGGCGTACGCCAGATAATCACGCCCTTTTGGGGTTATTCACGGCCCCGGTCCAGCTTGCTCCAAGTGCCGTCTTTGGCTCCGGGAGCACTATCACCCCCGTGATTTACCCAACGGCTGTCCCATTCGTTGACCACGAAACCGGCGCTGCCATCGCCGCGCAAAACGTTTTTGCCCGTCTTGTGCGATTGTGCATACCACTCGCCGACTTGGAAAGGTTCACGCGTTTCGTAATCCGAAATCAAGACCCGTCCTGCGGCGCGTTCTGCCTTGCTAGGACCGCCTTGACGTGAACCTCGAAAATAATAGGAACTGTAGGCCACTACACCCTTCACACTGATGCTGTCCAGGCAATTGGTCCCGCCCGGACGGAAGGTGTCTGCGGACGGGCAATAAAACATCCGGGCATTCAACGTGCCGGATTTGATCATGCGCCCGTAGTGCACCAGATTGGTGCCGTTCCAGATCATGTTCGTGGAGTTTCCGCCGGTGGTGGGCAGTTTGTCCGCGTTATCCGTGGCGGCCATGTGTCCGCCCAGCCCCATCTGTTTGAGGTTGTTCAGGCAGGAGGTGCGCTTGGCTTTCTCCATTGCCTTGCCCAGCACCGGCAGCATCATGCTGGCGAGGATGCCGATGATGGCGATGACCACCAGCAGCTCAATGAGGCTGAATGCTCGGGAACGGACAGGCACGATGGCTTTATATCCCGCAGGAATGCGTCAGGCGCAAGCCTCAACTTCCAGCCTACGGTTTGGGCCTGATCCGGTAGAAGCGTTTCTCGTTGGTGAAGATGGACGGGTCGGTGACGGGCACCGAACCATTCTGGGCGGTGAAGGTGGTCAGGGTGGTCCACTGGACCAGGTCCGTGGAGATTTCGACGAGGTACTCCACTCCGTTGACGCCGTTGAAATCGAAACGGAACTCGTTCCGGTTGGTGCTGGAGAGGTGCGGGTTAGCCAGTGTCAAAGGCAGGACCTGCAAGGTGACCGTATTGGTCGCCCGCAGGTAGTTCGCGCTGTCCAGCGGGGTGAAGATGAGCGTCAAGGTATGTTGCCCGGTGGCCAGCACGGTCCCGGCGGCTGGCGTGTAGGCATAGATGCCTGAGATCGGGGCCGTGGCGTTCAACTGCGTGCCCCCTAGCACCGTGCCCATCACGATTGGGACGGGCGTGTTCCAAGTGACGACCGGGGAACCTTTGAAGATCGTCAACGTGCCATTCGCACTCCCTATGTAGTTGGCATCCGTGGTGGCCACGGCGACTGTATATGTGCCGCGTTGGATGGGTGCCGTGGTCCCCCCGTTGTAGGTGACGCGCAGGGGCACGCCCGCCGGGGAGGCAACCACGGTGATGGGGCGCGGCATGCCATTATACGGTTGATCCAGATGCTGGAGGCTGAGGCTTACCACCCGTTGGTTGATGGTCAACGTCCCGCTGCCATAGATGAACGAGTAATTGTTGTCGCTGCCCCCGGCAATCGTGATCGGATAGGTGCCGACCGGGCTGGTCTCGGTGGCAGTCGTGCTGACCACGGGCAGCACTTCCAAATCGGCCACTGAATCCCCTGGCTCAAAGCCCGCGATGTTCAGGGTCAACCCTGGGTTCGGCAGGCCGTACTGACGGTTTATATTTGAAGTCGTCACTGTCAGTGACTTCTTCAGCACATTAATCAGTGCGTAGTTGGTCGCCTTGTCAAAAGCCGCCGCATCTGCGGGCGTGAAGATGACTTGCAGGAGATGGCCATTCCCCACCGGGAACCGGGTGCCAATCGGCGGATCATAGGCATAGTTGCCGGGCGTAATGGCCGTGGCGTTAAGCTGGACGGCGGTCAACAGGGTGCCGTAAGCGATGTCGTTTGGATCAGGCCAGACGACTTGCGGATCTCCGCGTACGACCGTGAGCAGGGCGGCGGCGCTGGTGACCGTTCCGGTCGTATTGGAAACCCGCACCCGGTAGTGCCCGGCCCGGCTGCTGTCCGCGAGAGGAATCTGAAGGACGCGGTTCGTAGCGTTCAGCAGTTCTTCCCCGTTCTTTTGCCATTGATATTGCAAGGTCTGGCTGCTGGTGGCCATCACTTCAAAGCTGACCGGTTCACCGCCGGCGACCGTGCGTGCGGCCGGTTGGGCCAGCAGGACGGGCGGTTGTTGGGCGATCCGCACATACCGGATGCCTTCCGGCAAGAGTACCAGCAGCAGATCGCCCGAACGGTTCAGCCGGAGCCGCACCGCGCCATTGAAGGAAACTCCGCCCGTGAGCGGCAAGTTATGTACCCGGTAGCGGGCCACCTCGGAAAAGGTCACCGTGCTGTAGGCCCGCACTTCATCGGTCCCTAGCCAGGACAGGAACACGATATCCTGCTCCGGATGGTAGGCCACTCCGCCGGGTCCATCTAATGGCCCGGAGCCCAGCGTGGTGATGACTTGCAATGTCTGGTCGTAAAAAACGGCCTTGCCATCGTTCACCTGCACGAACTGCCGTCCCAGCCGGTCGATGCCTACATCCATCCCCTGGCTGTCCAAGCCGTCCGCGCCAGAACCTGTGATGTTCGTGGTGCCCACAGAGTACCGGTAGATCGTGCCATTGGGCTCGTTGAAATCGACCATGGCCACCGTCTGGCGATCAGTGCTCACAGTCATCAGGCTGCTGCCCGGCCGGTCGATCAGGATGATCTCGCCGGTCAAAGGATCGAGGCTGCGCAGCCAGCCGTTGGAGCTTAACAGCACCCGGCCATCCGCGCCGAAGGCCACGTCCAGGATGCTTCCTTCCAGCGGCGCTTTTTGAAAAGCGGTTTCCGTGAAGGTCTCCGTCTCCAAGTCCACGATATAGACCAAATTGCTCTCCACCGTGCCGGTACGGTTCGCCACCACCAGCCGTCTGCCATCAGGCGAGATATCCAGACCGCCCAGATTTTGGCCCACGGCGATGGGTGGGAGAAGTGTCTTGGTGGGCAGATGGAACCGCAGGACGTTCGTGCCGGTGCTCACATACAGCACCTCGCGAAATGGGTCATGTACCACTTCCGCACCCAGCTCGGCCGGGATCATATCCACATAGATCCGGAAGTGGTGTGCATTGGTGGCCACATTGTTGTGCGCCTCCAGTGTATAAGCGCCATCATGATCCAAGGTGACAGCCCCCAGCGGATAGGTGGGGTTGTGGTACACCCCCGCAGCATTGACATCCTTGCTCCAGCGCAGGCTGGGGGTGGGAGTGCCTGTGGCCTGCGCCTGCAGGGTCACATTGCTGCCCGTCGTCACCATCAGGGATTCCGGCCGGGTCACGAACTGGGGCCGGACGTACAGACCCAGCAACACGGGCGTAGTGGTGATGGTGCTCAAGGAATTGGCGATGCGCACGCTGTAGTAGCCCACATCTTTGTCGGTGGCGAAGGCGACCCGAAAAACGGAGGATGTCTCCCCATGCAAATCCTTGCCATCCTTTATCCATTGGAAAGTTGGCTCGCTGCCGATGACGGCCACACGCATGGTGGCAGGCTCACCAAAGAACGCCGCCGTTTTACCAGGGGGGGTGATGAGTTGCAGCGCGGTGGGCGGGCGGAAACTTCCGAGCCGCGTCAAGGTGGAAAAGTGACCGTAATTGATATAATGCCCGCCCCAACCATAAACTCCATACCCACCATACCCATAATTATAACCGTAACCAAAGCCGTAGCCACCGGATCCCATGCTATAGCAGCCCTGGTCCGGGGCGAAAATTTCCAGGCTGTTCACTGAGCTGGGTGTATCGGGGTAACCAAGGTTAACCCCCCATGCGGGGTATCCATCAGGCCCCAGGCGCATGATGAACGCGTCTGCCCAGCCCCCGCCATATTCCCCGTAGTCGTGCGAGACCAGGGTGTTGGCGCCGACCTCCATGCTTCCCCAGAAATGTCCGCCTATATAGATGTTGTTGATGGCATCAATGTCCATGGTGGTGATCATCGTGTAGCCATCACTCGGGATGGCGCGGGCCCAGCTCCAATTGCCTGACAAATCCAGTTTGGCCACAAAACCCTGGTCATGATGATAGGTTCCGTTTGAGAGCGGGAACGGACCGATATGCGAAAAGCCATGCGCCCAACCGGCGACGACCACGCCATCCTGTTCCGTGGCGGCGATGTGAGAGATACGTTGATGGCCATAACTTTTCGACTGGTTGACCCAGCGGCAGCGCCCTTCCAAATCAAATCGCATGATCAGAAAATCGTGCCAGCCGCTGCCCGCCACGTTACTGCTATTTAAGAGATTGCCCTCCACATTGATTGCGCCCGAAAATCCGCCGCTGGCGTAGATGTGCCCGAAATTATTCATGGACACGGAGGTTCCGTAACTCGGATCCCCATAAACGGTGCGCAACCAGGTCATCGTTCCGTTGCTTTGATACAGAGCCAGGAACATGCCCTGGCTAAACACAAAATTCTCCCCCACCAAGGCATTTCCACCGAAGGTGCCGACCACGGCAATGGTGCCCGTCCCGTCGGCGGTCACATCCACGGCCACATCGGGAGAGAGACCGCCTTCCGCTCGCACCCAGGCCAGCGAACCATCCGCCAGATATCTGGCCACAAAGAAATCTTCCTGTCCCTTGCTTGTCACGGTGAGCCCTTCCGTGGTGTTGGTCTTGAAAAGGACAGTGCCTTTGAAATGACCGACCACGATCACGCCGCCATCGGGCATCAGGGTCATTTCCGCTGGCAAGACCGTACCAATCATTTCCCGGGACCAGATGCCGGGGCCGTTCACGGGCTTCTTGATCAGGCTGTAGAATCTCTCACCGGGTGCGGCACTGGCCAGTAGGTGTGTTTCTTGCCGGATGGTGCCGCGGCCCGCCGCGAGGACGTATTGCGTACTGGCATCGATCGATAAAATTTTGCCCAACCACGTGCCGTCATCAGGGGCAGGATTACCCGTGTTGACGGACCAGGAGTCTATCACCGGGGTATGGGCCTGAGTGTGGCCGACAAACCAAGTGAAAAGAAGCAGCAGCCATAATACCGCCCAAGTTTGACTGCGCAGAAATCCGCGGACTCGCGGAACTGAAATGGAGCAAGTTTCCCCTTTAAACGACGAGGAAACTTTATCAGCTTGGCGTAACTGATGACTCCGCTCTGGCATGGGATTTCTTATTTAGACACCGGGGAAGCAGATTCGTCACGGTAAATGTTGCCGGTTAGCTGGCCAGTTGGCGATTCGCCGGAGGCATGCGTTGTAACTGTTTGATATCCAACATGTCTTGTTGATTGCCTCGCTGGGCGATTCACACCCAAGTGTCAAAAATCAGCTTGTGACCCACCGCCAGCAGGCCGAAGTCAACCAGCATGTGGCTGCACCAGGCGCCCGCCAGTGTGCTTTGCCGCTCCATCTGCCAGTGCCACACCGCTCCACCGACGCCCACGGCCAGCCCGAAAAAGATGCCCCAGCCCAAGGGAAAGAACTGCGTGGTCACCACGATATGATGCGCCGCAAAGGCCAGCGCTCCCAGCACGTAAGCCGCCGCACGCGGCAGCCGCTCCCGCAGCCGCCCGCCGACAAACCACCGCCAGTAATACTCCTCAATGCCCGAGTGAATCACGGCCAGGAAGACCCCGAAAACCCAATAGTATTTTAAGAAGCCCAACGCCTCCGCCTTCTCCTTCATCCGCCCCGCGCTGGCTTGCACGACGTCGCCCAGCGGGGTTTGCAGCAGCAACAAAAATGTCCCCACCATCAAGGCTCCGGTCAACACCCCAAGGGGCAGCGCGCGCAGATGCTTGGCCGGGTTCCATTCCATCCGCGGCCATGGCCGTTGCCACCACCAGCACCACACCAGCAGCGGCCACACCAGCGTGAACACTTTCGTGCTACTGTAGATCCAGCGCGCCCACACCTCCTCGCTGAACCAGACGAAATAGAAGAGCGACGCCACCAGCGGCAACAGCATGGCGGGCAGCAAGGCCGCCCAAAACGCGCGCGAGGAAATGGGTTCACTGGTGTGCATGGTTCACCTCTTTCGGATTCCTTGGACCGATCACCGGGGCCATCCGTTCAACCGCGCCGCTTAGGCCGTCATTCAAGAAACGATTTTTTTCTCCCGTAGATAGGCCCACGCGTATTTTCCCCCTACCACCCAAATGGCTATGGACAGCAGCGCTACGGGGATCATCAACCAATCCGTCACTTCGTCGGGCAACCAATACATGAGGTCCATCATCAAGATGATGCCGAAAAAAATTAAGAAATGTCGGTTCGTCGGCCATGGTCCAGGCTCGGCCAGCAGCAGCAAATCGCCATCCTGCGTCCATTTCCTTTCCAATTTGCGGTAAGCCCAAAACACCAGCGGGAATACTGGTAGCTTCGTGGCCGTATCCCAGTAATCCGCCCACGGACTGGGCAAAGCCCGCGTCACTGCGTTAAATGGCGAGCTGATCAGCAGGGTGATGCCGATAATCAAGATGACTCGGTCAGACTTGCCTGTGGGCCGTTCCCAAGCCCGCCATGTCCACAGCAACATAAGCCAGAGCATGATACCTAGCACGGCCAGACCGAGCAGGCTATCGCCCCAGTCCTGCGGGTTGATGAAGCCGCCCTCACTGAATACCGGGATTAGCTCGGAAAAGAAGATGGTCGCCAATGAAACGATCAGCACCCGCATGAGCTTGCGCGGCGGGTTGCCGTTCGTTTCGACAGGTGTCTCTGGTGCTGTTCCGGTCACGGGCATATCAAGGCACAGCCGGCGGATTTTGGCGAGGCGTGTTTGGGGTGTTCATCATCTGCTGCGCCTGCTTCAGGGAACGCAGCGTATTGGCGACGACGGCACTCATCTTGTGTCCTTGGGCATCCGTGGAAAGCCCCTGCCCGTAATGCTCCACTTCGGGTATCAAGGCCAGACTCCATCGGGGATTCTCTGCCAATAGAATTAAGATGCTTCGCACCACCGGCTCATGGCCGCAGCCCAGCAATTGGCGCAGATATGGTGTCGCCTTATCCATCTCCAGTCCGCTCCGCACACTTGCATGCAGCATATGCTGCATCTTGAGCATGTCCGCTTCGTTGCCTCCGGCCATAATGCGTTCCGCCAGCGCCCACTTGGGCTTGGTTTCGCCAAATTCCTGCTCCAGCAGCAACACGATTTGCATGGCCACCGGCACCGCCGGATCTTCAGCCATTTTCATCAGGCGCTCCGCGTGGGGTTGCAGATGGGGGCCCTGCATCCGCAACCCGCAGGCACAGGCTGCCCGCTCGGCGGTCGGCAGCTTGCCCATCTCCTCCATCATCGTGCGGGTGATCAGCTCGCTGCGATCGAACAAATTCGCCAGCAGGAAGGCCACCCGCGTGCGATACTCACCACTGCCATCCCGCAACTTCGGTCTCAACGTCTTGATGACTTCTTCCTGCGATGTATGGAATCGCTGCAGGGCCGACTTGATCTCCTCTTCCGTAAGGCTGCTCGCCGACAAAAAACGGAGCAGATAGTCGTAATACAGCGGGACAGACGCCCGCACTGGCACACGGGCCAGGCCCAAGATCGTTCGGCACTGTTCAGATACCTTGAGGTCGGCTGATTTCAGCCCCGCCAGCAACGCCGGGTGCGCATTCGTCCCCATTTTGTTCAGCGCATAAGTCGCGCGGCTGATGACGGCAGGCGAGGGATTGGTGAAGGCCTGCACCAACTCGGGCGCCACGCTCACCGCAGTGGGTCCCATGACCGCCAGGGCCACGCAGGCATTGTATTGCAGATCATCGACGTTCCACGGCTTGGGAATATGCTGCTGGATGGCCAGTGGCGCGATCTTCCACACCCGGTCCCGAAGCTCGAAGACGAAGGACCGCTCTTTGCGCAGCGCATACTTCAATGGTTCGAGGGCGGGCTCGCCGATCTTGGTCAGCGCATCGGCGGCGATTTCGCGGCGGATGTAATTCGTCCCGTTCAACTCCGCGAGCCAGTAGCTGAGCGGCTTGTCGGAATACTTCGGCTCATGCCAGCCGAAGACCAGCGCCACGGCGCTGCCCAGCACCGCCAGCACACACACCAGCAGCACCAGCCACCAGATCCAAGCGCGGGATTTGCGCGGTGGGCTTGCCACCTGTTCCTTATTCGCTTCTTCCCCCATGTTTCATTCTCCTTTACTTCTCCGCCGCCCCTTTTCCCCGGACCTTAACCCCCGAAAACTTTTCCTACTTCAGCTCCCAAACCTTCACATTATCGAGCGCGATCTCGTCCCCGTCTTTGCCGCCCACACGGAAGACCAGTCCGGGTTTCTTCACTTTGAAATCGGGTGCGCTGGCTTTCAACGGTTCCTTGCCTGCCACCTGCACGATCACCTGTTCCCCTTTGTTCTCCAGGAGCAGTGTGTACCATTGGCCTTTCTCAAACGTCACATTCGCCTTCGCCAGCACCTTGTTCTTGGATTGTGGGTTTGCCTTGTCCACGTGTTCGGTGAGCTGCCAGGAACTGGGCGTGATGATCACGGAGTAGAGGTGCCCTTTTTTCTTCAACTCACCGGGCGTGGGATCAAAGCCCAAGTTCATCATGCGCGCCCCCTCGAAGCGGAAGTCCAGTTGCACCGCCACATCCTGCACGGGCAGACGATAGCGGAATGCGCCCGCGTGCATGTCCTTGGCCAGTTCACTCGCCCGCAGGGAGCCTTCACTGGCACGCAACTTGCCGGTGTTCACCGACCAATCCTTCGGCAACGCCTCACCCGTGAACGATTCTTCCAGCAGCACCTTGCCCTTTTTACCGAGTTTCAGCGCGGGGGCTTCGGCACCTTGGCCCATGGAATTGTTGAGCAGGAAGACCACACAGGCTGTCAGCAGCAGGGAAATCTTTTGGGGAGTCATACGGCAAGCCTGACGCGGAACGGGATTTCTGTAAAGCCCCGGCTGGTTCACAGCCGCTCACCGCTTCATCTGCTTGATCGTGTTCCGCAGGATGACGATTGACGGACCCACTTCCTTCCAGCGCTCTTGCAGCTTGGGCGGCACGAAGGTGGGGCCGTCGTTGTGCGCGCCGAGCACGATGTCCGGTGCGCCATCGCCATCCAGATCGCCGGCATCCATGGTGATCCAGCGGCCGGAGAAACTGGCATCAAAGGAGAAGGCGCGGAACTGGCGGTTGCCGACATTCTCCAGATACAGGAAGCTTTCGCGCGCGGACCGGCGGTAATCCGGATAGAATGAGATCACGGCGATGTCCTTGTCCCCATCCAGATCGAAGTCGAGCCCGATGGCCTTGTAGCAGCCGTTAATGGGCAGGAAGAAGTTTTCCACGAACTTGCCCTTGCCATCGTTCCGATAGATGCGCAGGCCGTGATACGGGCGCATGGGCGGCAGATGCCCGGTGTAATCGCCGTTGTCACCATTACACGCGAGGATATCCATGAGGCCGTCGCCATCCATGTCCGCCAGTTCGATGGTGGCGAGGCCCCACGCAGGATGAAACTCCGCCACGGGGGTAATGTCGAAACCGCCTTTGCGATCATTGAGGCACACGTAGATGCCCTCGCGCGCCTGGGCCATGCCGACCACGATGTCCTGCCAGCCGTCCCCATTGAAGTCATGCACCCTTGCCGAGCCGGCACCGCAACGTTCGATGATGGGGTGTTGCTGATACGTGCCATCTGCTTTTGCTTCAAACCAGGAGAACTGGCCGAGGATGTTGCCATAGCCGCAATGGATGAAATCCATCCGGCCATCTTTGTTGATATCGGCCAGCAAGGTGGCGGCGGAACGAGGCAGGCCGGATAATACGTCGTTCAACCCTTGCTTGCCGCGGCTGGGATTGCCGAGCCGGATGAGTTTCGCTTCCAAGGCATCCGAGGGGGCGTAACTGCCCATGAGAGTGAGGTAGAGGTCGTCACCGGCGATTTGCAGATCCACGGGCGGGCTGGAGAAGTTGACCTCAAACTTCGCCCGGCCTTGGGCGTCGAGCACCATCAAGGTGTTGCTGCCGCTCTCGCCGAAATAGATCTGGCGCGCCTCCGGATCGATCTTCACCAACGTTGCGGCAGCCCCGACGCGCTCCGGTGACATCTGTACCTGAAAGTGTTGCAGGCCGATCTCAATGTTGGGCCGGTGGGTGGGGACCGGGGTGCTGACGGGCGCGTTGGCCAGATAATAACTGCAGATGGCGCGCCACTCTTCCACGCTCATCATCGGGCTGGACGGAAGCAGGTTGGCGGCCCGCACGCGCGGTTCGATGATCAGGGCGTTGGTGCCGCCGGGGTTCATCCCCAGCCATTCCGCCATGCCGGGCAAAACCTCCATGGCCCACGTCACGCGGTCCAGCACATCGGGAGCGGGGCGGATGTGGCAGGCGGCGCAGACTTGTTGGGATAGGCGTTCGCCCAAAACCAGCTCATCCTCCATCCCTGCAGGTACTGTAGCTGCGGGTGCTACCGTGAGTGGCTGATCGCCCGGAGCGAGTGGCTGCGGATTTGGCCGGGAGACGATCAGCCAAAGTCCCAAAGCCAGGCAGCCCACCAAGGCGGCGGGCAGCCAGGGGTTGCGCGGAGCCGGGGCATGGGTCATGGGCCGCATAGTTTGCTGGTGCGTTAAACGGTGCCGGAATGGTAGTGGAAGCCGGCACCTGTGCAAAGGATTAGCAGCGCCCGAAGTGATTTTTGGCCGGTGTTCGACCGGTCACTCTGCGGGAGGCAAAGAAAAACGGCAGACCTTGCGGTCTGCCGTTGTGAAGAAAGAATGGCGGGTCGCTTAATCCTTGGCGTAAACCGTCCAAGCCCCGGACTGGCGGGCCCCATCGGTGTTCACGTTGCCCCAAGTGGCGCGGCGGTTGACGTTCTCCGCGTGGCCATCTACATACAGGTAGGAATAAGTCTCCAGACCGTGGAGGCCTTTCGCATCCGGCATGTGGATAGTGGTTTCGGTGCCGGTGTGGAACTGGTTGGAAGAGTCTTCCACTTCGGCCCAACCCGCATTGCCGACGTAGCTATGAGCCGAGATGCGCTCGGTCAGTACCAGTGTGCCTGAGCCATCCGGAACCATGGTGTCCATGACAGCGTATTGGCTGCGGATCTTGATCAGGCGGTCGGCGGCATTGTCCACCGCATTGCTGCGCCAAGCCCACCAGCCGTTGTTGATGTCACCGCCATTGGGAATCCGGTTCTGCTCGAGCACCAGACCGACGGCCGTCTTCATGCCCGGATTCGGAGGCCAGGTGTTCGCGGTCGGGATCACATTGGCCGTGGCGGAGTCAAAGTTGAAGTTGGCGTCGGGTTTGCCGCCGTTGTGCTGCGGCATGGAGTAGGAGCGTTTGATGCCGCGCCAGACGTTGCCGGTCAGGTCGGGGTTGTTATGATTATCCCAAGGCACCACTTTGTCGGCCGGGCAGGCCGCCCATTTGTGCGCTTGCGGACGCTGGTCTGACAACCCGCCCGCAGCAGGATTCCAGTCGATGCGCCAGGTGGCCTTGCCGGAATAGAGGTCGAAGGGGGAGCCCATGTAACCGAGGATGTAATCATCCCAAGACCAATGGCTGCCTTCGCCAGTGTTGGTCACGGTGCGGTGGAGGCGGGTGATGGGGATTTTCTGTTTGTTGTCGGAGCTATACATGCCGAAGCCAACCCCGATCTGTTTCATGTTATTGAGGCAGCCGTTGGTGAGGGCGCGTTGCTTCGCTTTCGCCAAGGCAGGCAGGAGCATGCCGGCCAAAATCGCGATGATGGCGATGACGACGAGCAGCTCAATGAGGGTGAAGCCGAAGGCGGTTCGGCGTCCGGAGGATTCGATGTGTTTCATAAGATGAGAATAATCAGCAGTAGTCTGATAAAATCATTGAGGCACGAGGGTGACTTTTTTGGTTTCGGGGTTGAGGTGGAATTTCTGACCAGATGGGGCGGCGGGAAGTTTTTTCATATAACCCACCTGCACCATGATCTCTAGTGAGGTCAAAGGCGGCCAGATCACGCCTTCCGTCATGCCGGCCCGGGTGCGTTCATAACCTTCCACCGCTGTGTTCATGAAATCGAGGATGGGCACGGGCTTGCCTTCAGCGTCGGCGATTTTGACCTCAGCGTCCTGGGCCGCAGGCATGATGGCAGCCCCTGCGGCCGTGGGGGGAGGAGTATCCGGTGTCGGAGCCGGAGCGGCAGGGGGAGTGGCCATGCTCACTGCTTGGGGTGCTGGCGGCGGTGGAGCCACCACGGTCTCTTCGGGTTTCGAGCAACCGAAGCTGAATAACGACAGGGCTACTGCAAGTTGTACATTAAAGTGCTTCATGCGGATAATTGTTAGTATAAATTTTTTGGATGCTAAGTCATTAGGCAGTTTGGGTGATTGATTGGTGCTTCTTTGATTTTCTTGAGGGATAATTCGCTTCTACGTGATGCAGCGGCTACACAAGGATAGGCGATTCCTAACTTTAACTTGCGCTGGCTCTTTGTTTTAAAAGTAGTATAGCTAATTGGTGTTTTTGAATAATTAGAGTGTGAAATTAAAAGCGGGCGCAGATCTGGTTATTCGGCCCAGTGCCTTTGCTTTCAGGAGGGAATGGAGGGGTCTCGTATAAATGAAAAACGGCAGACCCGAAGGTCTGCCGTTGCGAGAATCTCTGACTGGATATGCGGCTTAGTCTTTGGCGTAAACCGTCCAAGCTCCGGACTGGCGGGCGCCGTCCGTATTTATGTTGCCCCAGGTGGCACGGCGGTTGACGTTCTCCGCGTGACCGTCCACATACAGGTAGGTGTAGGTCTCCAAGCCGTGGAGCTGTTTTGCATCCGTCATCTGAGAAGTGGTTTCCGAGCCGCCATGGAACTGGTTGGAAGAGTCTTCCACTTCGGCCCAGCCGGCATTGCCCAAGTAGCTGTGGGTGGAGATGCGCTCGGTCAGCATCAATGTTCCGGCCGTCTCAGGCACCATGGTGTCCATGACAGCGTATTGATTGCGCATCTTGATCAGGCGGTCGGCCGCATCATCCGATGGGTTGCTGCGCCAGCCCCACCAGCCGTCATTGGGGCCACCGGTGCCGCCGGCGTTTTGGCGAAGGACCAGCCCTACGGCGGATCTCATCCCCGGGTTGGGCGGCCAACTGCTGGCGGTTGGGATCACGTTGCCGGTCGTATTGTCGAAGTTGAAGTTCGCGTTTGGCTTGCCACCGTTGTTTTGAGGCATGGCGTAGGAGCGATGGATGCCTTTCCAAGTCGCTGAAGTAGGGCCATTGACCACCAAATCCCATGCTTGCACCTTGTCAGCCGGGCAGATGGCCCATTTGTGGGCTTGCGGTTTCTGGTCTGCCAAGCCGCCAGCACCCGGATTCCAGTCGATGCGCCAAGTCGCCTTGCCGGAATAGATGTCGAAGGGTGAGCCCATGTAGCCAAGGATATAATCATCCCAAGACCAGTGGCTGCCTTCGCCAGTGTTGGTCACGGTGCGCTCCAGGCGGGTGATGGGGATTTTCTGTTTGTTGTCGGAGCTATACATGCCGAGGCCCACCCCGATCTGCTTGATGTTGTTGAGGCAGCCGTTGGTGAGAGCGCGTTGCTTTGCTTTCGCCAAGGCAGGCAGGAGCATGCCGGCCAAGATTGCGATGATGGCGATGACGACGAGCAGCTCAATGAGGGTGAAGCCGAAGGCGGGCCGACGTCCGGTCCAGCGCTGGGCAGTGGGTTCAATAGATTTCATATTGGGGAATCGTTAGAGGTAGTAGTTGCCTTATTGCCTTAAGGATATTACTGCGGAACGAGGGTCACTTTCATGGTCGTGGGATCGAGGTGGAACTTCTGGCCGGCAGGGGCTGCGGGAAGGCGTTTCATATAGCCGACCTGAACCATCACCTCAAGGGAGGTCAGGGGCGGCCAAGGGTTCCCCTCGGTCATGCTTGCGCGGGTGCGATCATAGTTTTGCACCGCCGCATTCATGAAATCGAGCAGGGGGATGGGCTTGCCCTCGACGTCGGTGACTTTTACCTCGGTGTCTTGTGGACTCGGCATGATGGCCGCACCTGCGGCAGTGGGTGGCGGCGCATCGGGGGCGGGTGCCGGAGCTATCGGGGTGGCCGGAGCCGGGCTCACCGCCGGAGGGGCGGCGGGTGGTGGAACAGCTACTGATTCAGCTTCTTCGGAACCGCAACCGGATAAGCCGACCAAGGCACCGCAAATCGCAATAATTTTGAATGGCTTCATCGTGTAAAGCCACTGTGCCTCAGAAAGCTGAGTGAATAAAGTACGCTTTTTGGGTGATTAGAATGAATCTTTATTATTGCATGATAATTTAATAATAAAAACTGATGTATTATTTAGATATAATAAGAATAATTCATATTAATTACGATTGAATGCTCGATACCTTGCTTCAATTCATTTTTTAAATATTTAATGAACAACTTGTTATGCTATTTTGGTTTGCTTCCTGCCATTCGGCAGCCTGTGCAAATCTGGCAACAAGAATAAGACTAGCTGCTACTTATTCCGATTGACTGATTTTAATTCATCAATGGCAGTGACGCCTGGTTTAGCGCGGTTTAAGCGATGACAAGGAGTATCCAAGGTGTGGTTAATCTTTGGCGTAAACCGTCCAAGCTCCGGACTGGCGGGCACCGTCAGTGTTGAGGCCACCCCAAGTGCTGCGGCGGTTGGCGTTTTCCGCGTGACCGTCCACATACAGATAGGTGTAGGTCTCCAAGCCGTGGAGCTGTTTCGTGTCTGACATCTGTGAAGTGGTTTCCGAGCCGCCATGGAACTGGTTGGAAGAGTCTTCCACTTCGGCCCAGCCAGCATTGCCCAAGTAGCTGTGGGTGGAGATGCGCTCAGTGACCATCAAAGTGCCAGCCGGATCCGGCACCATCGTATCGGTGACAGCATATTGATTGCGAATCTTGATCAGGCGATTGGCCGCGTTATCCACTTCGTTGCTGCGCCAGCCCCACCAGCCATTGTTGATGTTGCCGCCCGGTTGGTTCTGATTCAGCACCAGCCCCACAGCCGTCTTCATGCCCGGATTGGGCGGCCATGTGCTGCTGGTGGGGATGGGCGGCTGGAAGTTGAAATTGGCATCTGGCTTGCCCCCGTTGTGCTGGGGCATGGCATAGGATCGATGGATGCCTCGCCAGGCAGCCGTGGCTGGATCACGCGTGATATCGTCCCACGCCCGGACTTTATCCGCCGGGCAGATTGCCCATTTATGGGCTTGGGGTGTTCGGTCCACCAAGCCTCCCGCACCTGGATTCCAATCGATCCGCCACGTCGCTTTGCCGGAGTAGATATTGAAGGGTGACCCCAAATACCCCATGATGTAATCATCCCAGGACCAGTGGCTGCCTTCGCCCGTATTTGAGACGGTACGATGGAGCCGGGTGATGGGGATCTTTTGTTTGTTATCCGCATTATACATGCCGAACCCCATGCCGATCTGCTTCATGTTGTTGGTGCAACCGGCGGTCAGCGCCCGTTGCTTTGCTTTGGCCAGTGCCGGGAGCAGCATGCCGGCCAAGATGGCAATGATCGCGATGACGACCAGCAATTCGATGAGGGTGAAGCCGAAAACGGCCTGCCGTCCGGTGCCGGGCCGAATCGTGGTTTCAGTTGGTTTCATATAGTTTGGAACTCAGAGCAGTTGGTTGTTGGAGTCACTGTGATACGAGAGTCACTTTCATGGTCTCAGTGTTGAGGTGGAACTTTTGGCCAGCGGGCGGCGTAGGGAGCCGTTTCATGAAGCCAACCTTGACCATGACATCCAGTGAGGTGAGGGGTGGCCACGGATTGTCTTCCGTCATGCTGGCCCGGGTGCGTTCGTAGTTCTCGACCGCCGCATTCATGAAATCTAGCAGAGGCATAGGCTTACCTTCGGCGTCGGCGATTTTCACTTCGGCCTCTTCCACCGCAGGTATGATGGGGGCACCCGTCGTATTAGGTGGCGGGGCATCAGGCGTTACCGCCGGGGTGGTCGGCACTGGAGGGGCAGCAGTCACCGCCGGAGGAGCGGAGGGTGGGGGGACATCGACAGACTCAGCCTCCTTGGAGCCGCAGCCGGATAAGCAAACTAACGCACCAATTTGAAAGATAAAAATGAATGACCTAATCTGCATGCGTTGATTAAACATAAATAAAACTAAATATAATAGTACGCATTTTGTGTGATGTAGTAAAAGTTGTGTAGATTCTAATTAAATATGAAATCTAATCTTAACTTATAAATCTGATAGATTAACTATTCTTATTAGTCTCTTTCGTCGAAGGAATTTGGCTGAATCGTGACCGCGTCATTAAAAAGTTTATAATCAGTGTGTTACATCATTTTAATGGAGAGGTTCTTATGCTGAAATGGTTTGCTGCCAGTGGGTTGAATCAGGGTGGGTTAAATCAGCGGCAGTTGGTTGGGTGGCGCGAAGGGCTGAAAGACTAAACTATTTACAGAAAGCAATGCGCGCGGAGTTTTTCTTCGGCCCTTTGCTCCCTTCAATCGCAGGCCTAATGGGGAACATATGGTGTTTATATCCAATTGATTTACAGCAGGATAGAACGAATCGATATGACGCCCATCGCAAGCTTCAAGGCAAAATAATTTGACAATCTGCCCTTTTTCTTGTCTATGTAACGCCGTTGATATGAACCGGATTGCCGTAAAACAACCGAGCCAGTGCCTGACCCGCGGGACGATGTCCCAGTGGTCCGGCCATATGGCCGTTCTCGGCAACCCGGGAGTGAGAATCTAAGATAACGTAACTTAAAATTTTCAATACCCACGGTTGCCATAGGCTACCGTGGGTTTTTTATTTTCCCGCCCTTCAACCGGCGGGACGCAGTGACAGACAGTAAGAAAGCAAAAGACAGTATGAAAAATAGAAGTAACACCAACCGGCTGGAGCCGCGGTTCGGACCTGACATCAGGTTCGCCCTCGAGCCCCGGCTGGCCCCGGAGGCGCGGGAAAAGGAAAACGCCGAGTTCACCCGGTTGCGGGAACGGTTGCTGACCAGCTTGCTGGCGCAGACGCCCGACACCTACCGGCATGACTACATCGAGAACGCGATCAGCGAAGCCGAGGCCCTCGCCTGGGCTACCGCCCATCCGTTGCTCGTCTTCCCGGCCTTGGCCGAGGAAAAAGCCAAAGAAGCCACCCAACGGGCCGAGCGGCAGGCGGGCATTCGCCGGAAAAGCGAAGGCCTCCTCCGCCGGGCCGCCTGAGGGCCGAGCCGTGCATGTCGCAAAATAAACAGTCCGTACAACGTGTAACATTCGCGCAACGAATGCTTTCCGCACGCTTTTCCCGTTTGACCGCTTGCCCGGCGGCCTCTAGCACTTCCTGTGCATGGACGCTCACGCCGCCCTGACACCGAATCCGTTGATGATGCTGCCGTTCGCGGTCTTGCTCGGCACCATCGCGCTTGGCCCCCTTTTCTTCGCTAACTGGTGGGGCAAGCATTACCCGAAAGTCGCCTATGCCCTGGGGGCCATCACGGTGCTCTATTACTTCTTTGGCCTGCACGCCGGCACTCGTGTGCTGCACGTGGCCCAAGAATACGTCAGCTTCATCGCCCTGATCGGTTCGCTCTACGTCGTCTCTGGCGGCATTCACATTTCGGTGAAAGGTGAGGCCACTCCGTTCGCCAACGTCGTCTTCCTCCTCGTCGGTGCGATCATCGCGAATCTCCTCGGCACTACGGGCGCGTCCATGCTGCTCATCCGCCCTTGGATCCGCATGAACAGATACCGGATCACGGCGCACCACATCGTTTTCTTTATCTTCATCGTCTCGAATGTCGGTGGTTGTCTCACTCCTATAGGCGATCCGCCGCTCTTCCTGGGTTACCTGAAAGGCATTCCCTTCTGGTGGGTGGCCGAACACTGCTGGCCCATGTGGCTGACCGGCATCGTCGTTTTGCTGGCGATGTTCTTCGCGGTGGATTACCGGAATTACCTGAAAGCACCCAAGCCCGTCCGCGAGAAACTCGCCGAGCCGGCGGACACTTGGAAATTTGAAGGCACCTCGAATCTCTTCTTTCTGGCCGTCATCCTTTGCTCCGTGTTCATCAACCACCCCCTCTTCCTGCGCGAAGCCCTCATGATCGCCGCCGCCGCCGGTTCCTATTTCACAACGAAGAAGCATGTGCACCGGGCCAATGACTTCAATTTCCATCCCGTGCAGGAAGTGGCCATCTTGTTCATCGGCATCTTTGCCACCATGATGCCCGCGCTCGACTGGCTCGGTGCGAATACGAATGCGGAAGAAGTCGGCAAGCTCGGCCTCGCGCTGAATCCCACGTTCTTCTACTTCGGCTCCGGCTTCCTCTCCAGCGTGTTGGATAACGCCCCGACCTATCTCGCTTTCCTCAGCGCCATCTTTGGTGCGTTCGTCAGTCCGGATATCATCCAGCAAGTCCAGACCTTCGTGCAGACTGGCGGCGACCTTGCCACCCTCACCGGCCCGCATGCCGACCATATCCGCAATACCATCGCTGCCATCCAGCAGTATCATCCCGAACTGCTCGCCGCCAAAACCGTCACCAAAGAACAGGTTGAGATCGCCTATCTTCTTGGCAATGTGGACCTGAACAGATACATCGTCGCCATCAGCATCGGCGCGGTGTTTTTCGGGGCCAACACTTACATCGGCAACGGCCCGAACTTCATGGTCAAAGCCATCGCCGACCAGCAAAAGGTGCATACGCCCAGCTTCTTGGGCTACGTCTTCAAATACACCCTGCCCATCATGCTCCCGATGCTGCTCATTGTGTGGTTTATCTTCTTCCGCGGCTGAACGAATCCAGTCAGCTTCCGATTTACTTTGTCAGACCGCCCCGTTTTTGACACATACGGGGCGGATTCTGATGCGGTTTTTATACAACATACTGTTCGCGCTCTTCTTCTGCCTCAGTGCGCCCTATTACTTCTGGAAGATGTGGCGGCGCGGGAACTGGCAGACTGGTTTCAAGCAGCGCTTTGGCCGTTACGAGGACTTGCCATCGGCTGACCCCAAGCGGCCGACCATCTGGTTGCACGCCGTCAGCGTGGGTGAGGTGAACATCTGCGCTCAAGTCATCCGTGAATTGCGCCAGCGTGCCCCGCACTATCGCATTATCGTCTCCACCACCACCAGCACGGGCATGGGCGAACTGCACAAGCGTTTGCCGGAGGGAGTGGAGAAGGTCTATTATCCCGTGGATTTTCTGCCCTTTGTGCGGAGGGCGCTGGACCGCATCCAACCGGTGGCCGTGGCTCTCATCGAGGCGGAGATCTGGCCGAACTTCCTGTGGGAACTGCAACGCCGCCAGATCCCTCACTTCCTCGTGAACGCCCGTGTCTCGGAGCGTTCGTATCGCGGCTATCGCCGGTTCGGGTTCCTGTTCGCGCCGCTGTTCGCCACGTTCCAAGGTGTGGGGGCGCAGAATGAAGAGGACTCTGTGCGTCTGCGTGAGATCGGTTGCCAGCCATCGGCAGTGCATGTCTTCGGCAATCTGAAGTTCGATGCCGTGCATCTGCCTACGCAAAGGCCTATCGATGTCCCAGCCATGCTTGCCTCCGCGGGTTGGAAACCCGGTGCCCCTGTATTCCTTGGTGGCAGCACTTTTCCGGGCGAGGAAAAGATTCTGGGCGAGATCTATCTGCGGTTGCGGCAGCAGCAACCCGATCTGTTCCTCGTGCTGGTGCCGCGCCATTTTGAAAGGGCACAGGTGGCCGTGGCCGATCTCACGGCCTTGGGCCTGAAAGTCACCTGCCGCAGCGAGTTGAACGGCGCCACCACGCCGTCGAAATCCGACTGCCTCCTCGTCAACACGACCGGCGAGCTGCTTTATTTTTATGAACATGCGACGGTGGTGTTCGTGGGCAAGAGTTTGAACGCCAAGGGCGGGCAAAGCCCCATTGAGCCCGCCGCCTTGGGCAAGGCCATGACCTTCGGGCCCAACATGCAGAACTTCGCCAGCATCGTGCGCGCTTTTCTCCTAGCGAAAGGTGCGGTGCAGGTGCGTGATGCCACCGAGCTGGAGCGTGTGCTGGCCGATCTGCTGGCGCATCCGGCGAAGCGGGAAGAACTCGGTCGCAATGGGTTGGCGGTCGTCCAGCAGAACCAAGGGGCCACCCAGCGGACCATCGAGATGCTGCTGAGCCAGATCAATATTGCCCCCCGCTAGGCAATCCAGGGTGTCCTTTCGCCAACCTGGCATTGGCATGGTTTCCTGCCGCGTTGTTCCTTGTCTTCGTGCGCAGGGCGTTTCCCATCCTGGCTTTGATAATCTGGTCCGCCGTTCTTTTGGGCGGTGTGGCACGGCTTGAAGCGGATGACTTGCAGAGCTGGCATCGGCTGAGCTTTTCCGTCTGGCAAAAGGGCCGCTGGGAGGCGCAATTCAGTGCCGAGGGCCGTTGGATGGAGGACAGCACGCGTCTGCACGAATACCTCATCACCCCGCAGATCAGCTGGCAGGCCAACGAGCACCTGCAAGCGGGCATGGCTTACACTTTGTTAGGCGTGCGGGACACTGCCGGCTTCAACAACGATCACCGTTTGGAACTGGAACTGAATCCACATTGGGAGTTGGCGGACTGGGTTCGCCTCGATTTGCGCAACCGGTTGGAAGTCCGCTTCCGCGAAGGTCCCGGTAACGGTACCGAGCGGACTCGTCACCGTTTGCAGTTCAGCTTTCCTTTGTACCACACAGGCGCGCTGAAATCCCTTTTCGTGAACAACGAGGTGTTTCTCGATCTCGACCGCCATCAATATAACCAAAATCGCCTGACCCCGTTGGGCGTGAGCATTCGTCTGAGCGAGCACAGCCAAATGCGCGTCTTTTATATGCTTCAGTCCACCCGGCTCCGTGCGGATTGGGATCACGCCCATGCACTCGGCACGCATCTGCAGTTCCAGTTGCGATAATTGTGACGTAAATGTCACGCGTATCAGGCTCGCCTCCGGCATATCCGTGCGGTAATTTGTGCCGGTGAAACCGACTGGCATATCCCCCTTGATCTCCCGTCGCCACTTTGGCCGCAACCTCCTTCGATCTGGTGCCTCGCTGGGCTTGCTGCCTTCCTTGCTGCGTGCGCAACAAGCGCCGGGAGTCATACAGACCAACCGCCCCTTGATCCAAGGCGGGGCGATGACGGGGGACATCGCGGGCAACACCGCCGTGTTCTGGTCCCGTAGCGACCGTCCATCCACGATGCTGTTGGAGCTGAGCACCACGCCTAAGTTCGAGCAGAGCCGCCGCATTCGTGGTCCCGTGGCGTTGGAAGATACGGAGTATGCGGCCAAGCTCACCTACGGCGCTTTGCCACCGGGCCAGACGATCTTTTATCGCCTCGCGTTTGAAGACCTCGCGGACACGAAGGTCATTTCCGAGCCAGTCACCGGTTCTTTCAAGAGCCCGCCTGTCGAGAAGCGCGATGTGCTGTTCGCCTGGTCTGGTGACACGGCGGGGCAGGGGTATGGCATCGATGCCAGTCGCGGCGGCATGCGCACCTATGAGGCCGTGCGCAAATTGCAGCCCGATTTCTTCATCCACTGTGGCGATACCATCTATGCAGATAATCCAATCGAAGCCGAATTGAAGCTGGATGACGGCACCATCTGGAAAAACCTCGTGACGCCGGCGAAGAGCAAAGTGGCGGAAACGCTCGCCGAATTTCGCGGCAACCATTTCTACAACCTGCTGGATGAGAATGTGCGCCGCTTCAACAGCGAGGTGCCCATCTTCTTCCAGTGGGACGACCATGAAGTGCTGAATAACTGGTATCCGGGGGAATTGCTGGATGACAAACGCTACGCGGTGAAGAGTGTCTCCTTGCTCGCCGCGCGCGGTCGGCGGGCGTTCTTTGATTGTCTGCCCATCCGGCCCAATCCCATCGAGCGCATCTATCGCACGATTCCTTACGGACCTTCGCTGGAGTTGTTCATGCTCGATATGCGCACCTATCGCGGCCCGAACTCAGCGAACCGCCAGCCGGAGATGGATGAATCCTCAGCGTTCCTTGGCCGTCAGCAGTTGGAGGAACTGAAGCGCGCGCTCACCACCTCCAAGGCCACGTGGAAAATCATCTGCTCAGACATGCCCATCAGCCTGACGCTTGGTGATGGCAAGGATGCCTTCGAAGGTGTGGCCAACGGCCATGGACCGGCGCTGGGGCGTGAACTGGAGATCGCGGACCTGCTGCGGTTCATCAAGGAGAAGGGCATCCGCAACACGGTCTGGATCACGGCGGATGTGCATCATTGCAGCTCCATCTACCACGATCCGGGCAAGGCCACTTTTCAGGAGTTCGAGCCCTTCTGGGAATTCGTCTCCGGCCCCTTGCACGCGGGCACCTTCAATCAGCCGCCTTTGGACAATACTTTCGGACCCGAGACCCGTTTCCTCGGTATCCCGAAAGGCATGAAGGCGAACCGCCCGCCGAGTGCGGGCTTTCAGTTCTTCGGTACGATGAAGGTGGACGGAAAGACGGAGGAGCTCACCGTGACCCACTGGGACCTGGATGGGAAAAAACTCTGGAGCATCACCCTGCCGCCCAAGGTGGGGTAGCGGTCCAATACCTCACTTCTCGCCGAACTTCTTGAGGTAATCCTGATACGCCAGCGCGACGCCTGCTTCCATCTGGACGGTCGGCTTCCAGCCCATGTCGAACAGGCGGGTGCCATCCATCAATTTGCGCGGCATGCCGTCGGGCTTGTTCGTATCCCAGAGGATCTGCCCTTGATAGCCGACGATCTTTGCCACCAGCTCCGTCAGTTGCTTGATGGTGATCTCGATGCCGGAACCCACGTTGATGAACTGCTCCTCGGCATAGTTCTCCATCAGGAAGACGCATGCATTGCCGAGGTCATCCGAGTAAAGGAACTCGCGCAAGGGCGTACCGGAACCCCAGCACGTGACGGAATCCAGTTGTTTGGCCTTGGCCTCATGGAAGCGCCGGATCAGCGCGGGCAGCACGTGGGATTTGTCCGGATCGTAATTGTCATTCGGGCCGTACAGGTTCGTGGGCATCACGCTGATGAAATCGCAGCCGTATTGCCGCCGGTAGGCCGCGCACATCTTGAGGCCCGCGATCTTCGCGATGGCATACCACTCGTTCGTCGGCTCGAGCGGTCCGGTGAGGAGATGCTCCTCCCGCATCGGTTGCGGGGCGTGCTTGGGGTAGATGCAGGAGCTGCCGAGGAAGAGCAGCTTCTTGACGCCCGCCTGATAAGCGCCATGGATCAGGTTGTTCTGGATCTGGAGATTCTCGTAGAGAAACCACGCCGGATATTCGCTGTTGAACTTGATGCCGCCCACGCGTGCGGCGGCGATGAACACATACTCCGGCTTTTCCTGCTCGTAGAAGCGCGTTACCGCCGCGGTGTCCAGCAGGTCCAGCTCGGAGTGCGTGCACCCGATGATGTTGGTGAAGCCCTGCCGCTCCAGCTCGCGCCAGATGGCGCTGCCGGCCAGTCCCCGATGACCGGCCACATACATGCGGGCGTCTTTGGCGATCTTCATATTCCAGGCCAGCAGTTTAAGCTCAGTTCAATCCGCACGCCAGTTTGGCCTTGGCCAGCACTTTCACAGCGGTGGCCCGGGCTTTGTCGGCACCTTCCTTCAACACTTGCTCGACGTAATCCGGGTTGGCGGCCAGCTCGGCGCGCTTGGCCCGGGCGGCAGCAAAGTAATTCCAGTAATGTTCGAAGAGACCTTTCTTCAAATCGCCATAGCCCATGCCGCCCGCGCGCAGGCGGTCCTCGTAATCCTTCGCCACCTCGGCAGGGGCGACATGTTTGAGCAACTGGATGGCGAGATTCTTCTCCGCATCCGGCTTCGGCTCCTGCGGCGTGCGGCTGTCCATCACGATGCCCATGATGCGTTTCTTCGTCGCCTTCTCCTCGCCGAAGAGCTCGATCGTGTTGCCGTAGCTCTTGCTCATCTTCTGGCCATCGAGACCCGGGACCAAGGCCACGTCTTCGCGGATGCGCGGTTCGGGCACGATGAAGGTCTCGCCGTACTGATGGTTGAACTTGATGGCGATATCGCGCGTGACTTCCAAGTGTTGCTTCTGATCCTTGCCCACGGGGACGATATTGGAATCAAACAGCAAAATGTCGGCGGCCATCAGCACCGGGTAGGCGAACAATCCGTGGTTCACCGCGCCAATGTCCCCATCGGCCAGCTTGGCCACCTTGTCCTTGTAGCTGTGGCAGCGTTCCAGCAAGCCCATCGGGGTGATGGTGGAAAGCAACCACGCGAGTTCGGCCACTTCCGGCACATCCGATTGCCGCCAGAACACGCACTTCTTCGGGTCCAGACCGCAGGCCATGAAATCCAGCGCCACATCCAGCGTGTACTGACGGCGTTTGGCAGCATCCGTCAGCGAGGTCATGGAGTGGTAGTTCGCGATAAAATAATAGGCCTCGCCCTGGTCTTGCAGTTCGATGGCCGGGCGCATGGCCCCGAAGTAGTTCCCGAGGTGCAACGCGCCCGAAGGCTGGATACCCGTCAAAATTCGCATGGGGTGCACAGTAGCAACGCCCTGCGAGGCGTTCAAAGGGTTTTCGGCGGTCTCAGCCAAACGGAGCGTATGCAAGCACTTCCCCGAAAAGAACAAGATGAAGCAGGTAAGCAAGACGGGCACCACCCTGGTCCTCTCCCTCCGAAGGGAGAGGGTGGTGGCGCGTAGTCTCGTTTTCCACAGTCACTCAGTAATCGGGGGCAGTGTCAGGATGCGCCCGATTTAATCACGTCCGCCAAACGGGTCTTGCATCGGATCGGATTTCCATTTTCAATTCTGTTGCCCAAGGAAGGGTGAGCGGGTCGAAAGGAGACGCGCTCTAAAGAATAACAAATCTGACGCCATGTATCCCCCATCTACGAACCCAGCCTCGCTGTTGCCTGACATCTTCCCCGCGCTTCCCGGCCCTTCGGGCCCGATCCCGCTCAAGGAATGCGTGGAGAAATGGACGGGGGTCTATGTCTTCCTCGGCTATTGCGTGCTGTTTGTTCTCGCGTTGTTCGCCACGTTGATGATCTATCCGATCATCATCGCCCTCATCGGGGCGCTGGTCACCTGGATTTATCGGAAGCGGATCTTGGCCCAGATCAGGGGGACGTATATCCAGGTGAACGACAGCCAGTTCCCGGAAATCCACCGGTGCGTTCAGGAGGTTTCCCAAGCATTGGGCATGGCTGAAGCCCCCGATGTCTATATCATGGAGGGCAACCAGTTGAATGCCTTTGCCATGAAGGTGGTGGGCAAGAAAATGGTCTTCCTGCTGGACGATGTGGTTGATGCCTGTTTGCGATCCGGCAATCCGGGCACGCTGACGTTTATCATCGCCCATGAGCTGGCGCATCAGGCGCTGGGCCATACTTGGGGACCGCGCCCATACATACGCCAGATGGTGAAGGCGCTTTCCCGCAAGGACGAGTTCTCCTGCGATGCCGTGGCCGGCCGGGTGGTGAACAATCCGGACACCTGCATCCTCGCGCTGACCATCCTGATGAGCGGTCCGCAACTGCTGAAGTATGTGAACATGCCGGCCATGGTGGAGCGGGCCCGTCTGGTCTCGAAAGACAAGCACGCCATCAAATCCGAACGGCAGCTTACCCATCCGCTGACCTACCGCCGCATCGGCCGGTTCTGCTGAGCAGTTTGCTGAAGACGAGTCCAAAAAGAAAAAACCGCGTCCAACATTTTGGACGCGGTTTTCTGTTTTAGAGCGGTTTTAAAAATGATGCAGCGGAGTGATTGAAGAATTGGGAGGGCGGTCTTTTTGAGTTCGGGCTTCGTTTTCGCCCAGTCTGGGAACCTGCTCCCTGGCCAAAGCCTCGCCCGGACTTAAAAATCCTCGCTCCAGACACAGCTACATGATCTTTAAAAACGCTCCAATGCTACGCCAATGAGTTATGTGGGCAGTTTTTCAGGAGGCATCACCGCTTCCGTGCCAGATATACGGCAAAAATAATGACCAAAGTGCTAACTGAAAGAAAGAGCCCGGGATGCTCGTGCGAAACGTTCGGCCTCTGTAGCGGTTGTTGTTTGGACGCGACAACATGGTCGCGATAGCCCTGAAACTCCTGCCAGGAATTGGATGATGGGGCGTTCAAGTTGAGAAGCTCACCGTTCGAAGAATCCAAAGCCACCCAGCCATTATCTTGGCAAAGTTTCGCAATTGAAGTCACTGGGTCGCCACCACCACGAACAAGCAACATTATGCAATCGGTCACGCCGTTCGTCTGGTGATTGAATTCAATGCTCCATCCCTTGCCCTCCAGCACGCCCCATGCCGGGTCTTTCCAATTCACGGCCGGCAACGACTTGGAAATTTTATTGCGGACTTCTCCAGCACCACCGAGTGATGGCAGCTTGGCGCCTTCGCTCAAAAGGCGCGGATCGCTCGAGAAAATGAAAACATCCCAACTCATGCGATGGTGCGAGGTTGCCTAGCTATGATTGTGCAAGAAATGATTTCCGTGATATTGGACAATAGGGGGACTGGGAAATCTCATTGAGTGAAAAGTGGTGTGATAACGCTAAAAGGTCAAGCGGGCGCGGCGGCTGGTTGCGGTTTTTCGTTCTTGGTTTTGGGTGGGGGGAAATTGCCCGTCAATAACGCGGAACAGGCGAAATGAGGGAAGGGGATCACGCGACTGAAAAATGAGGGAAAGGCGAGTAATGGGAGGCGGGAAGCGAAGGATAAAATGTGAGTTACGTGAGTGGTGATTTCGGTAAGTTCTTGGGAATGAAATGGTTCGGTTTGGTGTGAAAATTTTAGCGAAAAGTGGTGGTAAGATTGACGATTTTGTGGGATGAATATGAGTGCTGGCAGCTCGCTGCTGGTAAAGGACGGGGTAAGGCTCGGTCTCAGGTATCTGGTCTGAAGTTTCAGGTCAGGAAAGGAAAGGGCGGAAAAATCCCAGGTCACTAAGCATAGCGATGCGTTTGCATGGTTATGTCCTGCGTTGGCGGGGAGGTGACGAGTCCTTATGGAGCCAGCCGAAGGCCGAGGGTCGGCTTCCCTATATGGGAAGGGATTCGTGGGTTTCGGCGGTGGTGGGGTGTGGGTTTCACGGTGCCTTGGCGAAAAAGGTCAGGGCGGCGGGGC
>JAEYXS010000013.1 GCA_023431185.1 Verrucomicrobiota bacterium
GTCGTGGTATTGCCCAAGCCCGAACCCGGCGGCAACGTTACTGGTCCCCGCTGCGTATTATCCACCAAAGTCTTGTCCGCATCCGTCTGCCCCGGAATCACCGTCGTCGGTTTCGGTTTCCGCTTGCAACCCGCCCCGCCCAAAACCAAAGACGCCGTCAGCACCACCAGCATGGAAAGCTTAAAAATTCTCATAATTCGTTTGTTCGTAGGGGATTGCGTTACCGAGCCCAGACAGGCTGAGAGCTGCTACCCGCAGTTTGTTTAATATCCTTTACACGTTTGGTTGGCACGTCAAGCAAAGACAGGACGCGCCGCCCGCCGACACGACGGGCAAAGATCACTGTCCGCGAGTTCGGAGCCCATGAAGGATCCTCTCCCGTGGCCAATACCGTAGCGCTGCCTCCCGTTGCTGGAACCGTGCAAATGTTGAAATCTCCCATCAATGCCGTGAACACAATGGTCTTGCCGTCTGGCGACCAGTCCGGCTCCGTGGCATTGCTCACTCCGGCCGTGCTCAACCGTCGCGCACTTCCGCCACCCGCCGGCACCGTATACAGCCCCGCCCGCCCCGAAGCCCGGGACACATAGCAGATCGTCTTCCCATCCGGCGACCAGCACGGCGAGGACTCATCCTCCCGCGTCTTCGTCAATTGCACCAGACCGCTCCCGTCCGCATTCGACACATAGATGTCCGGGCTGCCGCTCTTGCTCAGCACCATCGCAATCTTGCTGCCATCCGGCGAGATCGCCACGCTCGTGTTCAACCCCGGATAACCCGCCGCCACCTTGCGTTCACCCGAACTCAGATTGTGCGAGAAAATCTTCGGCGTCCCCAATTTATAGGACGTGTAAAAAATGGCGCTGTTCGCCTTCACCCACGCCGGAGCCGCCACCAGTGAATTGTCCGCCGTCAGCGGCACCGCGTTATGCCCGTCATAATCCGCCACATAGATCTCACTGTAACCCTGACGGATCTCCCCTTTGAAAGCGACGCGCGTCTGCGCGACCCCTTTGCTCCCCCGCAAGAGTTGCACGATGTCATCCGCGAACGCATGCGCCAGCTTGCGCGGCTCGCTGCCCGTGTAGCGCTTCCCCATCATCTGCTGCTTGCTGCCCACATGGATCACGCGCCCCTCCAGATCGCCCGTCTGTGCTACCTTCACCTCATACTTCGCCCGCTCCATCGGCACCACCTCAAACCCCATCACTTCCAGATCGAAGCGCAACGCCGCCCCGCTCTCTCCCGCCGCACCCGTCAGCGCGATCGGGATCAGCTTCATGAAGTCGATGTCCTGCTCCCGCTCCAGGTTGATGACCGTGCCCTGTGCCCGCACACTCTCCGGCTGCCCCAGCACCGCCACGCCCAACACCGCCGCCAAAATGATTTCTTTCAGTCTCATGTCTATTGCTCACCCCGCCTGTCGCCGGGATTTCAGGTTAAAATTGATGGTAAATGTCCGTGATTTCTCCGTCGCCCCCTCGGGAAACGGATAACCGATATTCCTCACCCGGTCCAAGGCCCCTTGCACCGTCCGGTCCAGCAGGGCATCCCCGCTCGACTTCACGATCCGCCCCCGCGCATCCCCGTTCCGCTGCACCACGATCTCCACCCGCACGATGCCCTGGTCCGACGTGACGGCATCCGGCACAATCCAGTTGCGGTCATAAATTTCCTTCACCCACTGCGCATAGTTCACCAGTGTCGGCCCCACTCCGCCCCAGCCACTGCCGGAACTCGGCCCCTGGATGGCCACGCTCACCGTCGAACTCTCCGATAAATTATTTTCCAGACGGTTGAGCGACTTGTTCAGATTCGCCATCACTTGGCGCTGTTTGTCCGCCGCCGCCTTCGCCGCCTGTTGCTGCGCCTTCAGCTCCGCTTCGCGTTTCTTTTTGGCCTCGTCCGTTTTGACCCGCACTGGCGTCAGATTCACTTCGATCTTCGGCTTCGGCGGTGCTGGCTTGGGCTCGACTTTCTTCGGCTCCGTTTTCTTGGGCTCCACCTTTTTCGGTTCCAATTTCTTGGGCTGCGGCACAGGTGGCGGCTCCACCGGGCGCACCGGCTCCACGGGTGTTGGCCGCGGCGGCTCCGGCTCCACCACTGGCGGCTCGGGCGCGACGGGTGCCGGAGTCGGCGCCTGTTGTTCTTGCACCGGTTCCGGTGGCGGCGGCGTGGCTGCGCCTCCCCCGCCCATCTGCGTCAGACCGTCCGTCAATTTGTCCGGCAGCTTGATCAGATGCAGGATATTCGGTTGCGGCGGCACCTCCGGAGTCTTGGGCTTGATGAAGGCCGCACCGAACAGCAGCGCGCCCACCAGCGCGACATGCGTCAGCAATGACCCCATCAGGCACTTTTTCTCCAGCCGTCCCATTTTATTTCTTTTTCTCCGGTCGCGGGTCCGTCCGCAAGGACACCCGCGTGATATTGTTCCGCTCGCACCGGTTCAGGATTGCCGCCACCAGTCCATAAGGGCCTTTTTCATCCGCCCGGATGTACACCACCATGTTCGGATTCGTCCGCGCTTTTTGCACGAGGAACTGTTCGATCTGCTCGATCAACATCCGCTTCCCGTTGAGCATATACAACCCTTCCGGACTCACTTCCACCGTCATCACGTCCCGCTCATCGATCTTCCCGTCCGCCTTGCCTGCGGGCGGCAGATTCAGGCTGATGCCCTGCTCCAGCAACGGCGTCGTGATGATGAAGATGATCAGCAGTGTGAATGCCAGATCCAGCAAAGGTGTCACGTTGACCTCGCTCAAGGTCACCAGATGATTGCGCTGGGATATGCGTCGCATGTTGTTTGCTTCTGCTGCTTCTGCTGCTTCTGCTGCTTCCGTCAGACGGATATTCCGTCCCTTTGCTCCGCCGTCTATTCTTCGTCTTCTTTAAGATACTCGCTCTCCATCTTGGAGACCAGTTCCTGCGCGAAATTGTCCAGCTCCACCGTGAACACCCGCAAACTGTGTACCAGCCAGTTATAGGCGAACATCGAAGGGATCGCCACCAGCAATCCCGCCACCGTCGTCGCCATCGCCGCCGCCACACCCGGCGCCATCGTGGCCAGGTCCGCCCGCCCGCCGGACGCCACCGCGATCGCCACGTCACTGAAAGAACTCATCACCCCCCACACCGTGCCCAGCAATCCCAGGAACGGTCCCCCGCTCACCGCCAGCGACAGGATGATCAGCCCTGATTCCAGCTTCAACGCCTCCCGCGCCACAGCCGATTCCAATGCCCGCTTCACATGCTCCATCGCCTTCAGCGAGACGTGTGCGCGCCTCCCTTCATGCGCCTGGCCGCGCAACCGGTTGTCGAGTTGCTCGCACCCTTCCTTGTAAACCGTGAACAACGGGCACCCCTCGACCACTACCCGCCGGTCATACACCTCCAAGGGGTGCTTCTGCGCCCGGAACTCCGCATCGAACAGCTCATTGAGCCGCTTCGCCCGGCGCATCTGCATCGCCTTGGCCATCATCACCGACCAGGCAAACGTCGAAAAAATACCCAAGGCGACGATGATGATCTTTCCCTCAATCGTCGCCTTTTCCCAGATATACGGCAAATCGTTGACCGCCAGAAACCAGTTCATTTTTATCTCTCCCCGGAATCGCCTCCGGAATAACAAAAAATACTCGGCACCACCATATGGCCTACTGATCGACGCACCAAGCCCGCATTTTACTCAAGCTATTGTGCGTGCATACGCAATCGAAGCAATGAACCCAGAAGCCCGCCGCTGGACCAACCCTTTTCAGTCAAACCGATCGACAACCGACAACATAAACACACCGCCACCAGCCAATCACTGCCCAGAATGCCCCCCAATCGGTCCCTTATCCAATAACGTCCGCTCCCGCAAATGCTGTTCAATGCCCCGCGCTATCAACCGCTCTGCCGCTTCCGCCGGATTCTTTCCAAACAAGCCCGTGGACACCAACTGCTCCAAGAAGTCATGAACGGGCGGCGTCGTAGACACCGTTATCGTTATTGTTTTGACTGAATTGGGCGTGCGCGGCATTACTTTGCCATAATTATGCCATTCTTTTAAAATGGTCAAGGGGTTAATCAGAAAAATAATGACAATTATTATCAATTTTTTCACCACCAACTATCACGTGGGCAAACTTACAGCGAATGGGCCCAAATCAAGCCACCCGCCATCCCCTCGCCTTCCTTCCATCAGTTGGTAAATCAAGCTGCACAATACACGACGTTACTCCTCTTCAAATTGGCCCGCCGGTTTGCCCCGTACTAAAAGTCGGGGTGCAACCGGCTTTTTATCCTTTATGACTTTCCCCCGCCCCGCTATAGCACCCTCACCCATGCGTCATTTTATTTTGCTCTTTCTCGCCCTCGCCATTTCGGCGTCCGCTCAAGTGGCCCCTTACGACCAACCGCTGCCCGTCGAGCCGCCTTATTATCGTGTGCGGTATGAGGCGTCCACCAAGCTTGGTGAACTGGTCTATCCGGTGAATTACACCATCTGGATACCCCCCGGTCTCAAGACCTTGCGCGGCGTGGTCGTCCATCAGCACGGTTGCGGTGAAGGCTCTTGCAAATCAGGCCAGACCGGCGCGTTCGATCTGCATTGGCAGGCCTTGGCCAAGAAACATGATTGCGCCCTGCTCTCGCCCACCTACGAGCAACCGGACAAAGCCAACTGCCAGATGTGGTGCGATCCCCGTAACGGCTCTGCTGCCACCTTCCAAAAATCTCTGGTCGATCTGGGCGCGCAATCCGGTCATCCCGAACTGGCGAAAGTCCCTTGGGCGCTGTGGGGACACAGCGGTGGCGGCCATTGGTCCGGCGGCATGGTTTTACTTCATCCTGATCGCGTCGCCGCTGCTTGGTTGCGCTCCGGCGTGCCGCCGCTGACTCCGAGCACACCTAAACCAGATTACGCCATCACCGACGCAGTGACTCAGGTGCCCGTCATGTGCAATCTGGGCACCAAGGAAGGCGTGACGGTGAAAGACGGACGCTTCGCTGGCGTATGGAAAGGTGTGGAAACCTTTTTCCTCGCACTACGCAGCAAGGGTGCCTTGATCGGCGTCTCCGCCGACCCCTTGACCTCCCATGAGTGCGGCAATCAACGCTACCTCGCCATCCCCTGGCTGGATGCCTGTCTAGCCGCCCGCTTGCCCGCCAAGGCAGGCGACCCGCTCAAGCCCATGCCCCCTGCGAACGCCTGGATCGCCCCGCTCTACCTCGGCGAAGGAGAAATCGTCGCTCCTGTGGCTGCGTCGAAGTTCACCGGTGCCGTGGAAAAATCCGTCTGGCTGCCGGATCAAGTCGTCGCCAAGGCGTGGGCCCAATACGTGAAGGATACCGCTGTGACCGATGACACCCCGCCGCCTGCCCCCACCAATCTGAAAGTGAACGGCAATGAACTCACTTGGGAATCAGAAGCCGACCTCGAAAGCGGTCTCGCCAGCTTCATCATCGAGCGCGATGGCCAGTTCCTCGCCAACGTCCCTGAGAAGGGCAAAAATCCTTTTGGCCGCCCCCTCTTCCAAAACCTCCAGTATAGCGACACTCCCTCACAACCGCTCGTCCTCATGCGCTACACCGACACGCAGGCCAAACCCGGCGTGAAGCATCAATACCGCGTCATCGCCGTCAACACCGTCGGCCAGAAATCGAAGTAACCACACCACTTGGAAACTCAAAATCCCGAGCTGGTGACAGCTCGGGATTTTTTATTCTCTGGTGTTTGGCGCCTGGGATTTGGGATTTTTTCCCGCTCTCGATGTTCAGAGTTCGATGTTCGATGTTGGATGTTTCTCCGCCCGCTTCCTCCCCGCCACCCACACCACGAAAGCAAACCCCACGAACAACGCTCCCAGTATCCCCACGCGCAAGCCCATCGACGCCGTCTTGAACGCGCGCGTCTCCAGTTCCACCGTCAGGTCCGTCCACGTATCCACCTGCACCGAGCGGCGGAAGGTCAGCATGCGTCCTTGCTGCGGAATCGTCGCACGGATCTCCGTCGGATTCGGCACCGCCGCATCTTGTTGCTGCACGATCCGCTCCGCCAGCCGCATCAGCACCGCGTTATCATCCGCCGTGTTGGCATCGATGATCTGCTTCGCCTCTTGTTGCGTGTAGTTCACGTCCTTGCGGTTCCGCAGTTCCTTGATATTGCCCGGCACCGCCGCACCGTCTCCGGCCACAGCGGATTGCCGCACATTCAAGCCCACCAAGGCCTGTTGCAGTTTCAGGTTATGCAACTGCACGCGCGCATCTTCGTTGAAGGCATTATCATGGCCGCTCAAGCCATACGCGCTCTGGAACGCCCGGCGCGCCTGCTGCGGATCACCCTTCTCCAGCCACTGATTACCGAGACTCAACATCTGCTCGGCTGTCCGCGTCTTTTCACGATTCAGGCTCATCTCGTTCGCCAGATACGATTGCGCATCCACCGCCACCGGCTGTGCCATCGGCGTGTCCTGCTGGAGCTGCATCGTGCCGCCCCAATCCTTCAACTCCCATTTGTGGTTCAGGAACACCTGCCAAGTGATGTTCTCCAGCGGCAGATCGAACTTCGGCCCGTGCAACGCCAGATCCAGCGTGCTCCCGCCCGCCTCACCGATGCGGCTGGAGTAGAACAACTCCACCGTCGTGACTTGATCCGCCTTCGATTGCTGCTCCAACGGCACCAAGATTTTGTCTGCATCGCGCCACGGCCACACACCCTTCTGGTTCACGAACGCGAACCAGAACTGCGCATCTTTCGGCAGGGTGAAGTTCAGCAACCGCTTGTCACCCGGCACCAGATCCATCTTCACCTGCGTCAGCATCACGCCCTCATCGGAGATCACCGAGCTGAGCGTCACATTGTTCACGCGAGCAGGCAGCAGCTTCGTCGCTTCATGCCGTTCCAGTTGCAGCGGCAATTGATAAGCCGGCTCCACCAGGCGATACGTCAAGTTCGCTGTCGCTGCCGGGATGTCCTGCAACAACACACGCGGGATGCTCTGCCACTCGGCCGGCTGCAACGCATTCGGCAACTGCTGTGCCTGCACCTGCAAACGCCCGCCCGATTGCACCGTCACAAAACCCCGCTGCAAGTTCGCATCCACGGCCTGGATGCCCTGCACCACGGCATTCGTCGCTGCCTCGGCCACCGGCGTCTGCCACGCCGCTTGCAGCATGTACTTGCCGATGATGCGCCGGTGCAATTTCACCTCCCACACCTGCCAGCCGTTCGTCACGGAATTCGGCACCACGAGGAAATCCGCCACCTGCTCGCCCTTGAACCGCACTCCCTCCGCGTTCACCGGCACACGCAGGCGCAAGGCCTTCAAGCCCGTGTTCTCGATCTGATATTGCAGATTCGCCGCCACCTTTACCTGCGCCTCGCTCAACGTGACGTGTTGCAAGCCCGTCACCTGCACCCACGCATCTACCTGCTCGATGTCCAAGCCCAACGCCCACTGCGGCTGCAAGAGGCGGAATACCAGCACGCCCTTCTGCCGGATGCCCGTCTTCTGCGGATCCAGTTGCGTCACACCATCGCGCGTCGCCACCTGTAGGCGCATTCCCTGCTCAGGCACAATCACCAGTTGGCCGCGTTGCTTGCCCGCCTCACGGAACGTCACGCGCGGCACATTCACACCCTTCGCCGCCTTTGTGCCCGGACCGGCCAGATTCACGCTGAACTGCGTCTGCCCTTCCGTCTTGCCCTTAAGATGCAGCGTGATGATACGCCCTTCATCCGCCTTGAGCTCCGTCCAGTGTGAGATCGCTTCGCCCGTGATGGATTCCACATCCAGACCGGCGGGCAGCACGAAACTCACGCGGAAGATGCCCGCGCGCGTCACCACCATCGCCGCATTCACCGCCAGCACCGTGCGATCCTCACCCAGTGACAACGTCTCTTGCGTCTCCACCCGCACATCCGGCTCCACCGGCGACGCCTTCAAGGTGACTGTCCCCTGTGCATCTGCCGAACGGAACGCCCGCCGCAAGGTCAACCCCGCGACCTGCGCGCGCAACGGCTGCAATACATGCGACGGGAAATCTTCCAGATTGATTGGCGACAACGCCTCCATCTTCACATCATCCAATTGCACTTCCGAACCCGTCGCGATACCAACTGAACCCAATTGCCCCGCAGCTCCATTCACCCGCAACAAGCTCGCGCTCTGCTCGAACGGCAACGGCCCCGTCGCCACTTGCGAACGCACGATGAGCGCGAACGGCCGCGACTGCGCCGGTGTCAGTCCTACCCGCAATTGCCGAGTGTCTGGGTCGAACCGCCACAGCGACACCATCGAGGTCTTTGCACCCGGCGTCGCATCCAGCACATCCGTGATCGTCGCCCCCGTCGGCACCGTGAACACCAGCTCATTCAATTCACCCTGCGCCGTCCGCACTTCCACACGATGCACGCCTTCGATGACACCAGCCACCGGCGTGAACAATTGGAAGGTCTCCACATAGAAGACCGCCTTCTCCTTTTTCACATCGCGGCTGCGCGGCTTCCACCCGATCCACGGATTCGCCATCGGAGCCAGCACCAGTTGCGTCACGGTCGCCTTCGTGTTCGCGGCATCGCGCTGCACCGAGACGGCCACCGGCGATTCCACATCCACATCCAGTTCCGGCAGAGTCAACGTGAGACGATTGATCAAGCCATACTGCGTCGGCAGCTCGAACCCGCTCACCCCACTCTTCACCGTCACGTGCAACTGATACTGCACCTCGATGTCATAAGTCCCCGCTGATTGCGCCATCAGCTGGTGCACACGCTTCCCATTCACGATCCCCTGCACCAGCGTTAATCCGTTCGTCGGATAGTTCACGCGCGTCAGCACCGCCGGATCTTGCAACAACGGCAACGTCTGGTTCTTTGTCGCGTGCCAGCGGATCTTCGCTGTCGCGAGCACAAACTTCTCTTCCACCCGGATGTCTTGCACCACGGATTCCGCGATAGCCGGTTCCGGCAAGACCGTGCCCGGCAAGGTCGCTGGTGCGGCTGCCTGCACGGACAGCGCGCTAAAGACGATCAACCCGCCCAGCAACAACGCCGTGGTCGCTGCCGGTGAACCGCCCTCTGCTGGTGGCGTCGGCGCAGGCGGCACCTTGCGCAAGCGCAACAATGCCGGCAGCAACACATGCACCAGCAGGAACAGCAACAGCAAGCCCATGAACATGCCCGCCCCATTCGTCCAACGCAGCGTCGCCCAGCCTAGCAGCGTCCAGCCCAGCGCCACTCCCGCCGCCCGCTTCATCCCTTGGAACATCAGCATCGACAAGCCCCAGATCACCAAAGCCAGCGGCACCGGCCATGCCTGTGTGATGCTCGTGGTCACCGCTGCATCTGCTGGTAGATTTGCCACTTCCACACTCAGCAAGCTCTTGCCTTGCTGCACCGGTGCGAGGAAAGAAAGCCCCGGCGGCGGTACTTGGTTCTGTCGCGCTGCCAACCCTAACAGCTCGACAAAATGTACCGCCGCCAGGGCGAGGGCTATGAACCCCACCAACGCACCCCCGAAACGTCTTGGCCCAAAACGATATGCTCCCTCTCCTGCCGCCCAGCGCCATACCAAAGCCGTGAAGCCCACGAAGATGAGCATCACGATCAGCTTGCCCAGCCCACGCTCGCTGAAGAGCATCCGCGCCAGCCCGGTGAAGCCGGACATATCCGCCACCCCGCTTGCCGGAGCCAGCGAACCGCCGCGATACACCAGCCGATGCCCTGCATCCGGCGCCATCTCCCACTCCGCCAGCAGCACCGGCACGCCCACGATCGGTGCCTGCACCATCACGCGTGACGGTGTCTTCGAACGCGAAGCCAGTTTCAAATCCAGCGTCTGCACTGCGCTCGGGTCTGCGCGTTGCGGCAACGGAATGAGATTCGCATCCCCGTCCTTAACCGGCACCACCGTCGCGCCGTTCACTGTCGCCGACCACAACGTCGTCTCTGGCGGCAGTGTCACGCGGAAATGCGGATTGCCCCGGTTCTTCACGAAATACCGCACATCCGTCAGCACTTCACCGTCCTGCGAGATGCGTGTCCCCAAGATCGCGCGATCCACGATGAGGCTCACCGTCTCGCCTTGGGCGAGCGGGCTGAGCGCGAGTTGCAGATTGAACGGCCGCGCATTGTAACGATACGCCGCGAGGATCGGCGCATCGAAGAACAGGCGGTATTCCGCCGGCACTTCCGCCGTTTCCAACGGCAACAAACTTGCCGACACGTTCGACGGCTTCACCTGAAATTGATACGCGCTCACCACCAGCGTATGCCCCTGCTCGTTCTGTGCATCCATCGGCCTTGCGCCGGTGAAGGTCAGCGTATCGCCCTGCGCCTTGAACGGTCGCTCATACGTCACCAGCAGCGTGTAAGCACCCGACACTGGCGTGTTCAACGTGACGAGATAACCATTCGTCGTCTTCTGCCAGTTGCTGCGCAGATCCTTGCCCGTGAACTCTACGTTGAAGTATTCCTCCGACAACGAGATGAGGAACGACGACACCGGCGCACCGGAGATCACGAAATTGATCGTGCTGCTGCCATACGCGATGCCCTCGCCGATGGAGAAGAGGTGCAGCGCATCCGCCTGGATGGACTGCGGCAACCGCTCCACGCGCATCACCGCTTCCCAATTCGCCTCGCTCAAGCGGAACGCCGACTGTATGCCTTCGATCTTGCGCGGGAAGAACGCCGTGGCGATGTCCGTCAGCGCCACCGTCTTCTCCGGTGTGAGGCGGAAGCCTGCATCCGCCGAGACTGCCACATGCCCGCGCGTGGATTTCGCCTTCAACACTTCGACGCGTGGCAGCGCCCAGGTCGCCTGCCCCAACGCCGCATTGCGCTCCAGCCGCACCTTCACGATCTGGCGTCCCGTGATCGGTGCGCCATAAACGAGCCGCAATTCCGCCTCCGCCTGCCCCTCTGGTTCCGTGAGGAAGTAATCGCTCAATCCGCCTGCGGACAATCCCGCGATGGCGTACCCTTTCGGCACGCGCAAAATCACCTCACGCAACGGGGCCTCACGGATATCCAGTTCGAACTCGCCATCGATCCCCAACTCCGTCTCACCCAGATGATATGCGATCAATTGCGACACGCTCAGCTCCGGCAAAACATTGTCCGCCTGCACTCGCAGCGAGAAATCCGCGCTGGAGAACCGGAACGCAAAACGCTGGCTGCCTACGGAACCGAAGACCGATTTCGTCATGTCATTCTCGGGAAATTGCTCCGGCGAGATCTGCGAAAGCCCCGTGGATTGCACCACCTCCAACCGCACTGCGCCTTGGTTCACCACGCGCAGATGTCCGGCAAACCGCGTCGCGCCCTCCGGCGTGATCTGCATCGCGTCCGTCGCCTGCGGAAATGCGCCCAGCTCCGTCTGCATCTGCACTTGCAGGAGGAAGGCATCCTTCTGCGGCTGGTTGAACTGCACCACCAGCTTGCGCTCCTTCGCCTCCGCCGCCGGCTCCACCTTCCACGCCAGCACATTCGCGCCCTGCACCGCCGTCACATTGCCCTGCCCCCGCACTAGCAATGTCACCTGGTTGAGTTCACCCTGCATTATCTTGCCTTCCAGCAAGGCCACCTGCCGCATCATGCCCGACCCTATGCTCACCTGTGACAGCATCTCCGCCGCGTAGAAAAGTTTCCCTTCCACCTCCGCCTTCGTCTCCTTCCACGCCAGCTTCACCGCGCCATCCGGCGGCAGGAAGCTCTGGAACTCAATCCCCTTCCGCTCCGGTCGCGCTGCGCCTTGAAAGCTAAACTGCGTATCCGCACCCAAGCCCTGGAACACCACCGGTTGCAACGCCGCCGTCGCCACGCGGAAATCCACGCTGCTCCAGCCGCCCGATTGCTTCACACCCGCATTGAATTTGATCCGCACCGCGTATTCGCCCGGCTTGTCGAAGACCAGCACGTAACGCCCGTTATCCAGCTTCAACCGCCAGTCCGCGCTCCGTTCCAGTTCTGCCAGCGCCACATCGCCGGAGAGCAATTGTACCGAGCCCCCCTTCGGATTCTTCACCCGCGCCGTCGCCGTGAGCGTGAATCCCGCCGTCTTGTCATTGAGCGCACCTTCCAACTTGAAATCTCGCAACACCACGCGCCGCGCTTCCGGGTCCGCCACCGTGACCGTCAGCGGCAACGCATAGCTGGAGCCTTGGAAACGGAATGCCATCGGCTCCCCGGCTTCCGGCTTCACTTCCGTGCGCAAGCCTTCCGGCAACAGCTTCACATCGATCGGCACCAAGCCCGTCACACTCACCGGCTGGGCATCTAGCTCCGGCGCCGTCTCCACCTTCAGATACCCATTCACCAGCGCGGCCTGCGGCGGCATCAACGTCATGATCGGCAAGCCCGTCCCCAGCACTTGCGTCGTGCGCTCCGCCGTGATCGTGACCACCAATTGCGTGAGCGCCTTGTCCGTCTTGCGCGGCCGCAGCACCAGCACCCGAGCACCATCCGTCTCCTGCCGCACACTCCAATCCTGCAGATTCGCCCCCGCCACCTGCTTGATCTCGCCTGGCCCGCTGATGATCAACGGAATCTCCTTCGCCTCGCCCTGCAAGATGTCGAACGTCGCCTGGATCGTGGAAGTATGCTTGTCCCGCCCGATGAACAACGTGTGCTGCAACGTCGTCGCGAACAGCAGCTTCTCCTTCTCCCCCGTCAACGGCCCGAACTGCCCCTCGATCACGATCCGCGCCTTCCCATCCTGGACTCCCCCATTGATCGAAACATCCTTCACCTCCGCCTGCGCCGCTGAAGCTGATGGCGATAACGCGATCACCGTCGCCATCACCATTGCCGTAGCCGCGGACGTGAGTCCGCGCAAACTCATTCTGCGCCACGTGGCTACAAACACAGACGCCATTCCGATCCGCAGAAAACCGTGCCAAATGTCCCTCTCTCTCCCCAAGGGAGAGGGCCGGGGTGAGGGGGAAGAAATCTCACAAAACCCCTCAGCATCCACCTCGACAAGCGCCCCTCCCCCTCTGAACGTTGGAAGTTGAACGTTGGAAGTTGAACGTTCCCCATTCCCCATTCGATGTTGGACGTTCGATGTTCGATGTTCGATGTTTCCCATAAAATTTCTCCTGTTTATCTCCCCGAAAGGCTCTTCGCCTGCCGTATCATCCATTCCAGTTGTTTCGGCCGCGGATCCGCCGGATACGCCTCCGGCACACCCGCCATCTGCGCGATCAATTTCTCCGGCGTCACCTCGCCCGCATACGGACTCGACACCAGCCACTCGCTGAACGCCGACGCCGTCCCTGCCAGGCGCAGCGGCACACTCGCCTGCTGCATTTCCTTCGCCGCCCCGTCATACGTCAGCGGCCATTCCTGCTCGCGATAATCATTCGTGCCCGGCAGGCGATACCGCACCCGCACCACACCCAGCGGCCCCTCACCTGCCGCATTCACCTGCACCGTGTAGAGCGCATTACCCGCCTCCGCTGCGCCGATCTCCGCCGCATCCACCGTGTTATCGCGGAACTCCTCCTTCTTGAGCTGATGCTTCGCGTAACCCAACTGGCGGAACACCGTCACGCGCTTCGGATTCCACTCCACTTGTACTTTCACATCCGAGGCCGCGACCTTCAACGCGCCGGACAATTGCGCCGCGAACTCCGTCGTGGCCGCTTCCGGTGAATTCACAAACCCATAACGCCCGTCACCATTGCGCGAGAGCGCTTCCAGCAGATCATCGTTGTAACCCTCCCAGCCGATGCCGAAGCAATCCAGCGCCACCCCTTGCTGCCGATACGACACCACCTTTTTCTTCAACGACTCCGGTTGCACCTCGCCCAAGTTCGCCGCGCCATCCGTCAGCAACACCACACGATTCACCCCTTGCGGCGCGAAATGCTTCTGCACCGTCTGATACGCCAGATCCATCGCCGCCTCCAGATTCGTTCCGCCCTCCGGCGTGAGATTCCCCACGCGCTCCGGCAATTCCTTCACCTGCGCCCCCGTCAGGCCATCCACCCACAAACGCGCCGTCCGCGCGAAGGACACCACGCTCACCTTGTCCTGCGGCTGCAACTGCGAGGCCAGCACGCGCAGGCATTCCTGCCGGATGCGCAACCGGTCCGCGCGCTCCATCGAGCCCGAGTTATCCAGCAGCAAGACGATGTTCAACGGCTTGCCTGGCTCACGCCCGATCGCCGCCGTCTGCACCGAGAACCGCACCAGATCCCGATCATGCGCGAACGGATACCGCGCCCGCTCCCACGCAAACGCGATGCGCGAACCGCCCGTCGGTTCGGGATCATGATAATTGAACGCATTGATGAACTCCTCCGTGCGCACCGAGCCAAGTTCTGGCATCAAGCCCTTCTCCAGGCTCGCCGCCGCCAGCTTGAACGACACATCACTCACATTCAGCGAGAACGTGGAAAACGCATTCTCTACCGTGCTGACTTCCGGCTGCGGGATGGCCGGAGGCGCGGGAGCGGGTTTCTTCGCGGCCACATCCTCTTCTATCACCGCCGTCTTCACCTCCGCCTTCAATTCTTCCTTCTGCTCGACCAATTGCTGCAACGCAACGTCCGGCTTGTTCTCATCCGACAATTTCGCCAACTCATCATCCACCACTGGCGGCTTGGGCAACATGGATTGCTTAGCGTCAGCAAACTTCGCTTCCACCTGCACTTGCGGAGTATCCGTGTTCAACACCTCGACCGCAGACTGGATTATCTCCAAATCTTGCTCGCTGGCCCGTACCATCAACACGCCGGTGCGATCATTGAAAAAGACCTGCGTTGAAGCTCCATTAACATTGGAACTCATGTTCACCCCGGCGGCAGCAAAGAAATCTCGGACTTGTTTTTGCTTTTCTTCGGAAAGCACCACCGTAGTCACCCCAGAGATACCCGCTCCACCTCCCATGCCCCCACCTTGAGGAATAGCATCCCTTGGGACCGTCAAAGAGTCTGCAGCTTTCCCTCCAGCTTGGCCACCACCCCCGCCTTGCCC
>JAEYXS010000047.1 GCA_023431185.1 Verrucomicrobiota bacterium
CCTTCGGGTTCATCCCGGAGGGATGCTTGGAATTGAGGCATCTAACTGGAATGGCTTGAAAGCGGGCGAAGCAAGGCCACTATGAAACCATATCCTATGAACAAGGTCCGCCCATCCAAGCTTGCCCTGGCCGCCGCCGGACTTTTGCTGCTGTTATTGATCAGCCTGCTTTTGCCGCCCATCGAGACCAAAGCGAAAGCCGAACCGACACGCATCAAGACCAGCGTGAACCGGGTGGATCAACCTGTCCGCTAGCATCACCGCTTCGTGTAATGCGTCTGCAACTTTTCTATCATTTCATCCACTTCGGCTTTCTTATGCTTGATGTTGAACGCCCCGATCAGGTCGATCACATCGTCGTAAACTGAATTGTCATCCCAATCCTCATCGAACGGTTCGTCCTTCCTAGCGTAAAAGATCCCACCGGCACCACCCCATAACAAGATCGATCCGTCCTCATTCACGGCGATCACTTCCAACCCATCAAGCACCGGATAACCCGCTGAGGCAAACCGTGCGTTCACCTCTTTGATCTTGAAGGGGTCAAACACCATCTCCACGACCTTTGCCTTGAAGTCAGAGTGCGTGGCCTCGATCTCAAAAGGCACAAGCTCTCTCATCTTCTGCAAAGTGAGGCATTCAGTTGCGTAAGATTTTTTCAGGCTATGTCGTAGCAGATTGTCCATAATCTTAAAGTTTGGTTGCTCTCACATGCTCCAGAAACTGAACTTGGCGATCTGATACCCGCCCGTTTCCTCGGTGATCCAGAAGGTGCCGTAGCAGCCATATCGCTGCTCTTTGCGATACCAGAAGCCGATCACCTTTACGCGGCGTGTCTCCTTTTCTGAATCCTTCGGCCAGCCTTGCGCGTGAGTTGTTTTCTTCCGGGACTGCCCATCCGCGAGGAGGAGTGTCATGGATTCAATCCCGAATGCACTCGGCGGACCGCTGTAGCGCGCGGAAGCCTCCGCATGCACTGACTCGAATCGTTTGAGGCTCATCATTTCCTTCAGCTTAGCACTCAAGTCCCCATAGGCGGTGGCAAAATCACCCCGCCCGAGCGCCTCTGTATGACGTCGCACCAGGGCCACGCTCTGCTCGAAGATGACCCGCGCCACCGCAGGATCGCCGGAGTAGGGCGCGGACTTCTCCTGCACAAGTTCTCCACCGGCAAACGCAGACGTGTCCAGCCGGGGCGGCTCAGGCGCGGGTGGCGGCTCCGGGTCGAGCGCATCCCGCAACAAGATGATCACGCGATCCAGCTCCTTCAACGCCTTCTCTTGGGTCTCGTAAGGCCCCATGGGACGCCTGCCGTAATAGATCTGCTCCCGCGCCTGGGTGTAGAGCTCGCCTTTGATGTGGTCCAGCTCTTCGATCAACCCATTGTTCAAGCCGCCGTCCTTGATTGTCTGGAGGTAGCGTTCCAAGGGCAGCACGCGGGTGTATTTGCTGTCATCAAACTCGACGAAGAAACGGCGCAGTGCGGTGAGTGCGGCGCAGAGGGTTTGGGGGTTCGGCTTGGACATAACTATTGGTGAAGGAACGGGAGCTTCACCGGGGCTACATTTAACTTACTCCACCCAGATCAAATCATTTTCCGTCAATCCGTGGGGCATTTCGCCATCCATGATATAGCTATATCCACAACCTGCACAAAATGAAGGGATGCCTAGCAGCTTTGCCAGTTCTTCGTGTCGCTCCACTTCGAAGGTGTAACCGTCGTTTTCATCGAAAGCGGATTTGCGTAATACTGCATCCACTTCTTGGACTTTATCCGACCCGAATGCGGTGCAGAGCTTTTGTGCATCGCCACCTGCGGGAGGAGAGAACGCCTCGTCATCATCCGAGTACATGTCAGGATCATAATCGTCCGGCATGGAATCATATTCATCGACCAGCTCACCGTCCTGGTACAAATGATACCACAGCAGGTCATCATCATGATTTAGGACGGCCAGCACCGGACAATTGAACTCGGTGGAAAGTGTGGAACCGAGCTGGGCAATGATTTCCTGGTCTTGCCCGTCGGAGACTTCATCAAAGACAACGACACAACCATTTACCTGAGCGGAAACAATGGCTGAACGCCCGGTGAGGGATTGGGCAACAGCTTGCTGGCTGGGGCCGCGGAGCGTGTAATTCGTATAAAAGTTTCCCATAACCTTGACTCCATTGAGCAAAGTTTTAGGGGGGCATTTATTTTTTGACGAGTCTATTTCGGCGCTTCTTGTCTACCTGCAGCTTCCTGGTAATGGATGAAAGAGTGACTCGGGGCAAAACGAGAAGGAAACTCATTCGCCCCTCTGGGGCGGGCCAACCCGGCTGTTTCCTTCTTGTTGCCAGGTGCCGAACACATAGTCCGTCCTTTGTGCATACGCATGACACTTTACGCACGTGGCGATGCGGCCGCTCTCGTTCTTTGCCGGTTTCTTCAGAAAATAGAGCGCCACCGGATCCTCGAAATAAAAATATTCCCAATCCCCATTGGCCGGGTCGTAGCCGGGTGGGCGTTTGATCATCCCACCCACGCCGTTGTCCGTAGCCTTGGTCATGTCATTCCCGGATGAGTCGAAATAGGGGACAAAAGACTTGTGTTTTACGATCACTGAATCGACGGGATACGGTTGGTTACGTGCGGGAAATGCCTTCGCCGCAGGGTCGTTCATGTAGATAGTGATGGCCGTATTGGCATGCGGGCCGTGTTTTTCCCGGGCCTTTTCCACCTGTCCCACACTGGCGCCGACACAGAGCCGGGCCAGTTCCGGGTTCACGAAGACTTCCTGGGCCGTGATCTGGTGGTAGTTCGTGAAGTTGGTGGCGATATCTTTTACTTTGGGGGAGTGGTCGGAAGCGCAACCGCCCAGACATAAAGCGCCCACCAAGAGCAGCAGCGGCCAACCGTTCAGAAAAGAAATTCGCGTCTTCATACGCTGGCTATCCACGTTCGACGATGTTGATGATGACACTGGAAACTGGGACGGAGAGCAGGCTGAAGCAAGCCGTCAGCAGCACGACCTTGGCCGGGAAAATAATTTCTCCCCGCCAAAGACCGCGCACAAAATACAACACCGCAGCCTGAGCCAGAAACACACCGCCTAGGATACCGATGGCACTGATAACTATAGGGAAATCATCGAAACCAAAGAGCAACTGCCACACCGCCGTGAAAAGCAGGCCAAAGCCGAACGGCAACCAGCCGATGGCCGGGATGGCCACCAAAATGAGGCCGGTCTGCTGCAGGCGGCGTTTGAGGTAGTCAGTCATGTTCAAGAGTCCTGAACGACCTGTCCTTGCTATGCTTAGAAGATAGCCCTTCAACATCCACATCGTCAAACGGGAAGGAGCGCCAACCGCTGCTTCTAGCCCGGAGGGCGAAAGAAAATAGCCCAGTGATTAATCACTGGGTAAAGTAGGCGTAGCCAGCAAGTCCCGTCAGGGACGAAAGAATCTTTTGATTCATCCAACAGCCCATCTCTTTCGCCCCTGACGGGGCTCGGCAATTCCAAGGCAGATTTCCCGGCGATAAATCGCTGGGCTATTTTCGCGGTGTCCCTAACGGGACGGATGGAGCGCGGCTTTTAAGCCGCTTCAAGGTTTGAGCTAACAAAGCATGAGAAATATTTGACGGCATTCAAGAAGGGGACGCGCAGAGTTTAGGTGCCATCGGCATTTTCTATACTGACCGGCTTGCGGAGGTTGAAGCGGCTTAAAAGCCGCGCTCCTGATGCTGGCACCCCTGCCGGGGTGGGGGAGAATTTTGAAAACGTGACCGGTGGTGTCGCTCGTGCCTCGCGAAACCACCGGCTACATGCTTTCAAGCCTCCGGCTTGAATTGCAAGAATGCCATCAAACGGGAAGGGGGTTCATCCGCCCCGCTGGGGCGGGCCGAAGTTATGGATGGTTTCCCACGGGTTCCCGTTGGTCACCCGTGGCTACTATCATCCGCCCCTCCGGGGCGGGGGCAGCGGCGGTCCGCTTTATCCGAAGAAGCAGCCGTGCGGGTCGCGGTCTACTTGGGCGAGGATGGCTTCGATGGTTTTGGCTTCGGGGAAGGGTTCGTAGGCATTCCACTTCCCGCTCGCGCGCATCCAGTAGAGCCGCCAGACCTGGCGCGAATCTACCCATTTGGTTTTGGCGATGGGGAGTTCGAGGATCTGGTCCGCATTCTGAAAATGGGGGCGCAGATGGTAGAGCAATACTTCTGAGCCTTTGATGTCGGCGCGGATGTCCAACTTGGGGCGGATGTGCGCGGGCGGGCGGCGTTTCTCGATGAAGGCTCCGATGGCGGACAGGCAGGCTTGGAGTTGGGCGGGGGGCAACGGCATGGGTGGAATTATCTGTCGCGATATCTTGGCGGGTCAATGCGGGAATGGCGGGAGGGGGGGTGAATAGAAGCGTTGGTGGCTACGGAGGACCCCGACACGGATGTCGGGGCACGGGACGCGTGCTTCGTCGGTCGGACGAGGAAATCGGTAGAATTCCTCGGCACATGTACACAAGTGCCGAGGCATGGGAGGGGAAATTTTCTGGCATCCCTTCAGGAGGCACTCCCCTATCGTGGTTTTCCGGAGGTATCACCCGCCACAGCGGATTCAACCTCCGGCTACTTTCGGTCAACCCTCCGGGTTGAAGAGGCAAGCGGACTCATTCACTTGAATATATACCCAGCCGATTGAAAGGCGGGACTCTTACGGGGAGGGGTGAGTTGACGCTAATTTCGCGAATCGGCGCGAATTATTTTGAGGGTTTTCGGGATTTTAAGGGCGATTTCAGGTTTAACCTGTTCGTTTTAAACAAGTTGCATCTTGTTAAAATATTTTCAAGAAAAGGGGACCATGGACAGCCAATGTCCTACCCCCCTCTTTAAATTATGAATCATGAAGGATGAGTTAGGAATAAAAAATGGGAAACGATGGGGAGAGGGGAAAGACCCGGCATATTCGGGAGAACGGCGGTGCCCCGACCTATCGGCACGGGTTCAGGGCCCTAGTTTGGGACGAGGAGCACCTCGTCCCTACCGAGAGAGATCAGGAGCGAGCAAATGTCACGAAATCGGGCTTTGACTGCGAGAACGCTTTCGCTATGCTCCCCGACCTATTTTGTTAGGGTCAATTTAAGTGATTTTATGGCTAAACTGACGGTCAATGATCTGAATGTGCGCGGCAAACGGGTGTTTGTACGGGTGGATTACAACGTGCCGATGGAAGAAAAAGATGGCCAGATGGTCATCAATGACATCACGCGCATCAAGGAAACGCTGCCTACTCTCGATCTGCTGGTGAAGGGTGGCGCGAAGGTCATTTTGGCGGCGCATTTGGGCCGTCCGAAGGGCCAGCGCGAGCCGTCGATGTCGCTCCGCCCGGTGGCGGTGAAGCTGGCGGACATGCTGGGTCGTCCGGTGGCGTTCGTGGATGATTGCATCGGGGAGAAGGTGGCGCAGACGGTGGGCGCGATGCAGGAAGGCGATATTTTGGTGCTGGAGAACGTGCGTTATTACAACGAGGAAGAGGCGAATGACGCCGCGTTCGCCGAGAAGCTGGCCGCGAATGCGGACATCTATGTGAATGACGCATTCGGGGCGGCGCATCGCGCGCATGCTTCCACTGCGGGCATCGCCCAAGTCATCGCCAAGCGCGGTGGCCAGTGCGCAGCGGGTCTGTTGATGGAGCGGGAGTTGAAGTTTTTGGGTGATGAGCTGGAAGCTCCGGCGAGTCCCTTCGTGGTGATCCTCGGTGGCGCGAAAGTTTCCGACAAGATCAAGGTGATCGATCGTTTGCTGGAGAAGGCGGACACGATTTTGATCGGTGGCGCGATGGCGTATACGTTCAAGCTCGCGATGGGTTATCAGACGGGCAAGTCGCTGGTGGAGAAGGACGCGACGACCGTGGCAGTGCGTGCATTGGCGAAGGCTGCGGACCGCGGTGTGAAGTTCCTGTTGCCGACGGATAACATCATCGCCACGCCGCAGGACACGGGCAAGTTGAACAAGAAGGGCAAGCCGGTGTTCGAGTTCGTGAACCCGAAGGTGAACACGGCGGCGGACATCCCGGAGAACGAAGAGGGATTTGATATCGGACCGGCCACGGCCAAGCGTTATGCGGAAGTGGTGAAGGGTGCGAAGACGGTGCTCTGGAACGGGCCGATGGGCATGTTCGAGGACAAGCGTTTCGCGGAAGGCACGAATGCGGTGGCACTCGCCGTCGTGGAAGCCACGGAGAAGAACGGCGCGAAGACGATCATCGGCGGCGGTGACAGCGTGAAGGCGCTGAACAAGGCCGGTCTGGGCGACAAGGTGACGTTTATGAGCACGGGCGGCGGCGCGAGCCTGGAATTCCTCGAAGGCGCGGAATTGCCGGGGGTGGCGGCATTGAGCAACAAGTAAGCAATTTCTAACGAGAGACACGCACATGGACAAAGAACGCAAACTGATCATCGCGGGTAATTGGAAGATGAACAAGACGGTCGCCGAGGCGCTGGACCTGGTCCAAGGCTTGAAGCGCGACCTCGCGGGCGTGAAGGAAGTGGACGTGGTCGTCTGCCCGCCGTTCACGGCCTTGAGCGAAGTTTCGAAGGTCATCGTGGATGGCAACATCCGTTTGGGCGCGCAGAACATGAGCGAGCACAACGGGGGCGCTTACACGGGCGAGATCGCGGCGGGGATGTTGAAGGAATTCTCGGTGCGTTACGTGATCCTCGGCCATAGCGAACGCCGGATGTACCAGAAGGAATCGAACGAATTGATCGCGAAGAAGGCGCTGGCCGCTTTGGCTGCGTCCATCAAGCCGATCATCTGCGTGGGCGAACTCCTCGCGGAACGGGAAGCAGGCCAGACGGAGCATATCGTGAGCCACCAGCTCCGGGGCAGCCTGGAGGGCATCTCCAAGGCGCAGATGGAGGAAGTGATCATCGCGTATGAGCCGGTGTGGGCCATCGGCACGGGCAAGACGGCGACGGCGGAGCAGGCGCAGGAAGTGCACGCGTTCATCCGCCGCGAGATTGCCGGCCTGTATGATGAAGCAGTGGCGAAGAAGGTGCGGATACAGTATGGTGGCAGTGTGAAACCGAACAATGTCCGGGAAATCCTGAGCAAGCCCGACGTGGACGGCGCCCTGGTGGGCGGCGCCTCGTTGGAGTTGCGCGGATTCACGGAACTGGTAAAAAACTCGATTTAAGAATTTAAGCGAAAAGGTAAAAGATTATGGCATTATTGATCGGATTATTGACGGCGGTGCTGGTGTTGACGTGTTTGTTCCTCGGACTGCTGGTGCTGATCCAGTTGCCGAAGAAGGATGCGGGCGTGGGCTCGGCCTTTGGCGGCGGCATGACGGACAGCATCATGGGCGCGGGCTCGGGCAACGTGCTGACGATGGCCACGCGCTATTCAGCCGGCATCTTCCTGGTGTTGTGCCTGGTACTCTCGGTCCTCAAGACGAATGAGGCGAACTCCGGAAAGAAGAACTTCCAGAAGGCTTTGGAACAGGCGGCCACCACCACACCGGCCCTGCCTGCCCCGGCTTTGACGACGAACATCGCTCCCGTGGCTCCCGCCGCGAAACCGGCCGCTCCAGCGGCTCCCGGCGAATCACTCTTCCCCGGTGCCACGCCAACCGCGCCGGGCGAGTCCCTGTTCCCGGGTGCCACACCAACGGCTCCCGGTGAGTCTCTGTTCCCGGGCGCGACGCCTACAGCCCCCGGCGAATCGCTCTTCCCGGGTGCCACGCCGACCACGCCGCAATAAGCGGCCGGACCAAACTCAGTTTCAAATCGCCCCGCGAGTTTCGGCTCCGGGGCGATTTTCATTTATAGGATGGTATGGGCAATTTTGGAGTGGCCATTCCCAAAGGGCGGCGAGCCCGGACGCATCAGTTCGCTGAAGTTGAACGTGCGGAATAGATGTAGAGCCGGGCTGGCCTGATTAACTTATGACCACTGAAGCAAACGATTTGATTGGCCATCTGCGCCGCCACCCCTTCTTCAACGGGATGAGTGATGCCCATCTCGCCGTGCTGGCGGAATACGCCCTCCCCGTCTCCTTCCAGGCAGGAGAAAAGATTTTTGCCGAGGGCGATGCAGCCAACCGTTTCTACCTCATCGAATCCGGCGAAGTGATTCTCTCCGCTGAGACTACGCCGCATGAGCATCAGGAAGTCCAGATACTCCAAGCTGGGGATGTGCTCGGCTGGTCGTGGCTCTTTCCCCCGTATTACTGGCATTTCTCTGCGGAAGCCAAAACCCCAGTGGCGGCTGTCTTCTTTTATGGCACCCGCTTGCGAGAACGGTGCGAACAGGACACTTCACTCGGCTACGAAATGATGAAGCGTGTCTCGGAAATAGTCATAAAACGCCTGCAAAAGAACCGCGAGGAATTGCTGGACCTGAAAAAAACCGCTCGATGACAGCGTGCAAAAAGCACAGTTGCACAAAATAAGCATACCGAAAACAACTAAAGTCAAAACCCTTTCTTGGCATTGCAAAACCCAATGCCTATGCGGTTTTATCGAAGAAATCAGACTTTACATGGGGTTCCTGAATTTGATTACCAGCCCCACCCTAACACCGGGGCGACATAGATTGACATTTATTGTCCTCTAAGGGTTTCCCTTAGAAGCAGCTAGGGGGATGCCATAGGACAAAATAGGAGGCACCCCGATTGTTGTTCGTGACGGCAATCCCTAAATTGACACCGTGATAGCAACATCAGAAGTTACCGGTTCGCGCAAAACCCAGACAAATATTGCCATGGCAGGCGGGTGTTCGGGCGCTCCCAGCCTCCCGGCAACTGTCCCGCTCAGCGAAGCCCAGCACCGTACGCTGATCGAGGCCTTGCAACAGTCCCAGATCTATCAGGACTACGAGCGCGCCTTCTCCGATGCCACCGGCTTGGCCATGACCCTGCAGCCAGTGAACTCCTGGCAGTTGCCGCTTTACCGCCACCGTAATGAGAACACCTTTTGCGCGCTCATGGCCGGCAAGAGCCGTTCCTGCGCCGCCTGTCTCCAGACCCAGCAGGAACTCTCCGAAAAAGCCTGCGATGGCACCGCCACCGTCACTTGCGCCCTCGGCCTCAGTGACAGCGCCGTACCTGTCAAGCTGGGCGACCAGATTGTCGGCTTTCTCCAGACCGGCCAGATCATGAAGCGCAAACCGACCGAAGCCCAGTTCGACCGCGCTTCCGACCAGATCAAGAACTGGAACCTCACGTTCGACCAGGGCGAACTGCGCGAAGCCTACTTTGCCAGCAAGATCGTCCCGCCAAAACAGTATGAGGCCGTGCTGGGCCTGCTCCGCATCTTCGCCGAGCATCTCTCCATGGTGTGCAACCAGATCGCCCTGCAACAGGCGAACTCCGAGCCGCCCGTCATCCGCAAGGCCAAGGAATTCATCCACGAGCATCAGGCCGAAGACATCACGCTGGGCCAGGTGGCCAAGGCCGTGAACACGAGCACGTTCTACTTCTGCAAGATCTTCAAGAAATACTCGGGTTTGAACTTCACGGACTATGTCTCCCGCGTGCGCATCGAGAAGGCGAAGAATCTGCTGCTGAACCCGAACTTGCGCGTGAGCGAGATCGCCTATGAAGTGGGCTTCCAGTCCCTGACGCACTTCAACCGTGTCTTCAAGCGCATCGTCGGCCAGTCTCCCACTAAATATCGCGAGCATCTGCCGACCATCTAGTCTGGTTGCGATTCTCGGCGGCAGCCTTGCCCGCCTTCTGACCGCCCAAGACCATGGCCAGCCAGCCCTTCAAAACTCTGTTCCCCGTCCTGATTGTCGATGACGATCAGGGCGTGGTCAGGTTGGTTGACCACACCCTCCAGCAGAGCGGTTTCCTGACCGCGAGCGTGCATAATGGTGCCGCCGCCGTGAACTGGCTCAAGAAGCATCGAGCGGCCGTCGTGCTGACCGACCTCAAGCTCCCGGACATGATGGGCTGGGAAATCATCCAGGAACTGCGCCCGCATGCCCCGCAGAACCTCCCCGCTTACATCGTCATGACCGGCCAGGGTGACGAACGTGTCGCCGTGGAAGTGATGCGGCGCGGCGCCCTCGACTATGTGGTGAAGGATGCGGATTTCCTCGACCGCCTGCCTGCCATGCTGGGCCGCGCGGTCCGGCACGTCGAGCAGGAGCAGAAACTGGCTGCTGCCGAAGCCGCCTTGAAGCGCGAGCACCAATTCCTCTCCGCCATCCTGGAAACCGCTGGCGCGTTGGTGCTGGTGCTGGACAAGGACGGCTGCATCATCCGTTTCAACCGCGCCTGTGAACGCAGTTCCGGCTACTCCGCCGCCCAGATGCTCGGCCAGCCGGTGTGGAACCTCATCAGCCGCAGGGATGAGAAACAGTCAGCCCGCGAGATCTTTGACCGCCTGCAGCGTGGCCAGGAGTTCAGCACCCACGAGAACCACTGGCGCGCGGCCGATGGCGAAGACCACCTCATCGCCTGGTCCAACACCATCCTGCGTGATGCCGCGGGCAACGTGGAATATGTCATCGCCACCGGCATCGACATCACCGACCGCCGCCAGTTGGAGAAGGAACTGCTGAACATCGAGGAAAGCGTCCAGCAACGCATCGGCCACGACCTCCATGACGATCTCTGCCAGCGTCTGGCCGGCATCGAGATCATGAGCCAGGTGCTGGAGCAGCAGCTCGGCTCCAAATCAAAGGCCATGGCCGGCCGCGCCGGGGAGATCTCGCAGCTCGTGCGGGACGCCATCGGCCATACTCGCGCCCTCGCCCGCGGTCTCTCCCCCGTGGTCATGGAGGTGGAAGGCCTCACCGCAGCCTTGCAGCAACTCGCGGAATCCACTAAAAGCATCTTCGGTGTGGATTGCACGTTCCGTTGTCCTGAGCTGGTTAGCGTGAAAAACTTGTCCGTGGCCACTCATTTGTACCGGATCGCCCAGGAAGCGGTCAGCAATGCGATCAAGCACGGCGAGGCCCGGCGGATTGAGATTGCGCTGGTCACCACGCCGGAACGTGTCAGTCTGCTGGTGGAGGACAATGGCAAAGGGTTGCCGGAAGCCACCACCAAGCGGCGCGGCATGGGTTTGCGCATCATGCGCTACCGTGCTGGTGTCATCGGCGGCACCTTGGCCCTGCAAAAACGGGCAACTGGTGGGACGACCGTGGTCTGTTCAGTGCGGGTAACAACGGGAAAGCTCCATGAAAAAGAGCAAGAAGCCAGCCGCTGAAAAAGCGAAGAAGCGGATTTTGATCGTGGATGACCATCCGATCATGCGGCAGGGTCTTGCCCTGCTCATCCAGACCGATCCCACACTGGAAGTCTGCGGTGAGGCCGAAAGCGCTTCCAAGGCCGTCGAGGCCACCATGCGTCTCAAGCCCGATCTTGTCATCGCAGACATCTCCCTGCCCGGCCGCAACGGGCTGGAACTCATCAAGGATCTGCACGCCCTCCAGCCAAGTCTGCCCGTGCTCGTCGTCTCCATGCATGATGAATCCATCTACGCCGAGCGCGTCCTGCGCGCCGGGGGCCGTGGCTACGTGATGAAGGGAGAAGGCGGCCAGAAGCTCATGACGGCCATCCAGCAGGTCTTGGCTGGCGGCATCTTCGTCAGCCAGAACATCTCCGCACAGATCCTGGAACTTTTCTCCGGCCGCCGCAGCGGCACTTCGCCCGTGGAAAAATTGAGCGACCGCGAATTCGAAGTGTTCCAGTTGATCGGCCAGGGCCGCAGCACCCGCGAGATCGCGGCCGAGCTGCACATCAGCATCAAGACCGTGGAAGTCCACCGCGTGAACATCAAGGAGAAGCTCGACCTTAAGACTGCCTCCGAGCTGATCCACTACGCCGTCCGCTGGGTGGATGGCCAGGGTACGACGGGCGCAGCGTAAGGCACCTCAGCTCTGCTGGCTATTCTAGCAACGCTTCCCCCTTGCCCCGCCGCCCGAAAAATGCTTCCTTATCCTCAGTGAACCGCCTGCCAAAAACCTGTCTGCTCGCCGCCTTGTGCGGAGTTGCCAGCCTGGTTTTGACCGCGCCAGTTCAAGCTGACGACCAAGCCCCCAAGACTCCCGCCCAACCGGTCAAGGATCCCGTCTGCCAGGCGACCGCCAAGCCCGGCGTAGATTGCCACAGCCCCGGCAGCCGGGCGACCGTGCTCAAGACGTATCTGCACGAACAGGGAAAACTCGCCGCCAGTCAGACGACTACCATTGTCGTCAAAGACTGCGACAAACCGCCCTCCAAAGCGGCGCTGATGCAAAAAGCCGCCCCGGCGGCCAAATGACCACCGGCAGCGGCTTGTTGAAAACCAGTGCGCTTATTACAGCGCAAAAATCTTGTCCATCCGGCTGACGAGGTCCTTGGCGTTCTCCACAGAATTCGCTTCGGCTCCGTTCTGTTCCGTGATCGCCCAGCCCTCATACTTGATCGCATCGAGCGCTTTCATGATCGCGGGCCAGTTGTTGTCGCCTTCCAGCAGCTTGTAACCGAAACCTTTCCGCTGATCCCCGCTTTCGTTCGCCACCTTCGTGTTGAACTCCTTGATGTGCAGGCGCACGATGCGTTTGCCGATCACCGGGATCCATGTCTCTGCCGGGCTGTAGCGCCCCACATTGCCGATGTCGAAATGCCAGCCCACCCACTCACTGTTGATGGCATCGAGGTAATCCACGGCTTGCTGCGGTTTGATGATGAAATCATTCCACACGTTCTCGATGGCGATCTTCACCCCCAGATCCTTGGCTACGGGCACCGCTTTCTTCACTTCAGCCACGGAGCGTTCGAAGCATTGCTCGTACGTCACACCATTGCGGGCGACACCGGGAACCAACAGGACGGAAGTGGCACCGTAGGCCTTCGCGTCTTGCAGGGAGAGGATGAGCCCTTCGTAGCCCACTTGACGCACGGGTGGAGCCGCATCGCTCAGCGGCTTGGCCCAATGCGTATGGCAGCAGACACTGGCGGCTTCCAGACCGGTTTCCTTCAGCGCCGCGAGGACTTCGGCGCGGTCCATGCCGCCCATCGGTTCCACCCCTTCGAAACCAGCGGCCTTCATGGCCTTATACTTCTCCATCACGGTGCCCTTGACCCCGATGGTGGAGTGCATGATGGCCTTGCGCAGCTTACGCTTCGCCGCAAAGGCTGAAGTGGGCAGCAGTGTCGCCGCCGCAAACGCGGCAGCCGTCGTCTGGAGGAAAGAGCGGCGGTTCATGGTCATGAATAAGGGTTAGATGAATTTCGTGCGGCCCGGCATCGCCAGCGGCGGCACTTCGATCGGTGTGTTCCAGTCCTTGATGTCCGGCACGAGCACCTGCTTGGAATTCAAGGCCATGTCCCAACCGATCTCGAGACCTGTGTAACCAGCCATGCGGCCCATGATGCCCATCATGGTGCTGGTGACCATGCGGTCGCCGTCATTGATCGGATTGCCCGCGCGGATGGAGGCATACATCTCATCATGCTCCACCTGATACATGTCCGGCGTCGGTCCTTCATAACGCCACGGATTCTCGCCCGTGATCTGCACGCGCCCGCGCGCGATGGAGGCGATGCCTTTCGAGCCGATGACACTCAGGTTATTCTCCCCGTAACAGCCGGTGATCTGGCGCTGGGCGAGGAAACCGCGCACCCCGCCTTCCCACTCGAAGTTCACCTCGATGTGATCGAAGATATTGCCGCCCTCCGCCGGGATCTGGCGGCCACCGATGGCCGTACACTTCATCGGCGGTTGATCCTTCATCGCCCAGCCCAGCCAGTCCACCGCGTGGATGGCCTGCTCCACGAGACCATCACCGGAGAGCCAGGTGAAGTTATACCAGTTACGCACCATCCACTCCATATCCGTCATGCCGGCCGGGCGGGTGCTGGCGGGCGGCATGGGCTTCACGGGGCCGGTGAGATACGTGCCATAGATGGCGCGGATATCGCCGATCTGGCCGTCATGGATGCGTTTGAAAAGCTCGCGGCGCGGATAATCGTAGCGCCAGCAGAAGCCCGCCACCATCGCCAGCTTCTTCTGCTTGGCGATCTTCACCGACTCCATCACGGAACGCACCCCGGGCGCATCCGTGGCCATTGGCTTCTCGAGGAACACATGCTTGCCCGCCTCCACGGCCGCGCGCAGATGCTGCGGACGGAAACCGGGCGGCGTCGTCAGGATCACCACGTCCACCCCGGACTTGAGCACCTTCTGATACGCGTTGAGGCCCTCGAACTGGCGCTCGGCCGGGACATTGAACTTTTCCGGATTGTTCGGCAGATTCTTCTTGAGGCTGGTCAGGCTCTTCTCCATCTGGCTGGCGAAGACATCCCCCATGGCGTAAAGCTCCACGTTGCTGTCCGCCTTCAACGCCTGCAACGCGGCACCGGAACCCCGGCCGCCGCAACCGATGAACCCGATGCGCAACTTGTCGCCATTGCCGGCCGCTTGCGCGATCGCGGGAAATGCCGCTTGCGCGGCCAGCGCGCCTCCGATGGCCACGGTGGACGAAGTCTTCAAAAAATCGCGACGGGAAGTCGTTGTCGGTTCCATATCCATATTCATGCGCTCAGGGTTGGGCTGGAAAAGTAGGTCTTAAACTGTTGCTACGTCAAGCGGCCATCTGGCCGCCTCAGAAACTGACGCCAGTCGGCCGTGAAACCTTCAAAAAGATGCAAAAAGCCCCACACCCATCACGGATGCGGGGCTTTCCCTTAAAGCTTCTGCCTAGATTAGCGGCGTGATGCCCGGCAAGGCGACCGGCACTTCCGGCAGCTTGGAGTCCCAAGTCAGGTTTTTCGGGAAGGAGTCTTCCTTCGAGTTGATCACCTGGTCCCAGGTCACTTCCTTGCCCGTGTAGGCGGCCATGCGGCCCATGATACCCATCGCCGTGGCTTTGATGAAACGGTCCGAGGTGTTGATCGGATTGCCAGCGCGGATGGAGGCCATCAGTTCATCATGCTCCGTCTGGTAACCGTCGTTCTTGTTCTTCTCGTCCGCGCGCCAGCGCCAGCGGTTTTCACCGCGGATGGTGTGCATCCGGCCCGCGCTCTCGCCGTCATAAACGCCCTTGGTGCCGAACACGCGGTCGGCCACCGAGTTCCAGCAACGGTCGATCTGGCGGCTGTAATGGTAGCCCGGCGTGCCGTCCTCCCAGCGGTATTCCACCGCGAAATGGTCAAACACATTGCCGAACTTCTTGTCCGTGCGGACCTGACGGCCACCATGCGCCACCGCCGTCACCGGTGCCACGTCCTTCATCGTCCAGAGCATCTTGTCGATGCTGTGGATCGCCTGCTCCACGATGCCGTCACCGGACAGCCACCAGTAATAGTGCCAGCGGCGCATCTGATACTCGACTTCGTTCGGCGTGTTCTCGCGCGTGACGTTCGGATAACGATCCGTACCTGCAGAATTGTAAGTGGAATAAACGGCGAGAATATCACCGATCGCCCCCGCATGGATCTTCTCGTAAGCCTCGCGGTTCGCATACGTCCAGCGCCAGACGAAGCCGTCCACCATCGCCAGCTTCTTCTGCTTGGCGAGTTCCGCGCTGGCCATCACGGAGCGCAGACCGGTGCCGTCCACGGCCATCGGTTTCTCGGTGAAGATGTGCTTGCCCGCCTTCACCGCGGCCTCGATATGTTGCGGACGGAAACCCGGAGGTGCCGTCAAGATCACTACGTCCACGCCGCTGTCGATGACCTTCTGGAAGGCATCGATACCCACGAACTGGCGCTCGGGCGGCACATTGAACTTGTCCGGCTTGTCCTTCATGTAAGCCATCACGCCCTTGAGACTCTTGTCCATGTTCTCCTTGAACGCGTCACCCGTGGCGAAGAGTTCCACATTGCTGTCCGCTTGCAGGGCCTGGACGGCCGCACCGGAACCACGACCACCACAACCGATCCACCCGATCTTGAGCTTGTCGCCCTTGGGCTGGCCGATGGACACATGAGGGAACGTGACCACCGAGGCCAAGGCACTGGCGGTGAGCACTGCGCCCGAGGAAGTTTTGATAAAAGCGCGACGATTGAGAGGAGAGTCAGGAGACTGGTTCATATTCTATGGGTTCTCGTAAAAGGCTGTTTTAGACCCATCACCGCGAGCGTCAAGCTTCGCTTCGGCCTAGGCCATGTCATTAACTTTACTAGTTCAGACGCTGAACGGGCCGGATTATTCGTCCATTCAGCCGAAGGGTCACTTCCGCGCAGCCGTCAATTCCCACTGCTCACCGAAGAAAGCGGCATCCACAATGCCTTTGCCCGCAATGCGTTCGCCCGAGGGCACGCTCATATCCACCACGGCCCAGTCAGGCAGCTTGGGTGTTTGCTGGGAATTGGTCCCCGAGCTGTATTGCGGGAAGGTGAAACCGCAATTGATCACCACATACTTGGATGGGTTTAACGGATTCGGATAGATGAGCACCGGCGCATGCTTCGTCGCATCATACGTCTTGTCACCCACTTGCACACCTTTGGCCGTCCACTTGATGGGCAACTTGTCCGCGATCTTCGCGAGCACCTTGTTGCTCGCCGGGTCACCCCAGAGGATGAGGTTGTTGTTCTTGATGTCCTCATCCGAGATGGCCCCGTCATCCTTCACCTGCGCCGGTCCCCGGAACTGCCGACGCCATTGGAACAGCGCCTCCTTCATCTCCGCCTGCGCCCATAGACCCGCTTGCGCGTTCAAAGGCTGCCCCGTCGGCTTCACCATGATGAAGGAACTCATGAAGGCGTCATCAATGGGGCCTTGGAGGTTGGGTTGCTTGACCAAAGGATGGAGCTCAGGAGCAACACCAAAGGACCATTTTCCATTAAGTTTATAGAACTTAATCGGCCAACGAGTATTCTTTGTCTGCATACCAACTTGCCCATCAATGTCGAATTTGCGTGAGGCAGGGAATTCTGTGGTTACAGGAAACCCAGGATTATCGATGCGGAAAGCTGTGATGTTTTTGGTGTTAATTTTGAAGTCACCACTCGTTGCATCCGCCTCGATCCGCGCCTCCTCCCAATGCTTCTCCAGTGCATTCACCGTCACCCAATGCATCTTGTTCCACTTCAGCGTATGCGTCACCAGCGTCACCTTCTTCGGCACCGTCACACCTTTCGCCGCCGCCGCATCCACCAGTGCCGCCACCTTCTTCTTCGTCTCCGGCTCATATTTGTGACCCGTCTTGGGCCCGATGAGATGTGTCATCTTTATGCCTTCCTTGGCCAACGCCGCTTCCATCAGATCCGCCGCCGCCTTCTGCGCATCTTCCTCGCCGCTGTAAGCGATAAGCGTGCTGTTCATCAGATTGATCGGCGCCACCAAAGGATCATACATGGCCCACAGCTTCTGCTCATACCACGGGATGGTGCTCAGCTTGTCGGCGAGCTTTTGGTAATTCAGCACGTCCACGAAGCCCGCACCCGGATTCACCGCCGCCCATTGGTCCGCATGATGCACGCCCAAGTGCCACGTGCCCGCGCCACCCATCGAGAAGCCGCGCATCGAGACGCGTTTCGCATCAATCGGATAATGCTTCATCGCGTGCGCCAAGCCCTCGAACACATCCACCTCACCCGCGAACTTGAACGCATTCATGAACCGCCCATACGGATGCAGCACAAAGGTGTTCTCGGGCGCGAACTCGCCCACGGACTTCTGCCGGCCCTCGATGAAAGCGATCTCATTCAAAGTATCCCCGCGCCCATGCAGCCAGAAATCCAGCCGCATCGGTTTGTTGCCCGGCTTGAACGAGGCCGGCACCACCAATCCGTATGGCTGCACCGAGCCATCCAGCTTCGACACAAACCCGCGCACCACGAGACCCGTCGCCGTCGTCCACGGTGCTTGCCCCGCCTTCAACTGCGCCGCGCGATCCATCCCCTGCTTCACCATCGCCAGCGCGGACTTCGTCTGGTTCGTCGAGTAAAAGATATCATCCTCCACCGCATACGCCGCCGCGTTCCGATAGATCTGCACATCCGGCAATAGCTCCAGCAACTTCGGCTGCCCCTTCAAAGACGTTTGCAACGCCAGGATTTCCCGGTCCAGCACCGCCACCCCTTTCATGATCTCCGCCTTCGCCTCGGCTGACACCGGAAAGCCTGGTGGTGGCGAAAGCTTCTTCGGATTCGGCGGCAGCGATTGCTTGGCCTTCGCTTTGGCAGCGGGCTGCGGAGCCGCCTTCTTGGCATCCGCCGCAAAACTGGTGGAAACACTGGCGATGAGCAGAAGGCTCAGAATCACCCGACGATTAAGACGAACTGGAAACATGCTGCCATTGAAACCAATCTTGAACAGGCGCGAAAGCAGAATTCACTATCCCGCAAATTTCTGAAACAAATTCAAAGTGGCCCGCGTCTGGGCAGATTCAGTCTCTGCACCGGACTTGTTTTCTGAACAAGGTTGGTCATTGTTCCCCTATGGCAGGCACCTTCCCGATTAATAAAATGTCCCAGTCAAAGGTGAAATCCCCTGCCTGGCATGCTGAGGAACTCAAAGCGACAGAGAAGCTTGTGAAATCAGGTCAGGCCAATTTTTCTGATTGGGAAGAGGCTAAGGTTCGTATCCGCCGTAAAGCCGCCAAGCTCGCATGAATTCGGTCATTATTGGCCCGCCGGTGCAACCGGCTACAGCAGTCCCGCTCGCTCCATCCACAGCATCTCCGCCGTATACCCCTGCCGGAACGTCGGGTGTACATATTGATACCCCAGCTCCATCTTCAGCTTCCGATTCGCCACCTTTTTGTTCGTGAGCCCACGTTTGCGCTCGGCGTTCTCTTCTTCCGTAGCGTGCGGTGGCAAATCCTTGCCCAGCGCTTCGCCCAGCCAGCGGTAGAAATGCAACTGCGTCACCGGCTCATCATCCACCACGTTATAGATCTCGCCCGGATGCGCGCCCTTCAACGCCGCCATGATAACCCCCACGGCATCATCCAGATGGATCATGTTGATAATGCGATCGCCCTTCCCATGGATGCGCGCTTCATCTTTCAAGTATTGCTGGAAAAGATGGCCGCGTCCTGGTCCGTAGATGCCCGCCACGCGCAGGATGACCGCCGGGAATTTGCTCGTCTGAAAGGCTTGCAGCAGAAGCTTCTCCGTCTGCACCAGAATCTGGCTGGTCTCGTTCACCGGCTGGGTCGGTGCACTTTCTTTCACCGGCATCCCATCCGTCTGGCCATAGACGCTCGTGCTGCTCGTGTAGATGTATTTCTTGGGAGGATTGGCCGCCAGCCAGTTAAGCAAATTCTTCGTCCCTTCCAAATAAACTTGGCGATAAACCTCGGGCCCACCCTTGCTCGAGGAAACGCAATTCACCACCCAATCAAACGGCCCCGGCAAGGCCACCAAGGTTTCCGGTTTGGTGATGTCCGCAATCAGCGGCTTGATCCCGGCGGCTTCCAGCTCCGCCTGCCCCTCCGCACTGCGGCGAACGCCAAAGACTTCATGCTCCTTGGCCACCAAAGCCTTGCCCAACGGCAGACCTACGTAGCCGCAACCGATGATGAGAACTCGCATTGAGGAGAAGGTAAGCTGCCCGACCCGACCTCAAAAGCTCAAAAGGAAACCCTTTTTGCATCTGGAAAAAGCCCCGCTTCACACCCTCATTAGCCCGCCTATCTCCTGTGAGTCGCTTGTGAACAAAGTTCACTTGATTTGCCCCCGCCCCGTCTTACCTTGCACCCTTGTTTTTCGACCGGTCCACCGGTCGCTGACGCTGAATCACATGTCCGCCATTAATCTTGCCCATCCAGACCAGTTCGCCAGCCGCCACCTCGGCCCGAGTGACTCCGAACTCGCCGCCATGCTGCCGGTCGTCGGCGTGAAGTCGCTCGCCGAACTGGCTGATAAAACTGTGCCCGCGAGCATCCGCCTTGGCCGCTCGCTGAATCTCCCGGCACCTTGCTCCGAGTTCGAGGCGCTCGCCGAACTACGCGGCATCGCCAGCGGGAACAAAGTGTTCCGCTCTTACATCGGCATGGGCTATTACGACACCATCACGCCGCCGGTAATCCAGCGTAACATCCTCGAGAACCCGGGCTGGTACACGCAATACACGCCGTATCAGGCGGAGATTTCCCAAGGCCGCCTCGAATCCTTGCTGAACTACCAGACGATGGTCTGCGACCTCACCGGCCTGGACATCGCGAACGCCTCCCTGCTCGATGAAGGCACCGCCGCTGCGGAAGCCATGACGATGGCCTATAGCATCAAGGGTAACGATACGAAGAATGTCATCTTCATCGCCGACACCTGCCATCCGCAGACGATCAACGTGGTGGTCACTCGCGCAAAGCCCGTAGGCATTGAGGTCCGCATCGGCAATCCGGCCAAGATTGATTTCGACGGCAAACTCTTCGCCGTGCTCGTGCAGTATCCCGATACCTTCGGTGCCGTCACCGATTACACGGACTTGTTCGCGAAGACACACGCGGCTGACGCCATCGCCATCGCCGCATCGGATCTGCTCGCCCTCACGCTCCTGAAATCTCCCGGTGAACTCGGCGCGGATATCGCCGTGGGCAGTGCGCAACGCTTCGGTGTGCCGCTAGGCTACGGTGGACCTCACGCCGCCTTCTTCTCCACGCGCGATGCCTTCAAGCGCCAGATGCCCGGCCGTATCGTGGGCGTCTCGAAAGATTCTCGCGGCAAGACTGGCTTCCGTCTCTCGCTCCAGACGCGTGAGCAACACATCCGCCGCGACAAAGCCACGAGCAACATCTGCACCGCGCAAGCGCTCCTCGCGAATATGGCCGCCATGTATGCGTGCTATCACGGCCCCAAGGGTCTGAAAGCTATCGCGCAACGTGTGCATGGCGTCACCACCGTTCTCGCTGCTGGCTTGGCCAAGCTCGGCTTGAAGGTCGAACCCGCCGCTTACTTCGACACCTTGCGCGTCACGGTAAAGGATGCGGCCGCAGTTCATGCTATCGCCGAGAAGCACGGCATCAACTTGCGCAAGATCGACGGCACGTCCGTTGGTCTTTCCGTGGATGAAACGGTTTCCGCGAAGGACATCGCCGAACTATGGCAGATCTTTAACGGCGACAAGGCTGCTGGCTTCAGCGTTGAGGACGTGAACAAGGGTCTCGCCTCCAGCATCCCCGCTGCCTTGCAACGCACGAGTGAGTATCTCACGCACAAGGTTTTCAACCTGTATCACTCGGAAACCGAGATGCTGCGCTACCTGCGCAAGCTGGAATCACGCGACCTCTCGCTCACGCATTCCATGATCCCGCTCGGCTCCTGCACGATGAAGCTGAATGCGACCGTGGAGATGTTCCCGGTAAGCTGGCCGGAATTCGGCAAGCTGCATCCGTTCGCGCCGCTGAGCCAGACGCAAGGTTACCTCACGATGTTCAAGCAGTTGGAACAATGGCTCGCGGAGATCACCGGTTTCGACGCCATCTCGCTGCAACCGAACGCCGGTTCTGCCGGTGAATACGCGGGCCTGATGGCCATCCACGCGTATCACCAGAGCAAGGGCCAGGTGAACCGCGACATCTGCCTCATCCCGACTTCCGCGCACGGCACGAACCCCGCCAGCGCCGTGATGGCCGGTCTGAAAGTGATTCCCGTCGCGTGCGATAAGGAAGGCAACATCGACGTGGCCGACCTGCGCGCGAAGGCCGAGCAATACAAGGACACGCTCTCCTGCTTGATGATCACGTATCCGTCCACGCACGGCGTGTTCGAGGAAAGCATCAAGGACATCTGCCAGATCATCCACAATTTCGGCGGCCAGGTTTACATGGACGGCGCGAACATGAATGCCCAAGTCGGTCTCTGCCGCCCGGGTGATATCGGCGCGGACGTGTGCCATCTGAACCTGCATAAGACCTTCTGCATCCCGCACGGCGGTGGCGGTCCAGGCATGGGCCCGATCGGTGTGGCGAAGCACCTCACGCCCTTCCTGCCGGGTCATCCGGTCATCGCACTGGAAGGCCAGCACAAGCTCGGTGCCATCTCCGCTGCACCTTGGGGCAGTGCCAGCATCCTGACGATCTCGTGGGTTTACATCCGCTTGATGGGACCGGCTGGTGTCACCGATGCGACGAAATACGCCATCCTGAACGCGAACTACATCGCCAAGCGCCTGCAAGAGCACTTCCCGATTCTCTACAAGGGCAAGAGCGGCCTCGTCGCCCACGAGTGCATCCTCGACCTGCGCCAGTTCAAGCTGGTCACTGCTGAGGATGTCGCCAAACGTCTGATGGATTACGGCTTCCACGCCCCGACGCTGAGCTGGCCGGTGGCCGGCACGCTGATGGTCGAGCCGACCGAAAGCGAATCCCAAGCCGAGCTGGATCGCTTCTGCGACGCCATGCTCGCCATCCACGCGGAGATACAGGCCATCGAATCTGGTGCCGCCGACAAGGCGAATAACCCACTCAAGAACGCCCCGCACACGGCGGACACCATCGCGAGCGATGCGTGGAATCGTCCTTACTCCCGCGAGCAGGCCGCCTTCCCTCGCCCGTGGTTGAAGGATCACAAGTTCTGGCCCGCCGTCGGCCGTATCGACAACGTGTTCGGCGATCGCAACCCAGTCTGCACGTGCGTGGGCATGGAAGCTTACCAGTAGGCAGCGATAAAATGACGAAAGCAAAACGCCGGGCATGATGCCCGGCGTTTTTATTGCCGGCCGACGAAGCCCAGAGCCCCGTTGGGATTAGCCTGAAGAACACCCGTTGCGCCCGCCTGCCGCCTGTGGCACAACAACAGGCCCGAAACGTATGGGCGGCAAGTTCAATTTCGATCTGCGTAGTGATGACTGGCAGCGCAAGTTGCCGGAGAAGCTCATCATCGGCCGTTCGGAACTGGAGACGGGCGAGCATGTGGTGCTCAAGCTGCTGGCTTACATCCTCCTTTTTCGCGAACGCCTGGAGATCAGCCCCAACCTGCACCACGAAGACATCCCGTTCATCCCCGGCGTGGTGCAGCTCGATTACCAGCGCGATCCGGTGCTTTGGGTGGAATGCGGCGAGTGCACGGTGCAAAAGCTCGACAAGCTCGCCGTGAAAGTTCACGAGGCCGAGATCTGGGTGATGAACCGTTCCCCCGAAGTGATGGCCCGGCTCCGTCGGCAGATGGAGCACGCCAAGGTGCGCCGTGACCGTTATCACCTGGTCGCCTTCGATGAAGAGATGTTCAACGAGATGGTGAGCCACCTGCACACGCGCAACGAATTCTACCTCGTGCAGGCCGAGTTCGAACCGCCCGCCCTGCAGTTCGATTTCAACGAGATGTGGTTCGACGTGCCGTTCTACGTGGAGAAGTTTTAAGGAGAGTCACCCCTTCCAGCGGCGCAAGCGGAGGGCATTGCCGATGACCACGACATCGGAAAGCCCCATCGCCGCCGCGCTCAACAACGGGCTCAGAAAGCCCAGCGCGGCCAAAGGAATGGCAGCCGCGTTGTAGAAGAAGGCCCAAAAGAGGTTTTGCTTGATGGTGCGGAGTGTCGCCTGCGCCAGGCCGATAGCCTCGGGGATCGCCTGGATGTCGGACTTCAACAAGATGATGTCCGCCGCCTCGCGCGCCACATCGCTGGCGCGGGCCACGGCGATGCCGAGATCGGCCTGTTCCAGCGCGGGAGCATCATTGATGCCATCCCCCACGAAGGCCACCCGCTGGCCCTTGGTCTGAAGCTCCTTCACGATATCCGCCTTTTGCTCCGGTCGTACTTCCGCGAAAACATTCTGCGGCTCGATACCGGCTTCGTGCGCCAGCGCTTCCGCCGTCACCTTGGCATCGCCGGTGAGCAGATAAACGCTCTGTGCATTACCCAGCTTGGTCTGTAACTGGGCGATGACTTCGCGGGCCTTGGGCTTGAGCACATCGCGCAAGGCGAGCACGCCGATAAGCTGTTTACCTTCCGCCACTCCCAGCACCGAAGCGCCTTGCTGCATCCAGTGTGTGGTGAAGGCCTGGGCAGCGGTGGTATCGACACCGATCTCTTGCAACCAACGGAGTGAGCCAAGACGCAAGGTCTCGGTGGAATGTTCCGCGAAACTGGCTTCGATGCCCTTGCCGCGCAGCTCGGTCCAGTTCTGAGGCGTCGAGGTGGTGCGGGTAAAATTGAGGGACATCACAGCGGCAGGTACGGCGGCAGATTTACCGAAGCTCGGGAGGGGCTGAAAAGTTTGGGCGTTGCTGCGGCTCGGAGAGCCGCGCTCCACTAGTTGTGGTTGCGCCACGGATTTGCCGAAGGCCGTGGTTATGGCGAGGCTCAGCGGATGGTTTGAAGGCGTCGCGAGCGCGGAAGCGATATCCTTCAGCGCGCTCTTGGCGGATGCAGTAACGCGCAGATCTTCACTGGCAACCACGACGGGTTTGCCTTCCGTCAGAGTGCCGGTCTTGTCGAAAACGACGGCGGTGATGGTGCCGGATTTTTCCAAGGCCGCGCCATCGCGTATAAGGATGCCGCGTTGCGCCGCCACGTTGGTGCCCGCCATGATCGCAGCAGGTGTAGCGAGCCCCATCGCACAAGGACACGCGATGATGAGTACCGCCGCCGCATGGATGACGGCGGCGGCCAAAGCAGTATCCGGCAAATGAATGGGCCAGAGCCAGCCGACCAGACCTTGGCTGAACGCACTGGCCGTAGCGAAAGCAAAGCCCCACCAAGCCGCTGCGGCCAGTGCGATAATCACCACCACAGGCACGAAGATGCTGCTGACCTGATCGCCGAGCTTCTGGATGTTCGCCCGGCTGTTCTGCGCGCGTTCCACCACAGCGATGATCTGCGCGAGCGCCGTGGCACTGCCTGTCTTCGTGACACGCATGAGCAGTTGCCCATTCTCGACCAGCGTGCCGGTATAGAGCGCGTCACCAGTCTGCTTGTCCACCGGCAGCGATTCGCCGGTGAGCATGGATTCATTCACGGCGGAACCGCCCTCGATGACTTCACCATCCACCGGCACACGATCGCCCGGGCGCAAACGCACACGATCACCGGGCTTCAATTGCGCGACGGCCACGCTGGTTTCCTTGCCATCCGCAGACAGACGCAGCGCGGTAGGTGGCGCGAGATTCACGAGCGCCTTCAAGGAACTCGCGGCGCGTTCACTCATCATCGCCTCCAGCCAATGCCCCACGCTGATGAGCGTGATGATGCCCGCGGACTCCATGAAATACAGGTGCGCGTGCCAGCCCGCGAAAAGCCCCCATGTGCTGTAAGCAAACGCCGTGGTAGAGCCGAGCGCCACGAGCGTGTCCATGTTCGACTTGCCCTGCTTGAGTTGATTCCACGCGCCGCGATAGAACCGCGCACCGCAGATGAACTGCACGGGTAATACGAGGAAGAAGGCGACCCAATGAAACCAGCGGGTCATGCCCAGCCCGAACACCCACTCACCGATCATGAGAAGCAACGTGATGATGCCACCCACGATGACGTTGAACTTCCAACCGGAAAGGAGACTGCGTTTCGCTGGCGCGGCAGAGGTCGCAGCGTCTTCCAAGCGGGCTTCGTAACCGGCCTTATTGATGGCTGCAACGACAGCACTTAAATCTTTTTTCCCGTCCTTCTGCCACTCGATGGTCACCCGCCCGGTCGCCAGATCCACCTTGGTGTGGGCGACGCCGGGAATGGTCTGGGCCGCTTTGCTGACGTGCCCAACGCAGCTCTGGCAATCCATCCCAGCCACCACGATGCCTGCTTCTGCTGCCAATAGGCTGGGTTCATAGCCGGCACTTTTAACCGCTTGTAGCAAAGCTTCAGGGTTCGGGGTGATATTGTCCACCCAAGTCACTGTGGCCCGGGCATTTGCGAGATCCACGGTCGCCCCAGAGACACCGGGCACTTCCTGCAAAGCTCTGCCAGCCGAGCGGGCGCAGTTCTGGCAGGTCATGCCGTCGATTTTCAGTTCAGTTTTTGCTCTCATATCACCCGAGCAGACGCAGCTCGCGAGGCAACATTACACCAGTCTGCCACCAAGGGTATTGTGCCGCGGGAATGGCCGCCACGCAATGCTTCCGGAAAAATTAATACGTATGCGTGATAATTTTTGAATAATGAAAAGGGGCCGGTTGTCGAAAGAGGCGTTGGTCATGATGGATCAAACACACATAAAGAGTATGGGAACCAAGTGGAACACGCTGGCGGCGGAGTTCGCTCCCGAGGTGCGGTTCGATGTGCGGCCCAATTCGGCGCGCGCCGAACGGCAGCTCGTGATCGAACGTCTGGAAAGTCTGAAGATGAAGCTCGTGGCCGAGTGGATGCGCAAAACGCGCAACCCGGAAAAATTCGGTGTGATCCGCTGGGCGGCGAGTGAAGCGGTCTCGCTCGCATGGCTGAGCGGCATGCCGCTGCTCACGCTACCGGCCTTACTGGATGAGAAGGTGAACGAAGCCTTGAATCGTCACGCCCGGCAGAAGCAGATCCTGGCACGGAGCGAACAGTGGATGAAGGCGGCGTAAGCCTGGCAGCGGACTTGAGCAGGCTCAGCCAAAGCCTCCTTACGTCGGCTGCCATGGCACCAATCGTCAATGCAACATTGCGAGCGGATTCGGTTCGCGGATGAGTTTCGCATCCAGGTCGAGGAAGAAATCCAGACGCTCGTCGGCTTCCTTCTCATTAATCTCGCGCGCCATGAGCCAATAGGTGGCGTAGTGATTTCCCTCAGACTCCACCAGGCTTCCGTAGAACGTAGCGAGTTCCGGATCGATGGGCTTCAACCGCTCCGCGAGAATCTGAAATTTCTCACAGCTCCGCCCTTCGATGAGCGAGCACACAATAAGATGGTCGATGACTTGATAGCGCGCCCCGGGGCGCATATTGCTCATCAGGCCGCGAATCCAAGGGCTCGGGAACGGCTGGCCGAAGGGGATGCCACGCCGCTTCAAGATCTGCAGCACCAGCTCGAAGTGCTGCAGTTCCTCGATGGCGATGGCGTTCAGCTCGTGTACCTTGCCGAACAGCTCGCGATATTTTTCCAGCGTTAAAGACGTCGTGGCGGCCTTGCGCTCCAAATGCGCGTGGTCGATCAACACGGCAGGAAGGTCACTGATGATCTTCTCAAACCAGCCATCCAAAATTTTTGCCCGAAACAGCAACATGCGGGGAATGTGATAAACGAACGCGTGACAAATGCAATAGGCTCATCCTCATTTCCTCCCGCTCCCTTGCACCGCACTCTTGAGACGGTTCAGAGCCCCATCCACTTCCTTCTCGGGCACCGCCGTGTCATCCGCGCCATAACGGAGCGCGCAAAAATGCCGGGTGATGACCTCGGCCTCGTTCACTGCCGGAGCGGTGGCCTGACGTAATTTATTGAGAAACTCCAGCGGTGTCTGTTGCGGCGCGCGGATGAAGCCCAGCTTCTCGAAGGCCGCCAGCATGCGTCCGTATTGGTTCGCTGCGTGTGCCAGACGTTTCTGCTTCTGCCGCTCCGCTTTCACCTCCGGATTCACGCTGCGTCGCCGCCACAGCGCGATGGCCATCAGCACCACCAGCACGGCGGTGAGCCACTCGGCCCGCGCATGCATCCAGCCCAGCGCGTGCCCGACCGATTCCGTGCCCACACGTAACAGCTCACGCTGGCTCGGTCCGTCGAAATTCACTACATACACGTTCCACACAAAATCCACCTCCTCCATCCACCGCTCCGGGTCCCAGAGGGAACGCTGCAAGGTGCGGCGCGGGGTCGCGTCGAACTGCATCCAGCCCACGCCCGGGAACCACGCCTCGGTCCACGCATGGGCGTCCTTGAAGCGTACCGGCCGCCAGCCGGTCACGACATTCTGCTGGTCCGCCACGTAGCCGACCATCACGCGGCTGGGGATGCCTTGCATGCGCAACAGCAGCGCCAGCGAGGAGGCATAGCGCTCGCAATGCCCCTCTTTGGTCTCCAGCAAAAATTCCTCCAACGGATTCAGCCGGTTCAAACTGGGAGCCCCGATGCGATAGATGAAGTTCTGCTGGAAGTATTGCTCCAGCTTCCGCGCGCGGGCGAGCGGTTCGGTGACATTGCCAAGGACGTTCGTCAGCCATTGCTGCACCGCCGGTGAAGGCGGTGGATGCTGCGTCAGCTCCCGGACTTCCTGCGGATAAAGCGATTTCCGCCCGAACATCTCGTCGGTCCAATACTCATAGACGCCGGCGGGCACCGACCAGGCCATGTTCACGCGCAAGGTCTCGTGTGTGTCTTGCAATGGGTAGTTGAAGAAATTGCCGCCGACGGCGATAACGTGCCCATCCGTCGGCAAGGTGCGCCCTAGGTGCGGCACATTCTTCACCCGGATGGAACGGAACTTGTGCCCTTTGCGGCTGTCCGGTGGTATCAAGTCGAGCCGCCGCAAGGCCGGGCGCTTATCCGCGCTCCACATGCCGTCCGCGTATTCCGTGAGCGCGATGGCGCGCAGATAACCGAGATTTTCCCCCTGCACCTCGAAGATGACGCGTCCAGATTGCGCGGCCCCGCCACCGGTTGGGTCCAACATGGAATCCATCAGACTGCTCTGGCTGCCGCCAATCGTCGGCACACCGCCTGAGCCCAGCAACCCGCGCGGGAACAGCATGAATACCAGCACCGCCGTTCCGAGCAGCAAGGCGAACTGCCCCCACGCGAAGCGCGCACGCAAGGTCGCTGTCTTCACCGGCTTGTAATCATCCCCCGCCAGCTCCTTCAACGTCGCGGGGATCAGCCACACCGCTGCGAGCAGGATGGCCACGAAACGGAAATCGATCACCACCGTGCAACCCACACCCAAGTGCAGGAACGCCGCTATGAGCGAGAACCGTTTGTCACGCGCACTCAATGGCCGCAGCAAGCGCACCGCCTGCACCAGCGTGATGCCATGACCCAGCGCGAAATGCGTGCTCTGCCCGAACGCCTTCGCGAGGAAATATCCGCCGACCGCACCCGCCAGCAGCGCGATGCCTTCGACCGACTGCGGGATGTTCACCGGACGGCGCGGCCAGTTCACACACACCAGCCAGAGCGCGACGTTCGCGAGCGCGAGCCCATAACCATCCCACGTCAGTCCCTGACAAAGAAAACCGAGCAAGATCAGGAGGTTCAACGCACTTTTCATGAATCCCTCACTTTGCACGCGGTGGTAGGGCTGGCTGTCCTCAGCCGGCCGCCGTCGAAGCCCGATCCCATCCAAATTATTTCCAGACAGGGTAACGCATTGCGCGTCCGATTCCCTTCATTCGATGTTGGAAGTTGGATGTTGGACGTTCGATGTTTTCTTGTCATCTTCATCCCACCACCTCCCGCGCATTATACCGCACCACATTCACCCCGCGTCCTAAATTCTCGATCGCCCCCTCCGGCAGATACACCGTCACGCTGCGCCCGTGCGCGGCCAGATTCTCCAGCGCTTCTTCCACCGACGCATTTACCTGCGTCAGCACAAAGCTCAACGCACTCCGCCGCGACACATGCCCCACCGCTTCCCCGATGCGTTTGCCGTCCGGCTCACTCACCAGCGGTTCCACCCGCGCCAGCAGGTCCAGGATCTCCTGCCCGTCCGTGAAGGGCGGGAACAGCTCCGGCATCTGCGTGGCCAGATTCACCCACTCCACATGATGCCCCGCATCCAGCGCCGCGAACATCAGCGAACCCGCCGCACGCAGACAATCATCCAGCACCACACTATCCGCCACACCCACCGCATCCGTGATGATCGCCACGCGACCGGACAATTCCTCCTCGAACGTCTTCACCATCAGCCCGCGCCCCTTGGAACTGCTCTTCCAGTGGATCTGCTTCAAAGGATCGCCCGCATGGAATGGTCGCAAGCCCGCGAAATGTGTACCTGCCGCCGAACGCTTCTGCCCGTGAAATTTTCCGCCCACCACCGCATCAAATCCCGCCGCCTTCGGGCACGGTGCCGGGTAGATCGCCGGATACACCACTACTTCACCCTTCGCGACCACTTGCCGCCCACTCTTCACCAGGCCGAAGGGAAAGGTGGAAACGAGTTTTAGTTCGCTGAAGCGATACACGCCGCGTCGCAGGAATTGCCGTGTGGGCACGATGTTCGCCTGCGCCTTGCCGTTCAAAGCACCCACTTGCAGCAGCGTCTCGCCCTGGCTCTCGATGGTGAGCTGCCCCACATCGCGTTTGCTCCGGTTCTCCACGCGCCAAGGTTGGCTGAGCGATTGTCCCTCCGCGATGGATGTGCTCGCCGGGGGCTCCACCTGCACCTGCCGCACCGAACGGCGCGAGCCAAAGATATTCAACACCAGACACCCGCCGATGATCCCCACCGGCAGCAACAGGAACGCCGACTGCGATGTCAGCGACGCCAGATACAGCGCCACCGCGATGCCCGCCAGCAACAGACCTGTCCGTGTCACACTCATGGCATTCGCCTCACAGCGGCACCGTCACCGAGTCGATGAGGTGATCCATCACACTACGCGCATTCACACTCACATTGCGCGTACCCTTCTTCGTGATGAGCCGGTGCGGCAGCACGAGCCGTGCGGCCTGTTTGATGTCGTCAGGCAGGACATAATCACGGCCCCCCTTCAGCGCGATGGCTTGCGCGAAGCTCTGGATGTCCAGGCTGCCGCGCGGACTCGCGCCGTGTTCCAGCGATTCATCCTTCCGCGTGGAATGGACGATATCCACGATGTAACCGAGCAGCGATTCCTCCACGCGGATGGCCCGGCACTGGTGTTGCAACCGCAAGAGCGTCTCGCAATCCATCACCGCCTGCACATTCTCCAGCGGATCATGCTCCTTCTGCTCCCGCAGCATCTTCGTCTCGGATTCCCGGCTCATGTAGCCGATGCTCAGCCGCACCATGAAGCGGTCCATCTGCGCGAAGGGCAGCGGATACGTCCCCTCCAGCTCCACCGGATTCTGCGTGGCCATCACGAAGAACGGCGCGGCCAGCCGGTGCACCTCGCCATCCACCGTCACGCTATGCTCCTCCATCGCTTCAAGGAGACTCGATTGCGTGCGCGGCGTGGCGCGATTGATCTCATCACCCAAAAGAATATTCGTGAAGATCGGCCCCGGCCGGAACGAAAACCCATGCGTCTCCTGCGAGTAAACCGTCACGCCGCTGATGTCCGAGGGCAACAAGTCCGCCGTGAACTGGATGCGCTTGAAATCCGCCGAGATGGACCGCGCGATGGCCTTCGCCAGCAAGGTCTTGCCCACGCCCGGCACATCCTCCAGCAACACATGCCCGCCCGCGATCAGCGCCAGTACCGCCTGCGCGATCGTCTCATCCTTCCCGATGAACGCGTGCGCGATATTATTGATCAACCCCTGGATCGCTGTCGCTGGACTTTGCCGGTCACTCATACGCGTAGCTTCGTCGCACTTCCCGTTTCGCTCAAGGCAAAGAAATGCGGGTGAACCATTTGCCTGCAATTCCTTGTTCCCCTTTGGTAGCCAGTCGGACTGCGGCAGAGAGCTGTCATCCAAGCAGATCGGCGTCTCCCCGTTACTTTCGATGTTGGGAGTTCGGTGTTGGATGTTCGATGTTTCCCCTAACACCGCTCTAAACTCCCCTCGTCGCTCCTCTGGACTATGAAATTGAATACCTTCCCTTTCCGTCGTGGTGTTCATACCGCGTCTCCCTCTGTGGCCTCTGCCGGCCCCGCTGACACGCTCCTTGCATATCACCTATATAGACTCCGGCGACGCGCAAAAGTTTCAAACTTTTCAGAAAATATTTTCGCGGAAAAGCGGTGTGACAGAATGTCTCACCTCAACAGACCTGACCTACTGTTAAGTAGGTGTGTCAGAATGACTCACTCGATTTTCCCCGGCCTCAACCGTAGATCCCACAGCTTGATCCCACCGATCTTTCCACCGGTCGTGACGAGCAGGTCGGTTTGCGGGACCGCACCGACCCAGCCCACGCCGGCATCGAAGGCCTGCCAGTCGCCTGCGTACGCTCCTGTTTGCGCATTCCAGCAGGCGAGCTTGCCCATGTCGCTGCCGGCCACGATCAGTTTTCCATCGGCGGAAAAAGTTACGCGTCCGAAGCGGTCATTGGCCAAAGACAAGACTTTGATCGCTTTGCCCAAGTTCACCTCCCATTGGTGCACCCGGCCTGCCTGATCGGCACTGACCAGCGATTTGCTGTCCGGAGCGAAGGCCACGCCGTGCACTGCAGCCGCATGGCCCTTCAACTCCCGGACCATCCACGTCTTGGTATCGATGAGGCGCACGTGGTGGTCCCGGCTGCCAGTGGCCAGCCATCGGCCATCGGGGGAAAACGCCACGGACTTGGCCTGTTCCCCATGGCGAAACTGTTTCAGCACCTTGCCGGAAGCCAGCTCCCACACGGTAACGGTGTGATCGTAACAAGCGCCGGCAGCCCATCGACCATCGGGTGAGAAGGCCACGCCGTAGGTGGCGGAGGTGTGGCCTGTCAAGGACCGCACGAGTTTGAGCGAGGGCAATTCACGCAATTCCACGGCGGGCCTTTGCAAGCCGACCAAGGCGAACTTGCCATCCACGGAAACGGCCACGGACCAGACATTGTTGGCAAAGCCCGCGCCGATGGTGACGGTCTCCAAGAGCTTGCCGCTCTCCCGCTCCCAGTAGCGCACGGTGAGGTCTTGGGAGCCGGAGACGAGATACTTGCCATCGCCACTGGCGGCAACGGAAATGACGGCAGCGCTGTGGCCTTTGAATTCGATGGATTCAACCGCGTTGGTCCCGGCGGGTGAAGCGGGCGCAGGTGAGGAAACTTCTTCGACCGATGGAACGGGGGACGGTGTGCCGCTGGCCGAGGGCGAGGGGTTGGGAGCTTGCGGAGCGCGGAAAAACATCAGCATCGACACGGCCACCAAAAGGATGGCCGTCGCGAACCAGAACCAAACTGTCCTGCGCTGCGGTGCCAAGGGCGCTTCGGTGGCGGTTTCTGCTGAGGCTTCGGGCTCTTCCGCCGTCGGCGACGCGGTCCCGGCATCATAGGCCGCGCGTTGCGCCGGGTCGCTCAGGATCTTGTAGGCGGCGTTGATGTCCTTGAGCTTTTCATTGGCCAGGTGCCAGTGCTTGCTGCCCGGCTCGAAACGGTCGGGGTGCAGTCCGCTCACCAGAAAGTTGCGGGCTTCCTTGATCTGCTCCGGCGTCGCATCCCGTGCGACCCCCAGGATTTGATATGGGTCCATGACGTCTGGCTCAACCTTCCACGCAGATGTGAACCGGCTCCGCCTTGAAGAAGGATGTGCGTCTCCAGCAAACCTCATCAGGCTGGCCCGGACCAGAAAAATCATTCCTTGCGGTAAGGATGGAAACGGAAGTTCTCGATCAACAGACCATCAAACCGTCACCACTCCTACCCCGGCCCGCTTGAGCTGTTTCAATAATTTCTCATTCCCCGGATGCTGGTCGGTGAAGAGGTGATCTACCTCGCTCATCGGGCAGAGGGTACACATGGCTTGCTTGCCGAACTTGGTGTGGTCGGCGAGAAGGACGACTTGGGCGGCTTGCTCGATCATCACGCGTTCGCTGCCGAGGACGGTTTCCTCGTAGTTTGTCGCGGCTTCGGCATCGATGCCCGCGGCGGAGAGGAAGGCCCATTTGGCGCGGTATTGGCGGAGGAAAGCTTCGGCTTGCGGTCCACCGACCAAGCCCGCTTCCGGCTGGAGCAGGCCGCCGCAGAGATAAACTTCCGCACCGCGCTGGGAGCCCTTCAAGCGATCAATGGCCTGGGCGATGACGAGGGAGTTGGTGATGACGCGAATGCGCTTGAGCGCAATGAATTCGGCGAGTTGAAAGGTGGTCGTGCCGCCATCGATCATCACCACGTCGCCGTCTTGCAAGAGGGTGGAGGCGGCACGGGCGATGGCTTTTTTGGCATCAGTGTTGTCGCCGAGGCGTTTCGCGAAAGCGGGCGGACCCATCTGCAAGGTGCCGCCACCGGCTAAGCGGATGCCGCCCCAAGTGCGCTCGGCCTGACCGGCCTGTTCCAGCTCCACAAACGCCCGCCGGATGGTGGCCGAGGATGCGCCCAAACGTTCGGACGCGTCCGTGAGCGAAAGCTCCGGATCGCTTTGCAGCAGCGCGAGGATCTGTTTAAGGCGTTGTTTGCGTTTCATGGGAGCCAAGATTTTTTCACAGGCGGGTCGATTCGTTCATTGATCGCCTCTAGCAAGCTGATGGCCAGCTTAACCGGATTGGAGGTTTGGTCGCCATTTCTTATATACTGCTCGATAGCTTGAATCACTTCGCGCTCTTCAGCGGACCCCTGTTCCAGCAGGCACGCCCCCGGCAGCGTGGGATACCCTGCACCAATGAAGATGCACCATTCACTTTTTCTCTGGGGAATTCTAGCATCCAGGCCGATATAACACATGCTCTCATCCGACAGTTCGACCTCATAGCTCATGGTTCCGCCGTCCGCAGCCACTGCCCCTGACTTGAACTGTCTGATTTCCATTGTCACCAAGTTGCTACAATTTTCCTATTGACTACGTGACAAAGTTAGTCATAAATCAATCATAAATCAATCATTTTCTGATTGGGCAGTTATTTTATTTAAAACAAATGAAGACCTATAAATTCGTCAATGACCTGTGGAAGGATGAGGAAGCAGCCAAGCTCAAGGGCATGGATCGCCTCGTGTATCGCTCGAACAAGCTGGGTGCGGATCAGCGCATCACGAACACGGGCGGTGGCAACACGTCCTCCAAGATCATGGAGAAGGACCCGCTCACGGGTGAAGATGTCGAAGTGCTGTGGGTGAAGGGTTCCGGCGGCGATCTGCGCACGAGCTTGCGTGAGAATTTCTCCTCGCTCTATCAAGACAAGCTCATCGGGCTGCAGAAGTCTTATGCGGCCCGGGCGGACAAGGGGCTGAAGTCGCAGGCGGAGGATGACATGGTGGGTGCTTACAACCACACCACGTTCAACCTGAACCCGCGCGCGTCGTCCATCGATACGCCGTTGCATAGCTTCATCCCGGCGAAGTTCGTGGATCACATGCATCCGAACGCGATCATCTCCATCGCGGCATCGAGCCGTTGCCAGGAGCTGACGAAGGAGATCTTCAGTGGCGAGATGGATTACGTGCCGTGGATGCGCCCGGGCTTCGAGCTGGGTCTGGCCATGCAGGAGATCGTGAAGAAGAATCCGAAGGCGAAGGCCATCATGATGGGCCAGCACGGGTTCATCTCCTGGGCGAATGACGACAAGGAATGCTATTACACCACACTCGATTACATCGAGAAGGCGTCCGCTTACATCGAGGAGAAGTATCAGGCGAAGGGTGGCGATGCCGCGGCCTTCGGTGGGGCGAAGTATCAGACGCTGCCGCAGGAGAAGCGCAATGAAGTGTTTGCAGGTATTCTCCCGTGGTTGCGCGGCCAGGTGAGCCAGCAGAAGCGTTTCATCGGCACGGTGCAGGATGACGACAAGATTTTGCGCTACGTGAATTCCAAGGATGCGCCGCATCTCTCGGAACTGGGCACGAGCTGCCCGGACCATTTCCTGCGCACGAAGATCAAGCCGCTGTATGTGGACTGGAATCCGCAGACGGAAGATCTCGCCGCGCTCAAGACGAAGCTCAAGGCGGGCATCGAGCAGTATCGCAAGGATTACGCCGCGTATTACGCGAAGTGCAAGCACGCGAACTCCCCGGCGATGCGCGACCCGAATCCGACGGTCATCCTCATCCCCGGCCTCGGTATGATCGCGTGGGGCAAGGACAAGAGCGAGAGCCGCGTGACGGCCGAATTCTACAACTGCGCCGTGGAAGTGATGCGCGGGGCGGAGGCCATCGACAAATACATCGCGCTGCCGCAGCAGGAGGCGTTCGACATCGAATACTGGCTGCTCGAAGAAGCGAAGCTGAAGCGCATGCCGGCGGAGAAAGAACTCGCGCGCCAGGTCATCGTGGTGATCGGTGCCGGATCGGGCATTGGCAAGGAAACGGCGCATCGTCTGGTGAAGGAAGGCGCGCATATCGTGTGCGTGGACTTGAACGAGGACGCGGCCAAGGGCACGGCGAAAGAGATCACGGACAAGCTCGGCCAGGGCATCGGCGTCGCGGGCACGGGCCTGAGCGGTTGCGGACCGGCCATCGGCTTGAAGGCGAACATCACGGATCGTGCGAGCATCCGCGAGATGTTGAACAACGTCGCTCTCGCTTACGGTGGGTTTGATTCCATCTGCGTCACCGCGGGCATCTTCGTGCCGAGCGACACGACGGGTCACATCCCGGACGACAAGTGGGCGCTGACCTTCGGCATCAACGTGACGGGCAGCTATCTCGTGGGCGACGAAGCCGCGAAGACGTGGAAGGAACAGGGCCTCAAGGGCAACCTCGTGCTGACGACCAGTGCGAACGCCGTGGTGGCGAAGAAGGGCAGCGTGGCTTACGACTGCTCCAAGGCCGCCGCGAATCACTTGGTGCGCGAACTGGCGATCGAACTCTCCCCGCTCGTCCGCGTGAACGGCGTGGCTCCGGCCACCGTCGTGCAAGGCTCGGCGATGTTCCCGCGCGACCGCGTCATCGGCTCGCTCGCGAAGTACAACATCCCGTACAAGGACGACGAGGCGACGGAATCGCTGGTGACGAAGCTGGCGCAGTTCTACGCGGACCGCACGCTCACCAAGAGCCCGATCACCCCGGCAGACCAGGCGGAAGCCTACTTCCTGCTGGTGACGAACCGCCTGAGCAAGACGACTGGCCAGGTCATCACGGTGGATGGCGGTTTGTTTGAGGCGTTCCTCCGCTAAGTCAGTAAAAATTCAGAGGCCGCCGCGTGGAGAGATCTGCGCGGCGGTTTTTTTTGTTTAGGCCTTCACCGATCCCGTCACCCAATCCAAGTATCGTTCGTTTCCCGCGGTGAGGGGCAGCACGATGAATTCCGGGGTGTCGTACGGATGCTTCTGCAGGATGACCTGTTCCAGTGCCTTGAGTTTCGCGGGGGTGGTCTTGAAGAGGATGAGCACTTCCGCGCTGCGCTCGAGTTTGCCCTGCCACCAGTAGTGGGATTCCAGTTTGGGGATCAGGTTCGCACAGGCGACGAGCCGGGCGGTGAGGGCGGCCTGCGCAAGCTTCCGCGCGGTCTTGAGATCGGGTGCAGTGACGAGGACGAGGCGGTGACGGGTAGTCGGCTTCACAGGCGCGAATCTAGCGCAGCCCTCAGGGCTCGCTCAAGTCGTGATAGCCCGTGGCGTCTTCCGGGAAATCCCACCATTGCAGGCCGAGCTTTTGCGAGATGAGGTTGATGTGCTCCATGTCGAAGCTCTGGAAGCCATCGCTGTCCGGCTTGAAGTAACCGTGATCAACCACCCAGGATTCTCCCTCCACCTTGAAGCTCTCCACGGCTTCGTTGCCTTTTATCTGCACATCGAACTGGTGGCTGAACTGTTTCTGCCCGGATTGATAGACCGCGAACCGGTGCGCGCCGGAGAAATCGCTCTCGGCAAAGGTCATGACCGTGGAGTCGAATTGGGTGGAGAGATTCTGGGCGAGGCCGCTGACGAATTGCGGGTCCCAGCTCAAGGCGCCAAGCACAGCCACATAGCCTTGATGGACGGGTGTGACGAGGTAATGACTCTCCTCAAAGGTTTCGCCATCGCTGGCCTTGACGGTAAGGGTCTTGCCCTGAGCGGTCCAATAGGCGGTGCAGGCGGCCACGACTTTCTTGGGGTCATCCACCTGCACGTAGATCTGGGTGGTGTCATCATACCAGAAATTCCATTGATCCTGCGCGAGATCCGTGGTGGTTGTGGCCGTACCGATGCCGAAGATGGCCAGGAGTTTGGCAAGGTTAAGCTTGCCGATGAACTTGAGCACGACCAGCAAGGCGATGAAGGTGCCCGCGATGGCCTTGCCGCCGGCCTTGAGCCAGCCGAGCCAGCCTTGGGGCGGATCATCGTCATAGGCCGGGGTGGTGGCGACGGGCTTGCGTTTCAGGACGGGAGTGACGTCCTCAACGGGCATCGGTGGCGGCTGGATGACCACGGTGGTCTGGCCTTTCTTGCTGGCACGCACGCGCAAGCCGCCCGGCGCAGGTGCCGCCGGTCCCGTGCTGCCGGAAGATTCCGAGGTAGGTTGCGCGCTGCCGCCCGGGATGATCGGGATATTGGAGGAGGCGATGGCGGCATCCACGGCATCCTGCAGATGAGGCGCGGCGGAAGTGTTATCCAGGATGGGGATGTCCAGTTCCGTGGTGTGGTTGGTCTTGCCGCCGACGGGCAGAGTCTGGATGCCCGGTTGCGGGATGGAGACGAGCACTTCGTTGGAATCCGGGTCCGGTTCGGGATGGTTATAACCAGGAAGGTTGAGAATCTTCAGGCCGCGCCGGCCATCATGCAAAGGCGGTGGAGCCAGCTTGAGGGCGATCTGGTGGTTGGCCTGCTCCGTATGATCGCAGCCGCAACGGGGACAGGAAACCGGAGTCGGCATGCGGCCATACACCGGCTGCACTTCGAAAGCGAAGCGGGAACCGCAACCGCATTGAATCTTGATTTCCAACACTTGCATGCAGTGTGGTCCAATGGTCTGGTTACTCCTGTGGACACCTGATGCTATGCTGATGCCCCGCGCTCGGCAAGGGGCGAGATGGCCTGTCCGGGTGGCTCTTCAGTCTGCGTCAAATCATGACCTTCCGGTGCGTGGACCGGACCGCCAGCGTATAGACACCAGCGCGGGACTTCAGTTTTACCGGCGCGCCAAAGGTGTCGGCAAGCGTCTTGCCGGTCAGCACCTTTTGTTTGGGGCCCGCGGTCAGGACGCGGCCGCTTTTCAGCATCAGGACATGTGAAAAAGCCGGGGTGATCTCCTCCACGTGATGGGTCACCAGCACCAGCGTGGGGGCGGCTTTGGACGTGGCAAGGCGTTCGAGGAAATTCAGGAAATTCTCGCGCGCCACCGGGTCCAGTCCCGCACATGGTTCATCCAGGATAAGCAGGCGCGGATCGGCCATCATCGCGCGACCGATGAGTACGCGCTGGCGTTCGCCCTGGGAGAGATAGAGCCACGGGCGATCCTCCAGATAGCCACACTCCACTTGTTTAAGGATCTCGCGGGCGCGCAATTTGTCGGCGCGTTTCACGGGGCCCCAGAAATCAATCATCGCATATTTGCCGCTGGCCACGGTTTCCAGTCCGGTCTCCGTCTCCGCCATCATCTGCCGGATGGAGGAGCTGACCAGACCGATGCGGCGACGCAATTCACGCCAGTCCACCTCGCCGTAAACGCGGTCAAAGACCGCCATCTCGCCCGAGGTCGGCGGCATGTATCCAGCCAACGAACTGAGCAGCGAAGTCTTCCCAGAACCATTCGCACCGAGGATCACCCAATGCTCGCCTGGCAACACGTGCCAGGAGACATCGTCCAAGATGCGCTGGGCATTGCGGATGATGGTGAGCCCTTGCACAGACAGGACAGGCTGGTTGACTTTGGTGGATTTCTTCAAGTCAGATTAAAAGTTAGGCGGACTTGGTCGCCCGCAGGATGGCCTCCACGCGCGCCACATCTTCCGGGGTGTCCACGCCGATGCTCTCGTACTCCACCCGGCAGACATGGATATTGATGCCGTTCTCCAGCGCGCGCAATTGCTCCAGCTTCTCCGCCTGTTCCAGCGAGGAGACCGGATGCTGCACGAGATTCAGCAACGTCTCGCGCAAGTAGCCGTAGATGCCGAGGTGCTTCAGGAAAGGGAATGACAGCAACTGCTCGGCAACGGGCTTGCCTGCGTGGTCGCGCACATAAGGGATCGTGCGCCGGGAAAAATAAAGCGCGCGGCCGGAGACATCCGTCACCACTTTCACGACGTTCGGGTTCTCGTACTCTTCCAGATGCTTGATCGGCGTCGCGGCGGTGGACATCTCGGACGTGGTGAGCGCCATGGCCACCAGGTCGATCACGTGCGGGTCGATGAGCGGCTCATCGCCCTGCACATTCACCACGGCGTCGCAGTTCAGGCGGCCGGCGACTTCCGCGATGCGATCCGAGCCGCTGGGGTGATGCTCGGACGTCATCTCCACACGGCAGAAGGGCGCGACCGCTGCGCGGATGCGTTCGTCATCTGTGGCCACGATCACTTCGCTGAGGGTCGTCGCCTTGCGGCATTGCTCGACCACGTGCTGGATGAGCGGCTTACCGGCGATGAGCTTCAGCGGCTTGCCCGGAAACCGGGTGGAGGCGTAACGCGCAGGGAGGATGCCGACTATGTTCATAGATGCCGTTAAAGTTTCCGAAATGATTTCACCATGGCAAAGGCCTGCAAATAACCGACGCCGGCCTTGTCCTGCGAATAGATGGTGAACGTGCCCCAAAGGTTGCCGGTGCGGAAGACGCCATCCGTCACGATCGGGTAAACGCCCTTGGGCACCTCGACATTGGTCCACTGAGCTTCCGTGAACTGGGTGTAAAAACCGATGACATCCGTGCCGTCAAAAGGTTTCACCACCACTTTTCGCTCCACGGCGGTGCGCAGGTTTTGGTAGCCGGACTGGACGCGCAGCTTCAGCTCCAAGTCGGCCAGGCTGGGGGTTTCCTTTTTGGGGCTGATGCCATCCCATGAGATGTTCACCTGCACCGCGGTCGCCTTATCCGGGGAATCGACGCGGAAACCGGCCGGGATAAGCGGGCTCGTGATCTTGCCCGGGATGTAGCTCCAATCGCCCGGCAGCAGAAAACCCAGCGTGCCCGGCTGGCCGATCGCCAATTCTTTGACGACGGGCATGACCGGCTCTGCGGGCGCCTTTTTTTCCGTGCGGCCCGAGGGCGACGGTGAGGAACAGCCGGTGACCAGCGAGGAAGCAAGCGCCACGCACAACAGCCAGCCAACGGTGTTCAGGTTACGAACCATAAGGATTGAACGACAGGTTAACGCCCGCAGTGGAAGCCAGCAAGCACGCTGGCGCTGGCCATCATTTTTCCTGAAGGATCTTCGCCGCCGCCTCTTCCAGCGAGTCCACCACCCATGCCTGTTTCACCAGCTCAGGCTCGTCGCGTTCCCATTCGGCTCCGTAGCCGGTGCGCACGAGGATGGATTTCTTCACGCCCGCGTTCCAGCCGCATTGGAGGTCGATCAGTTTGTCACCGATCATGTAGCTCTGCGCGAGGTCAATGCCGAACTCATCCCGTGCATCGAGCAGGAAAGCGGGTGAAGGTTTGCGCCCGCGGCTCGGATCTTCCGGCGATTCAGGAGCGAAATAGATTTTCGCAATCTTCAGGCCATAAGGCTGGAAGATATCCAGCAGACGTTCATGCACCTTGTGCATATCCGCTTCCGTGTAGTAACCGCGCCCGATGCCGGACTGGTTCGTCACGATGATGAGCAGATAACCGGCATCTTGCAGCCGCTTCATCGCGGCCTCAGCGCCAGGAAAAAGCACGAGTTGCTCGGGCTTCGAGAGATACTTCTTCTCGATGTTGATCGTTCCATCGCGATCCAGAAATACAGCGCGTTTCATCGGTTACTTCTTCGTCTTGAAACTGGCGGTGAGTTCGTCGGGCGTTACGGTAGCCGTGCCGACCTTGCCGACGACGACACCCGCTGCGTGATTGGAAAATATCGCCGCTTCCACCGGTGAAGCTCCCGCAGCCACCGCCAGGGTGAACGAGGCGATGACCGTATCGCCCGCGCCGGAGACATCGAAGACCTCCTGCGCCACCGTAGGGATATGATACGGCGCATGGCTGCGCTGACACAGCAGCATCCCTTGGTCACCCAGGGTGATGAGCAACAGCGCCGGTTGCAAAGTGGTCAGCAATTTGTTCGCCACTTCCATCAATAGCTTGTCCTCCAGCGGATTCGTGCAGCGATGACCACCATCACGCACCCCGGCCAGTTCGAATGCTTCTTTGCGGTTCGGCGTGATGAGCGAAAGTTTCGTGAGGTCCAGATGATGCGTGGGCTTCGGATCGAGGCTCAACCAGATGCCGCGCATGTGGCAACGTTCCTTCAATCCGTTCAGCAACTCCTGCGTCACCACGCCCTTGCCGTAATCCCCCACGATGATGGCATCGATCTCCGGCAGGCGTGCATCCACAGCAGCGAGAATTTTGCGCACCAGCTTGGCATCTACATCGCCCCGGTTCTCGCGGTCCACCCGCGCGATCTGCTGCTGATGCGCCACCAGCCGGACTTTGCGCGTCGTCATGCGACCGGGCAAGCTGAGCAAGCCCTTCGTCTCCACACGCTCGGCCTTCAATAGGGATTTGAGCGTCTTGGCCGCTTCATCACTGCCTACTGTGCCGAACTGTTCGGCATTGGCGCCGAGCGCGGTCAGATTGCGCGCCACATTCGCCGCACCACCGGGCATGAAACTCTCGCGCTCGAACTCCACCACCGGCACCGGCGCTTCGGGCGAGATGCGCGTCACGCGGCCCCAGATGAACTGGTCCAGCATCACATCACCAAGGACCAGCACACGGGTCTGCGCGGCCGCAGCCAGGATTTGCCGGAGACGTTTGGGGCTGAGCGTTTTCATGAGTTAAAACTTAATCTAGGAATGCGGTCAAAGGACTCGTGGCGCTGGCCGTGTTCAATTGCGCGGCTAAGCCGATTTCATAGGCGGTGCGGCCCGCTTCCACGGCTTGCTTGAAGGCGATGCCCATGCGGTTCGGGTCCGAGGCCACGGCGATGGCGGTGTTCACCAGCACGGCATCCGCGCCAAGTTCCATCGCTTCCGCTGCGTGACTGGGAGCGCCGATACCGGCATCGACCACGACCGGCACCGTCGCCTGCTCGATGATGATGCGGATCTGGTCGCGCGTCTGGATGCCGCGGTTCGAGCCGATGGGCGAGCCCAGCGGCATGACCGTGGCGGTACCGACTTCCTGCAAGCGCTTGGCCAGCACGGGATCGGCATTGATATAGGGCAGCACGGTGAAACCTTCCTTCACCAAGATCTCGGCGGCCTTCAACGTCTCGATCGGGTCCGGCAACAGATAGCGCGGGTCCGGATGGATCTCCAGCTTCACCCACTTCGGCAGACCGGCGGCCACGGCGAGCCGCGCGAGGCGCACGGCCTCTTCGGCGTTCATGGCCCCGCTGGTGTTAGGCAGCAGCAGATACTTCTTGGGATCGATGAAATCGAGGATGTTGGCAAAGGGATCGCCCTTGCCACTCAGGTCCGCACGGCGCAGCGCCACCGTGACCATCTCCGTGCCGCTCGCGGCCAGGGCATCACGCATGGCCTCAGGCGAAGAAAACTTGCCCGTGCCCAGGATCAGGCGGGAACGGAACTTACGGCCCGCGATAACTAAAGAACCATCAGACATTGCGCGGGACAATAGGCTCTGGGGGGCGGGGTGTCGAGAGCCCAGTCCTGTTCGGCATTCGCACAATAAAATGCCGGTTCGTTAAGACGTAAATCCTGATCGCTTTGGTGGTCTGACATAATCAGGATTTGCCACCCGTCTAATATACTCATGAATTGCTTCAATCTCGGGCATTGGTCGCGTAGAAATTCGCTCGTACCGCCCAACACCCGCTTCTTCCATACTGCTGACGACGAACATCTCACCTTCAGTTCTTATGATTGTTTTCTCTCCCAGGTCATCTGGAACCGTGCCTTTAGGGAAAATGCTTTCCTTCGCCAAAACACTTCGCACATGAGCAACCAACTGCGGCAGCAAGTCCGGTTGCTCTGCTCGAAAACGCCGAACCCCTTCTGAAGTATGGCCATATCGAAGAACGTCTAGCGGGTGGGTTTTTGAAGCTCGTACACCTAATAGGTATTCAATCTGTTCTTGGGATAGCATGGACTCGCTCAGCTTATCGTTTCCGATCTCGTTTGAAAACTCGTGTATCACTCTTATCTGTTGGTGAATCAAAGAAAATGAGCTCCTCCCCGGCCAGTGCAAACTGATTCGTAAAGTCAAATATCCGACCATCTTCTTGGGGAACTGATACAATTATCAAATCGCCTTGGATACGATAAGGTCTGGGTGTCCCAGCTTTTCCGTCAATGTGTTGCACTAGCATTCCATCATCACGGTATTCATTGGTTAAAGAATAGTCTCCTCCGCTCCTCGTCCAGAAACCAACTATTCCCAAGCCTGCTGACGCCGGGCCCTTAACTTCATTACGCTCACATCCGTACGTAAGCAGCAACAAACATGCAGTTGAGGCGATCAGGGTGAATTTTAGACACTTTTGGGTCTTTTGCTCCATTCTTTATCCTTGGTTAGTATTTGGCTTGATTTGGTTATTCCTGAAAAAACCTCGCATACCACGCATGGATCATGCGCCCGCCTGAAAGAATAACACCGGCAATTCAAAACCACCATCCATGATGATCTTGCGGAATCATACGGCGTTATCTTGCAGCGGCTCCCCCCGATCCGGCTTGGAATGTTACCCTGTTCATGCGCACAAACTCGGCCAGATGCCGATATGCCACTTCGGCGGAATCCATCATACGGTAGCCGAGTTCGCACAGCTCGCCAGTTCCTTTCGAGCAGTGCTCTTTCATGTAAGCCTGACGTTTCGCACGATTTTGATGTGGGGCATTGAATGGAAAGAGCGCAACAGCCTCTTCGAGCCACAGCGCCATATCCTCGCAACCGATCCTGCGATAAGCCTCGCTGAATATGGAGTAGTCTGGATTGCCTGGAAAATCCCCATCAAAGAAAAATGGCAATCCGCCGCTCTTTATCAGTTCGACATGGCTACACACCGCCAAATAAGTCTGCCACTCGATGGATAGGGTAGCCAAATCCTTGCTTGGATTAAAACGGTCGTGGATCAAAGCGTCCGCTTCAGAAAGAATTTGTCTGTCATATGTCGAAAGGCCGCTCATTTCAAATCATGTGATTTCCCCATCAGTTTGACCCCCTCGCATACCACGCATGAATCAATCCCGTCTGAAAGAATAATACCGGCAATTCGAAGCCGCCACCCATGATAATTTCACTCACCTGTTGTGGCGGCAGGACGGCGACATCCCGCGTATAAGCCTCGCGCATCTTCTCCACTTCTTCTGGTGCAACGCCGTTGCCTTTCATGAGGGTGAACCAGACTTTCAGCAGGTCCCGGCAATCCGGCGCGTTCAGATCGCCCGCCAGATCGGCGCTGACCAAGATACCTCCTGGGTTTAGCCGATCGGCAATGCCTTGAAAGAACTGCGAGCGCTCCTGGCGATCCAAGAGGAACTGCGAGACGAGAAAAGCCGTGGCGGCATCGAAGGCTTTACCCGCTGGAAGAGAATCCAGATAGCCCGCATGGAACGTGCAGCGTGCGGTGATGCCCGCTTCCTCAGCGCGGTGGCGGAAGACCTCCAGCATAGGCACGGATGGTTCCACCGCGGTAAAGTTCCATCCGGGAAACTTTTTGGCCAGATAGAGGATTTCAGTGCCGGTGCCCGCTCCTACGCAAAGGATGCTTGCCGAAGCAGGCAGCTTCGCCAGCACGGCACTCGTGAGCAGGTGCAACGCGCTGTTGATCGGCGCCAGCTCGCTCCATTTCTGGTCATACGTAGCGGCCTGTTGATCGAAGATGGCGGTGATCGCTTCTTTCTGCATCGGGTGATTAGATTGCTTGGCTGACGGAATGTTCGGTGAAGATCATTGGAACGGCAACCGGAAACTCGCCAGTCACGCATCAAAAACCTACGTTGTCCCCGTCATGCAGCTCTTTTCACCAGCCATCGTCGAGTTCCTCCAACATTACGCCCAGGACCAGCCTTTCCGCAGTACAGGATGCATCGGCGGAGTCGTGTTGAACGGATCGGATGGAAGGCCTCTTCGGGGGGAAGTGATTGCATCACGGGCTTATGAAGAATTGAGCGGAGATTGGGTTGAGGGGCAGAAAGGGACGGATAGGGATGGGTCACTGACGGCGACACGACGTCCCTCCCCGGGTGGGCTATGCCCCAAATTTCAGGATTTCCTTTATGGCTGATTTGTGACAGAGTGTTCCCATGAGCTCCCTCAATCCGTTTTCTGGCAATCCAGAGGACCCTTTGTATGAGGTCAAGGCGGTGGAGAATGCACCCTTGGCCACGGTGATGGAGTTGCTCCAGCGGCGCGGGGTGGCGGTGCCTCATCCGGATGAGCTGACGGAGCATTCGTTGACGGCGAAGCTGTGGGAGATCGTGTATGCGCTGGCGGCGAGCCGCATCTTTTTCGTGAACAGTGATCATCTGAGCGACCGGCAGTTCTACTGCTTGTTGCTGGAGAAAATCCTGCCCGAGGAGACGGCGGATCTGACGCAGCATTATACGACGAATTGCCATTTCGACCTGATCGAGTATGCGGGGGAGGAGCAGGATGAGATCTTCCTGAAGTATTATGCGGATGAGGAGGATCGGAAGCTGTGGCTGGTGGGAGTGAAAGACTTGAGCATGCCGGCGCATGTGGATCTGCCGTATGCGCGGGATCGGTTCCTGCCGCAGCCGTGTCCGGCGAATCCGCATTCGGGGCGGGTGAAGGCGAACTTCGATTTCGCGGAGGAAAAGATCGTGTTGCTGGGCGAGACGGATGAGGAGGAAGATCCGTTGGGCCTGGACGAGGTGGATCACGAAATACGCATCCACCGGCTGAAGCAGGATATCGAGGAGACGACGGGGCAGACGTTCACGAGTTTGAAGTCGCCGAATTGCCCGCCGGACCTGGAGGCGGCATTCCTGGAGAATGTGAAGCGGGTGGAGACGGAGGGGTGGATCAAGCCGTTCGACAAGCTGGTGGCGAAGGGGTTCGCCTTGCCGGAGCCGGAGACGCTGACGGATGCGGCGCTGACGGCGAAGCTGGTGGAGCTGATCCAGACCTTGGGCAAGCGCGGGTTCTTCCTGCATAACACGAATCATCTGAGTGATCGGGAGTTGTACTCCTATCTGTGGCATGACGGCCTGCGGGAGGAGATCATGCCAGGGGGCGCGTGGCATCTGGACCTGATCGGCAGCGGGAGCGCAGAGGCGGTGCAGGCGTGGTTGCGCTACTATGCGAGTGAGGAGGAGCGCCAAAAGTGGGCGAAGGAATGGCCGGATGACAAAATCCCGCCGCACGAGGAACCGAAGTATCAGCGTGATGCGAAGCTGCCGAAGGGGGACTGAGCGGAAAGCGTTTTCAGAAAAAGGAAACAGCGGCTCAGGGTTACCCGAGCCGCTGTTTCACTAAATGCTTCTGCCTACATCATCACATGTGCGCGATGATGTTGTCACCGAACTCGGAGCACTTGATCTGCGTGCCGCCTTCCATCAGGCGCGCGAAGTCATAGGTCACGCGCTTGCTGCCGATGGCGCCGTTCAGACCCTTGATGATGAGGTCGGCCGCTTCCGTCCAGCCCATATAGCGGAGCATCATCTCGCCGGAGAGGACGACCGAGCCGGGGTTCACCATGTCTTTGCCGGCATACTTCGGCGCGGTGCCGTGCGTGGCTTCGAAGATGGCGTGGCCGCTGACGTAATTGATATTGCCACCAGGAGCGATGCCGATACCGCCGACTTGAGCCGCGAGGGCGTCGGAGAGGTAGTCACCGTTCAGGTTCAGCGTAGCGATGACGTCGAAGTCTTCCGGACGCGTGAGCACCTGCTGCAGCGCGATGTCGGCGATGGCGTCCTTGATGAGGATGGCGCCACCGGCGAGCGCGGCCTTCTGTTCGGCATTGGCGGCTTCTTCGCCCTTTTCCTTCTTGGTGGCTTCCCATTGGGCCCAAGTATAGACCTTGTCACCGAAGATGCGCTTGGAGGCACCGTAAGCCCAGTCGCGGAAGGCACCTTCCGTGAACTTCATGATGTTGCCCTTGTGCACGATGGTCACGCTCTTGCGCTTGTTCGTGATAGCGTAATCCACTGCGGCCTTCATGAGGCGGATGGTGCCGACGGCGGACACCGGCTTGATACCGATACCGACCTCGACCGGCGGAGCGCCGTGGCCACCGGAGGCCTGCGCCATGTATTCCGCGATCTTCTCCTGCGTTCCGAAACGGATCTTGGCGAAATCTTTCGGGAATTCCTTGGCAAGGAAGTCCAGCATCTTCTGGGCTTCGGGCGTGCCGCCCTTGAACTCGATACCGGCGTAGATATCTTCCGTGTTCTCGCGGAAGATGACCATCTCCACCTTTTCCGGGGCCTTCACGGGGCTCGGAACGCCGGTGAAATATTGCACCGGGCGCAGGCAGACGTAGAGGTCCAGCATCTGGCGCAGCGCGACGTTCAAAGAACGGATGCCACCGCCGACGGGCGTGGTGAGCGGTCCTTTGATGCCCACGAGGAATTCCTTGAAAGCTTCCACGGTATCATCCGGCAACCAGTTGTTGTATTGCTTGAACGAGGCTTCACCGGCGGACACTTCCATCCAGGAGATCTTCTTCTGACCGCCGTAGGCTTTCTGCACCGCGGCATCGAAGACGCGGACGCTGGCCGCCCAGATGTCCGGGCCCGTGCCGTCACCGCGGATGAACGGGATGATGGGGTTGTTGGGGACTTGGAGGACACCCTTGCTGATGGAGATCTTCTCGCCAGCGGGGACAGTGCAGGTCGTGTAGGCCATGTGCGTTAATCGTTAGCGTTAAAAATGCGTAGGACGGTTTAACGGCTCCGGGCAATCGCCGCAAGCGGATTGCGAGCGTTCGGGGCATAAGCCCACCTAAATGGCTCAATAATCCCAGTTCCAGTCTTCCCACACGACGAGGTTCTCCACCTTCCCTTGAGCGTCGAAGCTGGTGCGCAGCAATTCCACTTTGACACCCGTCAGATAGCCCGATTTGATGAAAACCCATTCATAACTCAATTGCTCATCGAAATAGAGGCTGGTGCTGGTAGGTTCTCCAAACCATGCCTTCAGTTCTGTTAAGGTGGTTTCACCTTCCTTGATGCTACGGGTATCCAAAGTGTGCGCGATGGTTCCGCCGGCCGCATCCCCATACACACGGCTGTTCCAGACCACATTGCCGCGCGAGTGATGGACTTTGGTCACCTTGCGGTCCGCCGTGTATAGAACGGTCAGGCTGTCCACCACTGTCGGCCCGTCATAGCCGGAATCGGCGGGTAGAAAGCGGTAATCTTTCTCCTGTGCCACGAAACGGTCGATGGCCAGTTCCTTGAAGCCGCGTGCGGAGAAATCAGGTTTGCCGAGGAGCTTGATCACATCATCCCGGGACATGCCTTCGCGCACCTCGCCTTTGGCCGAGACCTCCAGTTTCTTTCCAGACGTCTGGCAACCACTCAGGATGACTGCCATGACCAGAGTGCTGCACAGCTTGGCCAACCAATTCAACACACGCTCATTCACGGGCATATAACGCTTTCTAAAATTAGATTGTTCTGGGTCCATGCCTCCTCAGAGGATCGAATGGTTTTATTTTCTCGCTTAACGACCGCCAAGGCAAGCGTAAGCTGTGGCTCCCCTCAGCTTTCTTGTTTATTCCTATGGGAAGAACCGGTAAACATCTCCCCATGACCACCCATTTATCGCGTTTGCTGGTTGCTGGTGTTTTGGCGGCTTCGGCCATGATAGCCCAGGCGGAGCGTATCGTCCTGGTAGCCGGCGCAGGCAAAGACGCTGTCGGCATCCCGGCGTTGGAGGCCAAGCTCAAAGAACCTTTCGGCACGGAGTTCGACAGTGCCGGGAACATGTGGATCGTGGAGATGGTCTCTGGCAACCGCCTGCTCATGGTGGACGCCAAGGGCACGCTCACCCATGTGGCTGGGCAGTTGAAGCCGGGTGATTCCGGTGATGGCGGTCCCGCCCTGGCCGCGCAGTTCAATGGCCCGCATAACCTCGCCGTGCTGCCGGATGGCAATGTGCTCATCGGCGACACGTGGAATGGCCGCGTGCGCAAAGTGGATGTGAAGTCCGGCAAGGTGACGAGCATCGCGGGTTTCAATGTGACCGGGCCCAAGGCCAGAGGTTCGGGCCCGTATTGCATCACTTTGGATTTCACCGGCACCCAGCTTTACATCGCGGACCTGCGACGGGTGCATGTCATTGATCTTAAGACGGGCAAATCCAAGGTCGTGGCGGGCAACGGGCAGAAGGGTGTGCCGGCGGATGGAGCCGTCGCGACGGAAGCCCCCTTGGTCGATCCGCGCGCTGCGGCGGCTGACCGTCTGGGCAACGTCTATATCCTCGAGCGTGGCGGCAACGCCCTCCGCGTGGTGGACAGGGAGGGGAAGATCAAAACGGTGGTGAACGCCAGCGGCAAGAAAGGTGGCACGGGTGATGGCGGTCCCGCGCTGGAAGCCACGATGAACGGGCCGAAACACCTGTGCATCGACAAGGACAACAGCGTGATCATCGCGGATGCCGAGAGCCATCTGATCCGCCGTTATCAACCGAAGGATGGGATGATCACACGCATCGCGGGCACGGGAGTAAAAGGCAACGCCGGGGTGGGCGGTGATCCGAAGAAAGTGCAACTGGCGCGTCCGCATGGCGTGACGGTGCATCCGAAGACGGGTGAGCTTTACATCACGGACAGCTACAATGACCGGGTGTTGAAGATTGTGCCCTAATCGGTAGCCGCGTGATGAGGCTCCACCATTGGTTGAACTCAGTCAGAGCCTCCTTACTTCGGCTGCTACGAATTTGAACCATGACCAGCACTCACGATAAAGCCGAGACCGTGCTTGGCGCCGCACGCGAGTTTGCCACCACGCGCTGGAGCGTGGTCATGGCGGCGGGCACACCGGCTTCGCCGCGTTCAGCGGATGCGCTGGCGCAGCTTTGCCAGGCCTATTGGTATCCGCTCTACGCCTATGTGCGGCGGCAGGGGCACAGCGCCCATGATGCGCAGGATCTCACACAGGAGTTTTTCACCCGCTTGCTGGAGAAGAACTATCTTGCCGCCGTAAGCCGGGAGAAAGGCCGCTTTCGTTCGTTCCTCCTCGCCGCGCTCAAACACTTCCTCGCGAATGAATGGGACAAGGCCCGCGCACTGAAACGTGGTGGCGGACAGGAGATCATCCATCTGGATGCGCACGATGCCGAGACCCGATACAGCCTGGAACCCAAGGAAGTGCTCTCCGCCGACAAGATCTACGAGCGCCGCTGGGCGATGCTGCTGCTGGACCGCGTCTTGAACCGGTTGCGTGAAGAGCAGGTGGCTGCGGGCAAGGGCGAACAGTTCGACCTGCTCAAGACGTGTCTGCTGGGTGAGCGTTCCTCGGTGCCGTATCTGGAACTGGCCGGGCAACTCCGAATGACGGAGGGGAATGTGAAAGTGACTGTACACCGTCTGCGCCAGCGTTACCGGGAATTGCTGCGGGCGGAGATCGCCGAGACCGTTGCTTCCCCGGCCGATGTGGACGAAGAATTGCGACAGTTGTTCGCGGCCTTGAGTTGACGGGGCGCGACTCTGTGAGTCGCAGCGGGTCCGAAGCAATGAATACGGCACAGATCATTCGCGGGTTCCGTTGGCAAGGCGGAGCCGCTGCGGGTCACAGACCCGCGCCCCAAGCAGGGAAAAGATTTCCTGTAACCTTGCCCGGGGAAATCTTCTGTAAGGGGTGAAGCCGGGCTGTGCCTGGCGACACAAACATGAACATAGTTGCATATCCTTTTTTGGCATTCGGTTTGGGCGTGGTGGAAATCATCATCATCCTCATGGTGATGGCGGTGATGGTCGCCGCCGTCATCGCCATCGTTGTTGCCATCGTCGTGGGCATTCGCAAGAAATCACCGGTCACGCCACCTCTTCCGGCGACACCACCACCGGCTCACTTGTCTGCCACCGTCCGCCTTTGCCCTAAATGCGGCAAATCATTGGAAACCGATGCCCCGCAAGGTCTTTGCCCGGCCTGCCTGATGCGGGGGGCCTTCACCACCGCACCGGGTTCTGATATGGGAACCGGTGACAAGGCGCCGCCATTACCGTCCGACCTCGCGGCACACTTTCCCCAACTTGAGATACTGGAACTGCTCGGCCAAGGCGGCATGGGCATGGTGTACAAGGCGCGCCAGCCGCAATTGGACCGCATCGTGGCCTTGAAGATATTGCCCATCCGCGACTCCAGCGATCCGGCGTTTGCGGAACGCTTCTCCCGGGAAGCGCGGGCGCTCGCCAAGCTGAATCATCCGAACATCGTGTCGGTGCATGATTTTGGGCAGACGGGCAGTTACTGCTATTTCATCATGGAGTTCGTGGATGGCGTGAATCTGCGCCAGATGGAGCAGACGCAACGTCTTACGCCCGAGCAGGCCATCGACATCATCCCGAAGATCTGCGACGCGCTCCAGTACGCGCACGACGAAGGCGTGGTGCACCGTGACATCAAGCCAGGCAACATCCTCATCGATAAAAAAGGCCGTGTGAAGATCGCGGACTTTGGCCTCGCCAAGCTGCTTGGCAAGAATGAGGGCGATGCACATCTCACGCAGTCCAATGTCGTGATGGGCACGCCGCATTACATGGCACCCGAGCAGATGAACAACCCGCTCACGGTGGATCACCGCGCGGACATCTATTCCTTGGGCGTGGTTTTTTACGAGATGCTTACCGGTGAGTTGCCCATTGGCCGCTTTGCGCCGCCTTCGCAAAAGGTGCAGATGGATGTGCGCCTGGATGAAGTGGTCTTGCGCACACTGGAGAGTGAACCTGCTAGGCGTTACCAGCACGTGAGCGAAGTGCGCAGTGATGTGGAATCCATTTCTGGCATCATGGAGAAGTTGCCGCCGGCGATGCGCTACGCCATGGGCGGCGAGTATCGTTCGGAGACGATGATCGGCGGTCTGCCGCTCCTGCATATCGCGTGGGGCATGGATATGGCCACCGGCAAGAAACGTGTCGCGCGCGGCATCATCGCCATCGGTGATGTGGCACATGGCACCTTTGCCTTCGGCGGTTTTGCGAAAGGCGGGTTCGCTTTTGGTGGCGTGGCCGTGGGCGTGGTGGCGGTCGGTGGTGTGGGCGTGGGGCTGATCTCCTTCTCGGGTTTGGCGATCGCTTTGCTTTTCGCCTATGGCGGTTTTGCCATCAGCGGCATCGCCGTGGGCGGATTTGCCTTGGGCTATTATGCGAATGGTGGGGCGGCTTTCGGTATGTATCCGCTGGGGGCGAATATCCAGAGCCCGGAGGCCCGGGAATTCTTCCGTGGCTGGTTGGGACCATGGTTGAACTGGGTGCTCATGGCGCTGGTGGTGCCTTCATTCGTGGTGCCGCTGCTGGCGAACATCTTCACCCGTGGCCGGCTGGCCGCCCAGTTCGCGGGGGACACGAAGACGGCAGGTGCCGTTCCTGCCGAGGTGTTGCAAAAGCTGCGCACACCGGCGCTCGCTTTGACCGTTGTGGCGGTGCTGGAGTGGGTGGCGCTGGTGGCGTTGAGCATTCCCTTGGCCTATTGGGGGATGAGCCATGACCGGCAGGCACCCGCTGAGGCGCTTCTTGGAGTGACGGGGCCGGTCTTGCCCGTCATCGCCATAATGCTGCTGGGCATGTCGACACTGATGCTTTGGGGTGCGGCGAAGATGCGGCAGGGCGAAGGCTATGGCTTGGCCATCTTGGCGTGCATCCTGGCCATGGTGATGGCCCCGGCGAACCTCATCGGTCTGCCGGTCGGCATCTGGGCCTTGGTCGTCCTGCTGCGTCCGGAAGTGAAGGCGGCGTTCCGTTAAATCTCAGGTGTTCCCTTGAATTTTAGACCGGCTTTTCCGGTCTAATTTCTGAAAACGGATTTGCCACGCGCCAAAAAGCTGACACCTTAGCGGCCAATCCAATACCTGATACTCATGGAACGCCGAAAGTTTATCGCTGCCGTCATGGGGGCCGCTCTTGTCACCACCTCGGTGCTGGCCCAGAACGCCCCCAATGCCAACGAAAAGAAAGCCGCCCCCAAACAGGCCAGACCTGAGGTCACCTCGACCAAGTGGGATGCCATGGATGTGGGCCCCTTCTTTTCCGGCTACCTCCTCACCCAGCCCGTGAATGGCAAGACCCAGTCCGGCCAGATGCTTGCGCTCAAGACCATCTCCCTCAAGCTGGCCCCGGACAACAAAGCTTCCGCCGCGTTCGATACCCAACTCATGCGTATGGCCTATGCGTGGACGGATGGCTTCATCAAGCTGCCCGTCAAACGAGATGGTCTGGAAGGTTTCCCCGAGGTCATCGGTAACACCGTTTTCGCCACCCAACGCATCCCCGGCTGGGCGGATACCAAGGGCAGCTTTACCGATCCGCGCGCGAAGTACGAAGGGCAAGGCGAGCCGGTCGGACCCATGCCGCATGCCTGGCTCAAGTGGCGTGGCCTGCATCTGAATGGCGACAAGGTCGTGCTCTCCTACCTCGTGAACGGCGCGGGCGTACTGGAGCATCCCTCGGCCGAATTCAGCAACGGCCAGACGGTTATCACGCGCACCTTCTCGATGGAGCCGACGAAGAATGAGAACGTCCTGTTCCTCTTCGATGCGCCGCAAGCCACGCCCAAGGTGGAAGGGAACAAGATCACGTTGACGACCAAGGATGGCAGCGCCTCTCTCATCGCCAGCCTCAGTGGCAACTCAGCCGGCAAACTGGAAGCGAGCCCGGAAGGCCGCGTACTGCTGCGCCTGCCTGCGGGCAAAGAGACGGATTTCAAAATCTCCATCTGGAGCGGTCCCACGGCCAATGCCGCAGCCGCCCAGTCCGCACTGCAAGCTGCGGCGAAGCTTGCGGATGTCAAAGCTCTCACCAAAGCGGGCCCGGCCCGCTGGACCACGCCCGTCACCACCCAAGGCAAACTCGGCAAGGATGAAGGCCCCTACACCGTGGACACCATCACCGTCCCGGAGGAAAACCCGTGGAAGTCATGGATCCGTTGCAGCGGCTTCGATTTCTTCAGCGATGGCCGCGTCGCCCTGTGCTCGGTGAGTGGTGACGTGTGGATCGTCTCCGGCATCGATGCCAGCTTGAACAAACTGACCTGGAAACGGTACGCCACCGGCCTCTTCCAGCCGCTCGGCCTGAAGATCGTGAAAGACCAGGTCTATGTGCTGGGGCGCGATCAGATCACGCGTTTCACGGACTCCAACAAGGACGGTGAAGCGGACTACTACGAGAACTTCAACAACGACGTCAGCATCACGTCCCACTACCATGAGTTCTGCCTGAACTTGGAGACGGACACCGCGGGTAATTTCTATTTCATCAAGGGCGGCAACCTCGGCCCCGCCAAGATCCCTCATCACGGCACCATGAACCGCGTGAGCAAGGACGGCTCCAAACTGGAGATTGTCGCTACCGGTCATCGCGCACCGAACGGCATGAGCGTGGGACCGAAGAACCAGCTCACCTCCAGTGACAACGAAGGCAACTGGGTGCCCGCCAGCCGCGTGAACTGGGTGAAAGAAGGCGGCTTCTACGGCCACGTCTTCACCGGCCATCGCACTCCGCCGCCGACCGACCACGACAAACCGCTCTTCTGGCTCCCGCATCAGATGGACAATTCCTCCGGCGGCCAGGTCTGGGTGACCAGCGAGAAATGGGGCCCGTTCAGCGGCGATCTGTTGCACGCCTCCTACGGTAAGTGCTCCCTCTTCAAGGTCATGTATGAGGATGTGGAAGGCCAGATGCAGGGTGCAGTGGTCCGCTTTCCGCTGAACTTCGATTCCGGCATCATGCGCGGTCATTTCAGCCCGTTTGATGGCCAGCTCTACCTGGCGGGTCTGCGCGTATGGCAATCCAGCGGTGCACGCGAAGGCGCCTTCCAACGCGTCCGCTACACCGGCAAACCCGTGAACATGCCCAAGGAACTGCATGTGAAACCGAATGGCATCGAGCTCACGTTCACCAACCCGCTCGATGCGGAACTGGCCAAAGACCCGGAGAACTACGCCCTCGACCAGTGGAATTACAAGTGGGCGCAGGAATACGGTTCCAAGATGTATTCCGTTGTCGATCCCACCAAAACTCTCGGTGACAAGGGACAGAGCACCTTCAAGGGCGAGGATGTGAAGATCAACGCCATCAAGCTCTCCAACGGCAACAAGACCGTGTTCCTCGAGATCTCGGATGTGAAGCCCGTGATGCAATACCGCATCCGCTACAACCTCGACTCCGCCGACGGCGAACTCGTCCGCCAGGAGATCTACGGCACCATCAACAAAGTGCCGAAGAGATAAGCGGCTTCAGCCAGTTTGAAACAGAAAACCCCGCCAGCTCATCACTGGCGGGGTTTTGCTTTCAAATGATTTACTACTGCGGTTGCGGTCCTGCGCCCGGTTGCCCCTGCGGCATCTGCACGATCTGGAGCGGGATGCGCGCCACGATGTTGTCATCCACACTGACGTCGATGGAATAATGACCCGGCTTCTCGAACTTCAACCCTTGCAGGTTGAAGACCATGTTCACCGTGGCGAAGAACAGGTTGTCCGCCATGCGTACTTCCAGATTCGGTTCCAGGCGCGGCAGGAGATTGCGCCCATCCTCATCGATCATCGTCACGCGGAGCTGGTGTTTCCCCTGGTCTTGGTCATGGAACACGATGCGCAAGGCGATGGAGCAATGCGGATGCGTGGCCGGAAAGGTGCGGACACCGATGGTGTCAAACGCACCGATCATGCACAGCTTGCCACCGTAATCGGCGGCGGAATCACAAAGGGCGGCTACTTGGACCTGCATAAGGCTGGAATGCTCGTCACATTGCCGAACATGGCAAGCGCAAATGCAGCTTTAATGGACGCGGTCAAAAACCTGCGGCCCATCCCCCTTGCCATCCAGCGCCCAAACCTCCACTTTGTCCCCGTCATGTTGATGTTCACGCCCGCCATCGCCGAGTTCTTCCAGCATTATGCCCATGATCAGGCCTTTCGTTGGACGGAGGAGGAGCTGGCCGCACAAGGGCGGTTCGCGGAATCGGCCCTCGCGGGAAACTCGTGGAGTGACTGGTCCGAGCCCATCCTCGCGCTGTCCATCCTGCAAGCCGCCATGCTGAACTCCCCCACGTCACTGGAACACGACCAAGATGCCATCCTGCTGGCCGGACCGTTAAGCGAGGTCATGCCGGCGGAGACCTTGATCCCGCTGGCTCAGTCCCACCTGAACCCCGCAGGGCGGCTGGTGGGCATCATCCCCTGCCTGCGGGACAACTCACCGGAGAGCCAGCACTTCATGGACCTCGCGGCGGAGAGGCTCTGGCCGTATCACACCGCGGAAGTCTGGCTGGAACTCTTGCAGGACACCGGCTTTGCCGCCACCGGCATTAGGGCCGAGTTCATCCCCCGCCCACAATTCACCGCCTCTGCGCTGACGGACAAGCTGCAGTTCAAGCCGTTCGCGGAACTCTTCCGCGCCGTGGAAGCCGCCGGATACGGTGCCCACGAAGTCGGCTGGGGCGAACTGTTTTTCGTGGCGCAGGGTTTCGAGTGAATCACTTCCCCTTGGTCTTCGCATCCAGCTCGCTGAGCTTGAAGCGCACACTAAGGATGTAGGGCTCCTCGTTTGGCGTCCAATGCCCGTAGGTAGTCGTCACGAACGTTCCGTCCGGCAAGATCTCCACACCCGGATACGCGCAGTCCGCGCCCTTGTGATTGTCCTTCAAGCGCACGCGGTATTGGCCCTCGCGCCCCTTCACGATGTCCTCATACGTGCCCACCCAGCCGACCCAGTCTCCCTTGGTCGGGCTCTCGAGCGTGGTATCGCGGAAGGAGATGAAGAGACGGCCATCGGGCGCGTACTGGCCAGTATGCCGGTCACCCGTCAGGGCGCCGGGCAACTGGCGTGGCTCGCTCCAAGTCTTGCCCTCATCATCGCTGAAGATGACGAAGGAGTTCAGCTTGCGGCTGTTCTCGCGCAAAAGCACCGCGATCTGCTTGCCATCGGGCGAACGCAACGAACCCGGCTCGCACAGATACGCGACCGGATGCGTGGCGATGATCTGGGGCAGGCTCCATGTGAGGCCGCCATCCTTGGAGAGCGTCTTAAAGACATAAGAGGTCTGACCCACCTTGTTCTCACCCAAACCCCAGAACCGCGCGTCATCATGGAAGAAAGCCATGTAGGAACCGTTCTTCAACGCCTGCATCGTGCCCATGGCCACGATGCCGCCATACGCGCCGATGGATTTCAATTCTGACCATGTGCCGCCATCATCCTCGGAATAGGCCATGCGAATGGTCTCCCCGGGGAACTTCGTCTGCCGGCCCGAAAACATGATGATGCGCTTCTTGCCCTTCGCATCCACCGTGCGGAAGAGCGTGGGTGTTTCCTTGGACGTGGCCCAGCTCGCGGGTGTGGGCAGGCGGTCGGACCAGGTGAGCCCGGCATCCGTGCTGCGCCGATACATGATGGGCCCGCTCCCGTGGCCTTTGGGATACACGATGAGCATGGTCTTGTTATCCTCCAGCAGGAGCGTGGTGGGATGACCCAAGTACTGGCCGGGCTCGCGATCCACGATCACCTGCCGCTGCGTCTCCGCAGACAGATCGATCAACGGGATGGAATAGCCGCGCGGCGGATTCTCTGCCGCAGAAAGCGAGCTGACGGCAAAGAGCGCCAGCAGGACGCCTGCCCAAGCTTTACGGAGTTGTTTCATTGCCGCAAATTAGCAGGCGCGGCCCGGGAAAGGAACTTTCGGTTGCTGGTTAATTCTGCTTACCAGCGGGTGCGGACAAGAAATTTCCGGGATAAAACTGCCCCCCAGCCTTGACCCCCCTGCTTATTTCTGGCGGGATACGGGCACACATTTTCTGCGCATGGATTTTTTTACGCCTATCTTTGCGGTGGCAGGTGACGGTTCCACCTGGCCTTTTGTTGTGCTCGTGCTGAGCGTGGCCTCGGTCATCGTCCTGATCTCGGTCTGCCGCATCCATGCGTTCCTCGCGCTCATCCTCGCGGCTTTGCTCGCTGGTGTGCTGGCGGAGAAACTTCCAGGTGGACGTCCGCGCGTTTCCGATATTCCGGCTCCAGATGGTGTGGCTTTGAAAAGCCATTATCTGCGGGCGGTGGAATTGGTGACGGAGGAGTTTGGCAAGACGGCGGGTGGCATCGGCATCGTCATCGGTTTAGCCTCCATCATCAGCATGTGTCTGATGGATAGCGGCGCGGCAGACAAGGTGGTGCGCCGGTTCCTTGCCTTCTTTGGGGAAAAACGCGCCGGGTTTGCGCTGTTGATCGCCACCTACTTTCTCTCCATCCCCATTTTCTTTGATACCATGTTCATGCTCATGGCTCCGTTGGCCATGGCGCTGGCCTTGCGCACGGGCAAGGACTACCTGCTCTACGTGCTGGCGGTTTGTGCGGGTGGTGTCATCACTCACTCGCTAACGGTGCCGCATCCAGGACCGCTGGCGATGGTGGACAACCTGAAGGTGGATGTGGGCATCTCCATCATCGGCGGGGTAGCCATGGGGCTCATTCCGGCGATCGGCGGGTATTTCGTGGCCAAGTGGCTGAACGCTCGCATCAGCATTCCCGTCAGGGAAGTTCCGGGCGTGGACCTGAACGACCTGAAAAGCCTGGTCAACAAGCCCGAGAATCAATTACCCGGTTTCACCATCTCGATTCTGCCCATCATATTGCCCATCGTGCTCATCACGTTCGGCTCCTTTCTGGACGTGGCCTGGCGCACTTATAACCAGTTGAAGCTGGCGGGTACGGTCGATTTCCATTGGGCCAAATCCGTGGTCGAACTTTTTGGCAGCAAGGAAAGCTTCCTTTCCTTCTTTGCGTTCTTCGAGTTTTTGGGAAACAAGAATATCGCCTTGCTGGTGGGAGCGGCACTGTCCATCTATGTGCTGGCAAAGCAGAAGGGTTATACCTTCAGCAAGATCGCTGACCTCATCGGCAAGCCGCTGGAGACCGCCGGTGTCATCATCCTCATCACCAGTGCCGGTGGTGCTTTCGGCCTGATGTTAAAGAATGCCGGGGTAGGCGATGCCATCAAAGCCATGGCGGAAGGCAAGGATGTGAATCTAATCCTGCTTTCCTGGCTGGTCGCCATCGTCATCCGTATCGCCCAAGGCTCGGCGACGGTGGCCATGTTGACGACTTCGGCGATGATCTTCCCGATGATTGATCCCAATGCGGTCGGTGCAGTAGAACTGCCTTACAGTGTCATGTATATCTTCCTGAGCATCGGCTTCGGCGCGTTCGCCTGCTCGTGGATGAATGACTCGGGCTTCTGGGTGGTGAGCAAGTTGGGCGGCCTGACGGAGAAGGAGACACTCAAGAGTTGGACGGTCATGCTGACGGCTTGCGCCATATTCGGTCTGATCATGTGTCTGGTCATGTCCAAGGTGATGCCGATGAAGGGACTGGGCAGTTTGCCGGCCTTGAGCCTGGCGGCCCCAAGGTGATCCACCGGCCGGGTGCATTTCACCAAGCTGCTTGCCCGCTTTGGCGAGGCGTAGAAGTTTGCCTTTCCCTTTCAGATTTCGTTTCCTAGCACCATGTCCACCATCGCCGTTCTGGGAACATTTGACACCAAAGGGGAAGAGCATGCCTTTGTGGCGCAACAAATCCTTCGCCAAGGTCATCAACCGCTGCTCATCAATGTCGGCGCGCTTGAAACCTCGCAGATCAAGGCAGATATCTCGTGTGAAGAAGTCGCCGCGGCGGCGGGCGTAGATCTCAATGTCCTGAAAACGCGCAAGGATCGCGGTGAAACGGTGGCGGCGATGGCAAAGGCGGCAGCCGTGGTGCTGGAGAAGTTGGTGGCCGAAAAAAAAATCGCGGGCGTCATCTCGCTGGGCGGTGGCGGTGGGACGGCTATCGGCACGGCAGCGATGCGGGCTTTGCCCATCGGGTTTCCGAAGCTGATGGTGTCCACGCTCGCCAGCGGCAACACGGCGCAATACGTCGGCTCGAAGGACATCGTGATGTTCCCGAGCATCGTAGATGTCGCGGGGCTCAATCGCATCTCGCGCCAGATTCTGACCCGTGCGGCCGGAGCCATCTGCGGGATGGTGAGCGCTGTGCCGCCCAAGTCCGAGGACAAGCCCATCATCGTGGCGAGTATGTTCGGCAACACGACCATCGCGGTGAACCATGCGAAGGGGATTCTGGAAGCGGCCGGTTATGAAGTGCTCGTCTTCCACGCCACGGGCACCGGCGGGCGCACCATGGAATCGCTCATCGAATCCGGCATGGTCAGCGGCGTGCTGGACATCACCACGACGGAATGGGCGGATGAAGTGGCGGGTGGTTTTCTCAGCGCCGGACCTGCACGCCTGGAAGCCGCGGCGCGCAACGGTGTGCCGGCCATCGTCGCACCCGGCTGCCTGGATATGGTGAACTTCCACGGACCTGAAAGTGTGCCGGCCAAATACCAAGGGCGTAAGTTCTACCAGCACAATCCGCAGGTGACCTTGATGCGGACGAATGTGGAGGAGAACCGGACCATGGGCCGGATGATTGCGGACCGGTTGAACCTATCCACGGGGCCTATCACCGTGCTGCTGCCGCAGAAGGGCTTCAGCGTCATCGCGGCACCGGGCGGTGCCTTTCACGACCCGGCGGCAGATGAAGCGTTCATACAGGAACTTAAAAAGCATCTGCGCAAGGACATCACGGTCATCGACATGGATTGCGTGGTAAATGACAAGGAATTCGCCGAGCGTTGTGCGCGGACGCTGCTGGCGCAGATTGCACCAATGAAGGGATGAAAAAGGCGCGCAAATTTATCACGCGCCTTGAATTGATTGCCGTCCTGCGCTCAGCAGAGCGTCGGTTTATTTCACATCTGGGCGAAGGCTGACTTTATCCACGGTGGGGAAATCCCGGCCCACAGGGATGGTCACTTTGCCCGTGGCGGCCCATTCGGTGCCACGCTGGAACGTGACGATGAAGCCCACACATTCCATGGCGATTTTGCCTTCTGGCCGCGCATGGCCGAGCGTCGTGTGGAAGACGCGACCTTTATTCCAGTTCAATACCATGAGCATGGGTTCGTGCTTGCCGGAGCCGCCTTTTTGCGGATCGGCGAAGGCGGTGGCGAGCACCGTCATATTCTCAGCAGGGCCGCGCAGACGGTCATAGAGTTCGTCCTTGGCGTGCAGCCACTTGGCCGGGATGCCTTTCATGATGGGATGACCGGCATCGCGGGTCTCCACCACGAATTCATGCTGCGCCCCATGACTGCCACCGCGACCGGGTGCGAGATCCTTGATGATCTTGCCTTCCCAATAGTTCACGTACGGCCCGCTCTTTTCCGTGCGCCCGCCCCAACCGCCCACCCCAATCATCTCGTTGTAAGCTTTCCATTCAGGAAAGGAATTGTTCGCCGCGTGAACGGACACAAAACCACCGCCATTCTTCACAAACGCTTCGAAAGCCGCTTTGGTGGCATCCGACCACGGGTCACCATTGTAGTTGGAGACGACGACGTCGTATTTGCTGAAGTCGGGTTTGAACTGCGACATGTCGCCTTTCGCGGGCGGCGTGGTGGCGGTCTCCACGGTGAACTTGCCGGTGTCTTCGAGCAGCTTCTTAAGCCAGGGCGTGGTACCTTTCCAATCATGATTGTTCTGGCCATCGACGATAAGGACCTTGATGGGTGCGGCCGCCGTGGCCGAAGCCAGCGTGACGACGATGAGGGCAAGCGTGAGCAGCAGTTTTTTCATGGTGAACGCGTGGAAGAATAAGCGATGCGGAGGGAAAGTCGAGCGCGAGTATGGCGCAGTTTGATGATCCACATGCCGCCAGAGCAAGGTACGCCCCGCCGACTGCCGACCGGCGACACGGCAGATTGGGAACCAAGAAAATCCCGATTAATCTTATAGGCGACTTTACCCATGCGACTGCTGCGGATCAGAAACAGAAATCCGTCAGCATTATTTCTCGTTTGAAAAACCTCCCTGGTTTGCGTTTCAATCAACGCAGCCAAGATGAACACGCCCCTTCGCATCAAAGACCTGCCAGATACTGAACGGCCACGTGAACGCATGGTGCTGCACGGGGCGGAAGCATTGCGCACTGCCGAGCTCATCGCCATCCTGTTGCGCACGGGCATGAAGGGCCAGTCTGCGATCCAGATCGCGGAACAGATGGTGCAGCGGTTTGGCTCGCTCAACCGCCTGGCGCTGGCTTCCGTGGAAGAATTGAAACAAGTGAAGGGTGTGGGCCGCGACAAGGCCATCGCGCTCAAGGCCGCTTTCACCCTGGCGCAACGCATGGCCAAGGAACTGCAATACGAGTCCCCGGTGCTGGACAATCCGGACAGCATCGCGAATCTCCTGCGCGAAGAGAACCGGATGTATGAGGTGGAGCATTTTCAGATCCTGCTCCTGAACACGCGCCGCAAACTCATTCGCGTGGAGCAGATATCCCAGGGCACTTTGGATACTTTGCTCGTCCATCCGCGTGAGGTCTTCAAGCTGGCCATCACTGCGAACGCCTCGGCCATCGTCCTCGTACACAATCATCCCAGCGGTGACCCCACGCCTTCCGATGCCGACATCCGCGTGACCCGCGATCTCATCCGCGCCGGGCAACTGTTGAAGATCGATGTACTCGACCACGTCATCCTCGGCAAACGCACCGCCGAACGGAGCCGGGATTATGTGTCATTGCGCGAGCTGGGGCATTTCTACGTGTGAACCGGTCAGTGGGGATTTCGTCATTGGCATTGCAATCCCGACCGCTCTCCCTTAAGCAGTTCGGAACTCGATCGCAGACATGATCCATCCGACCGCCATCATCGATCCGAAAGCCGAGCTGGACCCCAGTGTTCAAGTCGGACCGTATGCGGTCATCGATGGTGGAGTGAAGCTGGGAGCCAACTGCAAGATCGGCCCATACGTGCATCTGACCGGGGAGACCACGATCGGCGCGGGGAACACCTTTCACACGGGATGCGTGATCGGCGACGAACCACAGGACTTAAAGTATAAGGGCGAGCCCACGCGCTTGCGCATCGGCGATGGCAACGTCTTCCGGGAGCATGCCAATGTGCATCGTTCCAACAAGATGGAAGAGGATACGGTCATCGGGTCCAACAATTTCCTGATGGCCAACAGCCATATCGGCCACAATGTGGTACTGGGCAATCATATCATTGTGGCCAACGGCGTTTTAATCGCCGGTCATGCGATTATCGGCGATCGCGTATTCCTGTCAGGGAACAGCTTGGTGCATCAATTCGTGCGCATCGGCACGCTGGCGTTGATGCAAGGTGGCTCGGCCATCAGCAAAGATTTGCCGCCCTATTGCATCGCCCGGGGTGATAATGGCATCTGCGGCCTAAATATCGTCGGTTTGCGCCGGAACGGTTTTACCGCCGAAGAACGCCTCCAATTGAAGCAAGCTTACCATACGCTTTTTCGCACCCGGGAAAAACGGGCGGTGGCGCTGGCGCAAGCCCGGGAGCGTTTTACTTCGCCCAAGGTCCTGCTGCTGGTGGACTTTGTAGCCGCCACCAAACGCGGCATCTGCGCGGACACTGGCTTCACAGCGGACGAAGAGTAGGCCGTGCATTCTTTGGCCCTCACCTCCAAGGCGGCTTATATTTTTGCGTCCTTTTCCGGTGGTCACCCTTCATAGAAAGGAAAAACCCCTTCCCGCTTTTCGCAGGAAGGGGCTCAGCATCTAGTTAAGTACTAGATTAGAACTTGTAGATCAGGTTCAGCGCGACCGTCAGGGCGTTCATATCGCCGCTGCCGATAGCTCCGGCACCACCACCGAAGACACCGCCACCGACGCCACCGTTGGCGTCAAGCACACCGCCGCTCAACTGGCGGTCCCAGCGGACTTCCAAGCGGCTGATGACATTCTCCCACAGGGAGTAGTCAACCGTGGTGGTCAAGGAACCCAGCGCGTTGCTGTTGTCACCGGCGACCTGGCCGTAGTAGAAGCCGGTCGTGGCCGTGGTGTAGTCAACACGGACGTTGACCTTCAGCTTCTCCGTCAGACCAGCCGAGAGATACAGCGCGGCTGCATTGGCGTAGTAGGAGGTGTTAGGACCGGCGCTCGAAGCACCTTGATAATCCCACGCGGCACCGACGCTCCAGCCTTCGATCGGCAGGGGCAGGGCGAAACCGACGTAGTAGTTCAGCACGTCACTCTGGCCACCGCCAAAGTTAGCACCAGCGAACGGGCTGCCGCTGAACGTGGATTCAACCACGCCACCGGACAGGGTTGCGCCAGACAGGAAACCCCAGTCTTCCGGAGCCGTCAGGTAGAGACCAGCCATGTAGGACTTGTCGCTCTCGACCGGCTGCTTGGCGTTGATCGGATTGGCCAGACCGTTGTTGGCCACGCCAGCGCTGACAGACAGGAAGTCCGTCAACTTGTAGCTCGCCAAGATGCCCGTGTGGCTCGTCGGCTCAATGCCCCAGCCGTAGGAACGACCCACGTTCGGGTTCGAGTCGTGGTTGGTGACCTCATAGCCAATCACCGTGTCGAACACGCCGACCTTGAAGTCAAGACCATTGCCCACCGGGGCGCGCAGCTCGACATAGGCCTGGCGGATGTTGAAGTCTTCACCGTTACCGAACGTGGAAGCGCTGCCGTAGGCGGCACCATCCGGGCCGAACCACATTTCAGCTTTGTAACCAGCGGCCCATTCGCCCTCGTCGAGCGACTTGGAAACCGTCAGGTCGATCACGTCCAGGTTGAAGCCGTCTTGCTTCGCGATGCCGTCATGGAAGCTGCGACCAGGAAGCGCGCCGAAAACGCGGCTGCCCGTACCAGCCATCCAGCTGGCCGTCGTGCTCACATAACCGCTGATCTGCGTACCAGAAACAGCCGTCATCAAATGCTCAGAAGCTTCCTCAGCTTGAGCCACAGAACCGAGGCTGACCACACCAGCTGCGGCCAAACCCAATGTCCATTTATTAATCTTCATTCGTTAGTTCCTCCTGCGATGTGTGTGTTGTATCTATTTAAACGTTTTAGTTACGGGGTAAAAACAGTTTACCCGAGCACCAAAACGGTGCATTGGCTGCGGAAGATAGCAAATGACCCTTCAATGACAACAAGTTTTTTACGTAGCTTTCCCGCCACTCTCTGAGGTTTGCACCTTATTTTTCACCAACTCCCACTGTTTTCCCCTGCTCCCGCGCCCCAAAAACCCTCATTTCACTCTGAAAAATTAAACATAACATGTTTGTTTAAAACATTTTACACAATCCCTTTCCCATCACTTCCATTTCCCTCATTTCACATACTTTCTATTTTCCAAGCTCCTTCCCTCTATCTAACCTCTGCGCTTGTGCCGCCTGAACTAGCCATCGTTATTCCCGTCTTTGATGAGGCGGAAAACGTCCCTGCCCTCACTGCTGAAGTCCTCGCTGCCCTCACCCCCACCGGTCGCTCGTTCGAGCTCATTCTAGTTGATGACGCCAGTCGCGATGACACTTGGGCGCGCATTCAGGCAGAGCAGGAACGCGATTCCAGAGTGCGTGGCATCAGGCATTTAAGGAACGCCGGGCAAAGCGCCGCCGTCTGGACCGGGTTCACGAATTCCACCACCCCCCTGCTGGCCACCCTGGATGGCGACCGGCAGAATGACCCCGCCGACCTGCCTAAACTCCTGCTTGAACTGAAGGATTGCGACTTTGTCTGCGGTAAACGTACCCAACGGCAGGATACTTGGGTCCGTAAAGCATCCTCACGCATCGCCCGCTGGGCGCGTAAGGCCTGGCTGGGAGCGGATTTTGAAGATACGGGTTGCGCTGTCCGGGTTTTCAAGCGCGAAGTCATCGCTGACCTCGCTCCCTTCAACGGGTTACATCGTTTCCTCCCTATTCTCGTTCAGGCCAATGGCGCCCGGACCAAGGAAATCCCAGTCAACCACCGCCCGCGAGTCGCCGGAGTTTCCAAGTATGGTGTTTGGAACCGCATCTGGCGGGGGATGTACGACTTGATAGGCGTCTCTTGGTATCTGAAGCGGCGATTGAAACGCACACCGGTAGATTTTTATCCACCGCACTGAACTCAAGTTCGGGTGAGCGGCTCAGACTTTAAACTCCCGCATCCCGGTACGTCGGCTGCGGCTTGCCCGGCCGGAATGCCTCCAGATGCTCCTGCTTCGCCGTCAGCCCGGGGAAGGCTTTCAACGTCTCCTCCACCGCTTCACCCAGCAGTTTCTGCAAGTCTTCCGGCGCCGCCTCCACCCGCATATTGACCGTCAGATGCGCCGCCGTGAACGGCTCCTCCAGTTCCATGGAGAGTTCGGACACGTAATCGTTCCGCACCAGATTCACCACCGCCAGTTCGCCCAGGCTTTCTTCCGGTTCCAGGGTCATCTTGAAGTGCGCCACCTCGCCCTTCACCGCTACCAGTTTCTGCCGCACGGACTCCGCCAGCTTGCGCAACAGCTCATTCGCATCCGTCTCCTGCGTAGCGTGCAAGGTGTAGGCGGCATTCAACCAGCCGAGTAACGCCTCCCCGTCCGCATACACTTCATAGTCAACGCTCATCACCGCGCGCGGCACTTGCGTGGTCTCCGTCAGTTCCTTGAACCACTCCTCCATCCCTTCACCCGTCCGGGCGGAAACGGTCATGATCTTCGCTAGCGGAAAATCCTTCGCGAGCGCCGCTTTCAGTTCCGCCAGTTTCTCCACCGAGAGCAGGTCACACTTGTTGATGACGATGAGGTCCGCTTCCTCCAGTTGTTTGCGGTAGATGTACTCCACCTTCTCCGAGAAACGGCTGCCTTTTTCCAGCCCCAGCACGCGCGCCGCGCGGATCGGGTCCACCAGCACGCTGAGCGGGGCGATGGTGTAATCCTCTCCATACATGCGGCGCAGCGGATATGTGACTGTAGCCACGAGATCGGTGCAACTGCCCACCGGCTCCGCGATGAATACCTCGGGCATCGTGCGCTTGTTCAGCCGTTCCGCCGCCTCCACCAAAGAATTGAACCGGCAGCAGAAACAACCGCCCGAGATCTCTTCCACTTCGAAATCCTGCGAAGCCATCATCGCCGTGTCCACGAGCTGGCTGCCCTGGTCGTTGTCGATGAGCCCCACACGCAGGCCGAGGTTGTCATCCAGCCAATGGGCGAGCTTGAGGACCGAGGTGGTCTTGCCGGCGCCCAAAAAGCCGCCGATCATGATGTAACGGGCTGGAGTGGTTTCCATATCAGACAATACGACTGGTTTCGACGGATTAGTGGCCAACGTAATTCACCGGACCGGGATATTCAACCGGCGATGCCGGATTTTTGGCGGAGCGCGGACGTCCTCGTCCGCAGCAACGTCCCTGAGCAAGACTGGGTTATGGAATGGCCAAGGATGAAGGCAAACCGGCAGGGGAGAGGATTGATTAAAGTTCGGGTGCAATTAACCGGATTTCATTCCGGCCGACACGGGGGAATTGCTGCGAGTTGGCGGCAGGCTTTTTGGCGCAGGTGACCTGCCTTTGCTCAAGTAAGTTGCTGCGACTCGGAGAGTCGCGCTCCCCTACTTCTTCCGATACGCCGCATACCGCGTCGGGATCCCCTCCGCATTGAACCCGCGCTCGAAATCCGTCTTCACCGCGCTCAGTTCCGCCGGGGTCTCGATGCGCTCGAACTTCGGATTCGCATCGAACACCGTCACCATCTGCTCATGATAGTCCGCATCATCCGTGCGCAGATAGACGATGCCCCGGTCTTTCAGCACGCGATGCGCCAGCTCCGTAAAGCGCTCGTTCACCAGCCGGTTCTTACGATGCTTCTTCTTCGGCCACGGATCGGGAAAATAGATGTGGATGATGTCCGTGGAATCCGCGGGCAGCAGATATTCCACGAAGTAGGCGGCCTCGATGCGCAGGGCACACAGGTTCTTCAAGCCCTGCCGCTGCCCCTTGCGATCGATCTTGCGCAAGCGGCCCAGGAGCCGTTCCACGCCCAAGAAATTATACTCGGGATGTTGGGCGGTGTATTGGATGAGGAACGAGCCATCGCCCGCCCCGATCTCCACCTGCAGCGGCTGCGCCTGCTTGAACATGTCCGCGATTTTCAACGGCTCGAAGAACGAGCGCGGACGATAGATCAAACTGGATGCCGGTGTGGCGGTCGCAGACTGGCTCATGGTTTCACTTCCTTCGGGGCGCGGCTGACGAAGAGCGCGAGGGACGCCGTGTAACCGTGCAGAAAACTCTTGCCCCCCACCGGCCCGATCTCGCCGTTGCAGAAGAACCCGGTCAGCGCCAGCGGGCCCAGCTCACGCTGGATGAGCGCGGCATCATGGTCCGGCTCGCCGAAGAGGCCGGTACCGCGCCCATTGCAGCAATGCAACGCCCCGCCATAGATCGTGCGGCCCTGCAATTGCCCCTTAGCCCGCTCCAGCAGGGCGAGCATGTCCTCCGTCGCGGCGGCGGCATCGCGCCGTTGGAACTGGATGGTCTGGCCGGCGCGCGGATACGCCGCCACCACGAGCACCCCTTTGCCCGGATCGCCCCCCACCAGGTTACGGATGAGGAAGTCGCCGCGGTGAAATTCTTCCAGGTACTCGTTGGTGACCAGCCCTACGAAGAGGTTGCCGCGCAACTTCATCTTCTCCTGGTCAGGCAACTGCTCGAATGTCTCAGTGAGTACCGCATAGGCGGGCCGGTTGCCGATCTCGAAGACCAGGTTACCATCCACGCGCGTGATGGTCCACGTCTCGCCGATGGGGGTGCAGCCCTGAGAAATAACACTGGCGATCTCGACCTCGCCGCCGACGGAGATGGCCACGCCGCCTTCATCGAAGACGTCGCCGTTCAGGTACACCTGCGTGCTGCGCTCTTGATAAACACCGCTGGCCAATCCACCGAGGATGGGCGTGGGCGCATAGGCCGCATTCCATTGCTTCAACCAGTTCTCCGCCTCCAGATTGAACGGATCGGCAAAGACCAGCCAGCCATTCGTGGCCTCGCGGGAAACGCCTGTCTCTTTGTGCCAATACTCCTCGTCATCGCACTCCTCCACCTGTGTCTGCGTGAAGTGCTTCGCCGTGAGCTTCGCGCCGGGCAGATAATGCAGTCCCAGCACCAGACCGGGCTTGTCCTCGATCTCGCGTGCGCCGCACACGAGGCTCTCGCTTGAGCAACCCACCAGCAAGGGCACCCGCGCATGCAGGCGCAAAGTCTCCAGCACCTGGGCGGCATGGGGGAAGAAATGCGGCGTCATGAAGACCAGCCCCAAGGTGACTTGGGGTGTCTCGAGCTGGCTGCGGAGATTCGCGGCCCAGGCTTCAAGCCCGGCCTCGTCATACTCCCCCGCCCAATGTCCGCATACCGCATACGGCGTCCGCATGCGGCGATTCTAAGGGCGGAAGCACCTCGAAGTAAAATGGAAGATGCACGAGGTGACGGAATGACCAGAAAAATCCCAAATCCAAGGTCCAAGATGCAAAGCTCAAAATCAGACCAAGGCTACGATTACGCGTCAGCGGGACGTTCCAAGTTTTCCCTGGCGTTTGAGGCCTTGGATTGGAGACTTTGTGCTTCAGCGAATCGGTCTGGCGCTCAATCCACAACGAAAACCCACATCATTGCAGGTGGAGTTCAGGGCTTCAAAAGCCTGATGCGAGGTGCGGGCCTGACGATGGCTGTAAGCATAGGCACCGCCCCGGATGATGCCCCGCTCGCTTCGTTCGCCAAAGAGATACAGCCACGCGGAATCGCGGTGATTGTCACTCACCCACTCCCACACATTGCCCGCCATGTCTTGGGCACCATACGGACTCGCTCCCAGCGGGAAACTGCCCGGTGCCACCTTGCGGCGACCATCCGCTGTGACGGGCAATTCGCACACCTCGCCCAAAGCTTGCGCGACCTTATGCGGGTCAAGATTAGCCCGGTTGGTCTCAAATGAATCGCCCCAAGGATAGCGGCGGCCATCAGTGCCCCGCGCGGCCTTCTCCCATTCGGCATCGGTAGGCAGACGCTTGCCCGCCCATTCCGCATAAGCGATGGCCTCCGGCTTGAAGACCTTGGTCACCGGCAGATCGTCCTGGCCTGCCGGATAAGCATGCGCCGGTTTGAACCGTTTGAACTCACGGTTCGTGACCTCATGGATGTCGATGTAGTAGGCGGGCAGATAAACGCGGCGGCGGGGGCGCTCATTCACTTCCGCTTCGGGATCATCACTGCCCATCCAGAACCACCCCGCTGGCACGAGGACCATGCCGGCTGGCGGAGGCGCATAAACCGCCTGCGCAGCCCGTTGGCGAGCCAAGGCACGCATGCCCCACGCCAAGGATACGCCCAACAGTACGACTGTCAGCGCGGCCAGCCACTTCTGCCCCGATGATTTGCGCTGCAGCTTCATCATTGATTGGAGGCACCAAGATGCCGCACATTCCCTCAAAAGAAAACCCCGCCTGATGATTCAGGCGGGGTTTGCGTAAATATGGGGAAAGGTTATTCCTTCTTCTTTTTCTTGTCGCCCTTCTTCTTGGCGTCTTCCTTCTGGGCGGCCTTTTCAGCATCGTCCAGCTTGCCGTCGCCATTCTTGTCGTACTTCTTGATCATTTCCTCGCGGTCCTTCTTCATGGCCGCTTTTTCCTCGTCGTCCAGCTTGCCGTTGGCGTTCTTGTCATACTTCTTCAAGGCAGCTTCCTCAGCCTTCTTCTTGGCTTCGGCCTTCGCGTCCTGAGCGTTGACAGTCGCACCACCGAACATGGCCAGGGCGACAACTAAGAGTACAAGTTTCTTCATAGGTTTGGTTAAGTGATGACTTTCGTCATTAGGTGAGACGGTTGGTTCGGGGATTTGGTTACAGCATTCTTAATCCTCTGGCAACCAAATCGTCAGGTGATGGAACCCCGCCTCTTTCAAAGGGTTACACCAGTTTCAATGGGGTCCCAACGGGTTGATTGAAGCTGCCAACGGTCCCGGTCGTCCAACCCATGTTTGCAGGATTAATGCGACTTTTTGCGTGCATTAAGCCGGTTGAACAGTATAGAAAAGCAATTGTCTTAACTAAAGCCTATGAAACTGCTTATCACCACTTTAAGTGTTGCAGCGCTCGCCTTCACGGTCCAGGCCGATCTGGGTGACGCCAGCAAACTGCCGCCCGCCGCCAAGAAGACGGTCGATTTCGACAAGGACATCAAGCCGATCTTCGAAAAATCCTGCGTGAAATGCCATTCCGGTGAGAAACCGAAGGGCAAATACAGCATGGAAACGAAGGAAGGCATCATGAAGGAAGCCGTCAAAGGTGACAGTGCCAAGAGCGAACTGGTCCATCTGGCCGCTGACCTCGTGGTCGATTCCGAGATGCCCCCGCTGGACAAGCGCGACAAGTACCCGGCCCTCACCAAGGAGCAGATCGGCTTGATCCGCGCCTGGATCGATCAGGGTGCCAAGTAATTTCCCCACTGTTTTTCTCTCCAAGGCTCCGGTGACCCCGGAGCCTTTTTTCTTTCATTGAATCTTCACCTCCCGGGCCGCGTCTGCTAAACCAAGTGCAAGCCATGTCCCATCCCATGAAAAAAATGTCTCTGGTCGGCGCTGCCATCCTTTTAGGGGTCACGCTGACCGTCCAGGCCGAGTTGGGCGACCTTAAAAAACTCCCCACGCCTGTGAAACAAAAGGTGCTGTTCGCCAAAGACATCAAACCGCTGCTGGACAAGTCCTGCACGGAATGCCACTCCGGAGAAAAACCCAAGGGCGGCTACCGCACGGACACCATCGAGAATCTGACCAAAGGCAGCGGCAGCGATGCGGCCATCATCCCCGGCAACAGTGCCAAGAGCCCGATTGTCCATTACGTGGCGGACCTGATCGAAGAATCCGAAATGCCCCCGACAGACAAGCGCGACAAGTATCCCGCCCTGACCAAAGAGCAGATCTCCCTGTTGCGGGCGTGGATCGACCAGGGTGCGAAGCACTGAACTGAGCCGCCTGCTGAAGATCGGAAAAACTTTATCCCGTAAAGCAAAACCCCGGAACTGCCTGTGCAGTTCCGGGGTTTCCGTTAAACTTCGGTTCCGCTTACTTCTGTGGCACAGCCGGCTTGGGTTCGGTCGTGTCCACTGGCGGCAGCAAGGGTGAACTGGGCGTCAGCATGTCTTCCTTGGAGACGGACTTCTTGGCCTTGCGCATCTTCTCCATCTCCTTTTCGGATTTGGTGGCGAGCTTGCCTTCCTCCTCAAGGATCTCCATCTCTGCCTTGCGCACGCCGGACAGGCGCTGGCGCTCCTGCTCCGCCACGCTGCTGGCAATCTCCGGAGTTTTGAGCACCGTCGGACGGATGAGGACGATCAGTTCCACGCGCTGGTTGCCATCCACTCGCTGGCTGAACAGTGAACCCAGCAGCGGGATGTCTTTCAGGAAAGGCACCCCCGTCTTGCTCTTGCGCTTGTTGGAGCTGATGAACCCGCCCAAGATGACGGTCTCGCCGTTCTGCACGGCCACACGCGCATTGGCGTTACGCTCCGTGGTGGTCGGCACCGGATTGCCGTCGATGAGCCGGTCCTCCCCCAGTTGCTGGACGGACTGGACGATATCGAGAACCACCAGTCCATCTTGGTTGATCAGCGGCAGCACATCCAGTGTGATGCCCACCTGCTCGTTCTGGAACTGGGAGCGGGCGCCACCATTGATGTCCGTGGTGCTGCCAATGACGAACGGTACCGTCTGGCCGACGAAGATCGAGGCCTGCACCGCGTGCGAAGTCTGGATGCGCGGCCGGGACAGGACGTTCACCGAAGCGTCACCCGCCACCGCCGTCACCGCCAGATCCCAACTGCCCAACTGGCCGAAGTAGCTGAAGCCATCCGCCAGGCCGGTCGGAAAATTCGTGAGACTGCCGAAATCGGTGAATTTGGAACCGCCAAACACGCGCTTCGCACCTTTGTCAAACGAGGTCGCATTCGCGCCCGCCACACCAAAGTTGAAATCATCGCTCAGGGAGACTTCCATGATGATCGCTTCGATCAGCACCTGCTGCTGCACCACATCCAGCTCCTTGATGATCTTCTTGATCATGTCACGCTCTTCCTTGGTGCCGAACACCAGCAGGGCATTGGTGCGCTCATCAGGGATGATCTTGGCATCGCCCAGGATGGGCACATTGCCGCCCGCGGCCGCGCGAGCCGTGATCTGCCGGAGTTGGTCCTGAAAGGTGGATTGCGCGCCCGGCACCGTGGTGGGTGTGCCCGGCCGGGCCTGATTCTGCAAGCCCTGCACCCCGCCCGTGGTGCCACCCACGCCCAGACGGCCAGTAGTGCCCGTAGTGCCAGTACGACCCCGAGACGTGCTGCTGGTGCGCGTACCCGTCGTTCCGGTCGAGACCGGTCCGCCCGAGGTCAGGCTGCCCAGCACGGACGCCATGTCAGCCGAGAGCGCATACTTGATAGGGATCAGCTCCAGCTCGACTTCCATCGGGATGTTCACATCGATCTGCTCGATGATCTCCACCATCCGCTTCAGATTCACCGCGTAATCACGCAGGATCAACTTGCGGGTGCCGTCGATGGAGATGATGCCGTTGGGCACGTTGCTGAAGTCTTTCAAGATCGTGGCCACTTCACTCGGCAGGGCATTGGTCAACGTGATGATACGCGTTTCAAAAATCTGTGCCTCCACGATCTGCTCCACCTCGGTATTCTTAAAGCGGGCACCTTGCCGGAAAGCTTCCGCGACCGTCACCACATTCGCGAATTTTTCTCCCATGGGAATGACGACCACGTTGTTCTGGGCCAGCACACTCTCCATCGCCTGGATCAACTCAACCTTGGTCAGCGCCGTCTGCGCCTTCAAGGTGACCGTGGATTTGAGCAGTTGGTTCAACGCCGGCCCGGTGATCAGCGTCTTGCCCACATGCCCCGCATAGATGTCCAAAAACTGCCCCAGCTCCATGTTCGAAAAATGCAATTCCTCAAACGGGATCATCGCCTCGCCTCCCCGGCCGGCGGGCGCGGCTCCGCCCGGCACAACTTGCCCGGCGGGTACATTGGGTGACGTAGCGGGCGCTGCAGGGGTGGCGGGCACAGCCTGTGCAGGCACGGCCGGAGCCTGCGCTGCCGGAAGGGCGGGCACCGCCGGAGGTATTTGAGTGCTGGGTGCCACGCGGGATGGCAATGGGCGCACCGTGTTCGTCGTGGCGGACGGGGTTCCCGGAGCCGGGGGTGTTTGGGCCACCAGGCTGAACGCCACTGCCCCCAGACAGGCGGCGCAGGTAAAGGTTAGTTTCTTCATGGGGTCTTGGCAGTTAAAGGCGTTAGGTTGGGCGCAGCCGTCCGGCTGGCCGGTTTTTCGACTTCGTAATTGGCTACCAGCGTGAGGGAGCCGCGTAAAAGCATCTTGGTCTGGTCTGGGGCAAGGGAAAACTCTCGGACCCGGATGGCCGAATTGCCATCACTCAACCGATAGAGAAAATTCACCACGTCCTTCTCCGCCGCCGAGAGAAAGCTCACTTTCAGGCTCAACTCCTGGAAGTACTTGTTCGTGGAGTTCTGATTCACAGTCGGCGAAGTGATGTTGTTGTAAGAAAGGCCGATCTGCCCGGCCAGATTCTGCACGGTCCGGTAATAGTGCGCGGCGGCATCCCCGGATACCATGACCGGCGCACTGTTGGTCTCCAGCACATTCAAACGGGCCTGAATCTTGGGCAGCTCGGCAATTTTGGCTTCATAGGTGGCCAGTTTCTCCAGGAGCGCGGTCCGTTCCTCCTCCACCGGCGTCCAGCGCTTGAACTGCGGCCAGATGAACAGCAGGTTGAGCACCACGGCGAACACGATGACCACTCCGACCACGAACTTGCGTTCCTGCGGTGTCAGATTCAGATTTTGCCACCAGTTGCTCATCATTCTCCTCCTCCGGCCAGTTCACAGTCAAAGGACCAGGTCCAGTTGCCGCTCGGCATGCGGCTCTGGTTGGGCACCGAAACCTCCTTGAACATCGGCCGCCCATTGACCGCCAAGGCACGTAATTTGTCCGAGTAATCCAGCACCTTGTCCTTGTTCGCACTATCGACTGAGCCAGCAACCCGCAGATAGGAGCCCTTGCTGAAAGAAAGCGAATCCAGGGTCATGCTTCCCGGCAGGTCAACGACAACGGTCTTCCACGCATCCAAGGCGGCGAACCGCAAACTGATCTGGGTCTCCACCACCTTGATCTTTTCCCCCAACTGGACGGATTTTTTATACTCCGCGTCCAGTTCATCGATCTGGGCGGTCAGCGAATTCCGCTGGTGGATGCGGTATTGCAACGCCACCAGATAGATGCCCACCACCACCACATAGACCATCGCGACCACCCCCAGACCGCGCATCCACAGGCGCTCGCCAAATTGCTGGCGGTAACGCTCCGCCCGGTCCGCCGGCAGCAGTCCAGGATTCAAATCCTTCCGGAGCGCATGCGCGGCACTGGCCGTCGCCAGTTCCGGCAGGGGTTTGGGTGCAACGATGTTCACGCCGCCTTCCGCCACCCGCTGGACCACCGGCAGCCAGGCTGAGGCCGTGGCCTCATCCGCCACCAGATGCCACTTGAACGGCGGCGTGAACCAGCCCTCCACTTCACCCGCCCACGAGACTTTGGCCACCTGGTCCTGCAATTCACGCTCCCAGTTCGTCTCGGTCGTCAGCCGGAACAGGCTCACCTGCTGCAAAATCCCGCCAAACCACCAGGCGATGACGCAGGAGGCGTTCTCGCCTTCTTTGCGCGGATAGATCCAGGCGCTGTTCTCCGCCACCGGACGCTCGATCAATTCATGGATGGCCGGCATCTCCAGCCGGTCAGCCAGATACCCGCTTGCCTCCAACTGGCCGAGATGCTCCTCCACCGCTTCCAGGGCCGCGATCAGCACCAGCACCGTGCGTGGTGTGCCGGGGGCAGTCTGGGCCGTAGGCACATGCTCGACGGTCCACACGATCTGGCCCAACGGCAGCGGGGAAAGTTTCTCCAGTTGGAATTCCACCATGGAGTGGACTTCCGCCTCTTCACAGGGCGGCAGGTGCAGCACGCGCAGGAAAACCTTGTCGGCCGGCAGCCAGGCGACATTCAACTTGGGATTCCAGAGATGACTCCAGCCTTTGGCGACCCATTTCTCGGGCAGCACCTCCGTCAGTCCCGCAGTCTTTTGACCGGCGGGCACACAACGGCTGCCGTTGCGCGTAAAGCGCCAGACTTCACGGCTCGTCGGCTCCGCGGAAAGGACATTGCAAGTGTTCGCGCGCCCCATGCTACTCCTTCGTCATGAAAATGGTGTTCTGGTCTTCCAGCAGGGACTGGTGCTCCTCAGTCTGCGTCACCCGGAGCACTTCCTCCACCGTGGTGATCCCCTCGCGGACCTTTTTCCAGCCGTCATGCCGCAAGGTGCGCATCCCCTGGGAAATCGCCTTTTGCGCGATCGTCGAGGCCGCCGAGCGGTTCAAAATCAACGGCCGCAAATCTTCGGTCACCACCAGCAATTCATAGATGCCCAAGCGGCCCGTATAACCGGAACCACGGCATTCATCGCATCCGGCCCCGTGCCAGAACTTCGCCGTGGCCAGTTCCGCCGCCGGATAACCCAGCTTGCGCAGATAGTCCCGGTCCACCTTCTGCTCCGTCTTGCAATGCTTGCAGATGGTACGCACGAGCCGTTGTGCCAGCACTGCCTCGATGGAGGAAGCCACCAGGAAGGGCTCGATGCCCATGTCGATCAACCGGGTGAACGCACTGGAAGCATCGTTCGTATGCAGCGTGCTGAACACCAAGTGACCCGTGAGCGCCGCACGGATGGCGATCTCCGCCGTCTCCAGATCGCGGATCTCACCCACCATGATCACGTTCGGGTCCTGCCGCAGAATATGGCGCAGCCCCACAGCGAAGGTCAGCCCGATATCCGAACGCACGGCGATCTGGTTGATGCCCTTCAGTTCATACTCCACCGGCTCCTCGATCGTGATGATGCGCTTGTGGATCGAGTTGATGGTATTGAGGAACGCGTAAAGCGATGTCGATTTGCCGGCACCTGTGGGACCGGTCACCAGCACGATACCATGCGGCTTGACGATCAACTCACGGATGGCGTCGTCCTCTGCCTTGGAAAAACCAAGCTTCTCGAGACCGATCAACACCTTGCCGCGCGAGAGCAAACGGAGGGAAACGCTCTCGCCATAAACCGTCGGCACGGTGGAGACACGGATGTCGATTTCCTCGCCCTTGATGCGGACGTTGATACGACCATCTTGCGGCAAACGTTTCTCGGAGATGTTCATCCCCGACATCACTTTGATACGCGAGATGATGGCCGCCTGATATTGCTTCAACTGCGGCGGCATCGGCGTCTGGTGCAAAATGCCGTCAATGCGGTAACGGATGCGCAACTCGTCCTCGTTCGGCTCGAAATGGATGTCCGTGGCGCGCGTCTTGTGTGCTTCCCAGACGATCTGGTTCACGAACTTGATGATGGACGCTTCCTGATCATCCTCGGTGATTTCCTTGTCACTGACCGCATCAAGGTCGAGTGAATCATCCTTGGCCATCTCGTCGAGCGTTTCCGCGCCCACACCGTAATACTTTTTCAACGCCTTCTCGATCTCCTCCCGCGGAGCGAGGGCAAAGGTGACCGGGCAACCGGCATCGAACTGCACCGCGCTCAGCATGCCGGCATCAAAAGGATCGCTCACTGCGATCTGCAATTTGCCGTCCGTGAAGGCCGTGGGCAGGATATTGTATTGGAAAGCAACCTTGGTGGAGATGCGGGAGCGGGCCTCCGCTGGCACATCGATCTTCTTCAGTTCAATGAATTCCCAGCCCAGCGCATGCGCCAGCTTGTGCAGGAACTGATCCGGACTCATGCCGGCCTCACGGCAGAAGAAAGTCAGCAACCCTTCCTGGGAGCCATTCTCGGCTGCGATGCGCCACGCCTTGCGCCACTCCTCGAACTGGTCGGGAGTCGCCAGCGCTGCCTCAGCGAGTACCGACTTGATAGACCTAAATGCCATGTCTGCTACTGGTTAACTATAAATCGTGTAACACGGAAAGCTAAGGAAAGTTGCGGCGTGGGTCAAAGGATTTGCGGGAAACATCGCCGTGACGGCCTTTTCTGCATTACTTGCCTTAAATCTACCGGAGAAAACCACAAACAGAAGCGGGTCTAATGCATGCAAAAAAGATTTACTCCCGCCACCCTTCCCGCCTTCACTGACGGCCTGTTATGAAGCGTCTGGCCACCATCACCGTCATCGGCAAGGACAAGACGGGCGTCATCGCCCGTATCACGAATTACCTCTTTTTACAGGGCGCGAACATCGAAGCACTGGAGGAGCAGGTCACGCGCGGCCAGTTCAGCATGACCATCAATGCTTCCTGGCAGGAATACAAGTTGCAGCCTCACGCAGTGCAAGCCGGTCTGACTGCCTTGGGCAAAGAGCTGGGCATGGAGGTCACCCTGCGCTTCACCAAACCGCACACCCGCCAGCGCATGGCCATCTTCGTCACCAAAGAGCCGCGCTGCCTGGAAACTCTCCTCGCCGCCGCCAAGTCCGGCAAAATCCGCCAGGCGGAACCCGTCCTGGTGCTGGGCAATCACAAAGACCTCGAACCGCTGGCAAAAAAGGCCGGGCTGCCCTTCATCCACCTGCCGTGGGAAGATCGCGCACAGGCGGAAGCCAAAGCGTTGGAAATCCTCGCCGAGCATGAGATCGATTTCGTGGTGCTGGCGCGGTTCATGAAGATCCTCTCCCCGAACTTCGTGTGGCGCTACAAGAACAAGATCATCAATATCCACCCTTCCCTGCTGCCCAGTTTCCCCGGGCCGCAAGCGTATCGGCAGGCGTATGAACATGGCGTGAAGATCATCGGTGTCACCGCGCACTTCGTGAGCATGCATCTGGATGAGGGCCCCATCATCGCCCAGAGCGCTTTCCCGGTGAAACCGGAATACGGCCTGAAAGAGATCATGGACCAAGGCCAGAAGCTCGAAGCCAAGACACTACTGAAAGGTGTGCAACTCTACCTCACCAAACAGCTCGACGTCCACTGGGGCAAGGTGAAATGGGTATGAGAGAGCTGGTTTCTAGTTTGAAGTTTCTGGTTTTGAGTTTCCCTCTGAAAACTTGAAACTCCTTACACCACCGGCTTCTTCCAGATCGGCACCACGCGTTTCATCTCTTCGATGATCCACTGACACGCGGCAAAAGCTTCCCCCCGATGCGGTGAGATGACCTCGATCCACAACGACGCTTCATTCACCTGCACCACGCCGATGCGGTGAACGAGTCGCACCGATTCGATCGGCCAACGTTTCTCCACCTCATCAAAAATCTTGCCGAACTGGTGCCGCGCCATCATCTCAAACGCCTCGTAATCGATCGCGCGGATCGTCTCCTTCCCCTCCGCCGCCCGCACTACACCCGCGAAATAGATCGCCGCACCCATGCCAGGCGACATCGTCCGGCTGGCCACGAGCTTCGCCTCATCGATTGCTTCCGTCGTGATGGTCAATTCCCGTTTCATTTTCAGATTTCCCCGGAGCGCGGGTCTGTGACCTGCAGCAGGCCCGGACTCGCAAAACCGCTCAAAAAATATTTCATCACCGGCTCACCACTTAAACCCGCTGCGGCTTAAAAAGCCGCACCCCACCAACTCGATCACGTTTCGTTTTCCTCGCTATTCAAACAGTCTAAAGCCCGGTGCGACAATACATCAGCAACCGGCAAATGTTTCTCCTTCTCCCCAAGGGAGAAGGCTGGGATGAGGGGGAAGGAAACATCCAAGAGCAAGATTGATGACATCACTGCCATCGCATACTCCCTTCCCCCTCACCCCTTACCCTCTCCCTAGGGGAGAGGGAGTCCGTGTGGTTCCCGTAAATATATGAGTACGTTGCCATGAAATAATTCCGCCTTCGTATTATCCACCCTGCACCGGCGGGAACAAACTCACCTCATCACCCGGCTTCAACACATAACTGCGCCCCTGATACTCCGCACCCACAGCGATCAACGTGGAATGATTCATAGCCGCCAGCTTCGGATAACGCCGGATTAATTCCGCGTAAAGCTGCTCAATGGTCGCCCCCTCCGCGAGTTCCACCGACGTCTCCGTGCAACCGGTCAGCTCTTTGAAGTAAGAGTAAAAATGAACCTTCGTGATCATCTCATTTCTTCTCCACTCCTTGATAAATCTCCGGTTTCAGGACACCGATGAACGGCAGGTTTCGATATCGCTCCGCGAAATCCAATCCATACCCCACCACGAACGCATCCGGAATGTCGAAGCCCACATAATCCGCCGCAACCTTCTCCTCGCGCCGCGCAGATTTGTTCAGCAACACACAGATCTTCAAGCTCTTCGGCTTGAGCTTCTTCAGCTTCTTGGTGACGCGTGAAAGCGTTTTCCCCGTATCGAGAATATCATCCACCAAGAGCACATCACGCCCTTTCACATCCAGCTTCAGCTCCTTAGTGAAGACCAGCTTGCCGGACTTCGTACCCTTGCCGTAACTGGACACCCCCATGAAATCGAGACGCAACGGCAGGTCCAGATACCGCACCAGGTCCGCGAGGAACATCACCGTGCCGTTGAGCAACGAGACCACTACCAGATCTTTGCCCTCATAATCCTGTTCGATGGCCCACGCCAGCTCCTTCACCCGGCGCAAGATCTCCCGCTCGCCATAGAGCACTGCCGCCATGTCCATCAAGGCGTGGCTGCTTTGCCGTGCCCTTGCCTTGCCCGTCCTGCCCCTGCGCTTCTTTGCTTTGGTTTTGCTCATCACTTCTCCGGCACACCAAACACTGGAACAGGAAACTCTGCCAGCAAGTTTTCACCGGGAATCTCCGCGCGCACTTGCAACCGCCAATGGTAACCATAATCCCCGGGATCAGGATCACCGCCCAGTGCTTCCGGCGGAAGCTGGATGCTTACCGGCACTGTCGTGCTATGAGCTGCCTCCGGCCCCGTCTCCATTGCCTGTGCCGCCACTTCTACACGCTGCAATTCCTCCTCTTCCGTAGTAGAGCCCCGCCGGTGTGTCACCAGCTTGCGCTTGATCTGCAGCAGGCGCAGTTGAAAACCACCCGCCGGGCGCAACCGAAACGGCAGCGTGACCATCGCCTCCATCCTGCCTCCTCTCGGCACGGGAAAAGTGATGAGCCGTAGAAAGGATTTTCTGCCGCGCCACCAACGCCACGACATATTCATCGCAAGCCCGGCCAGCACCAGCGTGGCGACCCCCAGGACCACGACAAAAACTTTTGCTCCGTCCGCCACGAACTCTTTCCGCAACACATCCTGCAGCCATCCGAGGAACAGCCCGGCGACACATCCCGTCGCGAACCACCAGTAATACACCCGCGCATTCACCCGCGGTTGCACCATCCCGCTCCGCCAGCCCGGCCACCATTTCCACGGCTCGTTCGGAAATTCCTGTCGCCGCCCCGCCCAGAGACGCTCCTTGCGACCGATGCAGAAATGCCCGGCGAAGAACACCACAGCCAGAATGCCCGCCAGCACGAGCGTGACCAAGCTCATGCTGGCATCCACCTGGTTCTCATGCCGCACAAAGTGCAGGTGAAACATTCCTGCACCCAGCGCCACCACCACGCAAAACCAGCCCAGGAGGACGACCAGGCTGGGGCTTTGCGACCTCCTCCCGCCAGATACCGCTGAATGATTATGCTTTCGGCGTCTGCTCATTGTTTTTCACTCCTACCGCCTGCCGGATCACCGCCGCGATCCACGCTGCGTGCTCCCCATCCGGCACGGAACTCCCCAGCCCGATCGAGCGCCCGGATTGCAGATGCAACTGGATGTCGTAATAGCTCTTGTTACCCGATTGCATCCCCACCTTGGTGCCCACATCTGCCACTTCGCCAGCCAGATAGCGGCTCTCCTTCTTGAAGAACACCCAGCTATCCAGCAGCCGCACCCCATTCGCATCCGCCTCCACGCGACTGGAGTGCAACAACATGTTGCCGAAAATCAGCAGCATCAGCGCATCGAAGAACCCGAACACGATCGGGAAAATGATCGGCGCTTTCTGCACGATGGTAGCCACGACCACTCCGCTGAACACCCCAACGAACAGCAACAGGAACAGGATCGCACCCACATTGCGCGCCGCCGGAAAGGTCACCACCGAACCACCCGTCGGCAGTGATTGCACCTGGATACGCGTATCCTTCGGCGGCACATACTGCTCCAGCGGTTTCTCCCAGCGCGGCGTCGCCTCCAATACCGCTCCACTCTCCGCAGTCGGCGACTCCGCCGTGCGGAATACCGGCAGCTCGAACGTCTCGTTCAGATCCACCCCGGGCACATCTGCCGTCACCGTTAGCCGCCATTGGATCGAGGGATTGCACGACTCCCATGAAGCTTCCTGCACCGTTGCCGGGATGCTGAACTGCACCGGGATGCCCGTCTTGTCCGGCTGATGCGCCAGCAGATCTTGCGTCACCGTCGCATTGTCCTGCCACAGGGTTGTCTCGCGAGTGGAGCGGTTCTTGCCGCTGCCCGTCGTGAGTTTCTCGATGCACGCGATATGCACTTTGAAACCGTCCGGAGCTTTGACCTTCCTAGGTATCTCGACCATCCCCGCCGCCTGCCCGCCAATGACACAGGGCGTCGTCAATAGTTTGAAAACCGGCTGACCATACTTGCGCCGTTGCAACGTGGTATAAATCGCAGCGAACAACAAGAACGCGCCGATCACCGGAAAGATCAACGCCACGAGCACCCCTTTGTTCCCCTTCGCCAGCTCTTGCGGCAGGATGAAGAAGACCGACGACGAAATCAGGTTCCAGAGGATGGCAAACGCCAAGATGGCGATCACGCCGGATTTGCCCTGTGAATCCACCCTCCCCTGCGCCCAATCCTCCCGCCAGCGCCACGGTTCATTCGGATGCTCCGTCTTGCGTTTGGAGCGCGCCTTCTCATGGCGCATCCCATAGATGCCACCGATGATCATCCCATATCCCACCAGAGCGAAGACCAACCCGAACACGCACAGCATCGCTCCTTCCTTCACTGGACCGGTGCGGATTTTCGCGATGCCTCCGATGATTGCGCCTGTGCCGAACAACGCAAACGGCAACGCGAACAAAATCAGACAGCCCAAACCCAGATTCGCTCCTGTCCCCTTTGTTGAACTGCCTTTATTTAGTTCCAGGTTCACGCGCTAATCCTGTCAAAAATCTCGGCCAAAACCCACTAGAACTTTTGCCCCCTTTTGGAATCTGGCCTTAGCCCGCACCTCACCCGTTACTCCACCTTGCTCCCGATCTCCCCGTGTTTCACCCGCGTCCGCAGCTTCTGCCCCGGCTTCACCTTCGCCGCCTCACGGATGATCTCGCCCGACTCCGCATCCATCGTGATGGAGTACCCGCGTTGCAACACATTCTCCGGCCCCAGCAACCGCAGCTTGCTCTCCGTCTGCTCCAGCCGCGCTTGCAGCCGTTCCAGTTGATGCTTCGCCAGCTCGCGCAAACGCCGCTTCGCCTGCGCCAGCGATTCGCGCCGTTGCTTGATCTGGGTCGCCGGACGGATCTGGCTCAACCGCTGAGCCACGCTCACGAAACGGCTCTGCCGCTCGCGCAATTGCACCCGCGCCGAGCGCACCAAGGAAGCCTGCAAATCATCCAACCGCTGCAACGTCTCGTTCAGCTTGCGCCGCGGATGCACACGCGCCAGCCGGCCGTTCAGCGCATCCAGTTCATCCAATCGCTCACCCAACTGTCGCCGCGCCAGTTGCGTCAGCCGCTGCCGCGAGCGCAACACGAACTCCCGCGCCATCACCGCTTCTGCCGTGATGATCTCCGCCGCCGCACTCGGCGTGGCTGCTCGGAAATCCGCGACGAAATCGCTGATCGTGAAATCAATCTCATGCCCCACCGCCGAGATGACCGGCAGATAACTCTCAAAAATGGCGCGGGCGACAGGCTCCTCGTTGAACGCCCACAGATCCTCCAAGCTGCCACCACCACGCGTGACGAGGATCAAATCCAGCCGCTGGCCCGGTCCTTGAGCCGCACTCCATTGGTTCAACATCTCGATGCTGCTGCCGATCTCCTCCGCTGCGCCCGCACCTTGCACCCGGCATGGTGCCATAACAATCTCCAGCCCCGGATCGCGCCGCATGATGACGTGCAGCACGTCCCGAATAGCCGCGCCCGTAGCTGAGGTGACGATACCGATCCGCTGGGGAAACCGGGGCAGGGGCCGTTTCCGCTCCGACGCGAACAACCCTTCCGCCGCGAGCTTCTGCTTCAACTTCTCGAAAGCCACCTGCAACGCGCCGATGCCCTGCAGCTCCACCGCCGTCACGCGCAACTGATACTGCCCGCGCGGCTCATACACCGTCAGGTCACCGTTCAGCACCACCTTCTGCCCATCGCGCAACGCCTCCCGCACATCCTTCGCCTCGCCCCGGAACAGTACGCAACTCAACTGCGCGGCTGCATCCTTCAGCGTAAAATACATGTGCCCGGAGCCCTGCACCCGCAGATTCGTGATCTCCCCCGTCACCCAGATCGTGCCGATTTGCTTTTGCAGCGTCTTTTTGATCTCCCCCGTCAGCTCCGCCACCGTCAAAACCTTACGCGTCGCCTCCTTGGGGAACAATTCCCCAAAATCCCACTGTGATGACGCTTTGCGGCTCATTTAAGTTGGTAGCCATTGAAACCAATAACCGGGAAAACGCGAGCGGGAACTAAGGCTTTTTCAGCAGAGCTTCCGGTGCTACGATCATCAGCGTATTACTGGCCTGTGTGCGTATACTGGAATTGGAATTGGTCAGCAATTTTTGCAGCTCCGGTATCGTGGACTTAAGCGGTTTCCTGTAGTCCTGCAAATGTGTCAGCGTCATAAACCGCAATTGGGCATTGGCGATGTTGGTGTTCGAGAGGATGCTGATAAATACCGGTCCAACCTCGCGGTCCAAGTCCGGAGATTCCGGCTGCGTGGAAAGATAAGTCGTCGCCGCAGTCAGTTTCGCCCAACCGTTGGTGGAATTTAACAAGAGTTTCAAAGTTTTCAGCGCCGCCGGATGCTCCTTTTCTTGCTGGAGAAGCACCCGACTGGCGGCCACCCGCACTTCATCTTTCGAATCTAGTAGAGCACTCTCAAAAGCTGCCTTGGCACGGGGCAGCTTCGTGTCAAGTGAACTGAGGATCCACATGATGTTCTTTCGCACTTCCGGATCGGGGTCTTTCAAAAATGGCAGTAGTTCCAATCGAAAAGCTTGAGGTGCCAGACCGACATGCATGTTTAAAACGGCAGATGCCGCTCGCCTTACTTCGGGCCGTGAGTCCTGCATCAAGGGCAGCAACTCGCGCAGATAAAGCTTCGTCTCGGGCATGTTGATAAGTGTTAGCGCAGCCTGCTCACGCAACTGGGCGATGGTGTCCGGCCTGGACATATGTTGACGCATGGATATGGGTGCTTTGATATAAACGCCTGCATACCACTCATCCATCTTCTCCGGTTGGTAACCGAGCACCTCAATCAACACAGGGACAGCATTGATGCCCATGGATTTGATGCTTTGAATGGCCGTTTGATGCATGCCAAAGGATGCTCTGTTTGTGGTCGTCGTCAGTTGTTGTATCGGAAGCACGCTTTCGAGGTGTTTCAAAACCTGGTCGCGTGGTGTCTGGTTCGTCATCTGGGCCAAGCCTCCCGGCATCCAGCCAAGTAAAACGAGAAATAGGATGTAAGCGCATCTCGGCATGAAATTCCTACGGCTTGGCTGGCGGCAACGCCTCCGGGGCGATGCGTTCCAAGGCCGAGCGGGCGGCGCTTTGAAGCTCTGATCGCGGGGATTGCAGGTGCTTCAGCAAGACCGGCACGGCGGCATCGGCACGGACAGTGTAAGTCCTGAGGGTATGGCAGGCCAAAGGATATAGATTCGGATCCGGGCCCGACAAGACGTCCAGAAAGATGGGCAGCAATTCCTCGATGCCCGCCCGGTAGGGATCACAGGCCAGGTAAGCGCGGGCCGCGCCAAAACGGAGGTTGAGGTTGGGTGAGCCAAAAAGTTTTTTGAGGGTTTGCAAGGCGGCTAGATGATCGCAATCCGCTTTCAGCAGAGCGGTCGCCGTTACGATACGGACATTTTCATCCGGGTCGGAGAGGGTTTTTTCCAATTCAGCTTTCACCCGGGGCAAGGCCACGGCGTGAGCCAGCGTCAGGGCGATAGAGCGTCTGACTGAGGGGTCGCTGTCTTTCAGGTGCGGGAGGCATTCCAGCAGTTGGACTTTGCTCACTTTTTCGGCGTAGCCGTGCAGCAAGGAGGCCGCTCGTTGGCGGACTTCGGCGCGCTCATCCTGGAGCAAGGCCACTATCTCGGAGAAATACAGCGGGGTTTCTCGCATGTTCAGCAGCAGGGTCTGTGCTTCCCGGCGCAGTTTCTCCAAGGCTTCCGGTTTCGAGACGGCATTACGGATCGCCTCCGGGGCCTTGGCGTAGGCTTGCTCATACCATTGATCTGTCTGACTCTTTCGATGCCCAAGGATCTCGATCAGGAAGGGGGCCGCATTAGTTCCCATCGCGCTGAGATTGTCGAACGCCACCTTTCGCTGGCTGCTCGCGTAAGGTTGATTCGTCAACCCCTGGATTTCCACGAGTAATTGCAAAATCTTCTCCCTTGATGCCGGAGCAGGGGCAGCGATGCTGCGCAATGCATTGGTGGCCGCCTGACGGATCTCCAATTCCGGCGCTTGCAGCATTTTTTGCAGAACAGGTTCCGCCGCTTTCGCTCGGGTGCCGAAACGCCCGATGGTATAGAGCGCACTATTGCGGCGGCTTTCATCCGATCCGGACAAAGCGTTCAGAATAATGGGCAGCAATTCATCCTCCACCCCAGCCTTCGATGGATTGCTGTGCAGGTAAGTGACGGCGGCGTAAAAACGGCTGTGGGCATCGCCGGAGGTGAACATGCTTTTCAGTGTTTGCAATGCAGCCGGATGATTTCCATCCGCCCTAAGCAGGGTCGCGGTGATCCCGAGCCGCTCAATTTCCGAGGCCTGGCCCAGAGCTTCTTCCAAGGCCATCATCGCTTCCGGCAGCAGCACGTTTTCATTGTTGCGAATGGCGCTCACGATATAGGCACGCACAGAGGGATCGGCATCCTGCAACGCCGGCAGGAACAGGAGCATATCTTTATTGGTGAGATCGCGGCCGAAGTTCTGCACCACTTTGGCCGCACTGCGCCGGATCTCCGGCCGCGTATCCTGCAGCAGGGCGACGATGCTTTTCAGATAGTAGGGAGTTTCGCGGGTCCCTTGGAGCAGGCTAACTGCTTCATCACGGAGTCGTCCCCATGCGTCGACCTTGGACATCACGTTCTGCACTTCTTCTGGCGCATTCGCGAAAGCCTTGTCGTACCATTGATGCAACTGCGGGCGCTGATATTGAAGCACCTCGAGGAGGACCGGCACTGCATTCGTCCCCAAGGCTTGAACATGCCGTCTGGTGGCATAGTCGGGACTGCTCGAACGGTAAATATTCTCCAAGTAACGCAACACCTGGTCGCGTGGTGCGTGTGCTGCGGGTTGGGCCAGAACAGCCGTCCGGCTGACCACAAACAGCAGGAGTAAGAAAAAGCAGCATCCTTTCATGAGATGCCGCCACTATAGCTATCACTCGTGCGGCGGCAAGAGCTCGCTCACGCGCTTGATGCTCTTGGCGTGACCGGAGGCGTTGTCGATGTCGATGATAACGCCTTGCAGGGTCACCCGATCCGTCGCGATGCCGAAGCGTTGCGGCGTAAGTGTCAGGAAACGCTGCACCACCGGCTCGATGTTACGACCGATGATGCTCTCGTGCGGGCCGGTGAAGCCAGCATCGGTCAGATAGGCCGTGCCCAGCGGGAAGATCTGCTCATCCGCCGTCTGCACATGCGTGTGCGTGCCCACCACCGCGCTCACATCGCCATCCAGATAGCGCGCCAAAGCGATCTTCTCCGAGGTCGCCTCGGCGTGCATGTCCACGAAGATGAGATGCGTGCTCTGGCGCAGCTTGTTCACCTCCGCACGGATGGCGGTGAAGGGATTCTCCAGCGCCGCCATGAAGGTACGGCCTTGCACGTTGATGACGCCCAAGAGCGGCAGGCCATCCTTCTGCAACAACGTGCTGCCTTGGCCGATGGTGCCCGGCGGATAATTCAACGGGCGCACAAAGCGCGGTTCCTGAAGCAAAAGCTGCGTGACTTCCTTCTGGTCCCAAAGATGGTCGCCGCAGGTGATGACATCCACGCCCGCACCAAAGATCTCCTCCGCCGTGCCGGGCGTGATACCGGCGCCCCCCGCCGAGTTCTCGCCATTGGCGATGACGGCATCGAGCTGATACTCCGCCCGCAGCTTCGGCAAAAGCTTCGCCACTGCGCGCCGTCCGGGCTCGCCCACAATGTCACCGATGAACAAAAGTTTCACTGTGCCCAAAGTAGGGGATTGGGACAGGAGGGCAATCAAATCGTGCATCTCGCAGTTGGGGTGCATCCGAGACGGGCGCACTCCAAGCTCAATACCGCAGCACAAACTCCTTCGCGTTCAACAACGCCCACACCACATCTTCCAGGCCCTTGCGGCGGTCGGTCGTTTCCTTGAGGTGCGCCAGCGTGGAGGCGAGCTCTTCCTTGCTCGGCGCGCGACTGGTGGCGGTCCAGAACAATTCGTCGATGATCTGCTCATCGGTCTTGCCTGTCTTGATGAGTGTATCGATGCGGTTGTTCTCGCGCATGAGCAGGGTGTTGAAGAGCGGCCCGCTGATGAGCTGGAAGGCCTGGCCCATCGTCGTGTCATTGGAGCGCTCGCACTCGGTGGCGATGAGGCGCGGCGGCTTGCCGAAGACTTGCAGGAAATTCTCCTCGCCGGAACCGCTCTTGGCATCGCGGCGGCGCACGGCTTCCACGCCAGGGATCTGCGTGGCCCGGATGCCTTCCGGATACCCGTTGAAGCGCAAGGCCGTGCCGGTCAGTTGCGCGGCGGCATCCAGGATCAGCTCCGCCTGCATCCGGCGCGGTATGGTGCGCGAGTAGTTGAGCACATCTTCGACGTTCGAATCATTCGGCGTGGCGGACACCTGGTAGCTCCGCGAATTCATGATGGTGCGGATGAGGTGCCGCACATCGAACTTCTGCTTCACGAAATCCGCCGCGAGCGCATCCAGCAGCTCCGGATGGCTTGGCAAATTGTTCACGCTGAAATCATCCACCGGGTCCACGATACCCCGGCCCATGAGATGGAACCAGATGCGGTTCACCTGCGAGCGCACGAACATCTCGTTATCGGCCGAGCCCAGCCAGTTCGCCAGCGCAGTGAGGCGGTCTTCTTCCGGCGACACCGTGGACTTCGTCATGCCGAGGAAACGCGGCTTCGCATCGTTGCCTGTGCGGGCGTTCTTCACTTCGCCCTTCTCGTTCAGGAACACGATCTGTTCACCGACGAACTCGTTCAGGTCGCTACGATCGCGCCGCTTGTTCTCGATGATCTTGTAATCGACCCGCGCGAAGAGGCTGGCCCAGTCGTAATAATCATCCTGCGTCCAGCGCTCGAATGGGTGATTGTGGCACTTGGCGCAGGAGAGGCGGCTGCCGAGGAAGAGCTGCGCGGTCGTCTCGGCCCGGGTGACCGCATCACGATTGGCGCGGTAATAGTTCGCGGGCGGGTTCGCATACGTGCTGCCGCGCGCGCCCACCAGTTCGCGGGCGAATTGGTCTAGCGGCTTGTTCTCCGCGAAGCTCTGGCGGATCCAGGCGTGAAAAGCCTGCACGCCCTTACGGTCGAGCGATTTCTCCTCGTTGCGCAATAGATCGGACCATTTCAACGCCCAGAAGTCGGCATATTCCGGCTGCTCCAGCAACTGGTCGATAAGTTTGCTGCGCTTCTGTGGGTCCTTGTCCGCCGTGAACTGGCGGGCCTGTTCTGCCGTGGGCAACAGACCGTGCAGGTCCAGATAGGCGCGGCGGATGAATTCGTGATCCGAGCAAAGCGCCGAGGGGTTCAACCGCATCTTCTGCTGTTTGGCGAAGATGTGCTGGTCCACATAGTTGTTCGCTGCGGGACTCGACCATTTGAACGGTTTGTTCGGCAGACTGGCCGTGCGGACGGACACATGCTGGTTCAGATACCGCACCAATACCGAGGTCTCGCCATCGTTCTGCAGCTCCACCTTGCCATCGATGCTGACCGCCGCCTTGGGCGAGGCCGGAGCGTAGGTGGCGATGCGGGTGACATCGCGCTTCGTGCCGTCGGAGAACGTAGCGGTGGCCTTGATGTTAAAGCTCTTGGCCGGCGCGATAAGGATGCGCTCCAGCGGCGCGACTTCCAGCTTCACCACTTTGGGAGCATCAGCCGAATCGCGCTTGGCGCCGGCGGCGATCCAGTCACGCAGGACCTTGTATTCCAACGAATCTTTGGGAAACCGCTGGCCGCCTTCATGGGCGATGGCCGCCGAACCTTTCAGGAGCAGCAAACTTTGATCTGGGGCAAAGGTATCAATCCGGCGACCAAAGAAATCGCGGGTCAGGGCATCGTAATCGAAATCCGGATCGCTGCCCCAGAGCGAGAGCTTGAAGCTGGCCTTGCCCGTCTGGTTGCCATGACAGCCGCCGATGTTGCAACCAGCCTTAGTGATCGCCGCCATCACATCCCGTTCGAACGACACCTCTGCCGCCTGACTCGCGACCGGGAGCAACAGCCCGGCGAGTCCGGCAAACAGCGATGTCTTGAAACGGCGGTACATAAAGGTCTTATAACCCTATTTTCGATACGTGGGAAGGGCTGGTTATTCAATTAAAAACACGGGAAAGCGGTTACCGGGAATAGCTCCAGGCGAGGTGGTGCTTACGTGCCTGCGGGCTTGGCTGAAGCTGATGGCGGCAGGATGAAGTAGAAGGTGGCACCTTTATCCACCGCGGCGTCCGCCCAGATCTTCCCGCCGTGGCGCAGGATGATACGCTGGACCGTGGCCAGCCCGACACCCGTGCCGGAGAATTCTTCCGGCGGATGCAGGCGCTGGAACGGCTGGAAGAGCCGGTCCTCGAAACTCATGCTGAAGCCCGCCCCGTTATCCCGCACGAAATAGACCGTGGACCCGTCCGCCTTGAGCTGGGCCCCGAACTCGATCACGGCATCCACCTTGTTCGCCGAGTATTTCCAGGCGTTGGACAGCAGATTTTCCATGACCAACTGCAGCAGTCCGGCATCCCCGTAAGCTTCCAAGCCGGCCTGGACCTTGAACCGGGCCCGTCGCCCGCCCGCACTGGCCTGCAAACGGGCGACCAGCCGTTCGGCCATCTGGCTCAAGGAAACCTGCTCAAAGTTAAGCTCGATGCGGGAGAGCTTGGCCAGTCGCAGCAAATCATCGATCAACCCGGACATGTGCCGGGTCTCCTGCATGATCTGGCCCAGATAAGTACGCCCTTCGGTGGACAGGAGGCTGGACTTGTTCTCCGTGATCAGGGTAGCCAGCACTTCGATACTGCGGATGGGCGTGCGCAAATCGTGCGAGACGGAATAGGAAAACGCCTCGAGTTCACGGTTCGCCGCCGCGAGCTGGAGCGTGCGTTCTTCCACGCGGTGTTCCAGTTCCGCATAGACCTGCACATTCTCCAGCGCCACGGAGGTGGTGTTCGCCAGCGCCTGCAACAGGTCCACCTCTTCTGGCGTCGCCTCGTGCGGGGTCGCCCAATAGTTGCCGATGGCGCCAATGGGTGAGTTCGTGCGGATGGGCACCATGACGAGACTCTTCACGAAGGTGGGCCGGTAGGCATCCACCGGGATGCGCGGGTCCGCATAGATGTCCGGGATGACCGCTGGCTGGCGGTTTAGCATCGCCCAACCGCTGATGCAGGCGCTCAGGGGGAAACGCTGGCCTTTCCACAAGGGCCCGATGGCGTCTTCATCCACGTAGCTGCATTTGTCACCCTCCCGCAGGACAAAGGTGGCTCCGTCTGCCCCCGTCAGCTCACGGGCTGCGCGGCGGACGATGGCGACCACGGCGTCCATGGTACGGGCGTGGGAAAGCTCCTGCACGGCTACCACCAGCCGCCGCATGGCGAGGTTGTTTTGATCGGATGGGGCTGGCCCGGCAGGAAGGGAGGGCGCCGCCTGATCCAGACGCAGCCGCCGGACTGCGGCCGACAACTGCCACAAATGATCCTTCAGGACAAAGTCATTGGCCCCGGCGGCCAGACAGGCCTTTACCTGCGCTTCATTCGCTGCGCCGGAAACAAAGATCAAGGGCACCTTGGGACATTCCTTGCGGGCCATTTCCAGTGCCGCCTTGCCGCTGAATCCGGGCAGGCCGTTGTCCACCAGGATCAAATCCAGTCCGCCTCGCTTGATCCCGGATTTATACTCTTCCGCATCGGCGGCCAGCCGCCATTCCAATTGGAAACCCTCACGTTCCATCGCCCGCCTGACCAGCAAGGCGTCGACGGAACTGTCTTCCAGATGAAGCACACAAAGTTTGCTCATAGCACTACTTGCACGTCCTGAGTCCTCCAGTAGCGAATAAGGGACAAGATACTACCTGATGAAGCGCGGCAAAAGCGAAAATTTCCGAGGACCCATGACCCCGCCGCTGACAACTATTTCCAATACTGCATCAGCACTTTCACGTCCCGCTGATCGTTGCGCCGCAGGATGGCAATCATCTCCCGCTCCTTGTTGTTCAGTCGGGCGGTCACCGTGACCTTGAAGGTGGCGCTGCGGGTGGAGAAAAGCCGTTGCAAATTGCCCAAGCCCTGCGCGCTGAAGCCCGGCACCGTGGCCATCTCTCCGATGTTCCGGAACGGCGTGTCATCCTCCGTGCCGTCCACCCCGTCCACCCCGGCCCGGGTGTTCACGATGGATTGCGCGATGCTCGCATCAATGCCCGGGACCAGTTGCATCACCTGGGCGGATGCTGTGTTCACGTTGATCACCCGGGCGGAGATGGGTGTGAAGAGATCTCTCAAGCCGGCTTGCACGACCTGCTCAGGCTGCCGGGAACCGGGCGGCCCGGTCGGCACCTGTGAGGGCAATCCACCACCCTCCGCACCGTTGGGACCGTAAAAAATCTCCGGCGTCACCCCTTTGATCTTCAACATCTCCTCCAGATCATCGATCGGCCCGTCCTTGGGCATGTACGGCGGCGCCAGTGAAAGGTAGTAATCCGCCTCCGCGCCGTTGAGCTTCGTGGTGTCATCCGTATCGCGCCAGTCGAGGATGCAATCCACCACTTCCGAGGCGAGCGTGGGATCCACCCCCGCCACTTCCATCGCCAGGCCCAAGGCCACATCATCCGCGAGGTTGATATTGTAGAAGCGTTCGAGATCGATGATCTTGACGGAAAAAGTACCTGCTCCGAGTTGATTGTCCTCCAGCGACAACGCGGCGAGGATGTCATTGGTCCCCATCGGACCGCCCGCCCATTTCTGGTTGAGCGCGTCGTAATTGCCCTCGTTCGGCACCGTCATGTGCTGCGCCAGCAGGTAGCGGGCGAATTCCACGCCCGAGCGGCCCAGCCATTCCGTCTCCGTGTCGAAGGTGGCATTGCGCGCCAGCTTCACCTCCACGGTCATGGACTTCGCGAAGCCAAACGCAATCACCCCCAGGACCGTGATGACCATAAGCACCATGATCAGCGCGATGCCAGAGCGGGCCAGCCGAGGATGTGTAGGTGACAAATTCATTGTCGCGGTGGGCCAGGTAGTACGGGTGGGCTGGATTGATCCCGATTGCCGCGGTTATTGTTGTTATTATTGTTATTGTTAATATTCGATCTCCTCGCCCCGCCCGTCGCATCCGGAAACTGGTAATCCTTCGTGATGGCCGTCCCGGCGAGATAGATCGTCCTGGCCTGCACGTTCTGCTGCGCGCCATAGGCCGGGCCGGTCTGATTGCCAAAACCAAGCGACACGCGGACCATCCGCGGCACCGCGTTCGTCTCCAGCCATTCGTAGGCCCACTCCTCGTTCTGATCATCCCAAAATTCCAGCATGAAGTGGCTGATGTTCGTGGCGAGCGTGATGGTGTAGGGCGTTTCCGTCTCCTCCAGTATCTGCAAGGTGGAAGATTGCAGCATCACCAGTTCGTTGCCGCCTTCGCCCTCGACCACCTCAAAGGCCACGCGGCGGATGGGATCGTCCGGAAAGAGCCCGCTGCCCGGAAAACTCTCCGGCAGACGCGACACCAGGCTCAAGTACGCGAAGTCCGTGGTCGTGTCCGTCTCAAAGCTGTAAAAATCCGCGTTCTCCGTGAAGAATACCGTCGAGGCGAGTGCATCCTCGAGGCACTTCACCGTCATCCGCGTGCGCTGCACCTCGGCGGCCGCGCGCGCCCCGGCCTTGGAACTGCGCAGGATGGCCGTCCAACTCGCATAGATGGCCGAGATGATCACCATGAAGATGCCCATGGCGATGAGGATCTCCACCAGCGTGAAGCCTCTTCGTCCATTCAGTTTGCGGGCGATCTTCATTCAGTTTTCTTGGTTCATCGCGGCCGGAGCCGGTCATCTGCCCATGTTTCGTTGCAAGCTTCCCGACGTGGTGGTAGTCGTGCCGCTGCGCCCACCGGTCCCCGTGGCGGCACCCGCCTTGGGCGCGCCTTGCGGGCGGAACATCAGGACCGTCAAAGGCGTATCCACCATCCGGCCGTTCAACGGCTGGGTGACCAAAATGTCCACTTGAAAGAGTCCGTTGGAGGAGACTTCCGTGGCCGTCCACGTGTATTGCACCTCCGGATGATCAGGGCCGAGATCGCCCGATTCGGACACCTCGTCCAGTTCATTGGTCAGTGCGACCAGCGCCGCCACTGCGCCCGGATCGGCCATGGGCTGTTGCAAGGCTCGCGCCATCTTCAGATTGCGCGAGGTCAGCTCCAGGATGGCGAAGATGGCCATGAAGAACACCGCGATGGCGATCATCACCTCCATCAGCGAGAAGGCGAAGGTCCGCGCCCGCGTGCGTTGTTTCTGGAGGACGATCTTCATTTCTTCAATTGGGCGATCTGCTCTTCCGTCTTCAAATCCGCGTGGCCCGTGATCACATCCAGCCGGATCATGCGCCGCTTGTTCGTGGACGGCTCCAGCATGACGATGGTGAACTCGTCGCAGGTGCCGTTCGGGAAAAAGCGCACCCGCGCCTCGCCCTCGCCCGCAGTCACGGCATCGTGGAAATTCACCGCTAGCATCTCCAGCGCGATGGTCGGCGGCAGGCTGCCGCTCAAGCCCGTGCCGCCCCCGGCCGAGGACTCGCCCGAAAGCGGATCGACCGAAGTGGCGGCCCCGCTCCGCACCTGAAAGCTGGTCGTGCCGCCATCTCCCGCCGAGACCACCAGCTCCGCCGTGGCGCCCGTCAGGATCGCCGAAGCGCGGGCGGAAGCGCAGGCCTCCATGAAATCATTCACCGCCTGTTGCAAGGGCTGCCGCTTGAAGGTCTGCACAAACGTCGGCACGCCCCACGCCATGATCATCCCGATCAGCATCACCACGATGATGATCTCCACGAGCGTGAAACCGCCACGCTGTTGACGTTGGGGCCGGATGTGCATTTGCTACTTCTGCATGTCGATGTTGGACGTGATGGCGAACATGGCGCCCAGCACGCAGTAAAGCAGGAAACCCACGAACACCGCGATGCACACGATCATCACGGGCTCGATCAGGTTTGTCATCACGCGCAGGCCGATGGCCAGCTCGCTCTCATACGTGTCCGCCAGATTCTCCAGCGAGCCCGGCACGTCGCCCGTCTCCTCGCCGATCTTCAACAGGTCGATCATGAGCTGCGGGAACAGCCCGCTCTTCGCCAGCGGTTGCGCGATAGTCTTGCCGTCCGTGACCTCCTCGCGCGTGATGGCGATGGCTTCCTTCAACATCACGTTCGGAATGACCTGCTCCGTGATCTTAAGTGCGCTGAGCACCGGCACACCGTTGCGCAACAGCGTGGCGAGGGTCCGGCAGAACTGGCCAAACAGATTGAGCTTCATCACCGGGCCCAGCACCGGCGCCTTCATGCTCCAACGGTCCAGCGTGCGCCGTCCGGAGGCCGATTTCTTGTAGCGATGGAACACCAGATACACCGTCAGCGCGCCCAGCAGCATCAACCACCACCAGTTGCTGAAAAGATTGCTCGCATTGATCAGGAACTGCGTCGCTGCCGGCAGCGGCACATTCATCCCCGTGAAGATCTCCATGAACTTCGGCAGCATGAACGTCATGAAGAAAAAGATGATCACCACGCCCACGCACAACACCATCGCGGGATAGATCAGCGCCGAGATGAACTTCGTGCGCACCTCCGCGAACCGCTCGTAGTGCGAGGACAGGCGGCGAAGCACTTCCTCCAAGGCGCCCGATTGCTCGCCTGCCCGCACCATGTTCACGTACAGGTCGGTGAAGATCTCCGGCTGCTTGGCCATCGCCGCGGAAAGGCTCTTGCCCTCCACCACATCCTGCCGGAGCTGCTTCGAGACACTGCCCGGGATGCCCTTGGTGCTGATGCTCGCCATGCTGTTCAGCGCCGAGGCCAGCGGCATGCCGCAATGCAGCAGGTTCGCGAGCTGCTGCGTGAACCGCGCCAGCTCCTCCAGCTTCGGCTTGCGCTGGCGGTTGAAAATCTTTTGCAGTCCGGCGGGCAGGACCAGTGTTGCTGGGGCCTGGCCGTTCTCACCTTTGCGGACGGCCACGGCGGCGCCACCTTTTGCAGGGTTCACCGCCACCGGGAACAGCCCCAGCTTCTGGATCTGCAGCAGCGCGGCCGGCCGGTCCACCACGTCCAGCATGCCCTCCACAATCTCTCCGGTGCGCTTCCGCGCGCGATATGCAAACTGCGCCATATAAAATCTCTAGTGCACTAAGTTCAAAACCGGTTCCGGCCAAAAGTTCTCGTCCCGGTGTCCCTTTCCTATCCCACCGACCCGCCCGGCTGGCAAGCCAGCTTCTTTGGGCTCCGGGGAACTTACCACGCCCAACGCCGCATGGCAGGGTTTTCCCCTCCCCTTCCTGCGGGTGAAACCACCTCTCTCGACCCGACCTCTCGGTTCGGCTCTGTATCTGTCTGGCTCATCCTGCCGCTCCTTTGTTAAAGAACCGGGCATGAATCCCGATAACCATCTGGCCATTATTGAGATTCGTTTCCGGACCAGCCTTCGCCGGCAAGCCCGTCCACCTCATTTTCGTAAACGCAATTTACCCCAAACGCGCCTGTCGAATTGTCACACTCTTGTCATGATTTCAAAATGCTGCCCCGTTCAGGCGATGCAATGGACGGCCACCTTGCACTGCTGCTCCTTTCGTGGCGGGGCAAAGTTGCCGTTTTCCCTGACCTCGGCCTTCGCTGCCGGAATCACACAAAGAACCGGGCTTCAAAAATGCCCACTATCATTCGCCTGCCCCATCAGGTTAAAAAGTCTTCCCCTCTCTGAACGTTCGACGTTGAGCGTTGGAAGTTAAACGTTGTTCCGCCGACCTTAGACATTAGACCTGAAACTTGAGACTTCCCTCACGCCCCACCACCTGCTCATTCAGACTCCCCCGCCGATACCCCTCCAGGTCCAGCGTCACGTGCGCATACCCGATCTCCTTCAACTGCGCCGCCACCTGCTGATACGTCTCACCCGCCAGCAACCGCGCAATCTCACTAGGCCCCACCTCGATCCGCGCCAGATGTTTCGTAGCCGCTTCGGGTTGCAGCGCTTTCGTACCTCGCACTTCCGCCCTCGCCCCTAGTTCATGATGCCTAACCCGCACATCATAGAACCCCAGCTCCCGCAGCACCTTCTCCGCGCGCTCGATCATCCCCAGCTTCGCGCGCGTCACCGGCTCTCCATACGGGATGCGTGAGCTCAGGCACGCCATCTGCGGCTTGTCCGCCGTGGGCAGACCCAGCTCCGCCGAGAACTGTCGGATCTCCGCTTTCGTGAGTCCCGCTTCCTTCAACGGTGCCCGCACCTGAAATTCCTTCGCCGCCTGCGCCCCCGGGCGGAAGTCCCCCACATCACTCGCGTTCTCTCCGTAGGCGATCACCGCAAACTGCTCCTTCACCGCCAGCGGCGCGAGTTCCGTGAACAGCTCATGCTTGCAGAAATAACAACGGTTCACCGGATTCGCCAGATACTCGGGATTGTTGAACTCTTCCGTGGCGATGACCCGCACCGGAAATCGAAACTGCTCCGCCAACTCCACCGCCTCCGCCAGCTCCTCGCGCGGCAAACTCGCCGAATCCGCGATCACCGCCAGCATCTTATCCCCCAGCTCCTGATGCGCCACCACCGCGAGGAACACGGAATCCACCCCGCCCGAATAGGCGACGAGGCAGGACCCGTAACCGCGCAACAACTCGCGCAAAGCCTGAAGTTTCATCTGAACCACCAAAGGAAGGTGCCACGCAAACGCCCCGCTCGCAATGGCCAACGTACCTGGTAGCCGCCGACATGCGTCGGCGCTAAACACAACTACCCGGAACGGATTGCATCACCCCCTCAATTCCAAACATCCCACGCTGCCCGACTTGGTTTTGGAAAAACCAGCTACTTGACCCCCGGCGCATTCCGTTGCTGCTTTTGCTGCATCCGCAGCATCAGCTCCTCTTTCATCTCCCGCTCCCGCTTTTCGAGCACATACTGCCCCCAAAAGATAAGCCCGACGCACCATACGATCGCGATGGGGATGATGATCAATCGCATCTTTTTCGCCATCTGATCCATTTGAACTGATTGCCGTTCGAATTCCTCTTTTGCTTCGGCGGGCAGGTCCGCGAACGCCGCCTCCGTCAGGCAACTCTGCCTTCGCGCAATTACATAAATCACCGGCATGACCAATATCAGCAGGCAAAGCCACCATGGATCGTTACTCTTGTAGAAAGGCACCAAGGAAAGACTGACCAGCAAAAGATAGAAACCAAACCAAGGCAACTCGCGCCCTCGCGCTTCTCTCCTGAAGCGGGCCAGCGTCTCATCCACGTGCGTGTTTGCACTCATGGTGTCGCCACCCCCGGCTTCGTGCACAGCTCGATGTAATGCCCGTCCGGGTCGATGAGGAAGATCTGCCACGCCCCATCCGGCCGCTTCTTGCGCGGATAAAACGTGTAGCCCGTCGTCTTCAAGTGTTCCTCCCATGTATCAATGTCGTCCACCAGCAGGGCGAAGTGCGTGCCGCGATTATGCGAATGCACCGGCTTCGACCGGTCCCCGATGAGATGCAGCTCCTGCGTCTGCCCCAGCCGGAACCACGCGCCGGGAAAATCGAACGCTGGCCGCGGGATCGGTTCCAGTTGCAGCACCCGCTGGTAAAACTCACAGCTCCTCTCCACCTCCGCGACGTGTACGGCCACGTGATTCAACTCAAGAAATTTCATCGGGCATCCTGTGTTTGATCCATCCCCGCTCCACGGCGACGGCTCATTCCCTACAAGTTCCACCCGCCACCAAAACTTGCAACGGTAATCACCGGACCGGATGGCTGGGGGCGCATCCGCGCCCCGCACTCAAAGCGCAGCCGATCGGGAGAATCCTTAGAGAATACCCTCTTCCAGCCACGCATATTTCCCCGCCGTCACCTCCTGCGCCAGCCGGTAGTTCTCGCGATCCGCATTCTCATGCAGCGCGCGGAACAACGCCTTGATCCGCAGCCGCGCGCTGCGGCAGAAGCAATCCGCCAGCTCCAGCGCTTCGCCGCGATGCTCGCGTTCCCACAGGCTTTGCGCACGGGATAACGTCGCCGTCATCGCGAACAGTTCCGTGCCGATGTCCACGAACCGCCCCAGCAAGACCTGTTGCTTCTCCAGTTTCGGTCCGAAAAGCACCATCGCATGGAAGAGTGCCCGGCCCAGCTTGCGACTCGTGCGCCGCACATACCGCAGATGCCCCGCCAGCGGGGACAGCACCTCCGGCATGCCGCTCCCGAGCGGCAGCCATTGCTGCGGATACCAGCGCGCGTAGAACAGCCCGGCTTTCACTGCTGCCTTCGCCCGTTCCTTCAGCGGCAACTGCGTGTTCAAGACCGCGCCACCCGCCCGCAGATGCGGGTCCAGCGCCTCGCGCGCGATGAAGAGCCGCATGATCTCGCTCGAACCCTCGAAGATGGTGTTGATGCGGCTATCCCGCAGCATCCGCTCCACCGCCACCGGCTTCTCTCCGCGCGCCTTTAAGGATTCTGCCGTCTCATACCCACGTCCGCCCCGGATCTGCATCGTGTCGTTCACGATCTCCCAGGCGCGTTCCGTGCCCCAGAGCTTGCACATCGCCGCTTCCACGCGGATGTCCGCACGCTTGTCCTTGTCCACCCGGCTGGCGGTGAGCAGCGTCATCGCTTCCAGCGCGAAGACATCCGCCGCCATGCGCGCCAGCTTGTCCGCGATGGCCGCATGCTTGCCGATCGGTGCACCCCATTGCTCACGTTCCTTCGCCCACTCGCGGGAGATCTGGAGACAACGTTTCGCCAAGCCCGTGCAAGCCGCGGGCAACGTGAGCCGTCCCGTGTTCAACGTGGACAACGCCACCTTCAAACCCTTGCCTTCGCCGAGCAAAATGTTCTCGCGCGGCACCTTCACATCCGTGAAGCGGATCACGCCGTTATAAAGCGCACGCAAGCCCATGAAATGACAGCGCCGCATGACCTCCACACCCGGCGCACGCGTGTCCACGATGAAGGCCGTGATCTGGTCGCGGCCCTTGCCATCGCTGGTCGGCGTCTTCGCCATCACCACCAGCAAGCCCGCCTTCGTGCCATTTGTGCACCAGAGCTTCTCGCCGTTGATAAGATAGTAGCGGCCATCTGCCGTCGGCTCCGCATGCGTCAGCATCCGGGCCGGATCAGAACCCACACCCGCCTCCGTCAACGCAAACGCCGTGATTTCCCCTTTCGCGATACGCGGCAGGAACCGTTTCTTCTGATCCTCCGTGCCGAACAGGATGAGCGGTTGTGGCACGCCGATGGATTGATGCGCCGAGATGAGCGCCGTGAGATTCCCACAATGGCTGCCCAGCAATTCCGCCGCGCGGCAATAATTCGTTTGCGACAGCCCCAGCCCGCCGAAGCGATGCGAGATCTTGATGCCGAACGCCCCCAGTTGCTTGAGCCCTTGGATCACGTGCAATGGTATCTCACCCGTGTGATCAATCGCGTCCGGATCCACGTGCTGGCGCAGGTAATCACCCAGCCGATGCAGGAACGCATCTCCCTGATCACGGTCTTCATGCCGTTGCTCCGGGAACGGGAACACGTCCGCAAACCGCGTCTCGCCCATGAACAACCCGCTGGCATAAGTGGTGCGGTTGCGTTCCGGTTCGCGTGCCGCCTCGGTCATCTCCAAGGCCGCCCGTTGCCCGGCGGACATCTTGGACGTGTCGATCATCTCGACCGGTTGCTCCACCCGTGTGTTCGTGTTCGTTTCCGTGTGTTCCAGAGTTTTCATACGACGACTCCTTTCTGGGGATAGAACGTTTCCTGACGTTGTGCCTTCCGCAGCAAAAGCGCGCACGGGGCGAAATACGGATCGCCCAAGTCAGCCTCGTGTTGCAAGTCATGCACGATGCGGGCGATGCCGATCGCATCCGCATACCGCAGCGGCCCACCCCGGAACGGCGCGAAGCCCGTGCCCATGACCATCGCGAAATCCACATCCTCCGGTGCTGTCACGACTTCCTCCTCCAGGCAACGCGCCGCTTCATTGATCATCAGCAGCACCATGCGGTTTTGCAGGTCGGCGCGGGAGAGCCGGTTCGCCCAGCTCGGTTGCTGGAACATCCGCACGGCTTCGTTCGGTTCCGGCTTCTTCAGCTCATGCCGGTAAAATCCATGCTCGCTCTTCCGCCCCAGCAATCCCGCCGCCAGCATGCTCTTCAGGACGGGTGGCGTGTTCATGCGATCCGCGAAATGCAGCGTGAGCGTCTCCGCGACGTGATGCGCCACATCGAGGCCCACTTCATCCACCAGCCGCAGTGGCCCCATCGGCATGCCGAACTCCAGCATCGCCCCGTCAATGTCCTCGATGCTCGCACCCGCCGTGAACAGCGTGGCCGCCTCCATCAGATACGGCATCAGGATGCGGTTCACGAGGAAGCCCGGGCTGTCACTCACCACCACCGGCAACTTGCCGATCTGTTGCACAAAACGCACCGTGCGCTCCAGCACCAGTGGGTCCGTGTGATGCCCCACCACGACTTCCACCAGTTGCATGCGATGCACCGGATTGAAGAAGTGGATGCCCACTACCCGCTCCGGCGAATCCGTCGCCGCCGCGATCTCCGAGACGGACAACGCCGAAGTGTTCGTCGCCAAGATCGTGTCCGGCCGTGTGTGCTCCGCCAAATGCCGGAACAAGTCTTTCTTCAAATCCATCTTCTCCACTGCCGCCTCGATGACCAGGTCCGTGTGCCGCAACGAGACGTCACTGGTCGCCGGATAGATGCGGTCATATCCGGCCCGCGCTTCCACCCGTGTCAGGATGTGGCGCTTCACGGCGTCCTCGTAATTCTTGTGGATCGTCGTCATGCCGCGCGCCACCGCTTCCGGATTCAGGTCGCGCAGGATCACCGGCAGCTTGCGTGAACTGAGCCAGTGCGCGATGCCCGCTCCCATCACCCCCGCGCCGATGACCGCCGGATGCTTGATGGCTGGTAACCGGTCCGCACTCGAAATGCTCTTCGTGCCCGGCTTGCGCGCTGGGACCGGTCGCAGGCTGAACCCCGTTTCCGCCTGCACCTTCTTCGCCCGTTCTTGCAGGAAGAAGAGGCGCATCAAATTCCGCGCTGCCTCCGTGTTCGCGAGCTGCATGATCGCTTCCCGCTCGCGCATCAGCGAATTCTCGACGGCATCACCCACACCCAGGCAGGTGACTTCGAGCGCCTTGAGCACCGCCGGATAATGTCCGTAGGTATCGCGCATCACCCGCGCGCGCAGTAACGGCAAGGCCATTCGTGCCACGGGTTTATTATTCGTGAACAAAACGCCAAGTTTACGTGAAGCGGACCGTTTGCCGCGTTTGAGCCATTGCCGCGCCAGTTCCAACAGACGTTCCTTCGGCGCAGTAGCATCGATGAGGCCGAGCTTGAGTGCCTTGCGCGCTGGGACGGTCTTGCCTTTCAGGATCAGGTCCAGCGCCACGGGCAAGCCCACCAGTTTCGGCAACCGCGTGCACCCGCCCCATGCGGGCAAGATGCCCAGTTGCGTCTCCGGGAAGCCCAGCTTCGTCGCCTTGTCCGGTGAGGCGAGCCGGTAATCGCATGCCAGCGCGAGTTCCATGCCGCCGCCGACACAGGCCCCGTGGATGGCGGCCGCGGTCGGAACTTTCAGCGATGCTAAAAGAGCGAAGACGCGCTGCCCGAGTTCGATGAAATCGACCAGACCGGGTGACGGAGTATCGGCTGGTGATTCCACCGAAGCAGACAACGCGTGCAAATCAGCGCCCGCGATGAAGATGGACTCCTTGGCACTGCGCAACACGAGACTGCGCACGCGCTCATCGCGCTCGATGATGCCGAGATGTTCTTCCAGTTCATGCAGGACGGACTCGTTGAAGACATTGGCGGAGGTGCCGGGACAGTCGAAGGTCAGCACACAGACGCCATCGGCCAGCACCTCATGCTGCACTGCGCCGCCGGGCATGACCGGCTCGCTTGCCGGCACCGGCTTGGTCTCCGCTTCCCCCGGCTTCGTGACCAGACGTTCCGTGATGGGTTTCGTTACTTTCATATGCTCCTTTCCAGCCAGACCGCACCGCCCTGGCCGCCGCCCACACAGAGGGAGACCAGCGCGTTCTTGGCCTGACGTCTTTCCAATTCCTTCAACGCCGTCAAAATCAATCGGGCCCCGGTGGCCCCCACCGGATGGCCGAGGGCGATCGCCCCGCCATTCACATTCAAGCGGTCCAACGGCACTTCACCCAACGGAGTGCGTCGGCCCAAAACTTTCCGCGCGAACTTCTCCGACTTCAGCGCGGCCAGGACCGCCAGCACCTGCGCGGCAAAAGCTTCGTTCAGCTCAAACAAATCGGCCTCCGCCAGATCCAAGCCCGTCGTCTCTTCCAGCCGGTCCAGCGCGAACACCGGGCCCAAGCCCATGCGTTCCGGATCGCAACCGCTATACGCATACGCCTTCAAATAACCGAGCGGTTGATAGCCCAGCTCCTCCGCCATCTCGCCGCTCATCACCAGCAGCGCCGCTGCACCATCAGTGACCTGGGAGGAATTGCCCGCGGTGACCGTGCCCGTGTGCCGCTCAAAGATAGGCCGCAACTTCGCCAGCACTTCCGGCGATTGATCCGTGCGCGGCCCGTTATCTTTCACCACCGGATTTTTCCCCGGCAGATAAACCGGTGCGATCTCCGCCGCCAGCCGATCAACGGCCTCCAATGCCTTGCGATGCGATTCCATCGCGAACGCATCCTGTTCCTCGCGCGTGATGCCGAGTTCACGCGCCAGCACTTCCGCCGTCTGACCCATGTTCAGGCCGCAGGTCGGATCAGTGAGACCGAGCAGCAAGCCGACGCGCGGACTGAAATCATGCGGCCGGAAATTCAGCAATGCCTGCACCTTCTGCGGCAAGTCCTTCGCTTTATTGAACCCGGCGAACTTGTCCGCCGCACCCGGCGGAAAGAGCAGCGGCACTTGCGACATGCTTTCCGCGCCGCCCACGATGAACACCTCACCGCGTCCGGCCATCATGTGTTCATACGCCTGCGTGACGGCCTCCATGCCGGAGGCGCAGTTGCGATGCACGGTGAGCGCCGGGACTTTCTCCGGGATGCCCGCACGCAAGGCGATGACCCGTGCGACATTCGCCGCGTCTGCCGGTTGCGCCACGCAGCCGAAGATGACTTCATCCACCAGTGCCGGGTCCAATCCGGTGCGCGTGAGCAGTGCGTTCACCGCGTTGCGCCCGAGTTCATCCGCGCCCAGTGCGGCGAATTCTGTGCCCGCTTTGCTGAACGGCGTGCGGACACCGTCCACGATGGCTAGTTGTTGCGTTTTCATGAGGCCACCTCGATTTCTGATAAATGGTTACGGTTATTAGCTGTGGAACCGTTCTGCTTGGGTGCAGTGGTTTTCGGCCGGTGATCTACGACTTTCTGTTCCTTGAGTTGCGTGCCGACCCCTTGCAGCTCACGCATGGTGGCGGCGTCATGGAACTCGATGCGATTGGGCCGGAATTCCGTGCGCGCAGCGAAACGATTGTTCAAGCTGCGCACCATCATCGCCTCCGGCGCTTCGTTCAGCGCGTGCACATGCAAAATGACTTCGTCCAGTTCCAGCGGATCATCGTGCTGTTTGCGCAGCTCGAGCTGCCAGGCGCCGATACCCGGGGCATCGTCGAGCACATGCTCCAGTTCATTGAAATCCACCAGCGTGCCCTTCAGCTTGTCCAAGTGCATCTCGCGGATCTCGGAACGGCGGGAGATGCGCCCCACCAGCCGCGGCAGAAGGCGCTCGCAGTAAGGGCACTTCGCATAAGTCAGCCCGCCATCGATGTAATCCCCCGTGCGATACCGCAGTACCACGCTGCCCCGCGCATCCAATGGCGTGTAAACGATCTCGCCCGGCTGACCGTTCGGGACGACTTCACCGGTGGCAGGATCGATGATCTCGATGATGCCCGTGTCCGGATACAGGTGATAACCCGTCGTCGGTTCATCCACGGCGCACGGACATTCCGCCCATGCGCATTTCGCTTCGGTGAAACCATAGGTGCTGATCACCTCGATATCTTTCGCTCCCAATTCGGCGGCGAAGAGCGCGAGCTTGCGGCGCATGCCGTCGGGGACTTTCTCGCCACCGAGCACGATGCGTTTCAGGTTCGGGCAACGCACTCCTTCTTGCACCGCTTCATGCAGCACGTGATAGATGAAGGTCGGCATGCCGATGAGCACATCCGGCTGGATCTTGCGCACCATGCGGAGGTTGCCATCGGTGCCCATCACCTTGCCGCCGCCCGTGCTCAGCATGAACACGCCGAACTCCTTGGCTCCATAATGCGTCTGCCAGAAGGCCAGATGCGGCGCATACGGAAAGAGGTTCAGCAAACGGTACTCGCTCCGCGCCTCGCACACTTGGAACAACCGCAAGCCCGTGCTCGCCAGCAAGTCCATGTCGTGGCCTGTGTAAACGAACGGCACCGGGTCAGCGGAGCGGCCCGTCGTGCTGGTCATGAAGATGGGGCGGTACTCGTGTTGCAATTCACGCTTCGCCGTCTCGCGTCCATTGAGCAGCGCGTTGAGGATCGTGCCCGGCCGTTTCGCCAGCACCTGCGGATCAGGCACCAGCACGAAGTCACGGTATTTCGTCGGCTTCTCTTCCGTGGGCATGAGGTCCACCTTGCTGGTGAAGGGCAGCAGGCGCAGGTCTTCCACCTTATGAAAATCATCAGCGGTCAGGCCGCGTTCGTGGAACAGTGCGCGATAATGCGCGGAGAAAGGCAGCACCGTGTGCTTCAGCCAGTCGTGCAACTGGCGGCCTTGCAGGCGGCGGATGGTTTCCTCAGGCAGCGACTGCCATCCGGTTTTGAGCTGTGTCAGCGCTTTCATGGGTTTCCTTTCCTCTGACCAGTTTGCGGATCTCATCAAGCTGTTCCTGGGCGGCCAGACGGCCCAGGGAGATGTATTTCGCGGGTTTGCTGAACTCATGCCACTTGCCGTCACAGGCGAGCGGACGGAGCACCACATCCGCCTGGCGGCAGGCTTCCTCGGCCACGCGGATCTGTGCGCCGTGCACACTGCGCATGAGGTTGTCGAGGATGTTGCCGGGGGCGAAGTAGTTGAAATGCCGGTTCAGGAATTGCAGCATGGAGAAACGTTTCGGCTCCGCTTCCGCATGTTCGCGTTCCAGATCGCGCACGCAACGCAGGTAGGCGGGCGTGGGGATGGTGTTCACAGCGATGATGTGCTCCACCCCCATCTCCCGCAGCACATCCACCGGCAAGGGATCGGATACGCCGCCATCCACGAACGTCTCGTTCCCGATCTTAACCGGCACACAGACGCCAGGGATCGCGCTGCTGGCATGCACCGCACTGGCGACCTTGCCGCTGGCGAACACCGCGCGTTCCAATGTGTCGATGTTCGTCGCGACGATGCGCAAGGGCCGCACCATGTCCGAGAAATGCGCTTCGCCGATCGTGCGTTCCAGCCGCCGCCGGACCGCATTGCCATAGATGAACCCTTGCCGCGGCGGGAAGCCGGGATCGAGCAGCTTGCAGAAACCCCAGCGGCCTTTCACTTCACCGGCAAGATCTTCAATCAGATGTCCATCATGCCCATGCGCCCAAAGCGCGGCGATGTAGGAGCCCATGCTGCAACCGGCCACAACATCCACGCCGATGCCGTTCTCCTCCAGCACCTGGATGACTCCGATGTGCGAGAGTCCTTTCGCGCCACCCGAAGAAAGCGCCAGCCCGATGCGTGTCCCGGCGATCTCGCGCGCCAGCCCACGCAACTGGATCTCCCGCGCGCCGGCACAATCGCGCAACACCTGCAGGCTGCCCACGCCCTCGCTCGTCATGCGACCGTAGAGCGCGGGCGGATCGATCTCTTCCGTGCGATAAAACAGTTCCGTGAACCCATGCGCCAGTTCGCCTTCCTCCAGGTAGAGCAGCGGTTTCAGATGCGGCTTGCGACCCGTGCTCAGCGTGTCGAGTTCCTTCGTGATGAGATGATAATTGTAAACTTGGTTCGGCGATTGGCGCAGGAGTATGAACGCCTTGTCCACCACACCCAACACGCGGCAAAGGGCATCCGCCTTCAATTCGGCCGAAGCCAGCAGCAACACATGCGCGTAATGCTCGCGCGCATGCCGCAGCAGGCTTTGCAGAGCCATCAGCTCTTCCGCCGTGTCACCGAGCGTGGCTTCGAGCCAGTCGGCCTTGGGCTTGGAGATGTCCAACAAGTGACTCAGCGCGAATTCTCCATTCAGATGCGGCGGTGCCGTCAACCAGTCCGTAAGGGCAAAGGGTGCTCCATGCGGCGAAAGCGAAAGCACCAGCGGTCGCCGGGCCGTTTCGAGCTTCAGCAGATGCGTGATCTTCTCCACGATCTCGGCGGCGGGCAGATTCGTCGTGAACGGTGCGAAAGCGACCACGGGCGAGGGCCCAACGGGCTGGGGCGGTGGTGTGAGGAGATGACCAAAACGGAAGGTGCGAGGGAGATTTTCCCCCGGCGCAATGGTTCCCTGTAAGGTCTTGAGCATTTCCGTCACCGCCATTGACGGTGACCGGAATGGAACGCCTTGCGCGGACTCAGACGCTTAGAACTTCGGGCGTCCCCGGCTTACCGTCGCCGGCTCTGTTAAGGGTTATCACTGTAACTGTTGAGTCCATTTGCTGTGCTTACTTATTCTGACGTTAACGTAATCTAATTTGTTCAAACGTCAAACGGTCCGGAGCGTTTTTCATGCATTTCGCGAAATAACTTACCAAGGCAGTAATGCCCATGCAAAAAGTAACATCGTATGCGATGCTAGATTCTTGTCCGGCGGGTATTCAAATTTACTCTGCCACGATCTTCACCGTGTGTGTCACGGGCACGAAAGCCGTCTTGATGGCCTCCGCCAGTGGCGTGCGTTGCGCTTCGGTCTTCGCGACGACAGCTTCCATATCCTGCTTGGCTTCCGGACTGCGGAAGTCTTTCTTGATCTGCTGGGTCTCGAAGCTTTGTTTGGCCAGCACGGCATCGTCCACTTTCTTGAAGGCTGCGCTGAAAGGATTCGTGGCGAAATCCGCCGCGAGGTTCACGCCCTTGGCGAGTTCTTCCTTGGTGTAAGAACGTGTCTCGGTGCCCCACGTGACCTGATACTTCTTCTTCGTCGCCCCTTTCACCACCAGCAGCAGGCGGTTCAGATCCTGGTTGAACGGCACCACCGTCATGCCGCCGCGGATGCTGCTGTCCAGATTCTCTGCCCCCGTGGCGCAGAAGGGATAACGGCTGCTCTTGAAAGTGAATTCACCATTCGCACTCCCGGCCACTTCATGCCCCAGCGACGCGGTCGCCTTGCTTTTCTTCAAGTCCACCGTGAACGTGCCGATCTCACCATCAAGGCCCATCGACTTGAGGAACGCATACGCCATCACCACTTGGCCGGCCCAGCCGGGATGCACGCCGTCCTTGCCCGCGATCATGAAATCCGGCCCATACTTCTTCTGCGCGAAGTAACCGCCCGTGTACATCGGCCAAAAGACATCCGCGAAACCGACCTTTTCCGCCTTCGCCATCTCGATGCCCATGTTGCGGAGCGTCAACAGGCTAAGGTTCAGGTCTTCCACTGTGCCGGTCGCCGTCTTCACCCAGGTCGGCATCTTGCCGACCGGTCCGGGCGAGCCGTGGATCATCCGCACACCATTCGCCTTGAAGGCGCGGATGATCGCCAGCGAATTGGACCGGTAATCCGCCCCGATCTCCTCTGTGTAAGGGACATACCGGTGATCGTTCATGCCGTAGCACGTCGTGGCGAAGTCGGGATCAAAGCGCAGGCAGTCATTCGTCAGGCGTTTGATGAAACCGGACGCGCGCTCACCGCTCCAACCATACTGGCGCACCGTGATGCCCAGCTCCGGCGTGCACACCGTGAGATACGTCTCCATGATGCGCGAATACATCTTCTGCTCCGTGATGGAATCACCGATGATGGCCAGCTTGTCCCCCTGCTTGAGTTGCAATGTCGTTGGTGCCGGCGGTGCCTGAAGCGCCTTGAATTTCTCGAACTCCGGCGCGTTTGGCTTGACCTCATACGACTGGGCCAAACTCAGGGAGACAAAGGATAGCGCGAGGGCGCAGACCAACTGACGGGCGGAAAGAAAGCGTGTGTTCACACACCGATAGTCGGCAAGGGACCACAAGCGAGTCAAGGCAGTTGGTAGGGCCCGCAGTACAACGCG
>JAEYXS010000010.1 GCA_023431185.1 Verrucomicrobiota bacterium
GCCACCACCCGTACCACCACCGCCTGCACCTGACAAATCTGTGGTCGAAATGCTGCTGACACTCTCCAAACCTTGCCGGAAGGTGTTCGGATCAATCTTGAAGATACGGGTGAACAATTGCGGCGGATCTACCACACGTTGACGGAACACCACGGCGTAATCTTCCACCATGAAACTCAAACCACGACCTCCGATCGGGGTGGCAACTTTGGTGATGGCATCCAAAGCATCAATCATCCGCAGGTTCTTCAAGGGCGGGCTGATCTTGATGAGCATCGTCTCCAGATCGACCGCTTCTGCCGGCGGGGCGATCGGAGCCAATGGAGCACCCAAGGGATCCAAGCCCGGCGCACCACCGAATTCACCACCCAAACCAGCTGCGGGAACCCCGCGGCTGGATGGTTCATCATCCAAGTTGGAATTGATGATGAAATTGATGCCCAGCTTCTCCGGGTCTTGTTTCACCGACTCCTCCTGCAGGAAACGCACCACTTCCGCCAGCGGCAAGCCGTCAAAGAACACTTCCTTCAGGACCATGTGATCCAGTTTCGCCAAAATGCGCTGGCGGCTCTTCGTGGTGGTCTGCGCCACGTTCGTCCGGACATACGGGTTGGGGGTCGGCAGCGAATCACGGCTGGTCGGAATCTCCCAGGCTTTCTCCACATCAACAATGCGGACACGCTGTTCGAAGTCACGCTTGCGGGCCAGATCGCTGTAACGCGCTTCCTGAATGAGATTCATGTAGTAATAGGCGGAGGAGTTGGCGGGATCGCGCTTGATGGCCTCACGCAGTTTGGCTTCCGCCTCTTCCAGGCGGCGCAACTCATAGAGCAGCTTGGCATCCTGGACCAAGATGGAGACTTCTTCCTTTTCCGCTCTCACCTTCGGCACTTCTTTGAGCACTTCCGCGCTCGGCATGAATGGGCGGGTCTTGGCGGCCACATCCGCATTGTAGGCCTTGAAAGCCTTGGCTTCCTTGTTCTGGGGATCGAACTTCAACAACTCATCGGCCTGCTTGTCCGCCTGCGGAAACTCCTGGTTTTCAAAATGTTTGCGCGCGATGCCCAGACGGGTGGCGCTCAAACCGGCCAGCGCCTGTTTCTTTTGCGCATCCACTCCGGTCCCGCCGAGCCGATGGACCAGCTTGAGGGCTTCCTCATAGAGCGTGGCCGCCTCAGCCAGATTCCCTTCCTTCTGGATGGTGGCTGCCCGTTTCAGGACTTCATCCAAAAGGGTTAGCGTGGCCTGGCGTTTGGCTGCCTCCACCGCCGCCGCTTCGGCACCGTCGGTTTGAGCTTGCAGCGGCGCCAGTGCCAAAAATACGCCGAGAAACGCCACACAGGAGGCGAACTTGGTAATCCGGTTTTTACTCAGTTTCATACCAATAAAGACAAGGAATCTGCGTTATGGTGTCGCGCTTAACGGGACAATCGTTCGTTTTTGGTTGCGTTCGGCGGACATTACTACCTGCGTCTCCGTGATAGCAATGATAATGTAATTTTCTCCAGCGATGCTGATGACATCGTTCGCCCGCTTGTTTTTGAACTCAACATTGTCAGGCGGATAGGCGAGATCCACCATATAATCGGTCACTTTTTCATTCGGCATGGCCTTGGAGACCAGCAACTCGTCGTTGGTCTCATCCTCCACCCAGACGAGCACCAAGGTCGCCTCCAGCGGCACGTCGCCCCGGACTTCTTTGAGCAGAAAATACTTGTTCTTCTCGTTGAGCGAGACGTACTGCATCTGCTTCCGTTGCTCAAGCCTGTTGGTGGAACCCTGCTTGAGGACCCCAACGGTGAACCGCGCCTTCTCGGCGGTTCCCGAGGCGTTCTCGAAGGTGATGATCCGCTTCAGCGGACGGATGGCGCTGCATTGCAAGGCACCAATGCCGATCTCCGTGCCGGTGGCGACTTTGATGATGCTGCCGTCCGGCTTCTTGTACCAGCGCACCGGATTGAAGAGCAGATGACGGTTGGTCATCGCGACGGGCGGCGGGTTGGTATGCACGGCCAGTGAACCCTCGAAGACGGTCAGGTCAACCGGGTTCAAAGGCACACGAGGATAGCTCTCGATGGTCTTGCCTGCCTTGTCGAGGCTGCGTTTCACCGCGCTCACGCGGACGCTCAGCATGACCGCCGCCACGGCCAGACCAAGCAAAACGATGCAGAGAATGATCTTCTCGTAATGTTTCTTCAGGAACTGCATGATCAGCGCGGCGCTTGGTTCAGGCGGACCACTTCAACAAAAAGTTGGACCCGCAACGGTTGTTCAAACAGATACAAATCATCCTTCGGCACGGTCGTTTCCGCCGTCTTGCCCTTGCCCTTGGCGGTCGCAGACCCGCTGGTCGGCGGCGGTGGTGGCGGAGCAGCGGCACTGCTGCCCACCTGCAATGTCTCCATGTTCACGATTTTGACCGAGTAGAAGATCGGCGACCGCTGAAGCCGTTCCAAAACCCCGGACAGCTCCGTGGAAAAACCAGTAAATACGATCTCGTAGGGTGTGACCGTGGCCAGATTGTTATAGGCTGCCGGGTTGACCGCCTTGTCCAAGTATTGCGGTCCCTGCCCCGGGTCCAACACGGACACACGCACCCGCTTGAGAGATTCCAGCCGGTGGATCTGGCTCTGGAAAAGGTTTGTGCATAGCTCCCTTACTTCAATCAACTGGCGGGTCAGCGGCTCGATGCTCGCCGCATCAAAATTGATCTGCTCCCGCAAAGGCTCGAAGGAGAAACCGTAGCGTGGATTCGGCAATTGCACACCCGCCTGTTCCGCCCCTTTTTGCAGATCGGCGACCGTGTTAAGCAGGAAGGAGGAGAACTCCTGGCTCGTCATCTTCGGCACGGCCGGGTAATTAATCTGCGCCTGCACATTCGTCATGTACTGCGCCAACCGCTGCGTCTCACGCTGGGCCAGATCCAGATTGCCCTGGTCGGGAAAGGGCTGGGACTGCATCAGGGTGATCAGTTCCTGCTGAGCAGCCTTCAAGGCTTTTGAAGCCTTCAAATCCGCCTGGATGCGGCTGATGAGATACACGATGGCCCCCGCCATCAGGCCCAAGGCCAGAATCATGCCCACCAGCAGAAATATGTTTCGCTTGATCCAGCGCATAGGCTTGTCAATGGAGGCGGACCGGACGCTTCAGTTGCAGGGTCATGGAGAACGAGAACGATTTTGCAAGCGGATCCACTTCGTCCATCTTGTCATCCAGTTTAGTATAGTCAGGCAGGAGCATTGCATTGGTCTTCACGATTTCCTGCAGGCCAAAGGCAAAACGGCGGTTGGCATCTGGTGCCAGGCTGTTCAGATTCGCGGCCCGGAAAACCACCGCATAGTAACCGACCATCACCGGTGCTGCCGGCGTGGGCAACGGAGTGGTCGCAACTTGTCCGGCAGCGGCAGGCGGAGCTCCTCCGGCCGGACCGAAGCGATTGGCGGGCGCAGCCGCAGCCGCAGCCGCGGCGGCCGGGAGCAAAGGTGTGAATTTCTCGATCCAAACCCCGGTATCCTTGCCAAAACCATTCGAGGACGCAGCCTCATACTGAAGCAACGTGGCTTGCAGATTGTTCAGCAACAAAGTGGAATAATAACGGTCGTCCAAGATGGTCGCATACTCGTTGGCCACCCCGTACTGCGCACGCAAGGTCGCCAACGCCCCGTCCACCTGCCCCTTCATGGAACGGAGGGGGCCGATTCTTTCCTGCAGCTTCTTGTTCTCGGCGTTCTTGAGGCCGGCTTGCTGGTTATAGAACAGGCCATAGGCGAACACGACGAGCACCAGGCTGAACAGGGCGGCCATCAGCCAGGGCTTCTTCTGGTCGAAGGCTTTGCGCTTCTGGTAGCTCTTGGGCATCAGGTTCAGCTCCACCGGGCACTGCGCCAGGTTCCGGATGCCCAACCCGACCACTTCACCGAAGGTGTGCGCGACCGTCGCCAACTCCTCGAGCGGGATGCCTTCGCTGATCTCGATGTTCTGCAACGGATTGAAGTAATCCACCGGGATATTCAGCTTCTCCGCAAAGAACTGGGCTGCATACGGCATCATGGACGCACCACCCGCCAGATACAACCGCGCCGGAGCAGAACCGCCCTGCTGGTTGCGGTAGAACTGGATCGTCTGGTTCATCTGGATGTGCAGACGCGTCATCACCTGCCGCGCGATCTTGGAGATCGCCGCCTGATGCGCGTTGTCCGGCTCCTCGTAGGCACCGCCCAGACTCACAAAACCCTGCTCGATTTTGATGCGGTCCGCTTCATCGAACTGCAACCGGGCCTCGTTCGCGAAATCCTGCGTGATCGCGTTCGCGCCGATATTGATGCTGCGGGAGAAGACCTTGCCCTTCTCGAAGAACAGCACGTTGCTGGTCTTGGCCCCGATGTCCAATAACATCGTGCAGCCTTCCTGCTCGCCGTAATTGAAACGGAAGGAGTTGCAGAGTGCGGCAGGCGAGACGTCCACCAGATTCATCGAGAGCCCGGAAGACTCGGCGATGTTGAAAAGACCCTCTACCGTGTCGCTCTTGATGGCGACCAGCAGGACTTCCAGTTCACCGGTCGAGGTGGCCCCGAGAATCTGATAGTCCCAGACCACTTCCTCCAAAGGGAACGGCACGTTCTGCTGGGCCTCGTACTGGATGATCTGGGTGACCTTGGCCGCATCCACAGGCGGCAATTTGACGAACTTGGAGAAAACGTTGAACCCGGCGGCGCAGACGTTGATCTGGCGGGAAACGAAACCCTGCTCTTTCAAAAGGGTTTGGATGGCCGAAATGAGCGCAGCCGCCCTCGTGGAATCCTGCGACCCTTCCAAGCCCAGCGGTTTTACCGCGTAGCGCAGAAGGCGTAGTGTCCCCGATTCGTTTGGCTCAAACTCGGCGATCTTGAGCGTTCCCGCCCCAAAATCGCCGCACAAAAATGACTTCGTTTTCAGCATTTAGTTCGCACTGCTGTTTCCGCCGACAAAGCACCCGGCACAATACGTATCCCTATTGCTAGTGCGGGGTTGCGAAATTCGAGGGTGGTGGTAACCGGAAAGCGAGGGGGGGGTCAAACAGAAAATCGGTTTCATGTGAATAATTTTGAACCTTTAGGCGTCGAAATACGTCTCTTACTAAATACCCTGCTTCATTAGCCGTTCTATCACTCCGCTCAAAACACCTTTAAACACCTTGTTTTTCGGCTATTCTTCAAACCCGGGGTTTGAAGTATTCAATCGTCCGTCGCATGCCTTCGGCAAACGGCACCTTTGGCTCCCACTTAAGGAGCTGTTTTGCTTTCGTGATGTCGGGACGGCGCTGCTTCGGGTCGTCCTGCGGCAACGGCTTGAACACGACCCGGCTTTTCGAGCCGGTGATCTGGATGATTTGCTGGGCAAATTCCAGCATGGTCATCTCATGCGGGTTGCCGATGTTCACCGGCAACGGATAATCGCTCATCATGAGGCGATAGATGCCCTCAATCAGGTCCGCACAATAGCAGAAACTGCGCGTCTGCTTGCCTTCTCCAAAGACAGTGACCGGCTTGTTCCCCAAGGCTTGGCTGATAAACGCCGGCACCACCCGGCCATCCCGCAAACGCATACGCGGGCCATAAGTGTTGAAAATGCGCACGATGCGCGTCTCCATCTTGTGCTGACGGTGGTATGCCATGGTCATGGCTTCGGCAAAGCGCTTTGCCTCATCGTAGCAACCTCTTGGGCCTATGGTATTTACATTCCCCCAATACTCTTCCGGCTGGGGATGTACCAAGGGATCGCCATACGTTTCAGAGGTGGAGGCGATAAGGAACCGCGCGCCTTTTTCTTTGGCCAGCCCCAGCGCCTTGTGGGTACCTAATGAGCCAACTTTCAAGGTCTGGATGGGCAGTTCCAGATAGTCCACGGGGCTGGCTGGCGAGGCAAAGTGCCATACGTAATCCACCGGGCTGTCAAGAAAGAGGAATTCGGTCACATCCTGCTGGATGAAGCGGAAATTCGTGTTTCCTGCTAGATGATCGATGTTGTCCACCGAACCGGTCACCAGATTGTCGATCGCGATCACCTTGTGTCCCCTGCTCAAGAGCAAATCGACCAGATGCGAGCCTAAAAATCCCGCGCCACCCGTCACCACCGATACCGGCATCTTGCCCCGGCGCACTGCTTTTTTAGCTTTTGCCATAATAAATTAAAACCTCTGTAAACAACTCGGAGGAAACGACTTCACTTCGCCCCGTTGCCCGAAAGCACGGCGGGAATGGTCAGGCACAGAATCTTGAAATCAAGCCATAAAGACCAGTTATCGATGTATTCTAGGTCCAGCTTCACCCAATCCCGGAAATCATTGATGTTATTCCGCCCGCTGATCTGCCAGAGGCAGGTCAGGCCCGGTTTCACGCTCAGGCGGCGGCGATGGGCCGGATCAGCGAATTTTCTGACCTCGTCCACTGGCAAGGGCCGCGGCCCCACAATGCTCATCTCGCCCACCAGCACGTTGAAAAGCTGCGGCAGTTCATCCAAGCTCCATTTGCGCATGATACGGCCGATCGGCGTCACCCGCGGATCATTGGAAAGCTTGAAGACCGGGCCAGACATCTCGTTTTGCTGGGACAAATGCTCCTTCTGGGCCTCGGCATCCATCACCATGGAGCGGAACTTCAGCATCATAAATGGCTGGCCATTCAATCCGCAACGGCGTTGGCAGAAAAACACCGGCCCCGGGGAGGTAAACTTGATGATGAGGGCGAGAATCAGAAACGGAATGGCCAAAACGACCAACCCCACTGCCGCCAGCACAAAGTCCAGGACATGTTTCACCAGCATGTCCCAAGAAACCTCCGGCACCGAGCGGAACACCATCACCGGTCGCCCCATGAAGTCATCCAACGTCGTCTGCGAAATGGTGGTCTTGAAAAAATCCGCCAGCAACCACACCTCCACGCCCTCCAGTTCGCATAACTGGATGGCCTTCTCCACTTCACCGAAAGCCGTGTGTTTGGCGCTCAGGATCACCCCGTTGGCCGAATGCTCATGCAACAAAGCGATCAAATCCTCCACCGGCCGCTCATCCAGATACAGGCTGGCCACGATCTCCACGCCACCCCGCAACCGCTTGCCACATTCGGTCTCCAAGTTCTCCGCATCTTCCCGCCCGCCCACCAGAATGATCCGCCGGGCTGCCTGCGACCGCCCGTATTTTGACTGCGCCCACCAGCGCACGATCTCCTCCTTCAAGAATACCAGCGCGAAACTGGTGACCCCAAACAGGATAATCACTGAGCGCGCCAATTGCAGGCGCAAAAGAAAGAGGACCAAAACCAGCGAAATCACGGCCAAACCGCAGGCCTTGAGAAGTTTCCATACCATCTGCCCCCGGCTGGTCAGGTCCGTGCGATTGTAGAACCCCTGCCCCTCCAGCATCAACGCCCCGATCAGTGCGGTAGCCAGGAAGACGTGGAAATAATACTCAAACGGCTCGATCACCGCCGTTCCACCAAACACTTCAAGTGGCACATGGGACCGGATGAAATGCGCCAGCCAGAACCCGATGGCAAACAGACACGCATCCAAGATCAGATGGACTGAGGTCCGCAGTTGGTGTTGGCGACGTAGCATGACTCTTTCTACCACTCCGTGCGTACTTTGCTCTCCGTTAGCATCGTTGATGGCCCCGGTTTGTGCAAGCGGTCCGCCGCATTCTTGCCGGCGCCTGCGGAGATCTGGAATTCCGGAGCCGAAGCAGCGATAAATTTCCGTAATCGTTCCAGCGCCTCCGGCTCCTGCTCGGGCTGGCACATCACAAAGTAAGCGACATAGGACCAGCGCTGCAATTTGCCCGTTCGCAACATGTTCCCCGCCAGCATCAGCATCCGTTCCATCTGCCCGGGTGTTTCCTGCCCGTCAGCCACAAACCAATACAGATAGAGACCCCGGGCCGGAGTCGTCCGCCCATCGGTCAGCGTGAACTCTTTATCCAGATGCATCCGGTTGTATTCCAGCAGCTTACCGCCAGCAGACTCCAACTTGACGCTTTCCACCCCGGTGGCGGGCTGATTGATTTTCCAGCCTTGCCCCGTAAGACAAAACTCGGGCCGATGAATGCTGGTGCGGTCCGTCCCCATCATCACCACGCTCACCAAGATCTGAAAACCGTCGGGTGCCTGATATAAACGACGACCATACGTGGTGTCCTTGGGCAGATATCCCAACTCCTCGGGGAGTGGCTGCTGTTTTTCACTGGAGTACTCCAGCACCCGCTCCGGCAAGACCACTTCCAGCCCGCTGTCCGTATCCGCCTTGGCCACCAGAACACCGGGCGCGCCCAGTTCCTGCACGGAACGCAGCCGCTGGATCATTCCCCCGGTAAGCAGGATGAGTCCGACGGCCAAGCCGCCCAACAACATGCGCTGACTCTTCATCCCTTGACCTCCTTGATCGGCTCTTTGAATACCAGCCGCTCGATGATCCATGACACTCCAAACAATCCGCCCAACGCCACCGCAAACGTCACAAACCCAAACTTCTGCTCGATCATCAGGCCGGCGTCCTGACCAAACGCCTTGCCCACCAAAATGATCGTCGTGATGCGCACCACATTACCCGCCACCGCCAGGGGAATCGCCATGCCGATGACCACCAGCCGGGGCCACCACTGCTTGAAAACGACAAACGCATAAACCGTCGCCAGTAAGAACATGGCGATCAGACTGCGGATGCCGCTGCACGCCGGGGCCACATCATATTGAAAAGTCCGGGCTTCATTGTAAATCCGGGATCCGTCCTGGATGACGTCCACCCCCAAGGCCTGGGTGATACCCACCGAGATGGTGGTCACCAGCATGCGCAAGGGAAACGTGATCACCCCGCTCAACGAACCGATCGGCACACAGAACGCGAAGAGGAAATAAGGAAAAAAGATGGCCCGCAGGAAAGCCGGTCCCCAAGCCACCCCCATCAATCCGTAGATACCGAGAAACAACGCCGCCGTCGAAACGCGCGGTTGCTGCACCATGTAACCCGCCACATGCAGCAGACAGGCCCCAGCCAGGATGAACAGCCCGGGCCACCACAGACGCTTGGGAGAGGTCAGCAACTCTTCCCGTTTCCACCAGGCCAGACCCAAAAACAGCAACGGGATATACGGACCATGGTCGTCATCTTGCAAAGGCGAGTCATAAGCCCCAGCCAGCCACTCGAAGAGTGACGGCGTGTTCATATAACCAAAAGTGGAATTCCCCAGCAGATGGAAAAGAAGCAGCCAAGGGATCAGCAAACCGAAGAACAGGACTTTCTCCGGTATCTGCCGCCAGCACGCCTGCAACTCCTCCAGAAATGACGGGCCAGCAGCCGGTTTCGGCTGCTCAGGCTCCGTCGCTAGATCAGCCGTGGCCATACAGATAGAGTTAAGATGCCTGAATCCTTTTCATTCCACAAGGCATCCATCATCAGGACAGGCAGCCCCGGCGAAAATGTCACGGGAATGACATATTCCACCTCACCTCCCCGCCAGCTCGCCCTGCAACTGCCGCACCGACTTGCTCACCATCTCCACCGTCACGGAATCCCGACAGATGAAGGAAGGCTGCTGGCAACGGCCGAAGCACGGATGAAACTCGCATACCTGACGCCGCACCGCCCGCTGCTGGCTGCCCCACGGCGCAAACCAGTCCGGGTTGCTGGCGGAAAAGACCGAGACGACCGGTTTGCCCAGTGCCGCCGCCACATGCGACACCCCGGTATCATTGCACAATAATGCATCCGCGTGAGCCATGGCCGCGAACAGGCTGGGCACATCCTTCGCCCGGCAACTGGGGAACGTATGCTTCAACGGCCCTGACCAGATCACCTCCGGCGAATCCAGCAGAATCACCTTCGCGCCCTTCGCCTGCAGTTCCTCGCGCAAGACCCGTTCGAAATTCTCCACCGGCCAGCGATGCGCTTCAAGCCGGGCGCCCGCATGCGCCATCCAGACCACCTGCCCGGCTGATCGCGCATCGTCAATGGCCCGCTGCACCTCTTCGGGAAACGTGGCGGGTGGCGGCATCAACCAGGGAGCGGCATCGCGCCAAGGCAGCAAAAGCGCTTGGGCGATTTGCTGCCAGCAGGTCACATGATGCTGCTGCTCGCTGCGTCGCTCCAGCGACATGTTCAACAAAGGCTTGAAGGAAGCAACCGCTCCGACCAACGACAAGACCTTCCCCAAGCGCAATTGCCGCTGCCGCCAGGGCAGATGGTTTGCGTAATAATTCTGCTTCACCATCGGGAAACCAACTCGCTTCTTGGCTCCGCTCATGGCCATGAGCCAATGCACGCGCGAATCCGCCCACACAGAGACCGCCACCTGCGGCCGTACCGCCTTGATCGCCATCAGGTATTCCCGCAAGCCGCTCTCCGCCCAACGTTTCCGGTCATACTTCCCCTCCTCCGCCAGCCAAGGCGGGGTCCACGGAATGATGCGATCACGCGGCAAAACCAGCTCATACACTGGCACGGAACCCGGCGCGCAGGTCACGAAGACATCATACCCTTCCAGTGCCGCGCGGACAAAAGGCAGACTCATGATGGCATCCCCCATCATCCTCTGCTCAAAAATCAGCAACGCTGGCTTCATGCACTGTTAGACTGATTCTGCGGCGTTTTCCTATGGGAATTATCGTGCATCACTCCACTTGCAGAACAACGCCTCATACTCATCCGTGATCTGCTCCCAGGTAAAGCGTTCCTTGATGCGCTCCGGGGCCGTCCGCCGCAATTCCTGCACTCGCACCGGATCGGCCTCCGTCGCCTTGATCTTCTCCGCCAAGCTGTCCGAATTCTTTTCGTAAAGCACCCCGTGTTTGCCCGCTGCCAGCACCTCGGAATTGAACGGGGTGTTCAACGCAAAAATCAGATTCCCATAACCCAACGCTTTCAAGAGCGAGGGGTTGATGCCGCCGAACTGGTGTCCGTGGATGTAGCCGTAGCAATTGCAATGCAGTTCCTGCACATGGCCCGGCTTGCCCACATGCCCGAGGAATTTCACCCGCCCGTTCGAAAGCCCCTTCAGCTTGTCGAGGAACGCCCGCTCAATCGCATTGCCCTTGTAGTCCGCGCCCCCCGCGATGGCCAGCCACTTGCGCGAACCGCTCTTCACGAACGCTTCCACAATCAGATCCGCGTTGTTGTCGGGTATCAAGCGGCTCGCGATGAGGTAATAATTCTGCGGTTCAAGCCCGTATTCCTTCAGCACTTCCGGTTTCGTCGAAGCCTCAATGTTCGCCCCGTAGGCGATGTAGGTGGAATTAATGCCAAACTCTTGCGCGTAAAGCCGGTGCATCTCATCCGCGTCCGTCACGATTTCATCGTAAAACCATGTGCCGAGCCGGGCCGAATTCTTGAAAACGAACTTGGCCAGCGAGTTCCACTTGGGCCGCAACCATTCCATGCCGTCCACATTCAGGATGCACGCTTTGCCCAGCAATTGCGGGATGAAACCGAACATGCCATTCGCCGCATTCACTACGAACACCATGTCATGATTCCCCAGACTCGCGTGCAACGTCGCGAAGGCCGTGTGCGAGAGCGTGCTGAGAAACTTGTGCTCGATGCTCGGGAGATAGACCATCTTCATACCGAGATGAGTCTCCGGCCGCTCCGTGTAAAGCGCGCTGCGGCAATAGATTGTGATCTCATGCCCGCGCTGCGCAAGACGTGGAGCCAACTCCCCGATGAAGGTCTCGTAACCGCTGTAACTGGAAGGCAATCCACGGATGCCCAAAATAGCTATTTTCATTCCTTCTTAAAAATTACTTTTGCTGCGCCAAGGCTTTCCATGATGGCGGCAGATTCTTCCACACCTCGATGCCTTCAAACGCTTTGCCCGAACGGCTGCCGTGCAGCTTCACCCACGCCGTCATGCGGCGAACACCTTCCGCCAGCGTGATGTTCTGGATGATGTCTCCGAAACATTCCTTCGCCTTGTCGTGCGACGAGTACGCATGCACCACTTCGTTACGTGCGGCCAGGTGCTGGATGTTTGGCTGCACGCCCATAGCCTTGGCCACTTCTTCCGCGAGTTCTTTCACGGTGTAAGGCGTGTCCGCACCCACATTGAACACCTGGTTCCAGCACTTCTCGCGATTCACACTCTCCGCGATGATCGGCGCCACATCCGCGATGTAGCTGAACGCGCGTGTCTGCAAGCCATCGCCGAACACCGTCATCGGCTGGCCCTGCAAAATCTGATTCATGAAGATGCCGATGACATTGCGGTAACGATCACCGATGTTCTGTTTCTCCCCGTAAACATTGTGCGGCCGGAACACCACGTAGTTCAACCCGAACATCTCGTGCGCTTCCTTCAGGTCCAGCTCCACCGCGTATTTCGCGATGCCATACGGATCTTCCGGCTGCGGCACGGCGTCCTCCGTCATGGGCACCTGATTGCGGCCATACACGGCAATGGATGATGTGAATACAAAGCACTTCACCGTGCCGGTGTTCACCGCAGCATTGATGAGATTCACACTGCCGAGAAGATTGTTCGTGTAATTGAACCGCTTGATGAAATGGCTCAACCCCTCTGCCGCATACGCCGCGAGATGAAACACGTAATCGAACTTATGCTCCGCGAACAGCTTGTCGATGAGCGCGGTATCGTTGATGGAGCCTTCGATGAACGTGGCACCGGCGGGAACATTATCCGTGAAACCACCGCTCAAATCATCCAGCGCGATCACCTCGTGGCCGCGCCGGAGCAATTCCTCAGCAACGTGCGCCCCGATGAATCCCGCAGCTCCAGTGACTAATGAACGGCTCTTCATGATTCTCCCAGCGTGGCAAAGCCCGCATGACCTGTCTAGGGCTTCATTTGATCGTAACAAAACGCCCGGAACCGCTGTTGGTTCCGGGCGTTCTCGAAATCCCTGTCTGGCCGCTTACTTGGGCAACAGCTCGGAAACCAATGCCTTCTCTTCCTGAAGCTCCTTCACCGTCGCATCGATCTTCGCGCGGCTGAAGTCATTGACCGGCACGCCTTGCACGATCTCCAGCGTCTGGCCGTTGGAACGCACCGGGAAGGAGCTGATGAGGCCCTTCTCCACGCCGTAGCTGCCGTCCGAGCAAAGGCAAACGCTCGCCCAGTCGCCGGGGGCGGTCGGTGTGATGATGGATTTCACGCTGTCCACCACGGCATTGGCCGCGCTGGCGGCGGAAGAAGCACCGCGCGCCTTGATGATGGCCGCACCGCGCTGCTGCACCGTGGCGATGAAATCATTCTGCAACCACGCCGTGTCCGTGATGACCTCGGTCACCGGCTTGCCATCGATCTTGGCATTGTAGAAGTCCGGGTACTGCGTGGCCGAGTGGTTACCCCAGATGGCCATGTTCGTCACCGCCGTCGTGTCCACGCCCGCCTTCTTGGCGAGCTGGGACTTGGCCCGGTTCTCGTCCAAACGCGTCATCGCGAAGAAGCGGCTGCTCGGAATGTCCGTCGCGTTGTTCATCGCGATGAGGCAGTTCGTATTGCACGGATTGCCCACCACATGGATGCGCACATCGCTCGCTGCATTCTTCTGGATCGCCTGCCCTTGGCCGATGAAGATCTTGCCGTTGATGCCCAGCAGGTCCTTGCGTTCCATCCCCTGCTTGCGCGGCACGCTGCCCACGAGCAACGCCCAGTTCACACCCTTGAAACCTTCGTCCAGGCTCGCCGTTGGCACAATGCCCTTCAGCAGCGGGAACGCGCAATCTTCCAGCTCCATCACCACACCGTTCAAGGCGGGCAGGGCCGGCTCGATCTCGATCAGGTGCAGGATCACCGGCTGGTTCGGCCCGAACATGGAGCCGGAGGCGATGCGGAACAGGAGGGAATAACCAATTTGACCGGCAGCACCGGTCACTGCAACTCGGATAGGCGTAGCGCTCATATTTCTTCTAGTTCAAACAATGAAATTCGTGGGGGGCGAGTATAGAAGTGCCTATTCCTGACGCAAGCGGGAATCAAACCCTCCGTCCTCGTCCTAGAATTTCATCCCCTCATTCCTTCCTTGGCCATTAGGATTTCGTCATGGCGCCAAACACCGTAACCCCGTTGTAACACGCTTGTAACCCTGCCGCCATTGCTGCTCTAATGCACGCATGGTAACCAAGGCTCGAGTGAAACCTAAGATATTGGTTGTCGATGACGAGCCGGATGCTTTGGAGTTGATTGAGTTCAACCTCAAGGCCGCCGGTTATGACGTTGTCACCGCCGCCGATGGCAACGAAGCGCTGAAGAAAGCCCGCGTCGTTGCGCCTGATTTGATTTTGTTGGACCTGATGCTCCCGGAGATCGATGGCTTGGAGGTGTGCAAAATCCTCCGTCGCGATGCCAGTACTGCGGCCATTCCCATCATCATGCTCACGGCCAAGGCTGCCGAGATCGACCGTATCCTCGGCCTCGAGCTGGGCGCGGACGATTACGTCACCAAGCCCTTCAGCCCGCGTGAACTCGGCCTGCGCATAAAGAACCTCCTGCGCCGTACGCAATCGGATGACGCCAAGAACGACCTCTTCCACATCGGCGACCTTTTCATCGACGTCCCCCGCCACCTGGCCACTGTCGGTGGCAAGCGCGTGGACCTCACCGCCACCGAATTCAAGCTCCTCACCGTCCTCGCCGAACGCCGCGGCCGCGTCCAATCCCGCGAGAAACTCCTCGCCGACGTCTGGCAATACGACAACCTCATCGACACCCGCACCGTCGATACCCACATGCGCCGCCTCCGCGAAAAGCTCGGCAAGGCCGCACGTTATCTCGACACCGTGCGCGGCGTAGGTTACCGCTTTGTGGAAGGCTGATCCGGCCCTTAGCCCCGGACCGCCCGTAACCACATGTGGACCGCGCTTGCCATCCTTAGCCTCGCCTGCACCGTGGGCCTCTATTTCTGGTCACGCGGCCAGATCAAGTCCCTCGAAAGCGCCTTGGACCGCTTGCGCACGGAGAAGGCCAAACAGCTCGAGCAGCAGCAACAAGCCCTCGCCGAGGAACACGCCCAGCAGCAAGCCCTCTTCAACTCCATGATCGAAGGCGTCCTCGTCCTCGACCGCGAAGGCAAAGTCCGCCTCGTCAATCAAGCCGTCGAACGCCTCTTCGGCCTCAACCACGACATCCGCGGCCAGAGCCTCATGGAAGCCTTCCGCATGCACGCCCTGCAGGAACTCCTCAACCGCGCCGCCATCGAGGGACGCATGGTCGGCGGCGAACTCGAGATCCCCGGCATCGACCTCCGCTGCCTCCAGGTGAACGTCGTCAGCCTCCTCAACCGCGAAGGCCGCCACGCCGGCATGCTCCTCGTCTTCCACGATCTCACCCGCCTGCGCCAGCTCGAGAACACCCGCCGTGAATTCGTCGCCAACGTCAGCCACGAACTCCGCACCCCACTCTCCCTCATCAAAGGCTACGTCGAGACCTTGATTGACGGAGCCAAGGACGACCCCGCCGTCGCCCTCCGTTTCCTCCAGACCATCGAGAAG
>JAEYXS010000071.1 GCA_023431185.1 Verrucomicrobiota bacterium
CTGTCCTGCGGTACTCTAGCCACCAGTCCACACCTCCCGCACCAAACCCCCGCCAGCCACTTCCCTGCCTAACAACCAATCAGACACCCTTCCGTCCATCGCCCTAAGTTTTTCAACCCACCCCGAAAAATAACTCCGGTTGAGCTTTGAACTTTGAGCTTTGAACTTCCGCAACACAGCCGGAGCCAGGAATAACTTCCCGTCCCCATCTGTGTCTATCTGTGTCCATCTGTGGTTAAACAGAAGGAAACTATGTCAAAGAGCAATGCAACCACCCGACCCCTGTGAATGTGCCACGTTCCTGTCTCCCTACGATTGGGAGCACGAACTTCGTGCTGTCCAGAACCAGGCTGGTTCCGCAGTGACTACTATGGATTCCCCGACCAGGCGTACAATCCTACCCTGTTCGACGTCCAGTTCGCCCTCCAGCTTACGGGCCCCGACCCTCTCACCATATCTGTGTGATTCTGTGTTTCATTCGTGGCTAAATCATCCCTAAAGTTTGAACTTTGAACTTTGAACTTTGAACTTTAGCCTCCGGCGCGATGCGTTCATTGATCGCTCAGCTCAAAGCCGCCGCCAGTTATCTTGCCCAGCGCCTCCCCGCGTTGGCCGTCTTCCTCGCCATCATCCTCGCCTTCCAATGGCAGGAGGAAGCCTACCGCAGCGAATTCGGTGCGGAACCGGATGAAGCCGCCCATTACGTCACCGGCCTGATGGTCCGCGATTACATCGCCGCCGGTTGCCCCGGAAATCCGCTGAAGTTCGCGAACAAGTTCTACGAGCATTATCCCAAAGTCGCCCTCGGGCACTGGCCCCCCGGCTTCTACGCTGCGCAAGCCGCCTGGACCCTCCCCTTCGGCCCCAGCCGCACCTCCATCCTCGTTTTCATGGCCGTCCTCACCGCCCTTCTCGCTTGGACGACTTATCTGGTGATCGAGAAACTGCTCAATGCCCGCTGGGCCTGGCTCGGCGGCATCCTCCTCCTGCTCCTGCCCCAGATCCATCAATACGGCGGCCTCATCATGATGGAGATTCCCATGTCCCTCCTCACCCTCTGGGGTGCCCTCGCCTACGCCCGCTATCTGCACACCGGCGGCTGGAAAGCGTCGCTTGCCTACGGGCTCATCGCCTCCGCTGCCATCCTCACCAAATACGCCGGGCTCGCCCTCGCCTTCGTCCCCTTGCTCGGCCTCTTCCTCTGCGCCCGCTGGGCCTGGCTGAAACGCTTCTCCTTCTGGCTCCCAGCCGGTGCGGTGGTCGTGATCTGTGTGCCTTGGATTCTGGCCACCTTGAAGCTCGCCAGCGACGGCATGATGGAGGAGAAACCCTCCCTCGGTTTCATCCTGAAAGCTGCCGGCTATTTCCTCGGCAAGATCGAGGCCGCCACTGGCATCGCCCTGCTCGCCTTCGCCTTGGTTGGCGTCTTAGTCGCCGTGATTTCGCAGAAAGAGCAACGCCCGCTCATCGCCTCGCTCATCGGTCTCGCCACCGGCACCTACCTCCTCTACCTCCTCGTACCCGCCGGCCTGGAAGCCCGCCACATGACGCCGATCTTGGCCCCCGCCATCATCTTCGCCCAGTTGGGCATGAAAGCCCTGTCCGCACAACTGACCCAGAGAGGACTCTCTTCCACCACCGCCTGTGCCCTCACCGTAGCCGTCGGCGTCGCCGGCTTCGGCATCGAGACCTTCCGTCTTAAACCCAAGGGCTATCGCGGCTACGAAGCCATCGCCCAGAAACTCGCCGCCGAAGCCCCCGAAGCCAAGACCATCGTCCTCATCTCCTCCGATGCCCGCGGCGAAGGCATGTTCGTCTCCGAGGTCGCCCTCGGCGAGAAACGCCCCGACACCATCGTCAAACGCGCCAGCAAACTCCTCGCCAAAAGCGGTTGGTCGGGCAACAGCTACGAAGCCAAGGCCAAGAGCGCCGGAGAGACCATCACCCTCCTGCAAAACGAAAGCGTGCAATTTCTGGTCATCGACCGCACTATCCCGCCCCGTTTGAAGGTCAAGCACCATGAGTTGCTTGAAAACGCCGCCGCTGCGGCTGGTGATAAATGGTTGTTATTAGGCAAGTTCCCCATCACCCGGGCCGGTGAGACCACCGCGGACGGGCTGGAAATTTACCAGCTCAAATAGGGCTTGACCCGCCGGGACATCCACCACCTAGACTCTGCACGATTTTGAAAGCAAAAGAAGCCATCTTGTCGGCCCGCAACAACGACGAACTGGAACCCTGCGCCAGCGTCGTGATGCCCGTTTACAACGAAGAAGCCACCGTGGCCGAAGTCATCCGCGTGGTTCTGGAGCAAAAACCCGTGCAGGAACTGGTCGTCGTGGACGATTGCTCCAAGGATGGCACCTACGCCGTGCTCCAAAAGCTGGCTAAGGACAACCCGCGCATCCAGCTCTATCACCACGAGGTGAATCAGGGCAAAGGTGCCGCCCTCCGCACCGCCATCAGCAAAGCCACCTGCCCCATCGTGCTGATCCAGGACGCCGACCTCGAATACGATCCCACGGAGTATTACCTGCTCCTGCGCCCGATCCTCGCCGATCGCGCCGATATCGTTTACGGCTCCCGCTTCCTCGGTTCCGGCTCTCACCGCGTCCTCTATTACTGGCATTCGCTCGGGAACAAGGTACTTACCACCCTGTCCAACATGTTCACCAACCTGAACCTCACGGACATGGAGACCTGCTACAAAGTCTTCCGCCGCGAGATCATCCAAAAGATCAAAATCGAGGAGAACCGCTTCGGTTTCGAACCTGAGATCACCGCCAAGATCGCCAAGCTTGACACCCGCATCTACGAAGTCGCCATCTCCTACTACGGCCGCACCTACGCCGAAGGCAAAAAGATCGGCTGGAAAGACGGTGTCAGCGCCCTCCGCTGCATCCTGAAGTACAATCTCTTCAACTGATCATGTCGAGCCGTCCCAACGAATTCGCGCTCACGAACAACTTCGAGTTCGAAGCGCTGAAACAAGCGGAGAATTACCGCAAACGGCTTCTCATCGAATTCGGCCCGCACCTGAAAGGTGACGTCATCGAAGTCGGTGCCGGCATCGGCCAGATCACCACGATGGTGAAAGCCTTGCCCGCCGTGAAATCCGTCCTCGCCATCGAGCCGGACCCGGATTTCTGCGCCATGTTCAAGTCCAGCGTGACGGATATCCCGCTCATCCGTGGCACCGTCAGCGCGTTGAACAGTGATTCCCATTGGGACGGCGTCGTGTGCATCAACGTTTTGGAACACATCCAGGACGATGTCGATGAACTGAAGCGCTACGCGAAACTCCTCAGCCAACGCAACGGCCACCTCTGCCTCTTCGTCCCCGCGCGACCTGAGATCTACGCGCCCATCGATAAAGACTTCGGCCACTTCCGCCGTTACGTGAAGGCCGACCTGCAAAAGAAATTAAATGACGCCGGCTTCAACATCGTGCGCCTGCAATACTTCAACGTCACCGGCTACTTCGCCTGGTGGCTGAACTTCTGCGTCCTGAAGAAACGCCAGTTTGAAGTCAGCTCCGTCCGCATGTTCGACCGCGTCATCTTCCCCGTCACCAGCACCGTAGAAAGCTGGCTCCCCGCCCCGCCCTTCGGCCAAAGTTTGCTTGCCGTCGCCGAAGCCAAGTGACGCTACGAAGTGGGACAGGCGCCTTCGCCTGTCCAGCCTCCACATCGTCCTTGTTCTTGCCGTCCTTATTCCTCGCTTCTATCATCCCCTCTCCGCACCCTCAGTGCCTCTGTGGTAAAATCCCTCTTCCTGCTCCGTGTTAAATCCGTGTTCCATCTGTGGCTAAAAATCATCTCCCCTTTCCCATCTCCATGGTCTTACGTAGGTACTCCTCAAACTGATCCGTCACCGAACCCCAGCTAAATTTCTCACACACCAGCTTCCGCGCATTATCGCCGAGGCGCGCCCGTTCCGCCGGTGACTTCAACAACTCGATCACCGCATCCGCAAACGCCTCCGGCTCATCCTCCAACCGGATATCCTCCCTGTCCGTGATATCCAACCCCTCCGCCCCCACCCGCGTGGACACCACCGGCAACGCCATCGCGAGCGCCTCGTAGATCTTGATCCGCGTCCCGCCACCCGCACGTAATGGCACCACCATCACCGACGCATCGCTCAAGTGCGGCCGCACATCCGGCACCGTCCCCGTGATGATGATCGAGGGATCCGCCTTCGCCAGCGCCAGCACCTTCTCCGGCGGCTTGCGCCCCACGATCACAAACGTCGCGCTCGGGTCCGCCACCTTGATCCGCGGCCAGATCGCCTCATTAAAATACAATACGCAATCGATATTCGGCTGCCAATCCATCGAGCCGAGGAAAACAATCTTGCCCGGCTTCGCTGGTTGCGTGGATGGCTGGAAAAACTCCACATCCACCCCCGTCGGCACACTGCCCAGCACATTCTTGAGCCCGTAATCCTTCCGCATCAAATCGCAGTCATTGTCCGACACACCCACCACCGCATCGAACTTCTCACAGAATTCCTTCTCCACCGTGCGCAACCGCTGCCATTGCTGGTTGAAATACCATTTCTTCAACCCCGTCGCATTTGCCGCCATGCGCTCCCAGATCAGCGCCTCCACGTTATGTTGAAACAAAAGACACGGCGTCTTCGGACGAAAGTTTCCATGAAACACACTCGGCGCCGGCGTCAGGAAATCGCACACCAGCACATCCATAGCCCCTTCACCATCCAGTTTGGCGATGATCTGCTCCCACGCCTTGGAGCGATACTTGTCGATCACGTACGGATTCCGGCTGAACAAAAAGTTAGACCCCAGTTCCGCCACAAACTTCGGAGAACCTTTCGGCGTCTCCTGCCAATCGATCCACGTCTGCGTGCGTGAATACTCGCTCGCCTGCGCCGTATGCTGGCGCGCCGTCGGATCAAGCGCCACGTAATGCACCGGATGCCGCCGGTTCAGCTCCTTCAACATCTGGTACGTGCGGATCTTCCCGCCCGTATCCACCGGATGCAACGGCCCGCTCTTCAACCACACGATCCGCCATGATTTCTTGTCGCTCATCAACCGCGCCAGATTGGCGGTTGCCCCGGGCAGTGACAAGCCGCCGCTATGCCAAATTAGGCATGGAAGCAGGCTTGCTCCGCCCTGAGGTTCCCGCCAAAGTCTCGCCGTTAACACGGCAACGGTTTCGGTTGATCGAAATCTGTTGCTGGCAGAAAACGGCGGCAGTTACCTATTAAATACGGTGAAAGTAAGCGTTTTTGGATTGGGCTATGTGGGCGCGGTCATCACCGCGTGTTTCTCCCGGCAAGGGCACACCATCATCGGCGTCGATACGGACGCCTTTAAAGTGGGCCAGATCAATGCCGGCAAATCCCCCATCATCGAGCCAGAGCTGGAAACCATGCTGGGTGAAGGGGTGAAGGCTGGCCGCGTGAGTGCCACCTCGGATTTCAAAGCCGCCGTGCTCGCCAGCGAGATCTCCATGATCTGCGTCGGCACGCCATCCAAGCCGGACGGCAGCATCGACCTCACCTACATCCGCCGCGTCTGCGAGAACATCGGTGAAGTCCTGCGTGACAAGCCTTCCCGGCACCTTGTCGTCATCCGTTCCACCATGCTCCCCGGTTCCATCGAGGGCACCGTCATTCCCGCCTTGGAAAAGACCTCCGGCAAAAAGCACGGCCTGGGTTTCGGTGTGGGCATCAACCCCGAGTTCCTGCGCGAATCCACCGCCGTTCACGATTTCTACAATCCGCCCAAAACCGTCATCGGCACTGAATCCGTGGAAGACTTCCACAAGGTCGCCGAACTCTACGACGGCATCCCGGGCCCCATGGTCCACACCGATCTCCGCACCGCCGAGATGGTGAAGTACGCCGATAATTGCTTCCACGCCCTGAAGATCGTTTTCGCGAATGAGATCGGCCGTGCCAGCAAGGCTCTCGGCTCCAATGCCGATGAAGTCATGCGCATCTTCTCGCTGGATACCAAACTGAATCTCTCCCCCGTTTACCTGAAGCCCGGCTTCTGCTACGGCGGCTCCTGCTTGCCGAAAGACCTCCGCGCCATCGCTGCCGCCGGTCGTTCACTCGGTGTGGAATTGCCGCTCATGGAAGGCATCGGCCTGAGCAATGACGCCCATTTCAACAGCGCCTACCGATACTTACTGGAGCAAAAAGAAGAACCCATCGCCGTCCTCGGTTTCGCCTTCAAAGCAGGCACCGATGACCTGCGCGAATCTCCCGTGGTCAAGCTCATTGAGGAACTCGTCAAAGCTGGCAAGCATGTACGTCTCTATGACCGCAATGTGTCCCCCGAGCGCCTCATCGGTGCGAACAAACGTTTCGTGGAGATCCATCTGCCTCATTTGAGCCATCTCATCGTCAGCTCCGTGGCTGAATTGACTCAGGGGGCCAAAGTCATAGTGATCGGCAACGGCAACGATGACGCCCGCCAACTCCTCCCCATGCTCACGGATGACATCAAAGTGGTAGACTTGACCTCGGGTGGATTGAAGACCACGACGAAAGCGACCGTCTGGCGTCCCTGCGCCTGAGGCGGTTTCCCTGCCGCAACGGAATCCCGTGCAACTGTTTAACTCCGGGCGCTGGCCGTTTCGGCCTCGGCCACTGCTGCCGCATGTGTCCGGCGGGTATGATAGTGCGGTGCCTTGTCACGCGCCTTCTGCCCCAAGCCTCCGCTCAACATCGTGCGCACCGTGTCCAGCAAGATGAACAGATCCAGCAGCAGACTCATGTGCTTCATGTAATACAGGTCGTACTCCAGCTTCTTGCGTGTATCCTCGATGCTCGCACCATACGGATACTTCACCTGCGCCCAGCCGGTGATACCTGGCTGGATCATCAGGCGTTCCTGGAAATACGGAATGCGTTCCGCCAACTGCGTGACAAATTCCGGCCGTTCCGGCCGCGGCCCTACCAGCGACATCTCGCCCTTCAACACGTTCAGCAATTGCGGGATCTCATCGATCCGGTATTTGCGCAGGAACTCACCCACCGGTGTCACCCGTGGATCTTTGTCTTTCGCCCATTGCACTCCCGTTGCTTCGGCATCCACCCGCATCGAGCGCAATTTAAGCATCTCAAACTTGTTGCCAAACCGTCCTGACCGTACCTGCCGGTAAAACACCGGACCCTTGCTCGTCAACCGCACCAAGATCACACCGAGCACAAAAGGGACCGATAGCGCCAGCAGCAGCAGCAGAGAAAAAACGATGTCAAACGCCCGCTTCATCTTGCGGATGTAAGTCAGCCGCGGCGAACCGCTGGCCGCCAGCAACCAGGCGGGCGTCACCAACCCCAAGGGAATGAACTGGTAGAACTCCTCGCACATGCTGATCAACGGCATCACCAGCACCCCGGAATAGCGCAACTCCGAGAACAGCCGGAAATTTTCGACCGACGTGATGCAATTCTCCGCGCACACCACCCTCGCCACCTGTTCCCGGCGCGCGATCTTCGGCAAATCACCAATTTTCCCCAACACCTTCAGCCCCTCACCCGGATGATAATTCTCCGCGGCCACAACTCCCACCAATTCCAGTCCCGGTTCCCACAGTCGCCGATTCAACATGAGTTCATGCTCATCATCCGCACAGGTCAGGATCACCAGCATCCGCTCCCGGAAACTTTCCTCGCGATGCCGCAGCACAGTGTAGTTGCCCACCAGTCCGATTATCGCAAAAACCGCCCCCAAAGCCATCGCACCACGGCCAAACCCGGCCACTTGAAACAGATAAAAGAACCCCAGCATCAATAATGCCGAAAGGCCCACCGCTCCGCTCACCGCCAGGATACGGTTGGCCGTATTCCGCGGGATGCCATGGAAAGAATAAAACCCGAAAATATAAGCCACACAGGAATAAAAAACGCCGCCGATGAGGATGCCCGCCCAATGATCCATCAGGGCCAGCAACCATTCCTCCATGAACCGCAAGGCAAACGCCGCGAAAAAGGCCACGATAAAGATGAACGCATCCACAACGAACCGTTGTGAAACTCGCCCGAAGTGCCGACCTTCAATACCGTTTGCAACCATACTTTAACTTACTCAAGTCAGGGCCAAAGCCGAAATTAACCCTACCCTTCCAATCATTGAGAACAAGCAAAAACCACACCGGATAAATTATCGCGAACCGCTTGCAGGCAAGGAACTTAAAATTAGAACAACTAACCAACCCTCACCTTCTCAAAAGGCATGCACGACAATTTTTGCAAACCCGATCCAATCTTCCCCAGAATCTTGGCCACCTGCTTTCGTTTTATGAACTATTGGACGCAAGCAGGACTCCCCCTACTCCTCCAAGCTCTCCGTCCCCTTTTTCAACATCAGCACCGGCTGAAAATTCGTCAGGCCGCCGGCCATCACCACGGTCAATAACCGTGTCGAGTGCCCTTGCGAATGGTCTATCTTGGTTTCAAACTCTTCATGGACCACTTGGAGGTAGTGCGACCCCGCCGGGAGACTGCTGATCTCGACGCGTCCAGCCTGATCCGTCCAGCCGGAGAAACGCCGCCAACTCCGCTGCCACTCCCGCAAACTGTATTTCTTATCCCCACGCCGCAGCTCTTCAGAACGGAACAACTGTCCCGGAAAAACCATATTCCCTCCGCTTGTATAGATAATCGGCGAGAACATGACTTGGACACCGGCCAAAGGCTCTCCGTCCGGCCCATTCACCGTCACCACACTCGTCAGGCTCGGCTCCATCCTCAGTACCACCTCGGCCTTCTCTCCCGTAAGAAGAAACTCCTGCGGCACCAGTGCCCCGGGGTAGCCATTCGTCTGCGTGCCACTCTGGGATACAAACCCCTCACAGATTCCCGCGAGCTCGACCCGCCCCACCGGCAGGGAGGAAAAAACGAATGTTCCATCCGGCTTTACCTCCGTCCAATCCTTCCAGGACAGGGGTTCACCCCGCAGACTGACCGCATTCACCTGCCCATTCACCACCGGACGCGGCACATTATCAGCCAGCCGCCCTCTCACCTCCACCCCGCGTATCAGCACCACCTCATGACGGTTCGTGACGCCGCCCATTCCCATATTAGTCAGCACTCCGCTGAAAGCTGCCCGCCCTTGTGACGGCAGCCAGGCCACGAAAAATGTCTGCCCTCTCGGCTCCATCTGAACGGATCGCAACACCCCGCCGTCGCCCGGTTCCCATTTCGGTACCGGTATGCGATAGCTGCGGTAATTATTTACCACCGGCAGCAACTCTTCCGGAGGGACGGGCTGGCCACTCCACGCTGCTTTCAATTCCACTACTGCGCTCCGGTCCAAAGTGACATCGCGGATGCTTTTCTGACCGCTGCTCTTGAACTTCTGACCCGTGATGAGGCTCAGTAGCGATCCCGGGAAACTGTGACTGCCTTCCGGACTCGCATCCACGATTACCTTCTTATAGTCAGGATGATGTTTCTCGTGCTCGATCATAACATCGACCGCTCCCGTCTCCCGGCGTCCGCTATGGAACCTGGGGTAGCTCAACTTGATCAACCCGTCTGCCCCGCTTGTATAGGGACCCTTGGGGCCGAATCTTTCTTCATCCCACCACCACCAATTCTTCGGTGACTTGGCGATCAGGCCTGCCATCGTCACCACCGCGCCCACCACCGGCTTTCCCTGGTCATCCACTAGCCGTATCATGACCGTCTGCGGTCGCGGCTGCCTCAAAAGAATCACCACGAGCCCCGCCATCACCAGCAAATATCCCGCACGCACCACCCGGTGAAAAATGCGCGTGCGCCACCGGGCAGACCGTGACGGCTCGCTATCCCCTGTGACTGGGCTTGCCGTTTCTGGTGAATTTTTCTCCATGGGCTCCACTGGACAAATGCCTCTTTCGGATAAACTATGGGCGGAATGGAATAAACATGGACGCCCAACCATCTTCCTTCAATTGTTAAAACCATGATCACCCTCATCTCCGGAACCAACCGCGCCGACAGCAACACCCGCAAAGTCACTGCCGAGATCGAAGGCATCTATCGCGACCTCAAAGTCCAGACCCAGACGCTCGATCTCGTTCAGCTTCCCGCCGAGCTCTTCACCCCGGCCGCCTACGGCACCAAGCCCGCCGCCTTCCAGCCCTTCAGCGATGCCGTGCTCAATGCGGACGGCCTCGTCGTCGTCACCCCGGAATACAACGGCAGCATGCCCGGCGTGCTCAAATACTTCATCGACATGCTGAAGTTCCCGGAAGCCTTTGAGCAACGCCCCGTCTGCTTCGCCGGGGTCGCCATGGGCATGTATGGCGCCCTCCGCCCCGTGGAACAGCTCCAGCAGGTCTTCGGCTACCGGAACGCTTTCATCTACCCGAACCGCGTCTTCGTCCCCGGCGTCCACACCCAACTCGACGCCAGCGGCAAACTCAAAGACGCCGAACTCCGCGCCCGCTTCGTCCAGCAAGCCGAAGGCTTCGTCACCTTCGTCGAAAAACTCAAAGGCAAAACCCTCCGCAGCTGATCAGCAGCGACCAAGCGCATAAAGAAACGCCCTCAGTCTGTCTCGGAGGCGATAAATGTTCTCCCTCTCCCCTCAACGGGTGAGGGCCGGGGTGAGGGGTGAGAGCGCCAGGCGATTCATTTATTTCAAATCAGGACACACCTAAACTTATCTGTGTTCATCTATGTCCATCTGTGGTTAAAAACTCCCCATGATCAACGTCGGCATTGTCGGTCTCGGTTTCATGGCGGCCACGCACATCAAGGCGTACCGCCAGGTGGAAGGCATTCGCGTCGCCGCCCTTTGCAGTCCCAGCGGCCGCCGCCTCGATGGTGATTTCTCCGATGTCGCCGGAAACATCGGCACCCAAGAACCGCTCAAGCTCGACATGACGCAAGTGCGCGGCTACCGCGACTTCGCGGAGATGCTTGCGAATCCCGACATCCACGCCATCGACATCTGCACCCCCACCCTCGCCCACAAGGACCAGGCCATCGCCGCGCTAAAAGCCGGCAAGCACGTCCTTTGCGAGAAACCCCTCGCCCGCACCTCCGCCCAAGCCCGCGAGATCCTCGCCGTCGCCAGCGTGACCGACCGCGTTTTCCTCCCCGCCATGTGCGCCCGTTGGTGGCCCGGTTGGTGGTGGTTGAAGCAAACGATAGATGCCGGGACTTACGGTAAAGTCCTTGGCGCAAGGTTCCGCCGCGTCGCCCAACCTCCCGGCTGGGGCCAGCACAATTTCCTCGAAGGCGCCAAATCCGGCGGTGCCTTGCTCGACCTCCACATCCACGATGTCGATTTCGTGCAATGGTGCTTCGGCGCACCCAAGAGCGTTTACGCCACCGGCTATTCCAATCTCAGCGGTGCCATCGACCACGTCCTCGCCCAATACACTTACGATAATGGCGTGATGGTCCATGCCGAAGGCTCCTGGGCCTTCGCCGACGGCTTCGGCTTCAACAAGGCCTACACCGTGAACTTCGAACGCGCCACTGCTGATTTCGACCTCGCCCGTGGCAAGGAAGCGCTCAAACTCTTCGTCAAAGGTCAGCCGCCTGAGATCGTCTCCTGCGATGGTCCCGATGGCTACATCGGCGAGCTCACCCACTTCCGCGACTGCATCCGCACCGGCACCCAGCCCACCGTCGTCACGGGTATGGATGCCCTGAACGACCTCCTCCTATGTGAAGCCGAGGAACAATCCGTGCGCGAAAGAAAGGGCGTGAACTTTGCTCCAGCCAGCCTGTGAATGTTGCGGATAGAAAATCAACATGACACACTCAGCGTCACTTCTTCAACTCACCGTCTTGTGTCTGGCACTCGCTCTGCCCCTGCGGGCCGCCGAACCGGAGAAAGCCTCTGCTGCCCGCCCCCTCACCACCGCCACCTTTTACATCACCGATGTGAAATGTGCCGCGTGCGTAAGTTTCCTGGAAAACTCCATCCGCAGCGTCCCCGGTGTTCAAAAAATTGACGGGCTGACCGAGACCAGCGGCTATGCCCGTGTTTCCTTCGATCCGAAAAAGGCGGATCATCACCAGATCGCCCGGGCCGTCAGCGACACGCTCCAACTCCATGGCGAACCCTTCAACGCCTCCTTGAAACTGCTTGTACCAGATTATGCGAAAGCTGCTAATGCTGCCAAAATCGACGCTCTCTTTGCCCAACAAAAAGACTTCATCACCGTCGAATGCCGCAACCGGACCAAAGGCCTTTTCCTGATCCGTTTCCAACCCCAGCCTCAAGCCTCCAGCAAATCTTCCTCACCGGCCTGGAAACCGGAACAACTGCTCGCCGCCGTCAAGGCTCTCGGTCTCTCAGCCCGGTTCATGGAAGAAAAATGAACTCATGGCCCTTGCGTCCTTCTGGTTTTCTTCCTTGGCCCTTGTCCGTTTTCCCGCCATTTTCCCGCCATGCCACGCGAGTCTTTCGCCGCCAAACACGCCCGCGCGCAACAGATCAATGCTGCGCTGCACCGGATCTATCCCAACGCCTATTGCGAACTGAACAACTCCAACCCGCTCGAACTTCTCATCGCCACCATCCTCTCCGCCCAATGCACCGATAAGCAGGTCAATATCGTCACCGGGAAACTTTTCCAGAAGTACAGAACCGCCGCCGACTATGCCAACGCCGACCCTGCTGAGTTCGCCGACGACATCCGCCGCATCGGCCTTTACCGCGCTAAGGCAAAGAACATCCAGTCCACTTGCCGTAAGCTGATCGAACGTCACGCAGGCAAAGTGCCCGGAACCATGGAAGAACTCGTCGCCCTGGACGGCGTCGGTCGCAAGACCGCCAACGTCGTCCTCGGCAACGCTTTCAATATCAACGTCGGGGTCGTCGTGGACACCCACGTAGGCCGCCTCTCCCATCGCCTCGGACTCACGCGCGAGACCGATCCCAAGCACATCGAGCAGGACCTGATGAAACTCGTCCCGCAACCGGACTGGTGTACCTTCAGCCACCAGCTCATCTTCCACGGCCGCCGCCGCTGCTACGCCCGCAACCCCGACTGCCTCAACTGCGAACTCCGCACCCTCTGCCCCAGCGTGGACAAAGTGTAATGACCCGATCCTCGTAGCCGCCGTCGTGAGACGGCGCTAATTTTTCCCCTTTCGATGTTGGATGTTTCCCCTTCGTCATTCCATCTACGCCCATCTGTGGTTAAATCTTTCCCATCACAATGAGCACCATCCTCTGTTTCGGCGAAATCCTCTGGGACTGCCTCCCACACGGACTGTTTCTCGGCGGCGCGCCCTTCAACGTCGCCTACCATCTGAAACAGCTCGGCCACGACCCCTTGATGCTCTCCGCCCTCGGCAACGACTGGCTTGGCGCGCAAACCCTCAAACGTATCCGCGCCCGCGGCCTCTCCGATAAACTCATCCACATAGACGACGAACTCCCCACCGGCACCGTCGATGCCGAACTCGACGCCTCCGGCAACGCCACCTATACCTTCGCCGACCACGCCGCCTGGGATCGCCTGCCGGACACGGCTGTCGTCCACCAGTCCGCCACCCAAAGCGCCGCCCTCGTCTTCGGCTCACTCGCCCTGCGCCATGAAGCGAACCGGGTAGTCCTGCACAAACTCCTCGCCCAAAAACATCTGCTCCGCGTCTTCGATGTGAACCTCCGCCCGCCCTACGATGATGTCCCGCTCATCCTCGAACTCGCCCGGCAAACCGATGTCTTGAAACTCAACGCCGATGAACTTCTTCGCCTCGCCGATCACGCCGCCGTGGAAGATGCCGATGCGAATGAAGCCTTGATCAGAACCAAGATCATTGCCCTTGGCCATCTCACCGGCTGCCACAACATCTGTGTCACACGCGGTGCCCACGGCGCTCTCTGGCTTCATGAAGGACATATCTTCGCCGCCACCACTCCGCCCATCATCATCCGCGACACCATCGGCGCTGGCGACGCCTTCACCGCCGCCCTCTTATCCGGCCTCCTTTCCTCCGTCACTCTCGCTGAACCGCAAAAACTCCTCACCCGCGCCTGCACCCTTGGTGCCTTCGTCGCCAGCCAAGATGGTGCCCAACCCGCTTACGACCCGCAAAAGGTCTTTGCCAGCCTCCCCTGATGCTTGGTAACCTTTGCGCCGGTTCACCACGTCCAAAAAGTATACGAAATAGTCACGGCTGCGGCTGTTGATCGCATGGTTTGAATGAAATAATATTATGCATCCAAGAAACTTACTTATCTGCGCTTTCATTTTGCTGGTCAGCCTTTCCTCCCGTGCCGCCTCCGCCCCGCCGAACATCGTCATGATCGTCTCCGACGACCACGCGTGGACCGATTACGGCTTCATGGGCCATCCGCAGATCAAGACCCCGAATCTCGATAAACTCGCCGCCGAGAGCCTCACCTTCCGGCGCGGCTACGTCCCTGGCAGCCTCTGCTGCCCCAGCCTCGCCTCCATGATCACCGGGCTCTATCCGCATCAGCACAAGGTCACCAGCAACGACCCCGCCATTCCGAAAGGCATGACGAACCGTGATTTCCAGAAATCTCCGCTTTTTGACCAAGGCCGCGAGATCATGTCCAAATTCATCGAGGACGCGCCGACCTTACCGCGCAACTTGCAACAAAAAGGCTACCTCAGTCTCCAGACCGGCAAGTGGTGGCAGAAACATTACAGCCGCGGCGGCTTCACTCACGGCATGACCCAGGGTGGTCGCCATGGTGATGTCGGCCTCGAGATCGGTCGCAAATCCATGCAGCCCATCTACGACTTCATCGCCACCGCCAAGAAGGAGCAGAAACCATTCTTCGTCTGGTATGCCCCTCTCCTTCCGCACGATCCGCACACCCCGCCCGAGCGTCTTCTGAAGAAATATCAGGACAAGACGAATTCCCTCCACGTCGCCAAATACTGGGCCATGGTGGAATGGTTCGACGAGACCTGCGGTGAACTGATGAATCACATCGACCAGCAAGGCTTGCGCGAGAACACCATCTTCGTCTATGTCGCCGACAACGGCTGGATCCAAAACCCCGAAGCCCCGCGCTACGCCCCCAAGTCCAAGCAATCCCAATACGATGGCGGTGTACGCACGCCCATCATGATCCGCTGGCCCGGCAAAGTGAAACCGCAGATGAGCGAAGAACTGGCCATCTCCATCGACATCATGCCCACCCTCCTCAAAGCCGTCGGCCTGCCCACCACCAAGGACATGCAGGGCATCGACCTGTTCGATGACAAAGCCGTGAAAGCCCGCAAGACCATCTACGGCGAATGCTTCACCCACAACGCCGTGGATCTTCAGGTCCCCGCCACCAGCCTGCGCTGGCGCTGGGCGATTGAAGACCACTGGAAACTCATCCTCCCCGCGAAACAAAACGAGCCCGATGCCCCCATCGAACTCTACGACCTGAAGAAAGACCCCTTCGAGGAGAACAACCTCGCCAGCAAGGAATCCAAGCGCGTAACTGCCCTGACCAAGAAGATTGACGCTTGGTGGCCCGCCAAATAACGGCGTACCTTGTCATCATCTGCGGTGTTCCACTCAATAGCATTCGACTTTTGAGGGTCACGAACCTATTTTTAGGCCGCATGATTAGAGGCTTTTTCCGCACATTGACCTTGGCTGTTCTGTTGGGTGTATTCACATTTCACAGCCACCCGCTCAGTGCCGCCGCATGGCGTGTCTCCTATTTGAACGCTGGCGTTGCCGACCTGGATCAGAAGTGGATGGGAACAGACTATGAGCGGGCCGTCCAGGCGATCATCACCGCAAAAATTCCCTTGCCCACTTTTAAGGACTCCCGGGGCAAGGCCGTGCTCATGCGGATCGTTTCCGAGGAAAACCTTGCGTTCATCCAGAACAAAGACCTGCCCGTCACTTCACGTATGGAGAATTTCATGCTCATGCAATCCAGCATGAGTGCCCTGTTGGGCCACTATGTGACGGTCGCCAACCAGGGAAAAGTTTCTCTCCCTGATGAACTCATCGTCTTCTACAGCTTCATGCTGCGAACCGCCGCCAGCGGCATCGGCCTGACCGATGAATTCTTGGGCGCGATCCCCAAGGACGACAAATACGAAGGCCGTATCGAAAGCCTCAAGAAAGTTCAGGTGGGCATCGTCGGCATGCTGGTGGGCGCCGAGATGACGCTGAACGAAGACTACTACTCAAAAAGAAACCGCAGTGATCTGCTGTTGATCATTTCCGAGACCTTGCCCAGGTTCAAACCCATCCTGCCAAACGAATTCAAAATCGAATACCGCGTGAAATTGGTGCAGCAGAAAAAGAAGTTCAAAGACAGGCAGAGCCTGCAATTGCTGAACCAGATGACGGAATTGCTGGCCAATTAATGCCCCGCCAAAGCGACTGCCTCCCCACCCGTCGCCAACTGCATCAACGCTTCCTCGCTCAACTCCTCCCGCCTCAACTCCCCCGTTATGCGTCCCTCATGCATCACCAGCGCGCGATCCGACATCCCCAGCACCTCCTCCATGTCGCTCGATACGAACAAAATCGCCATCCCCTTACCCGCGAGTTCCTCCATCAACCCATAGATCTCCGACTTCGCCCCCACATCGATCCCTCGCGTCGGCTCATCTAGCAGCAACACCTTCGGATTCATCGCCAGCCATTTGCCGAGCACCACCTTCTGCTGATTGCCACCTGAAAGAAACTGCACGAACTGTTTGTCACTCGGCGTCTTCACCCTCATCTGCTCGATCATCTGGCGGCTGATCTCATTTTCCTTCGCACGATTCAAAAATCCATTCTTCTGATCGCGCAACAAACTCGCCAGGCTCAGATTCTCTTTCACCGCCATCTCAAGGATCACCCCCTGCTGCTTCCGGTCCTCCGGCACCAACGCCAGCCCCGCCGCGATTGCTGCAATCGGTGAACCGATCTTCGTTTCCTTCCCCGCCACCTCGATCGTTCCGCCCAGTGCCGGCGTCACCCCGAAC
>JAEYXS010000078.1 GCA_023431185.1 Verrucomicrobiota bacterium
CACCAGTCCGCCGCCCGTAGTCCCGCCAGGGACTTCCCGAAAATAGCCCAGCGATTCATCGCTGGTTTCTTGCCGGCCCAACCGACCAGTCTCCCCAGAGACGAAAGATCGGTATCCCCAGATCATCTTGCTCGTCCTCGAATCTGCCGCTCCATCTTTCTTGGAGGCCGGACTTCGACCGGGAACTAAGGTGCCTGTATCGCCCGATAGAACCGTCGGGAATTGGCTCCTGCTTCAGTATCCACATACTGGATTACCCCGTCTTGGCCGGTGACGGTTTGCACGTCCACCCAGTTCACCAGATCGCTGGAAACTTGGATGACATACTTGATGCCCGGTTCGGCCGCGAAGCCCGTACTGAAATTGCCGCCGACCGTCTTCGTCACCTCGTTGAAGGCCAGATTCGGCGCCGGCTTGACGGTCAACCGCACCTGACCCGCATCCCCGTTATAGCCATCCACCGCGATCTGATACGTCGTCCCCGCTATGGCATTAAGTCGCACCGTGGCATGGCGGGTCTGCGACTGCGGATCGTCATTACCACCCGCACTGACCAGCCCGTTCACCGCGCTCCCGGTATAGACATTCAGCAACGTATCGAAATCACTGCCCGCCGTGGTGATGAGATAAGTTCCGCTGCCCGGTGCCGTCCAGGACCACCACACGGACTTGCCGCCCGCATTCCCCGCATGCACCGGTTCATTCGCCTCCTTCGTCGCGCCCACGCTCACGCCGGCCACCACATTGCTGCTGCCGGAGATCGTGATCCGATTGGCAAACAGGTCGTTAGCGGGGACGGGCGTCACTGGATTGACGAGGAGGACGGCTTCAACGCTAGTGGCTGTTCCTACCGAATTGGACACCACTACCCAATATCGGCCCGCGTGGCTTGCTTGCGCGCTGCCCAAATTAAGTGTGGCCGTGGTTTTACCCGGCAAAAGTTCTCCCTCCTTGTACCATTGGTACATTAAGGGGCCAGTGCCGCTTGCGGCCACGCTTAGGATGGCGGATTGTCCCGCTGTTAATGTCTGGCTTTGCGGTTCCGTATTGATGGTTGGCACGTAAAGCTGCTCCAAAAGGGCGACTGCATAGTCGTCAAAAACCATGTAGTTGTTTCCTGGCGACCCGGCGGTGCGCAGATTCCATCCCGCGTCGATATCTCCCAAGCTAAGATCGGCTCCTTTCGTGGTGATCGGCTGATTGCTGATGAGCAAAAATCCGTTGAGCGTGGCTGTCCAAGTGTTGTTTGCGAAATCCATATAGAGCCTCAGATCATAGACCAGATCGTTGCTGAAGCTATAGCCCGTGGCCCGGGATACGCCGTCGTCGAGCACATAGAAGATCTCTAATGAGTTGTTGTCGAAGACGACTCGGAACAACTGTTCGGCAAATCCGTTATAGACCCCCCAACGAAAGGTATCCCACCGGCCGTTCGTGGAATCCACTATTTGCATCTGCGTGCCGAAGGCCACGAGCTGGCCTGCCTCCGGCAGGAGGTTGATGGGCCGGTACAGCCACAATGTGGAGTTGCCCGGATTGGGCGCGCTAAAGCCCACGTATGCCTGCTGGCCACGTCCAATGAACGCTTCATTGATGATTCCGTTGCCTCCGGTGCCGGACTTCAACCAACCGTTTTGTCCGGCCAGGCTGGAGCCCGTGGAATACCCTTCACCGGTTTCAAAGGAAGTCCCATAGACAAGCGTTGCCTGCACCAGTTGCTCGATTGCGAGCTTAATCTCTCCCGAGGCACCGTTCTTACCATCTACGGCGATCGTATAATACATCCCCGCACTGGCAAAAAAGGAAAGCTTGCTGGTGTTGCCGCCTTCCGAAGATTGATCATTGCTGGCGATGGTCAAATTGTTCAGGGTGCTTCCGCCATACACGGCGAGCAATGTGTCAAAGTTGCTGCCTTTAGTGGATACCTCCACCAGGCCAGTCACGGGGGCCATCCAAGTCCACCAGACGGAACGTCCGCCGCTGTTTCCGGCGTGATTGGGTTCATTGACTTCTTTGGTGCCCGCCACATTTGAGCCAGTGGTTTTTACCACGTTTCCACTGAGCAGAATCTTGTTGGCATAGTTGTCGTTAACCGGTTTGACACCTGTATCCAAAGTGAGATTTAACGTGATGCTTCCTGAAGCGGTGGTTCCAAAAAAACTCTGATACCCGTCCACCGCGATGTAATACGTGGTCCCGGAGACTGCATAAAAAACGACCTGACTGGTGGTTCCAGACGGACCATCATCATTAGCGGTCACAAGATCCAGTTGTGTTGAGGCCGTGTAAATGGCCAGCAGGGTATCAAAGCTGCTGCCCGTGGTGTTGATGGTGACAACCCCGTTTGCAGGAGCGGTCCAATACCACCACACGGATTTGCCCCCGGCATTGTCGGCATGATCTGGTTCCATGCCGGTTTTGGTAGCGCCTATATTCGAACCCGTCACACTGGCGCTGGCACCCGTGATCTGAATTGCGTTACTGCCGCTGTCATTTGCAGGGCCAGTGGCCCCGGCTGAAAAGGTCAGGGTCAGCTGCAAGATGCCGCCTGCTCCGTTATAGCCATCCACGGCGATGCTGTAAGTCGTGCCTGCTGTGACGCTGAATCCCGTTGTGCTGGAACCATCATTGTTCTCGCCATCATCGTTGGCGGCCACGGGTGTTAAGGCGTTGAGCGAAGTGCCGGTGTACACGGCCAGCAACGTGTCATAACTGCTGCCATGCGTGGAAAGATTCACAATGCCATTGTCGGGTGCCTGCCAGTAGAACCACACGCTTTTGCCGCCTGAATTGCCGGCATGGAGTGGTTCGGTTCCTTCCCGGGTGGCGGAAAACGTGCTGAGGACTGCCGGGAATCCCCACGAGGAACCATTTAGAGAGGGCAGGGAAACGCGGTTGCTGAAATTATCGTTTGGCGGAGGCGTCAAAGACGTTTCCAGCTTCAACTCAAGTTCAAACGCTCCGCCGTCTCCTCCAAAGCCATCCACCGCAAACTGACAAATCTGGCCGGCGGTGACCGGAAAGGTCACGAAGCTCAAAGCCCGGGCGTTCGGAACAAGCGGGGTGAAGGTATCGTCATTGCTGACGATATGCGTAAGCGAGCCCAGGCTGTTGCCTCCATAGACGGCCAGTAACGTATCGAAAACAGCTGAGCGTGCGACGAGAAATACCTGCCCGCTGGCGGGCGCCGTCCAAGTATACCAGACGGATTTTCCACCCTGCACGTCCGCATGGAACGGTTCCGCCGGTTGTTTGCTGGCATGCAGGCTGGAGCTGCTGATGGTGAATTCTACGCCCGTTAACGGGGTGCGCTTTTCAAAATCATTGTTGGCGGGTGGCAGCACCACGGGGTAGGTCAGGGTGAAATTGGCGGTCGTCTTGCCCGGAGCCGAGATGGAGACATTCAGGGTTACCGTTTCTTGAAAAGGTGGCACCCACAGGAGTGCGGTATAGTTGTCATCCCCGGCCACTTCATCCGGTGCCTGTCCATCGTTGACGAAGCTCAGGTTGGTGGAGCCCACGATATTTGCCGTGATGCTGGCTCCGTTGACGACGCCAAAGTCAGACACGGAGATCCGCAAGGGCATGATCGTGCCGCCCAGCAGTGTGGTTTCAGTCGGTGGATAAACCGAGATTTCCAAGTTTCCATCCGCCACGGAACTCACTGCATTGAACGCATTCACCCTTCCTCCAGTGGCAACCTTGGTCTGTAACCCACTTACTGCCACCGCACTGTTGAGGATTGCCCGTTTCAGATCGCCTGCCGAGATGCCCGGAAAATGGGATAAGACCAAGGCCGCTACGCCGGAAACATGCGGCGTAGCCATGCTGGTGCCTTGGATCGTTTTGTAGTCGGTATCTGAATCCTTCCAAGTGGAATAGATTTCCACGCCCGGAGCGGCAATGTCCACCGTGCTGGCTCCATAGTTAGAAAAATCTGCCAGTTGATTATGCCGGTCAATCGCCGCCACGGAGATGATGTTATCCAAGTCGTAACCGCTGGGGTAGGAAGGGGACGAGTCGTTGTTGTTCGCATCATTTCCGGCTGCCGCAACGAAAAGAACACCCCTGTCTCTCGCCCGGGCGATCGCATCGAATGTGGCTTGGTTGAACGGTCCGCCACCCCAACTGTTGTTCAGGATACGGGCTCCTTTGGAGACGGCAAAATCTATACACTTGATGGCATCGCTGGTCTTGCCGCCACCTTGCGCTGGTAAAAATTTACACCCGATCAGCTTCACCCGCCAGGCAACGCCGACATGCGGATTACCGTCATTGGCGGCGGCTCCGATGGTTCCCGCTACGTGGGTGCCGTGCCCTTGGTCGTCCATCGGATCACCACTCCCGTTGATGGCATTGATGCCATAAACGTTGTCCACATAACCATCTTGATCGTCATCCACGCCGTTGTTCGGGATCTCGCCGGGGTTCCGCCACATGTTGGCGGACAGGTCTCGATGAGTGTAACGGATACCTGTGTCAATGACGGCCACAATCACTTCTGCATTTCCCGTGGTGATGTCCCACGCGGTTGTTGCCCCCACGTCCGTGCCGCTCGTGCCCCCGCTCTGGCCCAGGTTGCGCAAGCCCCAAAGCCGTCCGTCCGTGAAAGCTTCATCACTTGGGGCGGCATGGGCATTCACGAGATAGTCTGGCTCTGCATACTCAAAAAGCCCGCTCTCTTGCAGCGCTCTCAATCTGGTTGTCAGCTCCGCCTGCTGCTCCTTTGGGTGTTTGCGGGCAGGCTTGCCGCCCTGCAATGCCACATTGGGCCTGACTTCCTCTAGGATCACAAGGCCGGGAACCAGTGGGATATGAGTGCTTTCGGTCAGGTTCACCGACTGCAGGACAGCCGCCTTGGCCGCCTGTAGTTGCCCTCTTGGATTCTTGTACTTCGCCAGAATCCTGCCGGGATCTACGGCATGGCCTTTGTGATAAACTTGAACCCCTTTGTCAGCCGCTGAAACGGTATATACGAACCCGATAACTGCTGCGCAAAGCCACCTCATCAGCAATCCATATGAACGCATGCGCTTTGGTATGTTACGCAAAGAGTCTGTTTCAGGCCCATTGCGCAAGCAATCATAGTTTCAGCAGAAGCAGAAAAATATGCTGAAACTGGATTAGTTAATTAGGTAAAAAACTCCCCCCTACACATCACACACCTTCGCCGCATGCCGCAGCGCCAGGATCGGATCATCCCACGTCGGAATAAACTCCTGCGCGACATAGCCCGTGTAGCCAGTCTCTAAAATCGCCCGCAGGATCGGCGGGTAATTGATCTCCTGCTGGTCATCCAGTTCGGCGCGACCCGGGCAACCGGCCGTGTGATAATGCCCGATATATTCCTTATACATCCGCAACCGCCGGATGACATCGCCATTCATGATCTGCACATGATAGATGTCGAAGAGCAGTTTGAAGTTTGGCGACCCCATCGCTTTCACCAGCTCGATGCAATAATCCACATTATCCCCGAAGTAACCCGGATGTCCCTTCATCGGGTGTGTGTTGTCGCGCGAATTCAGATGCTCCAGCACCAGCGTGATTTTTTTCTTCTCGGCGTGCTTGATCACCTGCTTCCAGCAATCGAGGCAGTTCTTCGCGCTTTGCTCGTTGCTGATGTTCGCCTCGCGCATGCCCGTGAACGTGATGACGTTCGGCGCGCCGACACTGGCCGCCAGATCGATGCGCTCCATCAGAATCTTCTTCACCTCCGCATGATAGGCCGGGTTCACGGGCCCTTTCGCGAAGCCATGACTGCCCACCAGCGAGATCTTCAGCCCCAGCTCCTTTACCATCGGATAATGCTCGGTGCCGATGCCTTCCATCGCCACCAGCCCGATGTCTTTGCAATGCTGGGCGAGTTCTTTTTCCGGCATGGGCTTGAAGCACCAGCCCATGATGGATTGCCGGATGCGCCCCTTTTCGACGCGATACTTCGGGTCCACCGTTGCGGTCGCGGGTACCGCATTGGCTTGCGGAGTGACGGCGGCCAGCCCGCCATAAGTGGCCGCCAAGGCGCTTGTTTTCAAAAAGTTACGGCGGCTGGTGCCGGTGGCGGAAGAAATGTTCGATGAGGCAGTTTTCATAGCTGGGCGATAGCGGGAAAATACGACCTTTCCAGCAGGCTTGTAAACGCAAATGCACCCGGTTTCCCCGTCTGAGCGGTCTCAAAATGTCACAAAACGGGTTTTGACATCGAAAACTCTACGTCTATGGTTCGCGGTTCATTTATGAATCTGATTCATACATCCATCAAGCGGACGCTGGTCGTTGCCGGTATGCTGGCAGCGGTTTCCGGCGTGTTATCCACGAATGCCTTGGCTCAAGCACCGGCCGCTGCCGCTGCACCCGCTGTGGCGGAGAAGCCCGCCCCGAAATGGGAAGGCAGCGCCGGCCTCGGTGCCACCCTGACCCAGGGCAACAGCGACACGCTGATGTTCACCGCCCGCGTGCAGGGCCTGCGCAAGTGGGACCAGAACGAACTGAACCTCGGCACGGACATCACCTATGGCGAATCCAACAACCAGAAGAACAACGATTCCCAGCGCGTTTACGGCCAGTATAACCGGCTCGTCAGCGAACGCGCCTTCGGCTATGTGCTCGCGGACCTGTTGCACGACGACATCGCGGACGTGTCCTACCGTCTGAATGTCGGTCCCGGTGGTGGTTATTACTTCATCAAGCAAGACCGCATGATCCTCAGCGCGGAAGGTGGTCCGTCCTTCGTGTTCGAGGAAGTGGGCGGCCAGTCCAAGAGCTACGTCAGCGCGCGTGTGGCCGAGAAGTTCGAATACAAGATCAGCGACCGTGCCCGCCTCTGGCAGAAGGCCGAGTTCCTGCCGCAGGTCGATGATTTCAACAACTACCTCTTCAACTTCGAGATCGGCATCGAGACGGACATCACCAAGTCCGTGAAGCTCGAGTTCTACATCGTGGACAACTACGACAACGAACCCGCTCAGGGCCGCAAGAAGAACGACATCAAGCTCGTCGCCGGTGTGAAGTACAAGTTCTAAGCAATAATCTCAAATAACCAACCCCGTTCCAGCAATGGAGCGGGGTTTTTGTTTTTGTTGCAGTCCCGCGACTGCGGGATGAGGAGGCGCTGCTCCTGATTTCGGCAGCTACGGCGCCACCAGCGCCGCATACCTCAACCCGCGCGTCGTCACGCGCAAGGTCTGGATCTGGAAGTGATTTAGCACGGACTCATAGATGAGCGCGCCCATCAGCATCACATCCGCGCGTTCCGGCGGCAGGCCGATGATCTGGCGGCGCTGGGCGAGCGGCAGGCTCCAGAGTTTCTTACAGATGGCAGAGACCTCCTGCGTGGTGAGCGATAATCCCTCTATCTGTTCGCGCGAAAAATCCGACAAGGCCAGATGGATGCGGGCCAGGATGAGCGCCGCACCGCCTGTCCCGACGAGCAACGTCTGCGGACTGCCCAAGGGCGGCAAATGCGGATGCACCACGGGTTTGACGGAATGCTCCAGCAGTTCATCCAGCCAGCGCTGGCAGACGGCGAGATCGTCCATCGTAGGCGGGTCAGCCGGTGGAAATTTCTCCAGCAAGCGGACGGTGCCTAATTGAAAACTGTGGTCGAACAGGCACTGGCCCAAGACGGTGACGATGAATTCCGTACTGCCACCACCGACATCCAGGATGAGCAGGGGATGCGTAGCAAGTGAAGCATCACTCAGCACACCGCGATAAACCCATTCTGCTTCCTGTGCACCGGTGATGACCTCAGTCTTGAGGTTGGTGTGCTCTAGGATGGCGGCCACCAGTTCCTGGCCGTTCTGGGCATCCCGCGTGGCGCTGGTGGCGATGACGCGGATGGAGGCCGCTCCCATTTCCCACGCCCGCGCGGCAAAACGCGTGACGCAATCCACCGTGCGGGCGATGGCCTCGGGGTGCAGGCGGTGTGATTCGTAAAGTCCCTGGCCCAAACGGGTCTGTTCCCCGGCTTCGAAAGCTGGGGTCACCGTGCCATCCGTGACATCGCCGACCAGCAGCTTGACGGAATTGGTCCCGATGTCGATGACGGCACGACGTGTGGGGGTGTCAGCCATGGGGAAACAAAAAGTCAGGCCAGGTTACGTCTGGCCAGCACGGCGCCGCCGGTGATGCCGGCATTGTCGCCAAGCTTGGAGGCGATGATCTCGATGCCCTCCGAGGTGCCATCCAGTGCGTAGTCGTGCGCGGTCTCGATGATGATTGCCATCATCTGGTCCTCCATCTGCTCGATGACGCCGCCGCCCAGCACAATGGTGTCCGGATTGAGGATGTTGATGAGATTGGCCACGGCGATGCCCGTGTATTCGGCGGCTTCCTCGACGACTTTCTCGACAAATTTATCACCTCGCTTGATGGCTTTGCGCAGATCACCGCTCTTCATCTCATCCAGATTATCCCCGAGCATCTCGGTAAGGACGGTCTTCTGGCCTTCCTTGATCGCGGTCTGGATGCGGCGGAAGATCGCGCTCCGGCTGGCCAGCGCCTCGAAGCAGCCTTTGTTGCCGCAGCCGCACTTGGGACCGCCGACCTCCAGCACCATGTGCCCGAGTTCACCGGCAGTTTTGTTGAAGCCGGAGTAGAGCTTGCCATTTATGATCAGCCCGCCGCCGATGCCGGTGCCGAGGAAGATGCCTACCATGTTCTTGGGTTTGCCCTCCAGTTCGGCCTCATGCACGCCGAGGGTGCAGATGTTGCAGTCGTTCTCCACGAAGACCGGGATGCCCAGATCTTTCTCCAGCAACTTTTTCAAGGGGACATCGCGCCATTGCAGATTGGGGGCGAAGATGACCTTGCCGCTTTCCGGATCCACCGCGCCAGGTGCACCGATGCCGATGCCCTTCACCTGCTTGATGTCCAGATCGCCTTCATCAATCGCATCGCGCACGCACCGGGCCACCCGCTCGATGACCTCTTCTGGGCCGCGCTGGTGCTTGGTGGTCATCTTGGCCTGGCTGACGCACTTGAAGCCGCGATCAATGACGCCCGCGAGGATCTTGGTGCCGCCAAGGTCCACGCCGACCACCAGGTTTTCACTTTTGCTCGCGGAATCCGCCATGGGAGTAGTTGGTTGGGATTAACGGCCAGCGATGACTTTCCCGATGTGCTGTTGCAACTCGGCGTTGATGGCGTCCGAGGAGCGGTTGCCATCGATGATGGTGAAGCCGTAACTGGCCTGCAGCTTGGTGAACTGCTGGGCCATGAGCGCCTGATACTTCAGGAAGCTGTCGAACATGTCGCGCGAAAGGCCGAGGTCCATGCCGCTTTCCCAGTAATCAAGCGCATGGTTCTTGGCGAAGTTGCGTTGCACCAGTTGTTCCGGCGAGACGTTGAGATAGAATACGGCGTCCGGCTCCAGCGCGATGCCGTAGAGGTTCTTCAGCCACTTGTCGTCCATGCCGCGCACCATGTTACGCGCCATGAGCGTGTAGATGTAGCGGTCTGACAACACCATGAACCCGGCCTTGAGCGCCGGGAGGATCACGTTCTCCAACTGGTCGGCGAAGTCCGTGGCGTAAAAGAGGCTCAGGGTGGAGCGGCTGAGGATGTTGCCCTGCTGCGCCTGTTCCAATTCCTCGCTCACCAGCGTCGAACGTTTCAAACCGACCTGCACGGTGGCATGCCCGCAGCCTTCCAGCCATTCAACGAGCCGGTTGATCTGAGTGGAGCGGCCGGAACCGTCCGCGCCTTCCACGACGATGAGGCTGCCCGTGAGCTGCTTGAGGTCCACACGGGGGATGCCGTGACCGTAGAAGCGCTTGGCTTTGCGGGTCGGCACACGCACCTCGCTGGAGAGATGAGCGGGGGATTTGGCGGCGGTTTTCTTCTTGGTGGCCATGGCTAGAGTTTGTTGCAAGCGTAGGCGCTCAGGTTGATCTTGGAGGCCACCAGTTGCCGCATGATCTCCTGTTGCGGCTCCACGGTCTGGTTGGCGTCGATGACCATGAAATTATACTTCGTGCTCATGGCGAGGTATTGCTCCAGCAGACGGCCCTGGAAGATGCGGAAGCTCTCATACGGGTCTGCGGAGAGTCGCATGTCCATGCCGGCCTCGAAATATTTCAGCTCTGGGCGGCCATCGAGGATACGTTGCAGCGAGGTCTCGAGGCGGGCCTTGAAGAAGAACGTGAGGTCCGGCTGGGCGGCGAAGCTATACAGGCCGCGCACCCATTCCGGGGGACAGCCGCGCACGGTATCACGGGCAAAGGCGGTGAAGGCGTAGCGGTCACACAGCACCAGATAACCGGCGCGGAGCAGGGGGACCAGTTGCCGTTCGTAGCGGTCGGCAAAGTCCGTGGCGTGGATGAGGCTGAAGGTGGTGGGCGTGAGCAGCTCGCGCTTCTTGCCCTTGCTGGTCGCGCTCTTCACTAGCACGGAGGAGTTCCACTCGCTGAAGAACACCTTGAGGCCCTGGAGTTCGAGCCAGCGCTTCAGGAGGTAGATCTGGGTGGATTTCCCCGAACCATCAATCCCTTCCACGGCAATGAGCCGGCCGGGAAAACCGAGTTCCGCGAAAGTCTTCATCTGTCACGGGCAAACGTACCGCCGATACCGGCGAAAACAAATGTTTTTTAGTGCCTGTCCACCCGATGGAGGAGAGTTTTCACCCGATTGTAACGCAACCTCAGTCCACGTAGAGAAACTCGTTCAAACGGAACATCACGCGCGCATAGCTGGTCCATGCTGCTTTCACAGGGTCTTTCGCATCCTTGAGCTTGTCGGCCACGGTCAGCAGATACTGGCTGGAGCGGGCCTGTTCATCCACTGTGGGTGAACGGCCCAGCACGAGTTGAAACGCGAGTTCCAGGCGGGCGGAGTCATCCGCCCCCTCACGCGCAAGGCGCTCGGCAAACTTGTCCGCCTGCTGGTGGACGAAATCGTCATTCATCAGATACAGCGCTTGCAAGGTGGTCACCGAGCTGTCACGCGCAGGCGTGGTGGCATTCGCATCCGCGCCATCGAACGTCTGGAAGTAGGGCATGGCCGTCAGGCGCTTCTGCATCAGATAGACGCTGCGACGATTGCTGGGGTAAACGTCCTTGAACGGATGATGCTGGGTGAAGCCCCATTTCTCCGCCGCCGGAAACGGATGCGGTTCGGTCATGGGCGAGAGGTCTAGCGAGCCGCCGAGCATCAGCAAAGTATCGCGCACGGATTCCGCATCCAGCCGGCGGCGGTTGAATTTCCACAACCAGTTGTTTTCCGGATCGGCCGCCAGTTGCTTCGGGTCATCCGTGCTGGCCATCTGATAGGCGCGGGAAAGCATGATGTGCCGGTGCATCTGCTTCACGGACCAGCCATCCGCCACAAAGCGGTGCGCGAGCCAGTCGAGCAGTTCCGGATGCGTCGGCTTTTCACCGCGCAGCCCAAAGTCGTTCGGCGTGCGCACCAGACCGTTGCCGAAGTGATGCTGCCAGATGCGGTTCACCATCACGCGGGCAGTGAGCGGGTTCTGCGCAGCGGTTACCCAATCCGCCAGGGCCAGGCGTCCGCTGGAGCTGGCCTGTTCTGCTGGGAGTTTTTGCCCGCCCAAAATGTCGAGGAACTTGCGTGGCACTTCCGCCCCCAGGCGGTCGGGTTCACCGCGCAACTGGATCTTTGCGTGGGCCCCCTTGTCATCTTGTACCGCATAGGCCATCGCCACAGTCGGTGCGGTCTTCTTGTGCGCTTCGATCTTTTCCGCAGCCCGACGGACAGCTCCGCGCAATTGATCGATATTTACGTGCAGTTTCGCATTGTCGTCCGAGAGCTTCTGGCGCTCTGCTTCATCTGTTGCGGCTTTGATGGCAGCGTCCAGCTTGAGGTTCTCCGCTTCCAGCTTGCGACGTTGCTCCGCCAGGTCGTCGTGAGCTTTTTGCAGTTCCTTCTCCTTGGCCTGGAAGGGCAGCATCAGGGCCTCATACTCAGCCTTCGGTATGAGTGGCACAAAATCCTTCTGCACCTTCAACAGCTCGATCCCCGGGAACGCATAGCGCGTGCTGGCGAAGATGCCGTAGAGCCCGTAGTAATCCTGCACGCTGAGCGGCTCGAATTTATGGTCATGGCAACGCGCGCAACTGAGCGTGAGCCCCATGAACGCGCGGCCCATATTATCGATGGTGTCCTCGATGGTCAGGTGCTGCGGGTAGCGATCCACCACGGAACCGAACCGCCGCGCACTGGCGATGTAACCTGTGGCGATGGTCTGCTCGTTGCGCTGCGCCTGATTCTTTGCCGGCAAGAGATCTCCGGCCAGTTGCTCGCGTAAAAACTGGTCGTAAGGCTTGTCGCGATTGAAGGAGTCAATGATGTAATTCCGGTAGAGATAAAGCTGCGGCACCGGGTAATCGGAATTGTCCCCGGCTGTGTCCGCATAACGCACCAGATCCATCCAGTGGCGTCCCCAGCGTTCACCGTAATGAGGCGAGGCCAGCAGGCGCTCGATGACTTTCTCGAAGGCATCGGGCGACTTGTCACTCACAAAGGCGGCGATCTCCTCGGGCGTAGGCGGGAGGCCGATGAGATCGAAGGTCGCCCGGCGGATGAGCGTTCGCTTGTCCGCATCAATCACTGGTTTGAGTTTCTTTTCTTCCAGTTTGGCCAGGAGGAATTGATCAATGGGCGAGCGTGACCAGGACTTGTTCCTCACCTTGGGCACGGGGGGATTGCGGACCGCTTGATAAGCCCAGTGCTTGCTGCCGTCCGGCTTGGAGGTCAGCGCTGCTGCTTCCAGCCGCGGATCGGGTGCGCCCATCTTCACCCACTGCTCCAGCGCGACGACCTCGCTCATGGAGAGGGGTTTTCGGCCTTCGCCTTTGGGCGGCATCTTCAGGTCTTTTTCCGTCTGGCGGACGGCTTTGACGAGCAGGCTGCTGTTCGGATTGCCTGGCACGATAGCCGGGCCGGAGTGACCGCCTTTCTCCCAACCACCTTTGAAATCCAGCCGCAAACCGCCCTTCAATTCCTTTGCCTGCGCGCTGTGGCACTCGTAGCAATGAGTGACTAACAGGGGACGCACCTGTCGTTCAAAGAAATCCTCACCCGCCGAAGCAGCCCGGGCGACCGGATGCACCGCGACCAAGGCACACGTCAAGACCAGGTGGCGAAACAGGGACATGCTGCCTTTGGTAGCGGAACCAAGGGATTACGGCAAGTCGTGTTTGCGCCGAACGCCTTGGCTCACGCCAGGATGGCTTTCACCACATTGCCCGCCACGTCCGTCAGCCGGAAGTCACGGCCACCATGATGAAAGGTCAGCTTCTCGTGGTTGAAGCCCAGGCAATGCATGATGGTCGCATGGAAGTCATGCACATGCACCGGGTTCTCGATGGGCTTGCGGCCGATCTCATCGCTCGCACCATGGACGATGCCGGGCTTGATGCCGCCACCGGCCAGCCACGAAGAGTAAACGCTCGCCTGATGACTGCGGCCATCTGGACTGTCCGGCGTGGGCGTGCGGCCAAATTCCGTGGTCCAGACCACCAAGGTATCCTCCAGCAGGCCGCGCGATTTCAGGTCTTTCAACAGACCGGCGACAGCCTTGTCGATGTTGCGGGCGAGCGGTTCATGGCCCTTCATATTGCCATGAGCGTCCCAGTTGTTGGAGGAGCCGACGTCGATCAACTCCACAAAACGCACGCCACGCTCGATCATCCGGCGGGCCACGAGGCATTGCCAGGCAAAGCCCTTCGTGCTGCCGCGCTCCAGACCGTAAAGATTTAACGTGGCATCCGTTTCCTTCGTGAGGTCAAGCACATCCGGCATCGCCGACTGCATGCCGAACGCCGTCTCGAAGGACTTGATGCGGGCCGCCAGCATTGGATCACTGGCCCGGCCTTGCTGATGCTTCTGATTGATCTTTTCGAGCAGGCCCAGTTCCAGCTCTTGCACCCGGGCAGAAGGCGCGCGGCGATTCAGGTCGGGGATTGGTTCCGCTCCGGCCAGCACGCGCGTGCCCGCATGGGCGCCGGGCAGGAAGTCTGAACTCCACACCTGGCTGCCGGCGTAGGGCAGTTTGGGGGCGAGCACGACGAATGAAGGGAGGTTCTGGTTCATCGTGCCCAAGCCATAGCTCACCCATGAGCCCATGCTGGGACGGGCGAAAGTCACAGAGCCAGTATGGATGCCGAGGGTCGCCTGCGCGTGATCGTTATGATCGCCATGCAGCGAGCGGATGAGGCAGATGTCATCCATACAGTCGCGCATGTAGGGAAAGAGATCGCTGACCTCGGTGCCGCATTTGCCGCCGCGTTTGAAATCCCAGAAGGCGGGGAGGTATTTCTTCCCGTCCGGGCTCAATTCTTTGAGGCGTGGTTTGGGATCGAAGGAATCGATATGCGAAACACCTCCGGGCATGAACAGGAAGATGACGCGCTTGGCCTTCCCGGGGAAATGCGGAGCCTTCGGGGCGAGCGGGTTCACCGTATCCTCGCCCGCTTGGGCGATGAGGGATTGCACGATGCCGGGCATCAATGCGGAACCGCAGATGAGCGAGCGGAGCGCCGCCCGACGGGACATGAATGGCTGCGTGGTAAACATGACTTAATCGACAAAAATAAATTCGTTGCTGCTGAACAGGACGCGCGTGTAACTGGCCCACGCCGCGTCCAGCATCTTCTCCACCGGCGTGCCGGATTCCTTGAGCGCGAGCGAAACGGCTCCAAGATACTCCTCACCCGCTTTGACCTCGTCCCTCGTGGCGGGACGGCCGTAAGCGAGCAGGAAAGCGTTCTGGATGCGGTCGGCATCCTTTTTGCCGGAGTTCCACACGCGCTGGGCGAACTTCGCCGCCTGTTCATGCACCAGCGCATCGTTCATCTGGAACAAGGCCTGGATGGGCGTGATGCTGATAGGGCGGGCGCCGGTGGAAGCGTTCGGGTCCGCGCCATCCCAAGTCTCGAAGAAGGGATGCTTCCGGATGCGTTGCTGCATCATGTACACGCTGCGCTTGGTGGTCGGATAACTGTCCACGAACGGCGTGTGCTGCGTGTAGCTCCACTTCGTGCGCGGCGGGAAAGGATGTTCACCACCGGGGGTGCGGTCCAAGCTTTCACCCAGCACTAACAAAGTGTCGCGGATCTCTTCCGCAGAAAGACGACGGCGGTCGAAGCGCCAAAGGTAGTCATTGGCCACGTCCTTGGCCGCATCCGCTGCATCGTCCTCACTGCTCATCTGGTAGGTGCTGGAGAGCATGATGAGGCGGTGCATCGCCTTCAGGCTCCAGCCGCTTTGGATGAACCGGGTGGTGAGATAATCCAGCAACTCCGGATGCGTGGGCGCTTTGCCGCGTTTGCCGAAGTCATTGGGCGTCTGCGACAGCCCTTTGCCGAAATGCCAGAGCCAGATGCGGTTCGCCATCACGCGATGCGTGAGCGGGTTGGCCGGGTCCACGATCCACTCCGCCAGTTCCTTCCGGCCGCTGCCCTTTTCTTCCTTGGGCAATTGCTTGCCGCCCAGCACCTGGAGGAAACCGCGCGGCACCACGTCGCCCAACCGCCCGGGTTCGCCCTTGATCATCAGCTTGGTATCGGCCGCAAAACCTTCCTGCACGCCGTAGGCCAGCTCCACCTTGGGCGGATTGGCTTTCAACTCATCGCGTTCCTTGCGGATATCGGCCATGCGAGCCCGTATCTTCGCCACATCATTCGTCGCGGCACGGGTGCCACGGGTGAGCGCCGAGAGTTTGTTATACTCCGCGTCCAGATCATTGAGCTTCACCTCGTAGGCTTTCCACTCGGCCTTTTGCTCCGGTGTGCCGAGCGGGATGTAATCGCGCGGATTCGGGACCACCTCAACTCCCGGGAAGGTGTAGGTGCTGCTCTTCAAGATGCCGTAGAGCGCGAAATAATCCTTGGCAGTGACGGCATCATACTTGTGATCGTGGCACCGGGCGCAACTGAGCGTGAGCCCCATCAAACCTTTGCCAAGGTTGTCGATGCTGTCATCCAGCGTCAGATAAAACTCGTTCGTCTGCGAGGCGAACCGGCGCGACATGCCGAGATAGCCGGTGGCGATGATATTGCGATTCTGCTCCTCGATGGATTTCGCCTGCAACAAGTCACCGGCGATCTGCTCGCGCAGGAATTGGTCGTAGGGCTTGTCCGTGTTGATGGCATCAATGACCCAGTTGCGATACTTGTAAGCGGGCGGCACCGGGAAATCGGAATTGCACCCGGCGGTATCCGCATAGCGCACGACATCCAGCCAGTGACGGCCCCAACGCTCACCATAGGCGGGCGAGGCCAGCAAGCGCTCGATCAGACGTTCGAACGCCTTGGAGGATTTATCTTTCTCGAACGCTTCAATCTCTTCCGGGGTCGGCGGCAGACCGGTGAGATCAAAGGTGGCCCGACGGATAAGCGTGCGCTTGTCCGCCGGCTTGGCCGGGGTGAGACCTTTTTCTTCGAGCTTCGCGAGGATGAAGTTATCCACGGGCGTCTGCACCCAGCGCGAATTCTTCACCTTGGGTGGAGCCGGGTTCTTCACCGGTTGATAGGACCAGAACTGGCGTTCCTCCTCGAAATTGAAGGGCCCGACATGCGCGGCACTTGCGCCCCCCGAACGCGGATCGGGCGCACCGAGTTTCACCCATTGCTCGAAAGCCTTGATGGTCGCATCCGGGATCGGCCCTTTCTTGGGCGGCATCTGGGTGGCTTCGTCATGGTAGCGGATGGCCTTGATGAGCGCACTGGCATCCGGTTTGCCGGGCACGATCGCCGGACCGGAATCGCCCCCCTTTACCCAACCCTGTTTGGAGTCGAGCAACAGGCCGCCCTTGGCTTTGCCGCCTTGCGCGCTGTGACACTCGTAGCAATGCTCCACTAAAGCCGGGCGGATGCTTTTCTCAAACAATTCCAGGCCATCCACCGGGGCTGCCGCTTGCGCCAGACCGGCCGCAGTCAGCACCGCACCAAGAACCACCACATATTTCTTTAAAACTCGCATGTTACGTCACCTAGACCTGACGGCTCCAATCGGGCCGGGATTCAACTTTTCTCTGCTGCATTTCTGCCCACTAAGATAACCCATTTCTGGTGCCGGGCGAAACGGTATTGCATGCTCTGCGGCACTTTGAGTGAATAGCCAGTAACCCCGGGCAGTCAGCTTACGTCAGAACCATTGACACCCGGTAACAAATTGCGCGAATGATTGAACAAATCCGGGCGGGTCAGACTCTTACGGATTAGTTAGTTTTCGCGGATTGAGCGGGCTATGAAAATTACTGAAGCACTTCTCGCCGAGCATGTGGTCTTCCACAGTGTCTTCGATCACATCGAACGCGTGGCTCCGCACCTCGGGACCCTTGCGGAGATCAAGGTGCTGGCCAGCACGCTGGCCGCCTTGCTTGAGCATCATGGTGAGGCCGAGGACAAGTTGCTGATGGAGCCGCTGGAGCATCATCTGGATCACCTGGGCCACCGCGACTCCTTCCATCACGAGCACGAAGTCATCGACGGCTTCCTGATCCAACTCCAGAACATGCCCGACTTGGCCTCGGCCCGCAGTTTGCTGCTAAAGACCGTCCAGATTTCCCGGCATCATTTCGACAAGGAAGAACGCCTTATCTTCCCCATGGCCGAACAGAACCTGAGCCAGAAGACGCTCCAGGACCTGGGTCAGCAATGGGAGAAACAACGGCAGGTGGCTTCGGCTTAAGCCATCGGTTGCCAGGCTTCAAAGTCTGTCCACCTGTTTAACTAGCTTAACTAGCCGGGTTCTCCAATATCCCCCGCAATTTCGTCTGCAGCTCATCCCGCTTGAACGGCTTCTGGATGAAGCCGGACAGCCCTTTGCCGGTGAAGCGGTTGATGGCGTCCTGCTCATTGAAGCCGCTCATCAGCAGCACTCGGACACTGGGCTTGAGCTTGCGCAATTCACGGAAGGCCTGCTCGCCGTCCATGTGCGGCATGGTCAGGTCCATGAGCACGAGGGTTATGGCCTGCTCGTGAGCCTTGAATTTTTCGATGGCATCACGGCCATCGTGGGCGAGAAGGGTCTTGAAGCCAAATGATTCCAGCAGCCGGGCGCTGACAGCACGCACGGTCTCCTCGTCGTCCACCACCAGCACAGTGCCCTGACTGGACCAGCCAGCCGCTTGCTGGCCGCGGAAATCCAGCGGTGCGACCGGACCTTCGGCGCAGGGCAGGAGCAGTTTGAACGTGGAGCCGCGGCCTTCCTCGCTATAGACCTTGAGCGCGCCTTTGTGCGAGCGGACGATGCCGAGCACGGCGGCCAAACCAAGCCCGCGGCCGGTGAATTTGGTGGTGAAGAAGGGATCGAAGATGCGGGCCAGCGTTTCCTTGCTCATGCCCGTGCCATTGTCACTGACCTCGATGAACACGTAATCGCCCTCCGCCAGATCCGGGGCCAGATGGGTGCCGCTGAGGTAAGCTTTGTCCGCGCGCATGATGCCAGTGCTGAGACAGATGACGCCGCTGCGCTCGCCGATGGCATCCGAGGCGTTGATCACCAGATTCATGAGGATCTGGCGGATCTGGGTGGCATCCCCGGCGACCGGCGGCAGCCCATGCGTCAACTGGAAGCGCAACACCGCTTTCTTGCTGATAGAGAGCTGGAGCAGGCTGGTGATCTCTTCCACGAGGACGGTGACATCCAGGTTTTGTACGATGAAGCGTCCCTTGCCCGCGTAGGCCAGCATCTGGCGGCAGAGCTCGGCGGCGCGTTGGGAGGATTTTTCCACCTGGTCGAGATGTTCGAAGAGGATGGGGTTGCCCGGGAACTCAAGCTTGGCGAGGCTGGCATGGCCGAGGATGCCGGTGAGCAGGTTGTTGAAATCGTGCGCGATGCCGCCGGCCAGCACGCCCAAGCTTTCCAGTTTTTGGGTCTCTTGGATCTTTTGTTCGAATTTGGCCTGTTCCGCCTCGGCGGCTTTTTCTTTGGTGATGTCGCGGCTGATGCCGACGAGGCCGATGATCTCCCCGGCGGCATTGCGCAAGGGCACCTTGGAGGTGAGGAACCAGCCATGACCACCTTCGGGCAGGCTGTAAGGTTCCTCACGATTGATGATGGGGGTGCCGGCGGCGATGACGCTCAGATCGTCCTGATGATAGATCTCGGCCATTTCCTTGGGGAAATAATCAAACACGGTCTTGCCCAATACCTCCTCGGTGGAGTTGAGGCCGATGAGTTTGCGGTTGGCCTCATTGGTCGTGAGAAAGCGCCCGTCCTTGTCCTTGACGTAGATCGGATCGGGCAGGGTATCGATGAGCGTCCGCAGCAACTGACGCTCCTCGATCAGCGCCTGTTTGGCGCGTTGCCGTTCGGTGATGTCGATGCTGAGGCCGATGACGCCGATGAGCGTGCCGTCATCTGCTTTCAGTGGTGCCCCATAAACTTGGACCGGCAGCCGCGTGCCATCTGGACGCCGGTATTCAATCTCATAGGAGGAGGAGATGCCGTGGGCCCTTTCCTCCAGATGGGCAGGCAGCTCCCGGTGGTATTCGGGGGCTACGAAATCACGGATGTTCTTGCCTTCCACTGCCGTCTGGGTGTCCAGACCGAGCATCTGGCGCAGGACAGGATTGAGGTAGCGGATATGCTGGCCGTCCGGCTCCAGTTGCCAGACGCCGACGGGAGCCCGCTCCACCAGCGAGCGAAAACGGGTTTCACTTTCGCGCAAGGCGGTCTCGGCGGTCTGGCGTTCCCGGTTCTCGCGGGCCAGTTTTTCATTGGCCTCCTGCAGTTCGGCGGTACGCTCGTTGACTTGTCGCTCGATGGTGGTTGCGCGACGGCTGACCGTCAGGATGAGCGAGATGATCAGCGACGTGATGAGCGTGCCGCCAAGGGCGATCGCAGGGACTTTCGAGGGGCCGGTGGAAGCCAGCCACTCGGGAACCGGGCGGAAATAAAAGACCAGATTCCGTTCGCCCATGCGCAAGTCCCGCTTGCTGCTGAGACCCGCGCGCATTTCATCCGGAGTGGGGACAGGCACTGCGCTTTTCCGCATCCGGGAGGGGTGAAAGTAAAGGAACTGGCGGTCGGCGGGCGCGGATTCATCCATGATGAGGACATCAACACCCCCGGCGTCCACCTGGCTCAAGATGCCTTCGATCAGGTTCCCAAGCCGGAACACGATCTGGACGTAGCCCAGAAGCAATTCCTGTCTTTGTTCTACGGTGCGCGGTTTGAGGCTGCCGCGATAGACCGGGGCGAGGGAGATGATGCCCTCTTGATCGCCCATCTCCTGGATGAGCCGGAACTTGGGCGTCAGCAGGGTGTCGGCGATGTCCCGGGCCTGGTCCAACGTGTTTTTGGTGGGGCCAAAAGTAAGGTCAAATCCATGGGCGGCTTCATTGCCTTGCATGGGCGAGGTGTAGAGGATCGGGAAGTGGTCGGGAGCGGAAGGAGACGGGACGCGACCGCCCCCGGGGGCGGGGACGATGAAGGCAAAGTTTGTATGGCCGGCCTGACGCATGGCCAGCTCAACCGCGCGGCGTTCACTTTCAGGCACGCGTTTAACCCATTGCAGAGCTTGTACCGGCGGGTGACGCCGGAGGGCGTTGCGGGCGACTTCATGGAACTCGACCTCGGTTAGCTCGGGATTGTAAGTCAGCAGATTGCGCAAAGAAAAGAGCAACTCCTCGTAATTCACCCCGGCTGATTGAAATAGATTGATACGCGTCTCGACAATGCGGTTGAAGCGGATGCGCCGTTGCTCTTTCTCTGCCTGGCTGACCAGGAGGCAGGCGGTGACGGTGAAGGCGGCACCGAGCAGAAAAATGAGCAGGACCGACGCGAACTCCCTCTTGCGCGGTCGATGTTTGCCGGTCTTGCTGGACTGCTGGTATGGCACGCGCGGGCAGGCTAGTTCATTCAATCTCTGGGGTAAACCATGCAGTTTGCCCATTTTTTTGCCGCAATTCCGGTCAGCGGGTGCAAGGCGACCGGCTCATGCCACTCCCGGCTTGTTACCGGGAAAAAGCTTCAGTAGTCTGCGCCCATGCCAGAAGTATTAAAGTTTGTTCATAACGGTGCCGCGAAGATAACGCCCCAGATCTTGGCGGGCGTCCATCACAAGCTCCCGCTGCTGAAGGTGGAATTTGCCCAGATCAATGCGCCCAAGTATCCCCACCTGGTGGATCAACTCGAGTTTTTGGCGGACGTGGTGGAAGATTATGCGGAAAATGCGGATAAGGAATTGCCGTATTTCGCCATTGCCAGCGCGGTTTTTGCCTTGATCTATGCCCACCGGCAATTTGATCTCATCCCGGATGATGTGCCGGAGCTGGGCCATGCAGATGATTCCAGCGTGGTGCGGGCTGTGTTGATGGAGTATGAGCAGGCTTTTGCCGCCTATGCCCAACGGCATGGCATGAAATGGTCCAAAATCACGGTGAATCCGTGAGGGTCTGGGTCTGAAACTTGGATAATCACCAGCCCAGCCGGCAATTCTGTCGGCTGGGCTTTTTTTGTAGGGCGGAAAAGCTTCAGTTTCCGGTGTATTCGAAGACGTGGAGGACGAGTTCCCCGCTGCCAAACTGGACACTGTTGATGTAAAGCAGATGGTCGGCGTTCAAGGTGATTTCCTGGCCGGTCTTCAATACGGCGATCCGGCGCATCTCTTTTTCCTGCACCTCCGTTTCAACGATGGCCCAGATCCAGACGTTCACGTCGATGGGTTGGGCGGTCAGGATTTGCGCGCCCACGGGCATCTCCACTTCCTGGGTTTCCTGCCGCTTCACCTTGTATTTGTAAATCGTCTTCATGCTTCAGATTCCAGTCGCCCGCCAAGTGTGTGATTTGCACCCATGGTCATTCCGCCGTGATATGACATGGGAAACTCATTGACTGGTGACTATCCTTACCAGTCTTAAGTCCGGTGTAAAGCCGCCAGCCGGACCTATTTCGGTAGGTCTAAAAGACAGGTTTAGGGGCGTCTTGGTGGGTGAAGCGGTAGTGGGGTGACTGATTGACCAGCTTCATGGAGGCGGACCAGCCAGCGGGCAGGTTGTAAAAATACTTGTTCGCATCCAAGGTGCTACCTAGGCTGCGCGCAGATGGCCCACGCGACCGGTTCGCCCAGAAGTAGTTTGCCGCTCGCGGGCTACGCCTCGCCAGGCAGAGACAATCATGTGATGCAGGAACAGGCGGTCAACGTAGGTGCAAGTGACACGGCACCCATGTCCCTGCCGGGGCGTCCCTTGCTGGCGCCCGGCGAGATGTGGCGGCGGCCGCTACCCCATTTGGCCAAGGATCACCTCACGCGTTTCCTCACCCGGCTGGCCTTGCACCTGTATCGCGGGCATTTTCTGGAAGTGATCGGGGCGGAGCGGCTGAAGCCCGAGCATGACCCCTACATCGTGGTGCTGAACCACAGCCAGCGCTCCGAGGCCATCCTGATCCCCGGGCTCTTCTTTTTTTTGCGGGATGGCAGGCGCGTCCATTTCATGGCGGACTGGAATTTTTGTCTTTTTCCTCCGGTGGCCATATTATATCGCTGTGCGCAGGTCATCACGCTCGTGCGCAAGCCGGCGAAGCCCAAGTTCCTGAACGTGTTCAAGCCGTTGTTCACGGACAAGCTGCCGGCCTTCGAACGGGCCAAACTGCGCTTGGCGGAAGGCGCGCCAGTGGGCATCTTTCCCGAAGGCACGGTGAACCGGAATCCGCAGGAATTGTTGAAGGGATTTTACGGGGCGGCGCAACTGTCGCTGGAGACGGGAGTGCCGCTGTTGCCGGTGGGCGTGCGGTTTCCAACGAACCCGGCTGGCGAGCCGATCCTGGAATCCTCGCCGCAAGTGATTGAGATCGGTGAGCCGTTGGTGCCGGAAAAAAAACTTAGCAACCCGGGCCCTGATGAGGTGCGGGCCTGGCACGCGCGGATGATGAACGAAATAGCCCGGTTATCCGGCAAACAATGGCAGTCTAATAGTAAACGCAAATGACACTCTCTCTGAAAAAACGCACGCGGGTGACGCGGGTGAACACGGATGCCGACCGTCTGCACGCCATCACCGTGCTGAAGGCCACCTACCATGAGGAGAAGAACTGGGTGGCCAATGAGCAGAAGATGTTTTTGAGCGCGGACCTGCAAGACCCGAAAGTGTCGTGGTTCGTCGTGTTCGTGGAGGAAAAGCCGGTGGGCGTGTTGCGCGTGCTGTATGAGCTGCCGTTGGATGTTTACAAGGAATACGGCTTCAAACAGCTCGGTCAGGGTATCGACATCGAGGGCTTCGTGAAGGCGAACAAGATCGCGGAGATCGGCCGGTTCGCCGTGTTGCCGGAGTATCGCAAGTACATTGTGGTCGTTGGCGCGCTGATGCGCGAAGCGAGCAAGGAAACAGTGCAGCGCGGGTTCACGCACTACATCACGGACATCTTCGAAGGCGAGAAGCACAGCCCGTATCTCTTCCACACGCGCGTGATGGGTTTCATCCCGGTGGCGACGCATGATGTGGGTGAACTGAACTGCCCGCTGCGCCGCATCACCATGGTGCTGGACATCAAGGCGGCGTATAACCGCCTGCGTGATTCCAATGGTTTTGTGTTCCGCTTCCTCACGGAAGACTGGGACAAGTCCCTCCATGAGAAACTGCGCGACGGCGATCCCAAGAAGAGCACGGAAGGGATGCTGCTGGCGATGGCGCGGGCGTATGGGCTGGTGGGGAAGTGAGGCCGGTTGTGCCATCCGTAAGCGGGCGCGCGCCGGGCGGTGCCTCGAATCGGGCAGACTGCGCATAAAAAGCAGGCCGTGCTGGATAATAAAAAACGCGGACTGGTTCTCAAACCAGCCCGCGTGAATTTTTTTGGAAATAGCCGCTTAGTTCAGCTTGGCGAGGACTTCCTTCACCGCGGCGAAGTTCGGCAGGTCCTTCGGCGTCGGCGTCTGTTCGCTGTATTGGATGACCCCGTTCTTGTCCACGACGAACGCCGCACGGGCGCTGACGGAGCCGAGACCGATGAGATCGGCGAGGAGCACGCCGTAATCAGCGGCGGTCTTCTTGTTCAGATCGCTCGCTATGGTGAGGCTGATCTTGTTCTGGGTGGCCCAGGCTTCCTGCGCAAAGGGGCTGTCCACGCTGATGGCGATGACATCCGCGTTCAGGCCCGTGTAGGCACCGAGACCGGCGGTGATATCGCACATCTCCTGCGTGCAAACACCAGTAAACGCGAGCGGGAAGAAGAGGATGACGGTGTTCTTCTGGCCAAAATTCGCGCTGAGCTTCACGTCCTTCAGACCTTCAGCGGTTTTGGATTTCAGGGAAAAATCAGGGGCTTTGGAGCCAACAGAGATAGCCATATATTAAGCAATTGATGGTTAGCGGTTAATTCGCCCGGAAGTTATAGTTCGTGTGTCTGCGGGTGTCAAACGGCCAATCCACAAGTTTTTGTGGCGAACGTTTTTCAGCCTTGGTCGTATAACATTTTGGTGCATCGCACTTTGACCGGTTGAGTGTCGGGTGCGGTTCAACTGGCAAGTGCGCCCAAGACTTCAGCCGCGTGGGTTTCGGGTTTTACCTTGGTCCAGACCTGTTTGATCAAGCCGTCCGGGCCGATGAGAAAAGTCATCCGGTGGATGCCTTCGAACTTGCGACCCATGAAAGTCTTTTCACCCCAGACCCCAAAGGCTCGGGCGATAGTGCGGTCCACATCGGCCAGAAGCGGGAAGGGCAGGGTGTATTTGGTGGCGAATTTGGCGTGGGATTTGACGGTGTCTGCGCTGACCCCGAGCAGAATCGCACCTTTTGCCTGTAGTTGGGCATAGTGATCGCGAAAGCCACAGGCTTCCTTGGTGCAGCCGGGGGTGTCGTCTTTCGGGTAGAAGTAGAGAATGACCGGGTGGCCCCGGAGATTTTTCAGGGTGATGACTTGGCCATCTTGGGTCTGGGCGGAGATGTCGGGGGCGGCAACTCCGGGGCTGAGCGGTTGGGCTTGGGCTGGAGGCATAAGTATTGGTCTGATAGTTGCTTGTGCAACCGCCGAAGGATATAGCCCGGGAAGCGAAAAGGCAAATTAGGGTTGGCCGGATGAGGCGCTAGGGGAAAACCCTAGGTAAAGTGAGCGGGGTTACGGATAGCCAAGAATGGCACGCAATGGTTCTATCATGCCAATAAAGGGCTAAGGTGAGCTGGGGGGATAGCGGATAGTAGTAGCAGCTTAGCAGTCGCTAGCAGGGAATTTATGTGTAGGGCCGGATGGTGGGGTAGAGCTTGCACTGGGTTTGGATGTTAATTAGGCTTAGTGATGATAGTGTTGAGATGATGATGAAACTATTGCTGACAGTTTTACTGGTCGCAATCGGCCTAAGTGCTTCGGCGCAAACGCCTGAGGCACCCTCGTCTCCACGAACGCAGATTACCTTGGCCCCGGCGTCTGAGCAAGGTTTGACGGTGATTTTGGGTGGTAAAAAATTTATACTACCCAAAGAAATGTCGCTTTTAGACAAGGCTGCCAAGGATGTCGGTATCACCTTGGCACTGGCTTCGCCGAACCCTCCCTTTGAGCTTCGGGTGGCGAGTGTGACCCATGAAGTGGTGGTGGAAGCCGAGGGCTTTGGCGGCTGGGGCAGCAAGGTGGATCTGGGCGCGAGCTGTCTGATCCATCCCGATTTCATCCGGCAGATCATTGATTTGACAACCCCAGCGGCGAACACGAACTCGGTGGTGCTGCGTTTTCATGATGGCGGCAAGGCCCTGATGGGGGGGGGCTCCACGCTGCGATATGATGAATTCAAGGACCGTTCCTACTACGTCTCGGGCAACGGCAAGGTCCAGGCGGAGAATGCGGACGGCCAGACCATGGTGCTCTCTTCGTTTGTTCCGCCCATGACCGGCGGTCCGCTGGTGGAGGAGACGGACAAGGACGGAGCGAAGCGCACCCGGCGGTTGAGCCCGCTGGTGATGGCCCGCGGTGCCGGTGAATTGCTGGAGAAGATCCAGATTGGCCTGCAACAGATGCAATTTGAGTTTGAGCGCGAAGGTCAGAAAACCGTGACGCTGGAGAATGGCACCACGGCCGTGATCTACATGAGTCCGGACCGGACGGCCTTGCGCTGGAAGGTGACGAAGGGTTACGTGCGTTTCGGCATGGAGCAGATACGTTGCTGGCAGGCGCAGATCCTGACCGACCAGAAGGCGGATTTCCAATGGGACTCCACGAACCTGATGGTGGACACGCACAACAACTCGGACGCGGACATCTTCCCGGCCAATCGCGACATCCTCTGCACCCTCTCGCGCTCCATCACGGCCAGTACGGGCCCGGGGGGCACTTTCCAATACGCCTTGCTGGATGATTGTGACAAGTTCGTGGCCAGCGGTTACGGCGGGGATGTCCACATCTACAATTCGCGGACCAGCCGTGGCTTTGAACTGGCGGATGGCACGGTGCAGTTCCGCAACGGTTCCCCGGCCGGCAGCCCCTCCGGCGGTCAGAAACCGGAGATCAAACTGAGCTGGCAGGATGGTTCGCCCTTGCAAGTCGGCAGTGCGCAAGGTTCCTTGATTGTGGAAGCAGGTGGCAATCAAACGCTGACTCTCGAAGGCCATGGTGAACTCGGCATCAATTACAGCGGGTCTGGCATCGTGGGCATCGAATCCCAGTCAGGGGAATACACGCTCCTGCCCAAGATTTTGCAGGACTGGACGTTTGAGGTGGGGGCCAATGATTCGGTGGTCTTCACCTTGGACACTCAAAAAGGCGTCTTCATGGTCCACTCCAAGCCGGGCAACAGCAATCCGGTGAATGTGGGGTCGCCGGACGGATTCAATCCGGTGCTCTTTCCCGATTCGACCTTGACGTTCGTGCTGGCACCGACGGGGCTGACGCTGGGACGGACGGATGGGACGATCGTTTTTTACGAATCAGCGGGTGCCGGCACCATCGGCGGTCAAGGGCCAACCGCCCCCACGCTCACCACCGGCGGCACTTTGCCCCCGGCGTTCGGACCGCCGACCACGGGCATTGATCCGACCCAGTTGCGGGTGCCGCAGGCTCCCGTCAGCAATTTTAATTGATGGAAGGCGCAAAGGGACTGGATGAATCACTTGAGCGCCGGGAAAATGCGGGTGAGCAGCTGCGGTAAAATGAACCGCAAGTTACAAAGTCTTTTGGCGCTTGGCATTGGCATCATGACCACGATGGTAACAACGGCGGAAGCACAGGTCGGAGAGGATTTCCTCAGCCGCACTGGACCGACGCCGCCGTACCGTTCGCCTCAGCCGCATCGCTACAATCTGAAGTGGGGGGATCTGACGGGCCGGCTCACGGGCACGGTGGTGACCGAGTTCAATGACAACATCAACCTGTCGGAGAACAATCCGGTGGCGGATATCTCCATCGGGCCGGAACTCGGGTTTGGGTTCCTTTATCCCATCTCCGACCGGAATGTGCTCCAGCTCGACATCGGCGTGGGCTACCGCTGGTACCTGAACAGTCCGGACGTCAGCACCATCACGGTGTCGCCGCGGTCCAGTTCCCGGCTGGATTATTATCTGTATTTCGAAGAAGGCCGGGTGAACCTGCACGACATCTTTTATGTGCAAGTCAGTCCGGTGGATATCGCCGCATTGGGTGCAGGGGCAGCTGGTGGCGTCAATCTTTCCAAGTTCCAGCGGTTTGTGAACACCGCCGGGATATCCTCTGACTGGCGCCCGGCCAAGCAATGGGTGTTCTACGCGGGTTACGATTACACCTTGGACCGCTCCCTGAACTCCTCGTTCCGCAGCCTGGACCGGGATGACCACACCTTCAGCTCCGGAGTCAACTACGTGGCCAATTCCCGGCTGACCGTAGGTGCCTACAGCGCGTTCACCTATACGACATATCTTCAGGACATCCAAAACGATGGCTGGAATTTCACCATTGGTCCCCGCCTGTCCTATCAGGCGACCAAGTTCATCGCGCTGGAGGCCTCTGCCGGCTGGACCACCTCGGATTATTTCGATAACGGTACGATCGCCGACCAGTCGAACTTCAGCAGCTTCACCTATCAAGGTGGCATCCGGCACACGATCAACAAGCGGACGGAACAGGCTTTGCGCGGTGGTCGCAGCTTGGGGCTGGGATATGGGAGCAATTTTACGGACACCTACAACTTGCAATACAGCCTCCGCTGGCTGGCCTCCCAAGGTGTTTCCATTTACAGCACGCTGGCCTACGAGCATATCGCTGTCTCCAATGCTGGGGAATCGGCGGACCGTTATCTGTTCAATCTGGGCACCGGGTTCCAGTTGAGCCGCCGCTGGACTTTGGGGATGAACTACACGCTGAGCAAGAAGGACTCCGATCTGGCCGGCAACAACTATCTCCAGAACCGGGTAACCTTGGACCTGACCCGTCAATTTTGAGCTGCTTATGAAAACGCGCATCTATCTCCTGTGCCTCTTGTGGCTGGCTGTTTCCGGCCTCCACGCGCAGGACCAGCCGGCCACTAACTCCGTGGTGAAGCTGGAGAGCATGGACAAGGTCCGTTTTCGCGTGGAAGAAGACCCCTCGGTCGGCAGCACCGTGGTCGCCGTCAATCCGCTGGGTCAGGTCGTTGTGCCCGTGAGCATGGGCTTTGAAGACCCGGTGGTGACGATTCCGGCCAAGGGCTTGACGGTGGAGGAACTGAAGGAAGCGATCCGGAAACAGATGGAAGGCAAGTATTACAAAAAGGCGACCGTCAAGCTGACCTTGGTGGACAAGACCCAGAAGATGGGGCAGGCCCTCTTCATTGGTGAATGCCGGGGGGTGATGCCGATCCCGCCCAACGAGGAAGTGCTCCTCTCCACCGCCCTGATCAAGCTGGGCTACAGTGAATTCGCCAACCTGAAGAAAGTGGAGCTGTACCGTGAGGACAAGGCCACCGGCAAGAAGCAGGATCCCATCATCCTGGACATGGAAGCAGTCATCAAGAAGGGCGACCGCAGCAAAGACAAAGACATCGTCTTGCAAGACGGGGACCGCATCAACGTCCGCGAGAAGAGACTGGTATTTTGAGCATGAGCAAAGGCGCACCCAATCCTTTATACGGTCCGGCGGCAGGTGGTACGTCGCTGGTGGATCGCATGAACCTGTCGATCCATCTGCGGAAGTACATCAAGATGTTCGGCCGCCGCCTGTGGATCGTCGTGCTCTGCCTGCTGGCCGGTGGCGGGTATTCCTTTTATCAGGCGCGCCAGACGCCGGATGTGTTCCAGGCCACCTCGACCTTGGGCATCAAGCCCCAGTTGAAGACGCCGTATGACAGCCCGGTCTATATGCGCGAGCTGGCGGAGTTCCATGAGGCGCAGTTGCAGTATTTGCGGAGCATCACGGGACGGGTGCATGATAAGCTGGGAGATTACAAGTCGGCCAGCGCCCAGCCCGGCCAGCCTGAGCCCAAAGTGCGGATGACGAGCCCTTCCTTGGGGGCGGGTTCCACTTTCCTGCTCACGGTGCAGGCGGATGAGTTCGATCTGGCCCAGCAGTATGCCCGCCTGTGGGCGCGGGAATTCATCAAGTTCAAGACGGAACAGAAAGAGGCGGCCCTGGGCAGCAAGGTGATCGAGACCCGTAGTGAGATCAACCGCATTGAAAAGCTGCTGGAACAAAACCGCCGGGAGATGGATGCCTTCCGCCTGAAGCATAACATGGGCAACGTGATCGCCACTGGCGAGGCCGCCCAAGCCCGTCTGTTCAAGGCCCAGGATGAACTGGCCACTTTGCAAGACCGGCGCCGGCTGCTGGAGAACACCTCCGCTGAGGAGCTCCTCGGCTCGCCGAAAAAGTCCAAGGATGGCAACCAGGCGGGGGATGGCCCGGCTCCGGGAACGGCGGAGTATAACGCCGTGGAGGCGTATATGGCCAGCAGCCAGATGGAACAGTTGAAGTTCGCTCTCTTGAAAAGGAAGGCCGAGCGGGATGAAGCCGCGCAAAACCTGCTGCCGTTGCATCCCTTCATGCAGAAAATCGAGCGCGATGTCGAAACCTTGGAGCGCGATCTGGCCCTGCAGGAAAAAGTGCTGGCGGAAAAGCGTGTGCAGGCGGTGGCCGCCGCCCGGGCTTCGCTGCTGTTGCAGATCGAGACCCTCCGCAAGACCGAGGTCGGGATGAGCAATAACATCGCCATCCTCAAGACGGAGGTCCAGCAATCCTACAGCCTGCAGAATGACTACAAGAAGCTCGAAGATGAGGAGACGCGCAACAAGGCCACGCTGGCGACCCTGCGTGACCAGGAGGCCTTGATCGACCGCAGCAATGCCACGGAAGACATCATCTCCATCATGGAGGAGGGGGTCGGTTCCCCCGCGCCCGTCGCCCCCAATCGTCCCAAGATCATCATGAACGGGCTCATGGCCGGCTTCGGCCTGGGGCTGTTGATCGTCTTCCTGCTGCACCGGCTGGATGACCGGCTGGAACTCGCGGAAGATATCGAGGAAGAATTGGAAGAGCCCGTGCTGGGCCAGATACCGCAGGAAGACAACAAGTCCCTGCGTGACGGCCGCCTGCTGGTCACCAACCTGGATGAACACAGCATGTTCGCGGAATCCATCCGCGGCGTGCGTTCCGCGATCATCTTCGGCAACCCCGACCAGCCCAAAAAGACGATCATCACGACGAGTGCCGTGCCGGGTGATGGCAAGACGACCTTCACGGTGAATTTCGCAGCCACGCTGGCCGCGGCCGGCAACCGCGTGTTGCTGGTGGATTGCGACCTGCGCCGGGGCAACATCCATGGTTACTTCCAGACTCCTCGTGAACCGGGCCTGACGGAAGTTCTCGCCGGCCAGATCCATTGGAGCGACGTGGTGCATGACACCCCGGTGCCGACCTTGAAGATCATCTCCACCGGCAAGCTGCCGGGCAACCCGGGCGAACTGCTCATCAGCCCGGCGATGGAAGAGTTCGTTAAGGAAGCGCGCGAGGAGTATGATCACATCCTGTTTGACTGCCCGCCGTTGACGGCGATCGATGACACGTTCTGCCTGTTGAATCTGGCGGATGGCATGCTCTTCGTGGTGAAGGCGGGCCAGACCTCGATGCGTTTTGCGAAGAATGCCCTGAGCCTGGTGCGCCAGCGCGGAGCGCACATCTTTGGCATCGTACTGAACGGCATCACGACCGATCACCCGAGCTACTACTACAATTACTACTACCACGCCTACTATCGTACGGCGAAGGATGCGCCGACGACCGAAGGGAATGTGCAGCCGGCCAAGAAGCTGGCCTCCCGCGGCCGGCGCCGGATCCATTCCATCGAGGTGGAGGCGCATGCCCGCTCCGGCAATCCGATTGAGCCGGAGGTGATCGCCACGCAGGAACAGAAGAAGGCGGAGGACTTCAAGGCCCGGCGCGCCCAGAAGCTGGCCCAGCAAGCTGGCGAAAAGGCGCAAAACCCGGCCCAGCCGGACCCGGAAGGCAAGGCATGATCCGGCGTCGTCCGGCCGACCGAATAGCTTTGAGGACAGCCAAAACCCCGGCAGACTAAGGCCGTGCGCTCCCATCAGGCAAAGGCGGCAAGAGCCAGCAGTACATTCAGTTCCCAGACGGGTGCGGTTTGCCTCGTGCTGGCGGTCGCCGTGGCACCTTTGTTGTTCGGCTGCGTTACCACCGAGGCGCAGGGTGTGCTTGGCATCTTGCTCGGGCTTTCCTTGTGGTTCACTTCCCGTGAATGGCGGCAAACGACGCCTCTGCTCCCGCGTTGGTTGCTGGTGGTGTTCTTTACTGGAGTGAGCATCAGTCTGCTTCCGCTGCCGCCGGGATTGCTCAAACTGCTGTCTCCTGCCCGGGCGGATCTCGCGGCCCGGTTTCCTCTGCAAACGGATTTTTCTTCCTGGTCCACGATCACTTTCTCGCCGGCCCTGACGTTGCGCTGGCTCTGGCAGTTCGTGCTTTTGCTGGTGGCCTTTTCGCTCATGCGGCAATTAGTGCGCCGCCCTCGGGCCGTGTTGTGGCTGATCATCGCCCTGGGGTTGGGCATCATCGGTCAGATCGGAGCGGAGCTTTATTACCAGGGGGTGGAGGAGAAAATGATTCTCGGGCTCTGGCCGGTGCGTTGGGGGAACAGTGCCGGCACGTTCGCGAACCGGAATCATTTCGCGGGCTGGCTGATGATGGCTGCACTGGTGTTGTCCGCCTTGTCCATCCGCTTTCTCAAGCCGTTACGTTCCTGTCGTCCGTCGGAGCTGGAGTTGCCAATACGCAGACCGTGGCTTGCCTGGTGTATGCTCGCGATGGCCGGGGCGGCGATGGGATTCGCCTTGATGAGCGGTTCGCGCAGTGGACTGCTGGCTTTGCTGCTGGGCGGTTTGATGCTGGTCCTGGGGCTCAAGCAGCACTCTGCCAGCCGTCGCCGGGGTTTCGTACTGCTGACATTGGCGCTGCTGTTAATGCTGGCGGCCTTGCCTTTTGCCGGGCATACGCTGGACCGGTTGAGCAAAACCAAGGATGAGACCTCGGCCAGTTATGCCAAGTGGCGGTTGTGGGAGGATGCGGCGCGGACCTTTGCCAAGTTTCCGCTGACGGGTACGGGGCCGGGAACATTTGTCCGGAGCAACATTCTCTACAAATCGACGGGTGGTGAAAGCACGGCCTGGCATGCGGAGAATGACGTATTGCAATGGCTTTCCGAGGCGGGCCTTTGGGGGTTGGTGGTGTTGGCAGGCTGCGGGGGCGCTTTCTGGTGCAAGGTGGGGCGCTGGTTTTGGCGGCAGGATTGGAAGTCCGCCGAGCCGGAGTTGGCCCTGGGGGCGTTTGCCGGATTAGTCGCGATCATGACACACTCGCTGTTCGATTTTCCCTGGCAGGTGATGGCGAATGCCTTGCTGGGGGCGGTGATGCTGGGCGTGATCGTGGGTTTGCGAGACGCTAGTGAGCCCGCTGCCCAATACAAGCTGGCGAGCAGAAAGCATGGCTGGTCGCTGGCGGCAGGTGGTTTGCTGATGGTGATCTTGGGCGTGCTCCCGGTGCTGAGTTTCCAGCAGTATCGGCAGGCGCAGCAGAAGGAAAAGGATTCTGAATGGGCATTTAAGCACGCGTTCAGTTCGGTGATGCTGTATCCTTTGAATACTGAGCGCTCCATTCTGTGGTTGCGATTACAGGTCAAGAGCTGGCAGGGCAACTTAAATGCCAGCAATTATGCGGATGATACCCGGGCCTTGCTTACCTCGTATTTGCGGGTTGATCCTTTGAACTGGGAACTCCGTCTGGAAAGGGCATGGCTGGACATCGCTTTCATGAAGGACCGGCGGAAAGCTTTGCAGGAAGCAGTGATGGTCACAGGGCTGAATCCCAAGCAGGCGATGATCCCCTTGCGCTTTGCGGCGGTGCTGGCGGATCGCGATCCGGAAAAAGCGTGGGATTTTCTGCTGGCGGCGGATGTCACGCAGGAGCGTTTGTTGCGTGAGCGGCTGGAGATCGGGTGGCAGCTCCGCGCCGATGCCACGGAGCTTTGGTCCCTGGTGCCGGCGACGGACAATGGCTATCTCGCGCTGGCGGAGTTTGCCTTCTCCAAGAAGCTGCCTGTGCTGGCGCTGCGGGCCTATGAAAAGATGCGCTTGCCGCCACCGGCCGTGAAGCGGGCGGAGAATTTCATGGCGGCCCGGCGGTTGGACCTGGCATTGCAGGTGTTGCCGGAAATACCGGGAACGGCGCCGGAACGGCTCATGCTCGCGAGGGTTTACGGACAACTGGGCGATGCACCCCGCTGCCTGCGACTGCTGGAGCCGTTGTTCCAAGGAAAGGCCGATTGGCAGCAAGCCACGCGTCTGGACAGTTCAAGTGAAGCTTTGCTGCGGGTCTGGAAGAGCGGAGATCGCAGTGTGCGACTGGCCTTGCAGGTGGCCGAGGTGGTGATGGAGGAAGCGCCGGACAAGCGTGACGTGGGGTTGCTCCAGCAGCTTTACGGGACATATCCCGAGGAGAAGCGTTTGCTGTGGCTGAACTACCGCACGCGGCTGGACCGGCATGAATTCCGGGAGGCCGCCCAGTTGGCCATCGCGCTGGCGGAGAAGCTCGCACAGGAGAAGTGAGGGCCAAACCGTTGAAGCTTCTCTCACGAAGCAAAGGTCAGGCGGCGATGCGGGCGAGTGCCTTCCCGATGCGGTCCAGCACACGGTCTTTGCCGAGGACTTCCATCAGGTGATAGAGGCTCGGGCCGACGGCGCTGCCAGTGACGGCCACGCGCACCGGGGCGACCAACGCGCCGACTTTCACGCCGGTTTCCGTCGCAGTCGACTTGAAGGCGGTCTGGATGGCGTCGGAATTGAACGTGCTGATGGCGTTCAGAGCGTCGCGGAGTTTTTCCACACGCGGTTTGTTTTCCGGGATGAAGTGTTTCGTGGCGGCTTCCTGGTCGCAGGGATAGTCGTCGCTGAAATAGAACTTCGCGGTGAGCGGCGTGTCGATGAGTTGCTGCTGCTTCTCGCGATAGGTGGCGAGGGCGCCGGTGATGTAAGCTTCGGAGAACGCGCTGGTATCGATGCCGGCCTTGTGGAGTTCGCGCAGGCAGAGGGCGTTCCATTGGGGGATGGGCGCGGTCTTCAGATATTCGGCGTTCATCCACTGCATCTTCACCATGTCGAAGCGGGCGTTGCTGCGGAGAATACCGGGCAGGTCGAAGCGTTCGATGATCTGCTGGATGGGCATGACCTGGCTGCCGTCCTTCGGCGACCAGCCGAGGAGACAGAGGTAGTTCACCACGGCTTCCGGCATGTAGAAGCCGTCCATGTAGGTCTGCATGGAAGCGCCGGTGTCGCGCTTGCTCATCTTGGAGCCATCGTTGTTCAGGATGAGCGGGATGTGGGCGTATTTCGGGGCTTCGACACCGAAGGCGCGGAAGAGGGCGATGTGCTTGGCGGTATTGCTCAGGTGATCTTCGCCGCGGATGACATGCGTGATGTTCATCAGCAGGTCATCCACCACATTCACAAAATGGAACACGGGCTGGCCATCGGAACGGAAGATGACGAAGTCGGGTTCGATCTCTTCGCGATCAGTCAAAGCACGGGAGACATCGCCGACGACGAGATCGGGGATTAGGATGGGATCGCGCGTCATGCGGAAGCGGATGGCCCCGTCCTTTTCATAGGCCAGATCCTTCTTCAGCAGAATTTCGACGTGCTGGCGATAGATGTCGGCGCGTTGGGACTGGAAGTAGGGGCCTTTATCGCCTTTGGATGCCTTGAAATCGGTGCTGGAAACCGGACCTTCATCCCAGTCGAGGCCGAGCCATTTAAGGCCGTTGAAGATGACGTCGATGGCGGCCTGGCTATTGCGGGCGGTGTCGGTGTCCTCGATGCGCAGCACGAAGGTGCCGCCAGTGTGGCGGGCATAGAGCCAGTTGAACAAGGCGGTGCGGGCACCCCCGATGTGGAGGTAGCCGGTAGGACTGGGCGCAAAACGGACACGGACGTTGCTCATGATCTTCTTCTGCTTAAAATTGATCTGCCTCAAACCCGTCACCGAGTCAAAAGCAGGTCACACAGCAAAACGGATGGGGGAGGAGGCGTCAAGACAAGGGGAGAGGAGGGAAGGGCGAGGTGTGCTGCACAAATCCATAGCCGACGGAGCTGGCATTACAAGCAGCGCGGGATTTTGGAGCCAGTTACGGCTTGCCAGCGGGGGCGGATGGTGGTCCTTTTAAGGCAGAACCAAAATCCAACTCGCCAACAAGGAGTCATCATGAAATTCAAATCACTTACTGTCGCCGTATTGTTATCCGCCAGTCTCGTGGGCCGGGATGTCCAGGCGGCGGATGCCCAGACGGAAGTCAAAGCCATCATCACCCAGATCCAGACGAAGCTGAAAGCGGGTGAAAAGACGGAAGCGCAATTGGCCGGTGAGATGAAGGCGTTTGATGAACTCGTCGCCAGATACAAGACGAGCGCCCCGGAGGATGCGGCCCAGGCAAGTTTCATGAAGGCGTTGCTGTATCTGCAGATCTTTGAGGAGACGGAAAAGGCCACGGCGATGTTCACACAGGTGCAGAAGGATTTCCCCGAGACCAAGATGGGCAAACAGGTGCCACAGGTGCTGGAGTCCATCAAGAAGATGGCGGCATCGCAGGCTGCCCAGGCGGCATTGAAAGTGGGGGCGGTATTCCCGGACTTCAAAGAGACGGACCTGAACGGCAAGCCGCTCTCCATTTCCGGGCTTAAGGGCAAGGTGGTGCTGGTGGATTTCTGGGCGACGTGGTGTGGACCGTGCATCGGCGAGCTGCCGCATGTGAAGAAGGCCTACGAGAAGTATCACAAGGACGGCTTTGAAATCGTGGGCATCAGCCTGGACAGCGACAAGGCGAAGCTGACGAGCTTCCTTGCGAAGGAGAACATGACCTGGCCGCAATACTTCGACGGCAAGGGCTGGCAGAACAAGGTCTCGACCAGCTACGGCATCAACTCAATCCCGGCGACGTTCCTGCTGGACAAGGAAGGCAAGATCCTGGCGAAGGGCTTGCGCGGGGATGCGCTGGAGCGTGAAGTGGCGAAGGCGCTGGGGAAGTAAGACTGACCGGCTGATGCGTTCTGGAACACGCGGAAGGGTTAAGAGCCTTTTCGCGTGTTCTGTTTTTCCAAGACTTCGAGAATGCTGCACAACCGGGCGAGGCGCGGTGCCTCTGAGCCGGCTTTTTGCGCGCGGCGGAGCGGTTCCAGAAACATCGTTTCCAGCTCCAACGGCAATCCGTTCTGGAAATCGAGGAGCGTGGAGGGTTTGTAGGCACCCATCTCGGAAGTGTTCTTGATCATCTTGTCAGCCAGTTCAAAGGCGACGTCGTGGCCTTGGGCGCGGGCGGCGGTGATGACTTCGAGCATCAGTTCACGCACGAGGGCGTGCCAGTGCGGGTCGGCGAGGAGGAGGTCGGTGGTGAGGCAGTTGGAGTTTTCAGTTTTCAGTTCCAAGTTTTCAGTGGAAAAGGCTTCGAGGCCGGAGGCGCTGGCGACGCCTAATCCATTGAAGGGGATGTTCCAGACGAGTTTTTCCCAGCGGGCTTTGGCCAGGGAATCGGAGACGACGCAAGGGACGCCGGAGTGTCGGATGGCACTGGCGATGTCGTGGGTACGGGGCTCAGGCCAGCGGTTGAACTCACCCATGACGATCTTACCGTGGGCTTGGTGATCGATGACGCCGGGTTCAATCCGGTTCAGGCAGACGAAACAGAGGCCACCGAGAATCTGTTCGGGCGGAAAGATCTGCGCGAGGGACTCCTCGTTTCCTAGGCCGTTTTGCAAGGTGAGGATGGCGGTTTGAGGGCCGACTAAAGGTGGAAGCAGTTTGGCGAACTGGTCGTTGGCGGTGGTTTTCAGGCCGATGAGCACGACATCCACAGCGCCGATCTCTTCGGGGGTGCGGGCGCACTTGGGGTTCACATGGAAGTCGCCCTCGGCGCTAACGATACGTACGCCTTTGCGCCGGACGATCTCGTAGTCCGAGCGGAGGAGGAAATGGACTTCATGGCCGTCGCGGCAGAGCTTGGCCCCGTAATAGCTGCCGAGCGCGCCGCAACCGACGACTGCGAACTTCATGGGATTCAAGTAAGGCAAGAAGGGGGAAAGAGCAACCACAGATGGACACAGATCAACACCGATGGGGAAGGGGGATTGAGCAAGTTCAAAGCTTAAAAATCAAAGTTCAAAAGCTGGTCACTTGGGGTTGGTGAGGACCAGGTTTTCCCAGCCTACGCGTTTGATGCGGTTTATGCGGGTCTGCTTGGGGTCATCAGGGTCCTGGATTTTCACGCCTTCGCAATCTTCCTTGAAGACTTCACCGGTCAGGCCGTAGGCATCCAGCAGGAAGGAGTCGCCGCCTTTGCTTTCACCGGGCTTGAGTTTGATGTTGAAGCTGGTCTTCTTGGTCTTGCCATTGGTAAGGGTGGCCACGACCGAGCCTTTCACCTCCACGGGGTTGGCGGAGATGTTTTTGATCTGCATGGCAAAGGACTGGGAGCCGAGGGTGGAGTATTTGTGCGCGAAGAGGCGCAACCGCAGTTTTTCCGATGGTTGCGTGGTCACCGGTAACTCAGTAACGAGGGGGTTCGGTTTCTTTTGGGCGAACCCGGTCAGGGTGAACAGGGCCAGGGCGAGGCAGAGCAAGGTTTTCATAAGGATGAGGTGACCTGCCTGTTTTGTATGCAGTCGGCAACGTTGAGTCACGGTCAATCTATTATCGGAAGGGGGAATTTGTTTGGCCACGGATGAAACACGGATCACACAGATGGAAAAACCAAAAATTCAAAGTTCCAGCTCCAGAGAAACCGTAAAATGACAATGGGGACATAGGTTTTTGAATCTTCCCCGAGAATAGTGCGGAATAGCGAGGCTAGGGCTAACGGCGTCCCATGATGAATGGTATTGTGGAGCATGAATAAGAGATGGAACAGAAGAGAACAGGGGACGGCGGCGAAGGAATCATCTGGCGGTCCTTTTTTTGAAATTTTTTGCCGATGTAGCCGATATAGCCGATGGAAGGCTGACGGGATGATGAAAGGAGGGATACAAAGGGGGCATGAAGCCGAACTGGATAGAAAGAGAAAGGAGCAGATCGAGAAACAAGGCCGACCGGGTTTTTCAAGAGGCGGCGGGGAAGGCCTCGGCAAGTGCTCAAAGCAGTCTCTCCCTGCCGTGTCGGGGGCGACAGGATAATACATTGCTTGGGCAATTCTTGTGTATGGCGGGCTGGTGTGAGTGTGGTAGAAATTACGTTCAGACCCTGTTTGTTGCCAGCCATGGGCGTGCTGTGGGCGTGGGAAAACGGTGTGAACGTGAAATTTTGTGTGGATGTAGTGAGATGTAGTGAGATGTAACGGTGGGAAACAGGTCTGGAATGGTCCATATTGTAGCGTGCTGGGCGATCCAGCGAGGCGGTGAAGAGCCGCCAGAAAAAACGAATTTGAGAGGCAAGCGTATGAAGTGGAGCCAAGAGTTGAGCAAACGGATGGCGTTGATCGCGGTGCTGGTGGCGGCGGGGGCCACGGCGCAGGCGGCGGAAGCGCGGAAGGGCGCGGTGGAGTTCAACCGCGATATCCGGCCGCTGCTCTCGGAATATTGCACGGCCTGCCACGGGCCGGATACGGCGGCGCGCAAGGCTGATATGCGGCTGGATACCAAGGCCGGGCTCTTCAAGGAAACCAAGAGCGAGGGACCGGTGGTGAAGCCGGGCAATCCCAAGGATAGCGCCCTCTGGCAACGCATGATCACCACGGATGAGGATGACGTGATGCCGCCGAAGAAATCCAACAAGGTGATGAAGCCGGAGGAAAAAGAACTCATCCGGCAGTGGATTCAGGCAGGCGCGCCGTGGCAGGATCATTGGGCCTTCATCGCGCCGGAACGGCCGGAAGCGCCGAAGGTGAAGAATACCAAGTGGGTGAAGAATCCGATCGATGCCTTTGTGCTGGCGAAGCTGGACGAGAAGGGGCTGAAACCGGCGGACGAAGCGGACAAACGGACCTTGGCGCGCCGGGTGACGCTGGATCTAACGGGCTTGCCGCCGACGCCGGATGAGGTGGAAGCGTTCGTGAAGGACAAGTCCAAGGATGCGTACGAGAAACTGGTGGCGCGGTTGCTGGAATCCCCGGCTTATGGCGAACACCGGGCGCGTTACTGGCTGGATGCGGCGCGGTATGCGGATACCCATGGTCTTCACTTCGACAATTATCGCGAGATGTGGCCGTATCGCGACTGGGTCATCAAGGCGTTCAACCAGAACATGCCGTTCGACCAGTTCACCATCGAGCAGATCGCGGGCGACCTGCTGGAGAATCCGACGCAGGACCAGCAGGTGGCGACGGGTTTTCATCGTTGCAACATGACGACGAACGAGGGGGGAACCATCGTGGAAGAGAATCTGGCGAATTATGCGAATGACCGGGTCTCCACGACCTCCTGGGTGTGGCTGGGACTGACGGCGAATTGCGCGGCGTGCCATGACCATAAGTTCGACCCGGTGACGATGAAGGATTTTTACGCGATGGCGGCGTTTTTCCGGAACACACAGCAGGGCGGGCTGGATGGGAATGTGAAGGACTCGAATCCGAGCATCACGGTGATCGACGATCCAAAAGATTATGCGCGCTGGCTGGAATTGCCCAAGGCGATCGAGGCGGCGAAGAAAAATGTGGAAGCGAAGCGCAAGGAGGCGGAGCCGCAGTTCGCCAAATGGGTGGGCGGATTGAAGGCGGAAGACATCCAGCGGGAACTGTCCGCCAAGGACATCGCATTCCACGCGGATCTGGATGACGGGAACACGAATGAAGTCACAGCGGTGGTGCTGGGCAAGGAGCAGAAGTTCCAGCCGAAGGGCAGCCTGGAGCTGGCGCCGGAGGGACGACCGACGCGCGGCATCGCCTTGAAGAAAGGCGTGACGGTGGAGTTTCCGGAGGCAGGTGACTTTGATCACAAGCAGGCGTTCTCGTATGGCGCGTGGGTGTTCATCCCGAAGGATTACAACGAGACGGCGGCGATCTTCTCGCGGATGGATGAGAAGGATAATTATCGTGGGTGGGACTTGTGGATACAGCAGGGGCAGTTCGCCACGCACATCGTGAGCCAATGGCCGGACAACGCGATCAAGCTGAAGACGACCAAGCGGGTGGCGAAGAAGGGGCGGTGGCAGCACCTGTTCGTGAGTTATGACGGTTCCGGCAAACCGGAGGGGATCAAGATCTTCGTGGATGGCGAGGCGCAAGCGTTGGAGACAGAAAACGGAAAAGGCATCACGGGGTCCATCCGCACGAAGGTCCCGTTCAAACTGGCGCAACGCAGCGGTGGGGCGCATCTGGACGGGCTGGGGTTGCAGGATGTGCGGCTGTATGCGCGGGAGCTAAATCCGGCGGAGGTCAGTGCGCTGGCGAATTTTTCGACGCTGCAAAAGCTGCTGGCCACACCGGTGGAGAAGTGGAAGCCGGAACAGAAGAAACCGATCTTTGATTATTATCTGGCGACGAAATCGGAGCCGTTCAAGGCAGCGCAAATGGCGCAGGCGAACCTGGAGAAGGAGCGCGAGGGCATCCGCCTCAAGTATCCCGTGACACATGTGCAGATGGAGAAGAAGGACATGATGCCGGTGGCGAACATCCTTTTCCGCGGGCAATATGACCAGCCGCGCGACAAGGTGGAGGCGGCGCCGTTCGGATTCTTGAATGCGCTGCCGGAAGGTGCGCCGAAGAACCGGCTGGGTCTGGCGAAATGGCTGGTGGCCAAGGAAAATCCGCTGACGGCGCGCGTGACGGTGAACCGCTTCTGGCAGGAGCTTTTTGGCACAGGTCTGGTGAAAACGACGGAAGATCTGGGAGTGGTGGGCGAGTTGCCGGTGAACCAGGAATTGCTGGATTGGCTGGCGGTGGAGTTCCAAGCGAGCGGCTGGGATGTGAAGAAGCTCTTCACGCTCATGGTGACCTCTTCCGCCTACCGGCAGAGCGCTCAGACCACACCGCAAAAGCTGGAGCGCGATCCGGCGAACCGTTACCTGAGCCGCGGGCCGCGCTTCCGCATGGATGCGGAGATGGTGCGGGATTACGCGCTGGCGACGAGCGGGCTGCTGGCGAAGAAAGTTGGCGGACCGAGTGTTAAACCTTATCAGCCGCCGGGGGTGTGGGAGGCGGTGGCGATGCCGGAGAGCAACACGCGCAATTACAAACGCGACAGCGGCGAAGCATTGTATCGCCGGAGCATGTACACCTTTTGGAAACGCGCGGCACCACCGGCGACGATGGATGTCTTCAACGCGCCGAGTCGCGAGGTGTCTTGCACGCGTCGTGAGCGGACGAACACGCCATTGCAAGCTTTGGCGACGATGAATGATCCGCAATTTGTGGAAGCGGCGAGGAAGCTGGCGGAAGCGGCGCTACAAGCGCACACGGGCAATGTGAATGAGGCGGTGGCGATGATGGCAGAGCGGGTGCTGGCGCGTCCGCTGGCAAGCAAAGAACGTAGTGTGGTGAAAGATACGTTGCGTGAAGCGCAGGAGTACTACACCGGCAAGCCGGAAGAGGCGCAGAAACTCATCACGTACGGGGAATCGAAACCGGATGCGACGCTGAATGCATCTGCGCTCGCGGCACTGACGATGGTGGCGAACCAGTTGATGAACCTGGATGAGGTGTTGAACAAGTAAGACGTATGAATCCTTTCAACGATTATCTTAAATACGAATCGCGCCGCCAGTTCCTGTCACGCGGCAAGAACGCGATCGGTTTTGCGGCCTTGACGAGTCTGCTGGGCAACCACTTCTCCGCATGGGCAGCCGGTGGTAGCGAGTTGCCGGACAAGCTGCCGCACTTCGCACCGAAGGCGAAGCGGGTGATCTATCTGCACATGGTGGGCGGGCCGGCACAGATGGATACTTATGATTACAAGCCGGGCATGGCGGAGTGGTATGACAAGGATTTGCCGGACTCGATCCGCAAGGGGCAGCGGCTGACGACGATGACATCTGGGCAGGCGCGGTTTCCGATCGCGCCGTCGAAGTTCAAGTTCGCGCAGCATGGCAAGAGCGGCATGTGGGTGACGGAGCTGTTACCGCAGACGGCGAAGTGCGTGGATGACATGTGCTTCATCCGCTCGATGCACACGGAGGCGATCAATCACGAGCCCGCCATCTCCTACATGCAGACGGGCAACATGAACTCGGGCCGGCCATGCATCGGTTCTTGGGCGAGCTACGGTCTGGGGGCGATGAACAGCAACCTGCCGACCTTTGTGGTGTTGGTGGCCGAGCCGACGAACAAGGAGCAGATCCAGGCCATCTCGGCCAGGTTGTGGTCGAGTGGTTTTCTGCCGGGAGAGCATGCGGGCGTTTCTTTCCGCAGCAGTGGGGATCCGATCCTGTTCATCAACAATCCGCCGGGGGTGCCGCCGGAGCTGCGGCGCAAGCAACTCGACGGGTTACGGAAACTCAACGAGATGAATTTCAAGCAAGTGGGCGATCCGGAGACACACACGCGCATCCAGCAGTTCGAGATGGCGTTCCGCATGCAGGCGAGTGTGCCGGAATTGACGGACCTGAGCGCTGAACCGGAATCGACCTACAAACTGTATGGAGATGAGGCGAAGAAGCCGGGCAGCTTTGCGGCGACGTGCCTGCTCTCACGGCGGTTGCTGGAGCGCGGGGTGCGCTTCGTGCAGGTTTATCTTAACAACTGGGATCATCACTCGAACGTGGGCGGACGGTTGCCGATGCAGTGCAAGGACATCGACCAGGCGACGTATGGGCTGATCCATGACTTGAAGGCGCGCGGGATGTTCGACGATACGTTGATCATCTGGGGTGGCGAATTTGGACGGACGATCTACAGTCAGGGTGGGTTATCGAAGGAGAATTACGGGCGCGATCATCATCCGCGCTGCTTCACGATGTGGATGGCGGGGGGCGGTTCCAAGGGCGGGACGATCTACGGTGAGACGGATGAGTTCAGCTACAACATCGTGAAAGACCCGGTGCATATCCGGGATTTCCACGCGACGGTGCTGCATCTGCTGGGGGTGGATCACCAGCGGTTCACTTACAAGTACCAGGGGTTGGACCAGCGCCTGACGGGAGTGGAGGAGGCGCATGTGATCAAGGAACTGGTGGGGTAGATGGCTTGGGTATTGGAAGAACCGGCGCAGAACCGGTAGAAGCTGCTGCCGACGCCCAAGGGTTTTGCCTGCATACCTTTGGAGCATGCGCAGTGCGAAGTGCAGGTGACCTTCCCCCGAAAGAGTGGACATCTGGGGGCAAGTGAGGCGGAGAAAGAGCGGTTTAGATTTCCGTCCAAGAGGTGACGATGAAGCCGCGGTTCAGATTGATACGACCCAAGTTCTCATCGTAGTGAAAATTGAAGTTGCCGTTCATCTGCGCGGACTTGGTGACACTGGCCCCGGTCATGTCTTCGAGGCTGCTGTTGCCACCGCCATTCATGGTGAAATTGGCGTTGGGTGCATAAATGACTCCCGTAAAGGCCCCGTTGCCATTGATGGTCAACGAAGTGTTTGCCGGAGTTCCCCAGTAAAAAAAGTTGGTGGCATTGCCTGCCTGATTCACCACGCCTTGGCCGGTGATCTTCGCGTTGGCACCGGCCATGTAAAGATTGAGGGTGGCCCCAGGCTGGATGGTGATGGTATCCTGACCGGTCATGTTGATCTCGGTTTCCACGATCAGCCGGGCCTGCACGTTGCTTTTTACCAGCATGTTGCCCGTCAGGCTGGAGATGCGGTAGTCACCGCTGGAACTGATGACATACTGGTAGCCGGCGGCGTTGCCGGGGGTGAAGCCGCCACCATAGGGCAGCACCACGTCGGGAAAAGCGACGTTCATGTCGTCGCTGAAATAGCCGGGCTGGATGCCGCTGGTGCCGGAAGCTTGCCAGGCGAGATCACCCACCGCGCCGTTGTTGATGCCTACGGAACCGCCGGGGCCGGTGGAGACACGGCCGTAGATATTGGCATTGCCGGTGGAGAGGGCGTTAATGATGCCGGAGTTGGTCGCCACATCCCCGTTGGCTTTGCGCCGGCTGAGGAGGTAGAGGCCGTTGGTGCTGTAGTTGGGGTCGGCGGAGTCGAAGCTGTCCACGACGATGTTTTGGCCGTTCAGCGTGATCTGCCCCTTGGCGACCATGCCTTTGGAGAACATGCCGTCGCGCTTGGTCTCTACGCGTACCACGCGGCGGATGACGTCACCACTCAAAGGAGCCTTCATGAAGGCGCTGGAATAGATCACCGGGGTGATGCCATTGGAGATGACGATCAAGGTGGAGCCGCTGCCCATGGTCCGCCATTTGAAGCAACCTTGGGCTGAGGCAAACCAGCCGTTGGAGACCAGATTGGTACCTTTGGTCTGGTAGAGATGGGCGAGGGCCTCCTCGATGCCGCCCTCGAGCACCGGGATGCAAGTGTTCCAGGTCTGGGAGCGCGCGATCGACTGGTTCTGTGCGTTGACCAGATTGAGGTAGGCCGCCAGCATGAAGCCGAGGACGAAGCTGGCGAGCAAAACCCCGATGATGACGGAGCCTTGGTGGCGCTGCGGGCGGATGATCATAGTGTCTCAGTGACCGATATTTTTAGAAAATGTAATTCTGCAAGCCGTAGCGGGAGATCATAGTCCGCATCTCGCGGCGATGGACGATATTGCCGGAGTTCCAATTTACGGTGACCACCACCTGACGCATATCGGACGCATAGCTCTCGTTAAAGCTGACGTTCGTGATGGTCAGGGTGCCCCGGTATTGGAGTCCGCTGCCGCCATCGGCGGGCCAGAATGGCGCGGTGAAATTCGCCGGCACGAAGCCGCTCGTGTTGACCTGGTCCCAACTGTATAGCCGGATGGTCTCCATCTTCTCCAGCATCACCTGGGTGGCGCGCAGGTTCTCCCGGGCGTTACGGATGATCGCGAGGCCAGAACTGATGCCCGCGTACAGGGAGACGAAGAGGATGCCGAAGATGGCCATGCCGATCATCGTCTCGATCAATGTCATGGCCCGTTGGGATGGGCGGGCGGTCTTGAATGTCAGTTTCATGGGCGGTCGGGCATATCTGATACCAATCTGATTGCTAGTTTAGCAGGCGGCTTGCCACGATGGATGCTGTTCCATGAAAATGGACGGGAGGGTAAATAATCTTTTTCAGATAGTGCTGAAAGGGGGTGGTTTTATAATGCTTTTTGATTCTATTCGCAGAGCATAGTTTGTAATTGGAGGTGTCGGATGCTTAAGGAAGCATTTCAACAGCAGTTTCTTGGGGCGCGATTGCCAAGTTGATTCGGCCGTTCTGGGTGGTGTCTGTATGTAAAGTAAATGGTCGTGTCCTGTTTTGGTGCATTATATAAATTTCAACGGAATACACTTTTCAGACGGCCTCGGCTTCTTAGATTCTGGCCGCACAGATTACTGATGCAATCACAGCGCGAAGAGTATTATCTTTTAGTGGACGGCGAATCCGCCGGTCCCTATACGCTCGCTGACCTGCACCAGATGTGGATGGACGACAAGATCACCTTGGATACGTTGTTCGTCCGGCCTGGGATGCGCAAATGCCAGCCCATCAATCTGATCTTGGGCATGGTGATCAATTACCATGCAGCCCAGCCGGTGGAAGTGAAGCCGGTAGTGGAGGCAGAGGAGCATCCGTTGTCACCTTTCAAAGGGGTTCTGCGTTGGGGCTTGATGGGCTTGTGCTTGGTTGTGTTCATCTGGCTGATCGGTCCCGGGCGGAGCGACAGCGAATACAAATCGGACATCATGCGGGGCATGGTGGTGGTGAAACCGGCTGATTTGCATGTCTTCAACGAAAGCGAGTTTGAGTGGCAGGAAGTGTATGTGCACCTGAATGGCCAGCCACCCGGCGGTTATAAACGGAAATTGAGCAGCTTGCCGCCGGGCATGGGTAAAGACATCACGCTCTTGGAATTTACGGACGTCAGCGGGGCGTCTTTTGAGCCTTGGCGCATGAGTGTCACCGAGGTTTGGGTCGGCAACGAGAAGATCGGCTACCGTACTTTCCGGGTTCGTCCGCTGCCTCTGCAGTAAGCCGGTTCTCACCGTTAAACAACCCGTCTTTGGCAAAAAAAGGCCGTAATCCGGGCTGCTTGGTATTATTCTTTATCTGTTTGCCAGTTTTAAGAATGGCCTGCACTCTGCTGGATGTCAGGCTGCTTACAGGTATGGTGGCGCATCTTTTTCAAAGACAAGGCTTCAGACTGCATGCTTGGCCGGCCAAGGCAGGCTGGCTGGTGTGCGCTTTGGCTTTCGCGCTGTCAGGGGCCAGCACCCAGGCCCAGGAGGCGACTACCAATGCCACACCGGCGAAACCAGTGCAGTTGCAAGCCAACGATAACGGGAAGGGCAACGGCAACAACGGGAACAACGGGAACAACGGCAAGGCCAAGGGAAAAAACAAACCCACGGTGGCAGAGCGGCCGCAAGTCCTCGGGGCCCAAGGCAGTCCCGCTGAAAAAGGAAAGCCGGAGCGTCCGGGTAATCCGAACCCCACGGACCCGGCCGAGGTCACCAGCCAGATCTCCCGGTTTCAGTCCGCCCGGGCGGAATTTTTGGCGGCTCAAAAAGAGCTGAACCTGCAGAAGAAGGACGCCACCGAAGAACAACGGGCCGTCCTGCGTGAAAAGGTCAAGGAAGCGCTGGAGAAGTGGAAGGAAGAACACAAGCAGTTCGCGGAAGAGCAGAAGGAGCGCAGCAAGGAGATGAAGCTGGAGCTGCACCCTGACTTGGGGAAAGTGGTGGATGGAGCTGGTGGAGGTGGAGGCAACGGCCGCGACCGTTAGGTCAACGGGGCAAGCACATGACGGGAGACGCCAAACGCCGCCTGGCTCAGAAGCCTGAAAGAATCGTCCGCTTTATTATTCTGGGCATCGTTTCTTTTTCTTCAATCGCCGGGTTCGCCGCCGAGGATGAACTGGACCTCAAAGAGCCTTCGATCTGGAGTCATTTCATCGATCTGCGTACTGAGGCGGGCTATCGTGACAACCCGACATATGCTGCTTCCTACCCGGAGGGCAGCACTTTTGGTGCGATCAAGCTTGAATACACGCTGGCCAGATTGCCCGTTGATGCATGGCAGGTCATGGTGTTGACGACGTTGGATGCGACGCGTTTTTTCGACAGCCATTTATCCGACCATGAAATTTATGGCTTCAGTCTTTTTCAGGTCCAAAAGGAAACCTTGCCGGGATGCCACTGGGAGGCGGGTTTGCAGCATGTATATCAGGACCAGACCATTGACGCCTCAACGACGGTGTTGAACCAGGGCTCGGTTGCCATCCATGGAAATACTGTTCAAGGCTATGGGCGATGGAAGCAGCAATGGCATTCCGGATGGTGGCTGGCGGCAAAACCGGAGTTGGAATGGCAGACCGTGGCTGCCCCGTTGGACGGTTCGATTGAATCAGGGTTCACGTTTTCACTGGGACTGGATCAGGGGGCTCGTACCGCGTACTCCATAAATTATGGTTTTTGTGAACGGGTATTCGACGAGTTGACAACCACTGATGCATTGGGCGTGGCCTTACTTGGGAATGCGTTGCGCTTTCGGCAGCATAGTATCGAAGCTATCTATCGCCGGGAACTGGATGCAGCCAGGCTCTGGCGGTTCACACTCCGGGCAGGTTGGTTACGAAATCAGGACAATGGACAGGGATATTATGACTACGACAGGGGCCGAATGGCCCTAGATGTTAGGTGGCGTAAGAAACCTTGGGAAATAAAGCTTTATAGCCGTGCCTCATATTATGATTATAGTGTCCAGACGATAGCGGGTGTGGGCAGTGATTTGCGGGCAAAAGGGTTGCTCAGTGCCGGCTTGCAAGTGCGACGTGATTTGAAACCAGGCTGGTACGTGGTATTACGTGGAGAGCATGAGCAGTCGGTCTCCAATTTGACGGTGGATCGTTATGTGGCAAATCTGGTGAGCATCGGTTTGGGCTGGGAAAACTGATGGTTGAGTCAGTGTCAAACAATAGAGATAAACGGCACGGTATGCCTTCTGTGTCGCCAACTGGCAAATACAAGCGAACGCTGGAGCGGCGGCAACTAAACTGGTTGCCGGTGGCTTCCATTGCTTTGGCTTTGATCCTGCTGGCCGGGGCCATCGCGGCCGGCACCTGGCATTTACGTGACCGCCTCAGAACCCAGGCGGTGAAGAAAGATGGTGAGGTGATGAAGGCCGTGACGATGATGCAGTATCAGGCCGAGCAGGAGGTCGATCCGCAGTTCTCTTTGGCCGCGCCAGATTCCCAGTTCATCGTCTCGCTGAAGGCTTCCTTTTTGCAAGGGGTCATGGGAACCCGCCTGTATGATGCCAAGGGAAATTTCGTCACCTCATTTCCGGAGAACGTGACGGAGCGAAAACTGGGCGAGCCGGAGTTGCGCCAGCTTCAGACAGTGGACCCGGCCGTGGGCGGGCTGGTTGCGCTTTCGGTCTTCCATCCGGCAAGGAATTTGGAGCTGGAATTTTTGTCCGATCCCCAGCGGCAGAGCCGAATCGCCCCGATCTTGGAAGTCACCATCCCATTCCATCAGAAGGATGAAACGCAACTGCTCGGCGTGGCGCAGATCATCATCGACGGACGCGCCAAGGCGGCGGAGTTCGCGCAGCTTGACCGGACACTGGCCACGCAAGCGGGGGTGTTGTTTCTCGTTTGCGGGGTGTTCATGACGGGTGGTTTGTCCTGGGCTTTCGCGCGGCTGGCCCGGACGAATGCGGAGCTGGCGGAAAGATCGGAAAGCCTGCTGAAGGCCAACCAGGAACTGGCGATGATGGCGCGTACTTCCGCGGTGGGTGCGGTGGCTGCCAATCTGATGCACGGTCTGAAAAGCCCGCTTTTTGGTCTGATCAATCTTTTCGCCGCGTGGCGCGCGGCTGACAACGTGGGGGAAAAGGTGGAGTGGAGCACAGCAGTGGACACGGCCCGGCGCATGCAGGCGATGGTGAACGGCGTGATGGATTTCGTGCGGGACCAGGAAGGGCTTAACGATCATGAGGTCTCCGTGGCGGAATTGCTCCAGTTGGTCGGTGAGAAGGTGACGCCTCTGGCTGAGCAGAGCCGGGTGCAGTTCCAATGCCAGGGCGAGGTGGATATGGTGTTGAATGCGCGGGTGAGCAACCTGCTGACTTTGATTTTGGTGAACCTGATCCAGAACGCGATCGAGGCGACCCCTTCGGGCCGGCAGGTGAGGCTGAGCGTCAAGCAGGCGGCCAAAGAGATCGAGTTTGAAGTGGCGGATGAGGGCGGCGGTTTGCGGCCGGAACTGGAAAGACAACTTTTCCAACCTTGCGAGTCGACGAAAGACGGCGGTAGCGGTCTGGGCCTGGCCATCTGCAAGCAATTGGCCAGGCATATCGGAGCGGAGCTGGATCTGCGGCGGAATTCGGCACAAGGCTGTGTGTTTGGTCTGCGGTTGCCGCCGGAATTGTTGCCTCCACGCAGCAGCACGGCCTAGTGCCGTTGAGGATTTTTTTGTTGTGGTCGGAAAAGCGACAGTATTCGGGAGGCAGACAGGGCGCACACTTTTGGGTGTTGTGCTCATGCGCACCTTGCTTGTCTTTTTGCTTTGGGCCGGCCCGTTGTTTACCTTGACTGCCCAGACCACTTGGCGCTGGAGCAATCCCCAGCCGCATGGGGCCAACGTGGTGGATATGACGGAGAAGCTGGGCGTGAAGATCCAGGTGGGTGAAGCTGGCCAGCTCTTCGCCTCGGAGGACATGCTGCTGTGGCAGGCCAAGCCGACCGGTGTCACCAATTCATTGCGCGCGGTGACTTTTCTGGGGCAGCGCTTGATCGTCACCGCCGAGCGCGGATTGATTCTTTATGCAGATTCTTTGGAAGAATTTTTTTCGGTGGACTTGGGAACGGCGGACTGGCTGGAGGCAGTGACCGCTTCGGATCAAAGGGCAGTGGCCGTGGGGGACAATGGAGCGATCTATACAAGCACTGATGGTGTGGATTGGGGGGATCCGAAGAGTTTGCCGGGGAACAACAAGACCTGGTTGCGCGGGGTGGCTTATGGTGGCAGCACGTTTGTGGCGGTGGGTGAAGGCGGTTATATCGCCACGGGCAACAATTCGGCGAGTTCATGGACCACACGGACCAGCGGTGTCACCGAACATTTGAATCGTGCCGCTTACATCGGCAGCAAATTTTGGGTCGTGGGGAACAACGGGCATATACTCTTCAGTCCCAACGGTACAGCGTGGACGAAGGTGACCAGCGTGAATGTCACCAACAACCTCTTCGCCGTTGCGGGAACCAACTCCACCATTCTGGTGGCGGGCGATCAGATCGCACTGTTGAGCGAGGATGATGGGGCCACCTGGAAGACGCAGACTGCCACTCCGGATGCTGCTCAACCGGCGCCGAAGTGGACTTACTACTCGGCCCTGCATACCGAAGGCATCTTCCTTTTGTCCGGTCGCAGCGGAATGACCTTGGAGGGTTTCAAGACCAATGCGACGGCGCAAGTCTGGGTGGAGCGTAATGATTCCCACCGGCAATGGCTCTGGTCGGTGCAACGGTTCCCGGATTTTTATCTGGCTGTGGGGGACCACGGTACGTTGCTGACCAGTGCGCGCGGGGTGAATTGGGAGCTGGAATTGACGCCTGATGCCGCCACCAATTCCATCTTGCTAGGTGTGGGCGGGACGACGAACGGCGCGGTCGCGGTGGGCAACAAGGGCACCATCCTGTTCAGCCCCACGAATTTTGTCTCCGTGCTCTACACAAACCTGGACAGTACGGTGACCAGCAATTATGTCTCCACCCTCGGCACCTTCTGGCAGGCGGTGACACCGGCACCGGTGAGCGTGGATCTGCAAGGCGTGGCGTACAAGAACGGCATTTATGTCGTCTGCGGCGGCACCGGCACCATCCTGACCAGTCCGGATGGGACGAACTGGACTTCACGGCTTACACTGACCACGTCGTTCCTCTCCAGTGTGGCTGCGGGTCCAAGTCAGTTTGTAGCGGTGGGCAACAATGGCACCATCCTGACGAGCAGCGATGGCGTGGTGTGGCTGGCCAATTTGATCCCGCCCACTTCGCGCTGGCTTTTTAAGGTAAAGTATTTTGACGGCACCTTCATCGCCGTGGGTGAAAACGGCACCATCCTTACCAGTGAGACCGGATTGTTATGGGCCACGCGCAACAGCGGCGTGACGAACTGGCTGAACGATGTCGAAAAAGTGAACGGGGAATATTTTGTGGCGGGCAATCAAGGCACGCTCCTGCGCAGCACCGATCTGGCCACCTGGACACCCGGTAGTCTGCCCACAAAGAAATCACTTTTCGGCTTGGCATCGTTTGGCGGACAGCTTGTGGCCGCCGGTGTGGAAGGGGCGCTGTTGCGGATGCAACTGACGCCGGATGTGACGCCGGTAAAGTTCGTGGACTATGGCAAGGTGCTCAATCAGAGCCTGGTCCAGCTCTCTGGAAACACGGATCAAAAATTCACGCTGGATACGAGTACCAATCTGGTTGACTGGGTGGAAGGCGTGACCTTTGAGATCGTGGACCGTTCAGGGACATTGTTGATCAAGCAGTCCACCGACACCAACGCCACCAACCGGGAGTTTTACCGCGCCCGGATGGTGCCGTGACAGTTTTCCCAGTTTTTATACCCCGGACATGGCCCGGTATTTTTTTCCGCAGCCAGATTTTATAACGGAAGGCTGTTGCATTTTGTGACAAGATGCTATTTTCTGCCGCCGTCAACACTTCAACATGACCATGCAAACTGGCAAAGCGATGATTCGTATTCTGATTGCAGATGATCACCATGTGGTTCGTGTCGGGCTCCGTGCCATGTTCAGCCGGTTTCCGGCCATTGAAGTGGTGGGTGTCGCTGAAAATGGGGAACAGGCCGTGATCGAGGCGCAGCGCCTGAAGCCGGATGTCGTTTTGCTGGATGTGCGGATGACAGATGGTTCCTCCTTTGATGCCTGCCGAAAAATATTGGCCACGGTGGAATCAACGCATGTGATTTTTCTGACATCCTTCGCGGATGATAACACGGTTTTTGATGCGATTTCGGCCGGTGCCGACGGGTATTTATTGAAAGATGTCGCTGAGCAGGAACTGGTGAATGCGATCACCCAAGTGGCGGAAGGCCGGTCTATTCTGGATCCTTCCGTGACGCGCCGGGTGTTGGGCCGGGTGAAGGCCGGAACCGAATCTCCCGCGCCCGCGGGGCTGGAGGTTCTCTCCGCCCAAGAGCGCCGTGTGCTGGCGTTGGTGGCGGAAGGCAAGACCAACAAGGAAATCGCGATGGTCATGGGCCTAAGCGACAAGACCGTGAAGAATTACCTGAGCAATTTGCTCGACAAGTTGAATCTCTCCCGCCGATCACAGGCCGCTGCCTTCTTCGTGCAGCACACTATTAAATAGAGCTATATAGCCCTATATAATTAGGGCCTTATTATTGGTCCTTACGGCACTGTTTAATACGGTGCCATTTCCCTTAATCTCAAGGCAATAGAGTGGCATTGCCGCTGCTTCTATATCTATTACGTGAATGCGCAATGGATAGGGACAAGTTCAGGCGCAAACATTCGCAGCCATGAGATTTTCAATAACAAGCAGGAGCCGAAGCAACACGAAGCGAGCTTTTACACTTATTGAAGTGATGATCTCCATGGCGGTGGTGGCGATGATGTTCGTTTCGCTTTATGCGGGGATCACACAGGGGCTGGCGGTGATTTCGACGGCCCGTGAGAACATGCGGGCCACCCAGATCATGATCGAAAAGATAGAGCTGTTGCGGCTCTATTCATGGGACCAAATGAACACGGCTGGGTTTATCCCTGCGGCCTTTGCTGAACGGCTTATGCCCAGTAATGCCACCAATTCTTCTACTACAGCTTCAACGGTCGCGGGCTTGGCCACCCCCAGCGGTTCGGGTACGATTTTTGTGGGGACCATCCAGTTGGGAGCGGCTCCGGTGAATGATGGTTACACCAGTGCCATGCGGCAGGCCACACTCACGGTCACCTGGACCAACGGCAACATCCGCCGCAGCCGGAGCATGCAAACCCTCGTCGCCCAACGGGGCATCCACGATTATGTATATTGAGCTCAAACGTCGCCGGGCTTTGGCCATGACACTGGTGGAGATGCTGATTGCTGTGGGTATCGGCAGCGTGGTGATGGCGGCGGTGGCTTCCCTGTCGTTCTACACGGCCCGCAGCATGGCGGCGATGTCCAATTATGCGGACCTCGACCGGCAGAGCCGCAATGCACTTGACCAGATGACATTGAAGATCCGCTCGGCCAGCCGGCTGACTTCCTTCAACACCACCAACGTCACTTTTCTGTATAATGGCCAGACGCTGACGTACAGCTATTCGTCGGGCACCAAGCGCCTGACCGAAACTTTGGGAACCCAGGCCAGTGTCTTGCTGGAGGATTGCAATCAGCTTCAGTTCAGCATGTTTCAACGGAATGTGATCAGCAATTCCTTCAACCAGTACACGACCACGACGACGAATGACGCCAAATCCATCATCGTCACTTGGACGTGTTCCCGGTCGCTTTTGGGCAACTTGATCAATTCGGAAAGCGTGCAATCCGCCCGCATTGTGATCCGCAATAACCCTTAGAATTTATGATTATCAGGCGTTCCTCCCGCGAGCAGGGCAGCATGCTCATAATGACGGTGGTGATCTCTGGCATCATCGGTCTCACTCTGGCCAGTTACCTGTCCATGGTGCAGGCGCAGCATCTGAACGTGATGCGTTCGCAAACGTGGAACGCGGCCATCCCGGCCTGCGAATCCGGGATTGAAGAAGCTTTGGCGCACTTGAACAGCATCGGTGATGCGGATCGGGCCACCAATGGCTGGGTGCTCTCCACCGGCACTTACAACAAGACCAACACGGTCGGTGGCGCCCGGTATGAGGTGAGCATCTCTTCCGCCAATCCACCGGTGGTGACGAGTTATGGTTATGTGGCGGCTCCTTTGGGCAAAGGCGAGGTGAGCCGGGCGGTCCGGGTCACGACAACGCGGGAGACGAGCGGCATGAAAGGTTTGGTGGCCAAGGGCAGCATCACGTTGGGGCCAGGCAGTGTGGTGGACAGTTATGATTCGCGGATCACATTTACATACAACGCCGCCACCGCGAACTCCAATGCTTTCGTGGGCGCGGTAGGCGGTAATATCAGTGGCGGCAGCATCATCAAAGGGGACGTGGCCACAGGGCCGGGTTATACCATCAGTTCTCCGCATACGGGCAGCTCGGCGAATGACCTGAGCATGTCCTTTCCGCCGGTGAGCGCGCCGTTTGCGAGCGGTTTCACACCAGGCCCGGGCACGGTCACGGTCACGAATTTCAGTGTGGGCAGCTCCACCATCATCACGAATGTGGTGCCAAGTCCTTTCCCGGCCAGCGGCGTGATCACGAACACTGGTTCCTTCACGAACACGTCGCCGCCGGCTTCGGGTGCCTACACCACGCAAACATCGTCGACGAATACGACCTCGTGGCCCGGTGCCTCGGTGGGCACCATCACGACCAATGTCACGGCCATCACCGGAGCAAAGGATTTTCCGGCAGCCGGCACGTATATGGGCAGCGTTACGACCACGACCACACCGACCCGTTATCATTACAACCGGATCGACAGTTATTCCTATTCGATCACGCGCTATGTGTATACGACCCAGACGTACACCTATTCCACGTCCACCACCAACGCCATCAGCACCACGACTTCATCGTATGACTATGTATTGGACACGGGGAACTACAAAACGACCTCCATCAGCATGAGCGGCCAGGCGGAAATGCTGGTGAAAGGAGATGCCGTGCTTTGGGTGACGGACAGTTTTACCAGTTCAGGCAATGCGCGCATCACCATCCTGCCGGGGGCCAGTCTGCAACTTTATGTGGGGGATGGTTCTGGCACCGGGTCGGAAATTAAGATTTCCGGCAACGGAGTCCTGAACATGGCCGGGGACACGGAGAAAATGAGCATCTTCGGCCTGAATGACTGCACCGTGGTCAAGATGGCTGGCAATGGGGCTTACGTAGGCACGGTTTACGCACCCAATGCACAGTTGCAGGGCAAAGGTGGCGGCAACGATGTGGATGATTTCCAAGGTGCCGCCATTGTGGGCAGTGTCAGTTACAACGGCCATTTCAACTTCCACTACGATGAGAAGCTGGGTGACAACGGCGGGCTGACAGAATGGAAGATCGCCTCTTGGACGGAGTTTTAGAGCGGTGACAGTATTTTTAGAACTTTCCCAGGTGCTGCTGGGGTTCGGTTCAACCGCGTGCGAGTTTTTTATTGCCGATCGTTCATTCCGTCATTTGCCTGCGATGCAGCAGTATCCAGCCAGATTCGACTGCAGGCTGGGCCGAGGGAAGTGGCGTGAAGCTCTCATGTAGAGTTTTGGCGATGTCTGCCCCGGCCACTTCCCCGATCCACTCCCACTTGCTGCCGTTTGCTGAGGTGGCTGGCCGTATCTGGACCAGCACCAAGTCGGTGAGGGCGAGCAGCTTGGCGAACTGTGCATTGTCCGTAGGGCGGCGGATGATGGCGTGACTGAAGAAGATGTTGTGCGGGCGATGCGGTTCTTGTGCGACGACATACCATCCACCGCCGCCCCATGTGCCCATGATCAGGGAGCGAGGTCTGGGTGAGGATTGCGCTTCTTTCAAAGCCTGTTGGATCAGCAACCCGCGGGCTTCATCCTTGGTTGTAATGATGGGGCCGAAGAGGGTGTCGAGCCGGGTCAATTCCTGAAGAGGAGGGCTATGCCTGAGTTCTTGGATGATCCGGTTGGCTGGTCCGGCATGAACCAGCAAGAGGAGGGAAAGCCCCAGCCAAGGCAGGCGGTGCAGGATGGCCAAGGCCAGTGGCAGCAGCACCCATTGATATTGGAAGAAGTGCCATTCATGGCCGAAGTAGCCGAATTTAGGCAAAGCCGCGAGCAAGTAAAACGACGTGCCTACAGCTGCTTGGAAGAGCAGAAGTTCCGCAGGTTGCAGTTGAGCTCTTTGCCCGCGCCGCCGGCGCAGGCCGGCGGCTACGAGCCAGGGCAGCGGTGCGATAAGCGCCAGGATGGGCAGGATGACGGTCACGAAGTGGCGGGGATTGGCCCAGAGAGTCAGCCAAGTGCGTTGATATTCATCAGCGACGTAGAGCGGCCAGGCAGAGCGCCAGCCTTGCTCTGTGCCGAAGCACAGCACGAACAGGAAGCACCGCAACGCCTCCAGCAGCACAACGCCAACACCGGTCACCATCCACCATCTCAACCAGGGGCGTAACAGTCCGGTCCGTCTTTGCAGCCCCAGCCAAAACACATCCATCAGGCCGTACGCGGCAAGGCCGATGAAGGCGCCGCCAACTTTCACGGTTTGCCATGTCAGGAAGAGGAGGGCCAAACCGGCCGCGGATTTCACGGGCCTTCCTTCTGGTGGACGCCAGAGAATCATCAGGCCCAGCAGGCAGAGCCGTTCAAAGGTCAGATACTCGAAATTTGCCGAAGGTGAAGCGATAAGATGAAGATAAGGCGTGCGGACGAAAGTCAAAACCCCCAAGGCCAGAGCAATTGCTGAGACGGTGCTACGCCGCGTGGCGTGCCCGGTAGTCCACCAGAAGAGCAGCGCGATCAGTAGCAAGGTGAGCAAGTTTTGGAAGAGCACATTGGCTGGGATGGAGTTCCCGGCGATCAAGGTGAAACCATGCCAGATCCAGATGGGCAGGGGGCCATACTGGCAATCTATATCGCGGTAGAGGGCCTTGCCTGAATGAAGCTGGTCAGCGCGAAAGAGTTGGTTGCCATTCTCACCCAAAATCCAATCCGGACTGTAGGTGGCTTCGGGCAAGGCCACGTTCAAACCCCAGAGTCCCAGGCAAATACCAATGAGCAACAGGCACAGCACCCAACCCCGATAGCGCGAGGTGACTGGGCGGTCCATCGCGCTGGGAGCGAGGGCATCGGGATTTGGATCGGTGGTATGGGACATGGATTGAAGAAGCCGGCTTCCGCAATGGCTGCTGCCGCTTCAACGCGCACCACTGTAATACCGGGCACCGAGGTGACCAACTGCAATGTGCCTAAAATCGAAACAACTCCAACTGTTGGCCTTGGGGGCGCCGGAAATGTTCGGTGGTCAGGTGGGTGCGCTCGCGGTTGAAGCCGTATTTGTGGCAGGCCACGGTGAACAGTTGCTCGATCTGCTCGGCAAAGATGCCCTCGCCGGACATGCGCTTGCCGAACTCGGCGTCATACAGCTTGCCACCGCGGATGGCGCGGATGCGGTTGAGCACTTTTTCTTTGCGATCGGGGAAATGGCGCGTGAGCCAGTCTTCAAAGAGGTCTTTCTGCTGGTAGGGCAGACGCAGGACGACATGGCCGGCGTGTCGTGCTCCGGCTTCGGAAGCGGCTTTGAGCAATTGCGGGATCTCGTGGTCGTTCAGGCCGGGGATGATAGGCGCGGTCATGACACCAACTGGGATTCCGGCACTGCTGAGCTTCTGCATCGTATCGAGGCGGTCGCGTGGCGAAGCGGTGCGCGGCTCCATCACACGGCGGAGATCGGTGTCCAGCGTGGTGAGGGAGATGAAGACCATCGCGCAATTATGCCGCGCGAGTTCCTGCAACACATCAATGTCCCGAGCGACGAGGGCGTTTTTGGTGACGATACCGACGGGGTTGCGACATTCCGCGAGGACTTCGAGGCAGCCACGGGTGATCTTCAGCTTGCGCTCCACGGGCTGGTAGCAATCCGTCACACCGCTGATGGCGAGGCATTGCGGCTTCCACTTGGGCTTGGCGAGTTCTTCACGAAGCAGGTCCGGGGCATTCAGCTTCACCATGATCTTGCTCTCGAAATCGAGGCCGGAGGAAAAGCCGAGGTATTCGTGCGTGGGGCGCGCGTAACAATAGATGCAGCCATGCTCGCAACCGCGATAGGGATTAACGCTGGCGCTGAAACCGATGTCCGGGCTGTCGTTGTAGGCGATAATGGTCTTGGAATGATCTACGAGGAACTGCGTGCGGAGCAGATGATCATCCTCTGGATTCCATTCCTCATCGCGCTCCAGGTGGATGTGCTCAAAGCGGTTCGTCGGGTTGCCAGAGGCACCGCGCACGAGCCGTTTCTCCGCACTGAGCTGGGACGGAATCGCCACACCGGCAGTTTCGCATCATCGGCGGCATCCGCAATGAGGAGATGTTCACAAAATGAATTGAGAACGCTAATGGCGGAGCAGGCTTGACCGTGAAGGCGTAAGGCCGCAGTTTTTGCGGGCTGCGGTGTGATTTGCTTTGTCTCCATAGCTCAAATGGATAGAGCAGCGGTTTCCTAAACCGTTGATCCAGGTTCAATTCCTGGTGGGGACACCATTTTAGGAGGATTTGCGCGCCTGAGGGCGAATCGGGCGGTCGCGGTTTATTTCGATCATTCTCAGAGCAGCAAAACCTCGGAGGTAAAAACAATACGCAGTGCCTGGACGCCAAGGAGGTGGGCCTGGGGAAGGCCGCTGAAGAAACGTTCCAAGCACCGCGCAAACTGTCAGAGAACGCAACCAACGCTCTCCACTAACTTAGACGCCACTGGTTGCCTAATGTTCAAATCACTGAATCAACTTGTACGCTTTTCCGGCCAGGTTGCTCACCTGATTTTGTGCTAGTCCGCGCGTTTTTGGTGGTGGCTGACGGCCACCCTTCGATTCCTTGGGAGTAGGATAGCACAATCCTGAGGTGGTTGCGTTGCTGCGGTTCTGTCGCGACGTGTGACCCGCCCGCTATTTCCCCACTAGTTCTCCGATGGCCAGGATGATTTCGGCTTTGGTGAAGGGTTTGGCCAGCGTCCTGTCCGCGCCCATTTTGCTGGCGATCTTCAGGTAGTCATACGCACTGCCGCGTCCACCGCCCGACATGGCGATGATCTTCAGCTCTGGTAAAATTTTCCGGATCTCCAAGATGGTCTCCAAGCCTTCTTTCTCCGGCATCACGAGGTCGGTGATGACCAGGTCGAACTCGCTGCTCATGACCTGCTTCATGGCTTCCACCCCATTGGCGGCCGTCGTGACTTGATGCTGCTCCCGCTGCAATATTTTGGCGAGCGTGACCCGAAATGTCTCCTCATCATCAATCAATAATATTCTGGCCATACGTAGATGCTCGAAAAGTTTTCAATGCAGTTCTTCGTCCAAAGCCCCTAGCAGTGCCTCGACTGTGAAGGGCTTCGTCAGGAAATGTCTTACGCCGTTGGCTTTCAGTTCCTCCACCCTCATCTGATCCTGCGTGCCCATCAGGCCGCTGGCAGCGATGCACTTGATCTCCGGCTTCAGCCGTCGCAACTGGGTCACCAGCGCCACGCCATCCATGGTTGGCATCATGATGTCCGTGATGACGAGTTTGATCTCCTGCCGTTGTTGGAGAAAGACAGCGAGGGCGTCCACGCCGTTGGTCGCGGTCAATACCCGGTAGCCGGAACGTTTCAAAAGCGTTTCCCCGATCATCAGGATGCCCGGTTCATCATCCACCAGCAGCACCAGCTCATTCCTGCCTTGGGGCAGGGCAGCCTTTTCCTTGTGGGCATCGCCTCCGCTGCCTGCGGGCAGGGCGGGCAGAATTACGATAAATTTGGTCCCATGTCCGGGCGTACTCTCCACTTCGATGGCTCCGCCATGGCCGCGCACGATGCCCATGACTGTGGCCAAGCCTAATCCGGTGCCTTTGCCCTGTTCTTTGGTGGTGAAGAACGGGTCAAAGATGCGTTCCATGACTTCCGGTGGAATGCCCGTGCCGGTATCACTAACTTCCAGCTTAACATACTCACCCGGTTTCAGACTAGGGTGGGCTCGCAGATCGCTTTCCATTAGATGGACATTGCTGGCGCTGAAGATGAGTTCGCCACCCGCCGGCATGGCATCCCGCGCGTTCACCCCGAGATTGAGCAGTACCTGGTGCAATTGGGTGGCATCCCCTTTGATGGAGTGCAGATCGCCCGTCACCCGGGTTTTGATATGGATGTTGCGCGGGAAGGTCTCGCTGGCCATGCGCACCATGTCCTTGATGAGGTGGCGCAACTGCACCGGGCCTTTCTCGCCTTCGATGCCCCGGGCAAAGGTCAGCACTTGCTTGACGATGTCTGCCCCCCGTTTCGCGCTGGCTTCCATGGTGTCGATGATGTTCAGCACTTCTGGCGGCAGGTCGTTGTAGCGCAGGAGTTCGGCGGACATCAGGATGGGGGCAAGCACGTTGTTCAGGTCGTGTGCGATGCCGCCTGCCAGCAGGCCCACACCTTCCATCCGCTGCGCCCGCAGATACTGTTTCTCCAGATTGCGGCGCTCGGTGATGTCCTGTTTGATGGCCACGAAGTGGGTGATCTTGCCGGTCGCCGAACGGACCGGCGTGATGGTCATCTCTTCATCAAAAAGTGCGCCGTCTTTGCGCCGGTTCCTAAGTTCACCGTGCCAGACTTGACCGGCCGTCACCGTGGCCCAGAGCTGCTCATAGAACTCCTTGCTCTGCACGCCGGACTTGAGCATCCGCGGGTTATGGCCCAAGGCCTCTTCCAGCGTGTAGCCAGTATGCCGGGTGAAGGCCTCATTGGCCCAGACGATGTCGCCAGACTTGTCGGTGATGACGATGACATTGGCCGCCGCATTCAGAGCCGTGCTTTGGAGCTGCATCTGGGCCTGTGATTTCAGTTGCTCCGTGATGTCATGCATCACCGCCACCGCTCCCAGTTGACGGCCGTTGGCACTCATCACCGGAGAAGCATTCGCGATGATATGCCGGGGCGGTTGACCTTTGGCCATGATCACCATCCGGGCTCCCCGCACCTTTTCCTGGCGCATGGCCCGGGAAAGCGGGACCGACTGCAGGTTCATGGGAGTCTCGCCATCGGATTCGTAAAGGTCATAGCGTCCGGCCCAATGCTCCTGGCTCACATCCGTCGGCCCCAGCCCGTGCCATTCGCGGGCAGCCCGGTTGAAGAGCCGAAGTTTGCCGTTGGCACCGCACGCGACCACACCTGCATCCAGATTTTCCAGGAGCGCGAGGGTGAATTCCTGCTCTTGCAGCAAGGCCTCTTCCGTCTCCCGCCGTTGGGTTAGGTCAAAGAAGGTCACTAGGGTTTCTTGCGCCAGTTCGATGGCCGAGATTTCCACCGTTCGCTCTTGGCCATCCTTGCAGGTGACCTGACATTCCATCGGTTCAACCGGACGTTTCAGCTCACGGGCTTTCTGCAGCCGTTGCTGCCAGCTTTCCGCCATCTCTTGCCGGTAAGCTGCATCGGGATATGCCTTCGCCCACCAATCTTCCAGCGTGGGGATGTCGGCGCGGGAATATCCAAAAAGGCGGGTGGCTTGGGCATTGACGTAAGTCACCATTCCCTGTTGGTCCGACATGGCCAGGGGAACGGGGGCCAGATCGAACAGGCGGCGGAAGCGTTCCTCGCTTTGGCGCAGCACCTGCTCCGCCCGCTTGCGCTCAGTGATGTCCGTCCACATCACGGACAAGAAAGTCTTGCCCTTGAGCTTCAAACCCCGGGAATTGACCACTACGTTGCGGAGTTCCCCGCTCTTGTTACGGTGAGTGGTCTCGAAGGCCAGACCTGAGGGGGCGGCGAGCACTTGCGCGAATTTGGTCTGGACTTGCTCCGCAGAGAATTCTGCCTGGATGTCCGCGACGGTCAGTCCGGCAAATTCCTCGTGACTATAGCCACGAGTAAGGTGGGCAGCTTTGTTGAATTCGACAAAGCGGCCGGTTACGGCATCCACCAAGGCTATGGCGTCCATGGCCTGTTCGAAGATGGCGGCCAGCACCTCCTCCCGTTCCCGCAAAGCTTGCTGCGCCCGTTTGGCTGCGGCTTCCCGCGCCAGATTGTCGAGCGAGAAGGAGATATCCCCGGCAGCTTCCTCCAACAGTTCTATTTCATCGGCCCCAAAGGCATTCATTTCCCCGGCATAGACCGTCAGTGCCCCGATCACCTTGCCCTCCTGGCGCAAAGGCAGGGCGATGGATGACTTGATGCCCGCCCGCTGCGCCGCTTCCCGCCAGGGCAATGTATTGGGGTCGCCCAAAAAGTCGTTGCAGACGAAAGTGCGGTTCTCGCGGAGGGCGGTGCCGCTTGGGCCCCGTCCTTCCGGGCGGTCATCGACCGAGATCTTTATGCCGGTGGTATAACTGGTGGCATCTCCCTCCACGGCCACGGGCCGGATCAACTTGGTCTCCACGTCCACCAAACCGATCCACACCAGTTTGAACCCGCCCTTGTCCAACAGGATCTGGCAGACATCAGCGAACAGTCGATCGGCGGCGGTTGTTTGCACAATCGCCTGGTTCACCCCGCTTAACGCGGCGTACAGCCGGTTCAACCGCTGGATGTGGGCTTCATGCTGTTTGCGTTGGGTGATGTCCCGGATGACGGCGATGATCTCAAAGTGGCCGTTGGTCCGCACCGCGCGTCCGCCGATGTCCACCGGGAAGGTGGTGCCATCTTTGCGCTGGTGGATGGTCTCGTAGCTTGCTCCCTCGGGGGATTGGAACTGTTTCAGGTTCTCCGCTTGGGAAGGCAGGTGATCGGCTGGACGGAATGCCTGCACTGGCAATCCTTGCATCTCCTCAGCGCGGTAGCCATAGACTTCCAAGGCCTTTTCATTGAACTCGACCACCCGCAGTTCCTCGTTCAGCACAAGAATGATGTCGTTGGTCTCCTGCATCAAGGAGACCAGCCGCTTGTCCTTCTTCCGCAGGGCCTCTTCCGCCGCCAGCCGCTGCACCAACAAGCCGGTCTTCTGCTCCCGCCACCACCACAAACCTATGGCGACGAGGGCCAGCAGGCTGGTTAGTACCGCCAAAGTGATTTGATACGCTTCTTGTCGCAGCGGAGCGTTGATCTCCTCGTGATCAATTTTGGAGACCATGATCCAAGGGGTGCCCGGTACGGGGCGGATCGTGGCCACCACCGGGATATCACGATAGTCCAAACCGCTCAAGTGCCCCGTCATTCCACCGGCGGCTAAAGTGTATATATAGTTGGTTCCTTTCGAGATCGGTATACGAAGGGTCAGGGCGGTATTCTTTTTATGCCGCAGTTCATTCAGGTAAACCACCTCTTCGCCCTCACGGCGAAGCAGCAGAGTCTCGGCGGAGGGACTGGTGCCGGGCCAAGATTGCAGCAGTGGGTAAAGGAAGCCCTGAAGATTTCTTTGCAAGAGCAACACGGCGCTGGGCTCGCCCGCCGACGCACTGATAGGCTGAAGTAGACTCCAACGCGGCGCGCCACTGATGGAATCACGCTGGATATCGGTGGTGACGGTTTGCCGGTCGCGCACGGCGGTATGGAGATAACCGCGGATCATCGCATCTTGGGGAGCTGTGCCAGCGGGGTGTTCCAGTAACAGTTTTCCCTCGTGGTCGTAGAGGGCTACGGAGCTGTAGAGATAGGAACTGTGCAGGGTTTGCAGCCAGCCTTGCACCTCGGATTTCGCTCTGGGATCGCTGGGGTTGCTGGCGAAAGTGCGGACGGATTGTTGGATGGCTGGAGTGTTGGCAGCCGTCAGGGCATCGGCGTACCTCTCCGCGAGCCATTGATTGATCTGGCTGATCTTTAAGTCGGCGATCACCGCCAGTTCGCGGCCGGTCTTAAGCTCCAGCTCGTCGTGCTCTTTCTGGTAATAGCTGAACGCCGCCCATAGGAGCGTGACCGCTAATGCGGCCAGCAAGATGAAGACTTTGTTCTCTTTAAGCTTAAGCATGAAAGTCAGGCTGCACCCTCTTCATCCGGCTCAAACAGAGTTTGTTCATGCACGATTTGAAAATGGGGCTGCCTCCTTGAGTATTCGCCAGGCTGACTATTCCTGCCACGTCAAAGAGTCTCCTTTTCTTGGCGTAATGATGCCTTTCATGGTTTAGGGCGGATCGGCCATTGTCTTTCTGGCTCTACTTTCTGAGGGGGCGTTTTTTTGGTGGTGACAGCGGTCGGGTGGAAAGTAGCCTTGCGGCATGACACCGAAGGAGTTGGTCTCTGCCTTGACGCAAACGCTGGCAGACCGTCGTATCTCTGGAGCAGAGAAGCGGGCACTGGCGGACCTCTTGCGCGAGGGCAACCTGAATGAGCAGCAGCGGGCGTTGGTGCGGCATCAGGCGTTTGAACTGGCGCGCGGCGAGCTTGCGGATCCCAAAGCCAGAGACGTGCTGGACTGGCTGGAGGAGGTGAACAAGCTCCTGCAAGCGCCCGCTGAGGTTTCCCGTTCCGGCCGCGTGGAAGCATATTTCAGCCCCGGAAATGAATGTGCCTATCGCATCATCGATCTGCTGACTGCGGCTGAGCGCACGGCGGATATCTGTGTCTTCACCATCGCGGATGACCGGCTCTCTTCCGCCATCCTTAGCGCGCACAAGCGCCGGGTGAAGGTGCGCATCCTGACGGATAACGATAAAGCGTTTGATGCCGGCTCGGACATCGAGCAATTCCGTCGCGCGGGGATTCCCGTGCGTGCTGATTGCGGACCCGATCACATGCACCATAAGTTTGCGGTGTTTGACAGCCGCATCCTGCTCACCGGCAGCTTCAACTGGACGCGCAGCGCCTCCGAGGTGAACCAGGAGAACATCATCGTGAGCACGGACGAGCGATTGGTCGCGCCGTTCATCAAGGAGTTTGAGGCCTTGTGGGGAAAGCTGATGTGTTAAGGTGCGAGGGGAGAAATGCGAGGAGAGAGGTGGTCTGGTTTGACATTGGGCGCTTCACCCGTGAACTTCTCGGACGTTGTGAGTATTACTGAAGCCAGAACCAAACATATCGTGTTGTACGACGGGGAGTGTTCCTTGTGCACCTTCCAGTCGCGCATGCTGACGTGGCTGGATTGGCTGGACAAGGTGCGCTTGGTGCCTATCAGTGACCCCCTGGCGAAGGAAGTGGCTCCGGGCATCACGGAGGACCAGCTCTCCGAGGCGATCCATTGTGTGACACCGGAGGGGCAGATTTATCGCGGAGCGCGTTGTATCCGCTTCGTAGGCATGAGGATGCCGCTTTTGGTATTGCCTGCCTTGGTGCTGTGGATTCCGGGGGTGATCTGGGTGGCCGAGAAGGTTTATCAATGGATTAGCCGGAACCGGTATCTCTTCAGCAAGTGGTTCGGCTGCAAGGAAGCATGCGCGATTTTGCCCTCCCGTCGGCGGCAAGGGGATAAAGGGGCAGTCACGGTGGAGAAAGGGTAGGGGCAGGCAGGCAAGGTTTTCAAAGCTACCCTCAAAAATCCTGCAATTTAGCCCTTGCCAAGCAGGTTTTCCCTGTTAGGTTTTCGCCTCTTTAATTTTTGGTAATATGAAAGCTGACATTCATCCGAACTATCAGGATGCCGAGATCCGGTGCGCGTGCGGCAACGTGATCCATACGCGTTCGACGAAGAAGACCGTTTTGATCGGTATTTGCAACGACTGCCATCCGTTCTACACGGGCCAGCAGAAGTTCGTGGACACCGCCGGTCGCGTGGACAAGTTCCAGCAGCGTATGGCGAAGACCCAGGCCGCGCAGGACGCCCTCGCCGCCACGGGCAAGAAAAAGAAGAAGTAGCGTTTTCCAGCACACCGCCCGCACGGTTCACAAGAC
>JAEYXS010000088.1 GCA_023431185.1 Verrucomicrobiota bacterium
CCCTTGAATCCCCCACCCATCCGCGACTCCTCTCGGATCCCACCAGCCAACGACAGATCGCTCAACTCCTTCACCTGCGCCACCTCCGCCCCTTCCACCTGCGGCAAGGCGATGCTGTAATGACGCGTCTGCACATTCCCCATCGGCGCAACACTGTCATGCATCACTATCGTTTGCGCTGGAACCCCAGCGCGTGGACTGATAACCGCCTTGTCGTCAGCATATGAAAAGCGCAACCCACCCACATCCGCTGGCGTAGCCGCCGGTGCTGCCGCCTTCGCCTTGCTCGGCAACGTCGTCACCCCTCTTGCCACGCGTCCCCGATTGACCGGCGGTTCCGCCGAACCCGCCGCCCGATTGGAGAAATACACCTGCGGACGACTATCCGGGGCGATGGCAGCAGAATCGTATACCGAGAAACTCGCTGTCGTCCCCAAGGCCGCAGATGCGTTGGTAATCGTAGCTATCACGCTCCCATCCGCCTTGTGCTCCGTCATACTACTATACTTATATGGACTAGTACCCGCCGGTATCGCCGCAACTACGCTCGCCTGCGCATCCATGATTGCAACGTTCGCCATCTCCTTGGCATCCATCACATCCTCACCAACCTTCACCGACTCCTTGCTACGGCCCAACATCATGTCCATGAAACTCCGTCCACCTGCTAAAACATCCGTCTGCGTCGTCGTTTCGAGATAAGCCATCTGCTCCTCCCTCTTCCCTACCATCACCCAGCTCACCCCCATCAACGCCACCACCATCGCCGCCAGCTTCAACAGATCCTTCTGATACCGCTGCCAGAACGACACCTTGATAATCTTTTTGGCTTTCGGAGAACCGCCCTTGAACACCGCCAGCAATTCCTCCCGCCGCTCCTGCGCCAATGTCAACGGCTCCGGTGTGACGCCCACTGGCAGCTCCGTCGTCGGCACCGCCTCCTTCACCAGCCCCAGCACCGCCTTCAGCCGGTCATGCAGCCGTGTCAGTTCAGGATCCCGTGCGATGGCCGCCTGCACCTCTGCCGCCTCCTCGGCGGTCAGTTCCCCCAGGAGCAGCGCGGTGATCCGCACTTCCATGTCGTTGTTCTCAGGGTTCAAATCTTCAGGTTTCATGGTATCAATCCCGTCCGGGCGAGTTCTGCCGCGATCGCCTTCAGGGCATGGTGCAGGAGATAGCCCACATTGCTGGCGCTCAGCCCCGTGCGCCGGGCGATCTCCTGATAAGAAAGATTCTCGACAAATTTCAACCGCACCACCTCGCGGCTCCGTTCATCCAGCGTGCTCAGGCTCAGCCGCACCAGCCCGATGCCCTCCCAGCGGATGATCTGCTCGTCCGGCAACGGCTCCGGGTCCGTGCCATTATGGTTGTTATCCGCCTGCTCCTCCCCGTCCGCTCCCGTGCCCGTCTCCATCGGCACCGTCTTCGCCGCCTGCCGCCGCTGGTTCAGCGCCAGGTTATGCACCGTGCGATAGAGCCACCTTCTCGGCTCCTTCACTTCGGCGAATTGTCCATGCAACTTCATGAATGCTTCCTGGACGACATCCTCCGCCTGTGCCCGCTCCCCCACCAACCGCAGGGCGTAACTGAGCAGCGGCGATTCGAGCGCTACGAACAGCTCCTCGATCTTTTCCAGCGGCGGCACCTCCGCCCCGGCTGCTGCATCAGGCTGCACCACGGTCATGGGCATTGGGGTGACATAGGCGTGTCAATCACGGGTTCCTCGCTCCGGTTCGACCGGCCATAATCGGTGTCATCACACCTATACGACACACCGGAAGCACATTCCTTAGACGAATTATGGGATTATTTCCTCCCCACTATCTGCCACCGGATACAGACGGTCAACCTCCTGCCTTGGAGCGCGGATTGTCCCCATCCGCAGCAACTTACAAGCGCCGAACGATTTCCACTTGGATGAGGTGGGAAATGCTATCTCCTTCTCCTTGGGGAGAAGGCCGGGATGAGGGGAAAGGGCGTGCCCGAAAACAAGTCGGTCGGATGTCACTAATCATATCCCGAACCACTATATGATTGGACATTGCTGCGGGTTGGGACAACCCGCGCTCCGTCTCAAAACTTCGGCCGCACATCCGTGATGCCTTCATACACAGGCATCTTGTCCGGCCCGATGCGCTTCGAAAGCTTCTCCAGATCCCGCTCCAACTGCTTCCGTTGTGCCGCCCACTTCGGGTCGTTGATGAGGTTCTTCTGCTCCAACGGATCGCTGGCCAGGTGATACAGCTCCGCCGTGAAGCGGTCCGGCCCGCCATCGCCGTGCGGATACCGGATCAGCTTCCACTCGTCCGTGCGGATGCCGCGCACATTAGGCGTATACGGGAACTGCTTCTCGAAGTTGTATTCGTAAAGGAAGGACTCGCGCCACTTCACCCGCTTGCCTTCCAACAAGGGCATCCACGAAAGCCCCTCGATGTCCTTCAGCTTTTTCCCGCCGCCGAAGTCCACGATGCTCGGCGCCATGTCCAGGCTCAGCACCATCTTGTCGATGACCGTCCCCGGCTTCACCAATGGCGGATACCGCACCAATAACGGGATGCGCAGGCTGTCCTCATACATCGTGCGCTTGTCCGTGCGCCCGTGCTCGCCCAGCACGAACCCGTTATCGCTCGTGTAGATGATGACGGTGTTATCAAGTTGACCGTTGGCCTTGAGCGTTTCGTAGATGCGACCGACGCTTTCATCCACCGAAAGCACGGTGGCGAGATACGTCCGCACCAGGCGCTCCAACGTCTTCAAGTCATACAGCGGCCCGCCGCCGCCATGCCAGGTAGGGTAACTCTCCTTCAACCATGAGGGTTTGCCCGGCGCGGCGTAGTCATCGGCATTCTTTGGCCGGGGAATCGCCACGTTATCCAACGCATTGGCGAAACGCGGCTCCGGCTGGATCGGTCCACCATGCGGCGCCTTCTGGCCGAGGATGAGGAGAAACGGTTGCTCCCGCTTTTGCTTCAACCAAGTAAGCGCAAAATCCGTCACCACCGTGGTGTAGTAACCGGGCACCTTCTTCCGCACGCCGTCGATGTTGAATTCGTTATCGAAATAATTCCCCTGTCCACGATGGCTGACCCAGTGGTCGAAGCCTGGTCGTTGCTCGTCATTATCCTCACCCATGTGCCACTTGCCGATGTAGGCGGTCTGGTAACCCGCCGCTTTCAGGCTGCGCGGGTAGCTGGGCAGGTCCACGGGGTATTCCGTGAAATTGTTCTGCACGCCATGCTGCCGCGCATAGCGTCCGCTCAACATGGACGCCCGGCTGGGCGAGCAGAGCGAGGTGGTGACGAAGACATTCGCGAACCGCGCCCCTTCCTTGGCCAGCCGGTCAATATTGGGCGTGGCAAACAGCTTGTTCCCCGCACAGCTCATCGCATCCGCCCGCTGATCATCGGTGAGGATGACGAGGATATTGGGCCGGGTGGCCGCCTGCGCCTGGATCGCCCAGATGAGACTGGTAACCAGCAAAGCGAGTGAAGCAACCAGTTTGGAAAATGATTTCATGGCTTAAGGCAGAGTTTATCCGCCCGCCCCGCCCGAATGCAACCGCATTGCTGGCCCAAAAAACAAAGCGCCGGACGTTTCCGGCCGGCGCTCACACACACGCAGAACTATTCCAGTTTATTTGCCTTTGCCCTTGGTGGAGCCGGAGACGATGCGGATGCTATCCGCGCCTACGATGGCCGAGCCACCCGTCGTGGCACCGCTCAAGGCCAGTTCCACCGAGGCTGCATCCACCGCACCAGCGGAGACCAGGGCCGGGGTGCTGAAGTGCAGCATCAGGTCCAGCAGACCGTCGCCATCCACGTCTTCCACCGCGCTGCGCAGCGGAGCAACGGCACCGGCCAGCTCCGGATCACCCAGCAGGAGCGAGCTCGCATCGATGTCCGCAGCCGAGAAGTCCGCCGTGGACAGGATGGCTACGGGCAGCACGCCTTGGCTCTTGAGGTTCACCGGGTTCACGTCACTGCCCGGATGGACATCGAGCACGACTTCCTGCGTGGTGTTCACCACGACGTACTCATAGGTGACCGTGACTTCGGCCGCGAGTTGCAGGTCGGTGAAGTCCATCGCATTGAACGGATCGGATAGCCCCACAGCCCCCGCACCACCGATCACCAGCGGCACATTGCCCGCGCCGGTGAAGAGCGCGAGATCCGCAGCGCCGGCCAGCGTCGTTTGCACCGTCCCCTCGACGGAGCCGAAGAAGACTGCGTTCTCGAAGCTGTTGATGAACGCCGTCCCTTGGGCGGTCAGACCACCCGACAGGATCAACGACGAATCCGGACGGCGGAGGTTTGCGGTCACGAAGTAATCCGCCACGATGGTCTGCGGGGAACCGAAGTTCATCACAAACGAATTGTAGGACATGGTGGACTTGGTGCTGACATGCACAGCGGTCAGGGAGCCAAGGGAACCATCGAATTGCGGCACGCTGACTGGCAGCGGTGTCTCGCCCGAGAAGTAGTTCAGCACCGAGGACGGCACGACTACTGTGTGCTGCACGGTATCGGCGGGCAGCGTGGTGGTAGTTAACAAGGTAGCTACAGCTAGTATGAGGTATAATTTATGTCGCATAAGCTTACACTGCATTTAGCACAAACGCTGCCATGTCGCTCACAGATAACTCCTTTCTGGTAAATGGGTTCCGCAGCTTTGCGATAATGCCGAACAGCACTATCTCCTCCGCTTGAAGCAGCGCCATCCGGAGGTGATTTACGATATTGAACTAGCGCAACAAAAAATGCTAAGCGGTGTTTAATGGATACGTGTCCAACTGCGTTGTTACATTGACATATTTCGGGACACGTAAAACTATCAGCTAATCACCTGTTACCAACAAAACCCGAGCAGAAGGATCATCTCATGAAACGACTCCCGCAAATTGCCGTTACCCTATGTGCCCTCGGTCTGGCCGTCACCGCCTCCGCCGCCAACTGGACGGAAGGCATGAAGGCTGGCAAACCGGAACTCAAATCCGCCAGCCAGCTCGCTTTCGGCCCGGATGGCATCCTCTTCGTGGCTGATTCCAAATCCGCCGCCGTGTTCGCCCTGGATACCGGCGACACCAAGGCCGGTTCTGCCGGTTCCTTGAAGGTGGAAGGCATCAACCAGAAGATTGCCGCCCTGCTCGGCACCAGCGCCGACCAGATCGTCATCAGTGACATGGCGGTGAATCCGATCTCACGCAACATTTACCTCGCCGTCGACCGCGGTCGCAGTGCGAATGCTGCGCCGGTCCTCGTTCGCGTGGACAAGACGGGTAAGCTCGAGACTGTCTCGCTCGATAATGTGAAGCATTCCAAGGCTACCCTGCCAGACGCCCCGGTGGAGGGCGTGGTGGGCGAAGGCAATCGCAAGAGCAACCCGCGCACGGAAAGCATCACGGACATCGCCTTCCTCGAAGACCGCCTGCTCATCGCCGGTCTCTCGAATGAAGAATTCGCCTCCACCCTGCGCGCCATCCCGTTTCCGTTCAAAACGGTGGCGAACGGCACCAGCGTGGAGATCTATCACGGCGCGCATGGCAAGTTTGAGACGCGCTCCCCGATCCGCACGTTCATCCCCTTCAAGGTCGGAAAAGAACAGCAACTCCTCGCTGCCTACACCTGCACGCCATTGGTTCAATTCCCGCTTAAGGATTTGAAGCCGGGCGCAAAGATCCAGGGCAAGACCATCGCCGAGCTCGGCAATCGCAACCGCCCGCTGGACATGATCGTGTATCAGAAGGACGGCAAAGACTACCTGCTCATGGCGAACAGCAGCCGCGGCATCATGAAGATCGATACTACGCAGATCGAAGGTGCCGAGAGCATCACCACCAAAGTGAATGACAAGCAGGGAGTGACCTACCAGACCATCGAAAGCTGGACTGGCATCGACCAGCTCGACCGTCTGGATGACAAGACCGCGCTCGTGGTCCGTCGTAACGGCGAAGGCGCGACCGCTTCGCTGAATCTGGAATCCCTGCCGCTGCCTTGATCAGATTCGATGCGTAAAGGAAGTTTCAACGGACTGGCTGTCGCCCTCGCGGCAGCCAGTCTTTTTTTGGTGCAAGCCGCTTGTGCCCAAACCATCGTCTGGGAAAAGCAGGATGAAAAAGAAGTCGTCGTGATACAGGGATTGGATACCAGACATCTCAACGGCAAATGGACCAATGAGCAGTGGCGGAAGGCATTCCCGGTGACTGTGGAGTCGGCTGACCTTGTCAGCAGCATGGAATTGCCGCCCATGCTGGGGCGCTATTGGTTCCGGGATGGGCTCGTGACGTTCACACCGGAATATCCGCTCACGCCGGGGTTGAAGTATCGCGCCACGCTCAACACCGCCAAGTTCCCGGATTATCTGGGCAAGCCCGTCACGATCACATCGACCCACACCGTGGCGGCCGTCAACATGACACCCACGACTGTGGTGCAAGCAGTGTATCCCAGCGCCGATGTCCTGCCAGAGAATCTCCTGAAATTTTACCTTCACTTCTCCGCTCCGATGAATGGCGGGCATATCTACGATCACATCAAGTTGCTAAATAGTGACGGCAAACCGGTCGAACTTCCCTTCCTGGAGATTGATGAGGAATTGTGGAATCCCGAGATGACCCGCCTCACGCTCTTCATCGATCCGGGCCGGATCAAACGCGAAGTGAAACCGCTGGAAGACATCGGCCCGGCACTCGAAGCCGGCAAGGCTTTCACCCTCGTCATCGATAAGGCATGGCAAGATGGCAAGGGTGCGCCGTTAAAGGAATCGTTCCGCAAGCAATTCAAAGTAAGCGCTCCGGACCGCACGCCGCTCGACCCCAAGACGTGGCGGATCAAAGCGCCTGCAACCGGAACTGTCGCGGCGCTGACCGTGGAATTTCCGAAATCCATGGACCATGCCCTCGCCCAACGCCTGATCTGGGTCACGGGCCCGGACAAGCAACGCGTGGCCGGAAACGTGACTTTGCAAAACCAGGAACAGCGCTGGCTCTTCACTCCGGAAAAAGCGTGGTCACCGGGCACGTATCAACTTCAAACATTGACCACCATCGAAGACCTCGCGGGCAACAATATCGGGAAGGCTTTCGAAGTGGATGTCTTTGAAGGCGTGGAAAAACGTATCAAGAATGAGACGGTTTCTATTCCGTTCGCGATCAGGGCCACGCCTTGATCAATCATCTCGCGTGGCGAGCAACGCCATCACCGCCCACCCCGTCGTCGAGAGCCGTTGCGCATAGCTCTCATTTCCCGAAGGCCGTGTCGTCTCCGGCCAACTCCCGTCATCATACTGATTCGCGGCCAGAAACTTCCGCCCACGCTGGATCATCAAAGTGATCTCAGGTTGATCTCGCATCGGCGCAAGTGCAAGTAACACCATCGCCGTATCGAACACCTCCGGCGGTGCATCCGCATACGCCCCCCAGCCGCCATCGCTCGTCTGTGATCGTTGGATCAATTGCAATGCCTGCTCGCGTTTGCTCTTGGCCATTTCAACATCCTCATCCTTCAACGCCTGCAATAGCACGGCTGCATTGAACACGGTGTTCACCGGAACTTTCGCGGACAGCCACTCCTCCCCGTTGCGCACAGCATTCTTCGCTTCCGCAGTGTCCATTCGCTTCAACACTCGCACCGCCATGTACGTCGCCAACGGTGCGCCATAAGTTGCCGGTGAGCCCAAGGTATTCGATGCATCAATCGGCCATGAACCTTCCGCCCCTTGCTGTTTCATCAACCGCTTCGCGGCGATCACCAACGGTTCCTTCGCCTGCAAGTATCCCGTATCCATCGCCGTCACCAAGGCCGCCGCGAACTGCACATCTGCCAACCGTTGATCGCTGAAACCCGGATCGCCCTGGTTATCATCCCAAGTCTGCGGCCGCTGCAACCAATCCGTAGTATCCGCCAGCACGGAGTCTTTGATACGATATCCATTGCGCGATGCCAGATAAAGCGCCCTCGCCGCATCACCATTGTTGTGACAGGAAAAGCACCCATTCTCCTTATACCACGCCGGCACATCCTTGCTGAGAAACTCCACTCCCTTCCGCTCTGCCACCAATGCTTCATCTCTGACCACTTCACGACTCGCACAACCAGCTAGTAAGGCAGCGACCACCAAAACTAAAAGTGTTCTAAAAGAAATCATGCGTGTTTGCATGCAAAACATTCCACCACTCATCTCCTCCCGCCAGCTCCCCCGTTACGCATCACGCATTACGTGTTACGCACTTTCACTTCGGCCCCGCCACCGGGATGCCCACGCTCATCTCCTTGAGCACACCTTCGACAGCCACCAGCAACGCGTCGATGTCCGCTGGCTGCAATCGTCCGATGTTCCCCATGCGGAAGCAGTCCACGTGCCCCAGCTTGCCGGGATAGATCACCATGTCGCGCTGCGAGAGGCGCCGGTAAAATTCCTCGAACTTAAAATTCGCATCGCCCGGATAATGGAACGCCGTGATGATGTAGCTCTGCACTGCGGGCGCGAGATACGGGATGAATCCCAGCTTCTTCATACCCTCCTTCAGCGCATTGTGATTCGCGAGATACCGTACCGCCCGGCCCTTCACGCCACCTTCAGCTGCGAGTTCCTTCAATGCCTGCGCGAAGGCCAGCAGCGTATGCGTCGGCGGTGTGTAACGGAACTGCCCATTGCTCTCCAACCCTACCCACTGCGCATGCAAATCCAGACTCAACGTGCGCGCCTGTCCCTTGCATGATTCCAGTTTCGTGCGCCGCACCAGCACAAAAGAGAACCCGGGCACGCCTTCGATGCATTTGTTCGCTGAGGAGATCAGATAATCCACGCCGGACTCTGCCAGGCTCAGCGGGATCGCGCCAAAGCTGCTCATGGCATCCACAATGAACGTGCGTCCCGCAGCCTGCACCATCGGTCCGATGACCTCCACCGGGTTCAGGATGCCCGTCGTCGTCTCGCAATGCACGATGACTACATGGGTGATCGCCGCATCGGCCGCGAGCTTTGCTTGCACCGCTGCCGGATCCGTCACCTCGTTCTCCGCCCAGCGCAACACTTCCGTAGCGATGCCGTACCGCGCAGTCATCTGCACCATGCGTTCGCCGTAAGCGCCATTCACGAGGAGGAGCACTTTGCCCTTTGCCGGAATCGCACTCGACAGCACCGACTCCACACCAAATGTCCCACTGCCTTGCACCAGCACCGCCTCATAACCACTCGCCTGGCTCACCCCGCCCAACTCCAGCAACTGCTGCCGGATGTCGCGCACCATCTGGATGAACTCTTCGTCGCGCGACCCTACATCGCGCAACATCGCCTCCTTCACCGTCCGACTCGTCGTCAGCGGTCCCGGAGTGAAGAGTAATTTATCCTTCGCCATGGCTCGTTACTTTACTGCGTCCACCACAAATTTCATGAACCGTTCCTTCACCTCATGCGGCTTCACCGTTGGGCGTCCCAAGTTCTTCGGAGAACCCGCGCGTATCTTGATATGCAACAATGACGGGCCTTTTTTGTTCCGCAACTCCTTCACCGCCGCCCGCACATCCGCCGGATCATCCGCGGAGATCGCGTAACGGTAATTCGCCGCTGCGGCGATCGCTGCAAAGTCCACCAAACCTGACACCGTGCGCTGACCGCCCGTTGAATCATGTGATTCGTTATCGAGGATGATGTGGAGCAGGTTCGCAGGCTGATAATAGCCGATGGTCGCCAGCGCGCCCAGCTTCATGAGTGCCGCGCCGTCACCATCGATCACCACCACCGGCAGTTTCGGTTGCGCTTGCGCGAGACCGAAGCCGATGCCCGAGGTGGTGCCCATGCCGCCCACCACGTAAAGATGATTCGGCCGATCCGCGATCGTGAACAGCTCACGCCCCGTCTTCCCCGTCGTCGCGATGACGGCTTCGTTGCCTTGCAGCGATTCGAGGATCGCCTGCAACGCCTCCGTACGGATCATCCGTTGCGGAGTTTGCAGCTTAAGCTGCTGCTTCACCTCGGTCTGCACACGCTCGGGTTGCACTTGATCCTTCAGCTCGCATTCATCTACCGAGCCTTCGGACATCACGAGGGCGAAGGGCAGCTTGCGCTCGTTCATGCTCGCTTCGGCTTTCGCCATCACGTCCGCGATCTTCGATTCTTCATTCGGGAAGGGCAGCCAAGGGATCTGCATCGTCTCCAGCAGCTTGTGTGTGATCTGGCCCATGAGCACGTGCTGCGGCTCATCCGGGCGACCCGGCTCACCGCGCCACGTCGTGATGAGCAGCGTGGGCACTTGGAAAGGATAGTTCAGCGACGTGAGCGGGTTCACCATGTTGCCGAGACCGGAATTCTGGCACATCGTCACCGTCTTGCGCCCGCCAAGGTATGCACCCATCGTGATGCCCACGGCCTCGCCCTCGCTCGTCGCGCCGATGTAATCCAAAGTCGAATCGCCGATGACGTAATTGATGAACGGCTTCAGATACGAACACGGCACGCCCGCATACTGGGTGTAGCCCAGTGACCGCAGATGCTCGATGAATGCTGACGCTGGTATCATGGCTTAAAATGCGTTCGCCGCGCTCAAGTCTTCCAGGCTGTCCACATCCAGCCAATGGCCCGTGATGTAAACCACGCGCACCGTCTGGCCGCTCGCGAGCAGATGCTTGAACAGATCGTCGAAACGCAGCTTGTTGAAGTCCGGCCGCTTCGCCAGTTCGGCGAGTGCCGCACGGATCTTCTCCGCGCCCTTCGCGCTCGCTTTGATGAGTCCGATCCACTCGCCGTGGATTTTGTCCGGCGCCAGCTTCGGCCCCATCTCGCGGAGTTCCGCTTCCTCTTCACCATACTTGATGGTGTAGGGATGCGAGGCCGTCACGTAATCGATGTAGCTGTCCGCGCGCTTGCGCTGCTGCCACGCCGCGTCCACCGCGATGACGATGTCACCCGGGTCCGCGAGCAGGTTTTGCAGGATGTAACGGCGGAACAAAATATCACCGAACGAGATGACCACGTTGCCCTCGATGTCCTTCGCCGCTTTGTTCAGCGAACCGAGTTCGGCCGTCTGCGCATACTCCGCGTTTTCCACAAAGCGCACATCCGGCGCGTTGACTTCCTTGCTCGCGAAGCCGCGCACCACCACCACATCCTTCGTCTGCTCGGCGCGGAATTGCGCCACCAGCTTGTGCAGGAGGGGTTGGCCGTTGATCGGGATCATCGCCTTCGGCTTCGTCTTCGTCAGCTCACCGAGTTCGCTCCCTTGCGAGGCCGCGAGGATGATGGCGCGCAGGGAATTGCTCGTCTTGGGCAGATAACGCTCTTCCGCTTCCGCCAGTTCATCCGCATTTTGCAGACGGAAAATATCTTTCACCGAGGCCACGCGATCTTCCACGTTCATGAGCGAACGTTCCTTGAAGATGGTGCGCGTGGTGTTCTGCATCGCCGTGATGGCCGAGCGCACGTTGTGGTTCGCCCAGATGATGGTGCTGATCTTCGCCTGCTCGAACACTTCCGTGGGCGTGCTGTAATACATCGTGGGCACGATCACCAGCGGGCAGCGATTGTTCCACGCCTTGGCAAAGGCGAGGATCTGGTCCGGCGTGGATTTCTTGCTGTGGATGAGCAAGGCATCCGCACCCGCCGCATGATACGCATCCGCGCGGCGCAACATCTCCTCCATGCCCCAACCGGCGATGAACGCCTCCAGGCGGGCGACGAGGCAGAAATCCGGATCGCTCTGCGCGTCCTTCACGGCCTTGATCTTGCCGGCGAATTCATCCATGTCCGCCAGCGGCTGTTGCTCGCTGTTGATGAAGGAGTTCGTCTTGGGGAAAAGCTTGTCCTCGATGCACACGGCCGCGCACCCGCGCTGCTCGAGCTTCTTCACCAGACGGCGCACGTTGTTGAAATTGCCGAAGCCCGTATCGCCATCCAGCAGGATGGGGATGTTCGTGGCATCCGCCATGTACTCCACCACTTCGAGGACTTGCGTCCAGCTCGCCTCATTATTGTCCCGCACACCGAGCGAGGCGGACATGGACAGGCCGCTGGCCCAAATGCCCTTGAAGCCCGCCTCTTCCACGATGCGGGCACTGAGACCATTATGCGCCTCCATAAGGAATTCCAAATGGGGCGACTGCAACATCTGCTTAAACTGCGTCGTTTTGTTCACTGGCGCGCCATTAAATGGAAGTGTCGTTCCGCACGCAACAGCGCACTTTGGGTGGGGCGGGATTAAATCTGTAGACAAATTTGTCATATTTCATCCCTTTCGTCCTCGTTCTCGTCGTCGCCCTCGCCCTCAAAATCACATCCTTCCTCGTAGCCGCGGACATTACTCCACGCTAACCTCCCCTCTCTCGATGTTCGATGTTTCCTGTCTAATCTCGCTCTCATCTGTCCTCACCCTCCCACAAAATCCCGGCCTCCGTTATTCCTCAGCTCGCTACAACTCACTCCGGCTATACAAAATTCACTCTTTTCACCTTGGCCACCTTTCTTTCTTCATTCTTTCACGCTCACTCTGTCCGATTCCCAGGACATACGCCAGCCTTCGGTACGCCCGGTGCGCTCCATGGAGACAGAATCCCAACATTCCTTTTCCCTCTACGGTCACTCCACCCTTGCACTCCACGACGTTCCCACCCATTCACACGAAATTTCGTAACTGCTGACTTGATCCAGCCAACAATCATCGCGCTTTCCATCGTCATGAACCCGTGCCGAAAGGTCGGGGACGGATTTTGCAATCGGTCATTTTCTTTGAACCTTACCCGCCTCCCTTGCGTCCAACATAATCGATGCTACCTGTATTCAAATTGTCACAAAAACCGGAAGCAAGACCCATAGACAGCCCCAGCCGCTTCATGTAATATCCTCCGAACGATGCGCACCGCCCCTAAACAGACGAAGGTCCTGGTTTCGCTGTTCCACACGCCTACCGAGGCGAGTCGCGATATTTTCTACTGTGTCCTCCGCGCCGGCCACCTCATCGCCGGGCAGGACTATGCCAAGGTCCATCCGAACTACCCCGGCCACAAGCTGTTGCTTTGTCTGAAGGGCAAAGGCCACGTGAAGGTCAACGACCGCGTCTGGCCCGTGAACGAGGGCGAGATCGCCTGGATCTACAATCACTACGCCAACTCTCATTGGCCCGAGGAGAATTCACCCTGGGAGATGCTCTGGATCCGCGTGGACGGCCCGCACATGGAGCGCATGTACCAGATGCTCACCTCCGCCGGATCGCCCGTCTTCTCCGGCATCAATGCCCGCACCTCGGCCGCCATCTTTCAGCGCATCTTCCGCGTCATGGAGACCCGCCCCATCGCCATGGAGGTCACCATCCATGCCGAGGTCGGCCAGCTTATCCGCGAACTCTTCAAGACGCGTTACTCTGCGAACCCTTCTCCCAAGAAGGAGAACGAGATTCCGCAATCGCTCCACAAGCCCATCGAGGCCATGCGCCTGTATTACAACAAGCCCTTGCGCGTCCATGAACTCGCCGCCATGGCGCACATGAGTGTCTCCAATTTCTTCCGGAATTTCAAAGCGGCCACTGGCACGAGCCCCATCGACTGGCTCAAGCGCGAACGCATCAACCAGGCCAAGAAGCGTCTGCTGGAGACGGATCTCTCCATTGCCCAGATCGCCGACGAGACCGGCTACTACGACCAGTTCTACTTCAGCCGCGACTTCAAGCGCATGACGCAGGTCTCGCCCAGCGAATACCGCCAGCGCGAACGCGCCCACAAGAAGTGGCTCGAACAGCAACAGTCCAACGACCCGTTACCGCCCGAACCCGTGATCAAAAAGAAGAACGGGAAATGACGTCTTTGGAGTGCGGAGGCTTGCCTCCGCTTTCCGCCCAAGGCGGCTTGACGCCCCGTCTCCCCTTTTCCGCCTCTCTCGATGTTCGGAGTTCGGTGTTGGATGTTCGATGTTTCCCCATCGAACTTCCCACTTCTTACCTCGCCCTTTTCTTCAGCTCGGCGGCAGCCTTAGCGTCGCATCCAGCGGTCCTGCCTCCGCCAGCGTCTTCGCCCCTTCCGTCCCGGCCAGCTTTTGCAGACGCTCGCCGCTCGGCCGCACCATGCGTTCATAGCTGCCCACCGCTTCGTTATACGCATTGTTCGCCCGCTCCAGGCCCACCCGTATCCGCTCGAAATGCTCCGTGAACTTCACCACGCGTGTGAAAAGTTCCTGCGCCGCCTCGTTGATGTCCTTCGCGTTCTGCGTCTGCGCGTGCTGCTGCCAGCTCACGGAGACGGAGCGGAGCAAGGCTATGAGCGATGTCGGTGTGGCCAGCAAGATGCGCTTCTGCGCCGCCCACACGATGAGGTCATGATCCCCCTCCAATGCCGCGCTGAAGAGTGACTCGGCTGGCACGAAGAGCACCACGTAATCCAGCGAATTCGCGAAGGTCTTGGGATAATCCCGGTCCGCCAATTGCTTGATCGTATCCTTCAGCTTCTTCGCATGGATCGCCAGCGCCTCTGCCCGCTTCATCACATCCACCTCATCGGAGGCGTTCAGAAACTCCAGATCCGGCACCTTCGCATCCACGATGATCACCCGCTCGCCGGGTAGCCGTACAATCATGTCCGGCTTGCTGTCGCCCGCCTGCGCCTGCTCCGTGAAATCACAATGCGCGCTCATCCCCGCCGCCTCCACCACCCGCCGCAACGTTTCTTCACCCCAGCGACCGCGCGCCTGGTTGGAGCTCAGCACCCGCCGCAACTGCAACGTCTCCGAAGAAAGCGACTGGCTCTGCTGCGCCAGCTGTTCCAGATGTTTCTTCACCTCGCCCAGCGCCTGCGACTGGCTCGTCTCACTCTGCTGCAGCCGCTTCTGATACACGTCCAACTGCAGTTTGAGCGGCTCCACCAGGGTCTTGATGGACTCCTGCCGCTGCGCCAGATCCCCCTTCGCCGTCTCTTGAAACTTGGAAAGCGTCTCGTTCGCCAGCCGCAGGAACTCCGGCTGCGTCGCCTTCAACGCATCCGCGCTCAACGCCTTGAACGCCTCGCGCATATCACTCAATGCCTTGTCCTGCGCCGCCTTTGCCTCCAGCAATGCCTTCGCGTGCAATTCCTTCTGTTCCGCCAGCAAGCGCTCGGCAGCATGATGCTTCGCCTCTGCTCCCGCCAAGGCACTGGCAGATTGGGTTTGTTGGTTGCGCAACTGGATAAGTTCCACCTCCCGCTGTGAAAGCTGCTGGCGCAACTCGCCCTCCAGCCGGTTATCTGCCACCGGCTCAACGGTCGCCTTGCGCGTCCCCAGCAGCCAGCCGATGACCAGCCCCAAGGCCACACCGATGAATATGTATAAAAACTCCATCCTGAGATTTACGATTTGCGAGCCGGCTCAGAAATTTCAACCGCCCGCCCATCCGGGTCCAATACTACCATGCGTTTGCCCCAAGGCGAATCTTTCGGTGGCGTCACCAAAGTGATGTTTAGCGTCTTCAACTTCTCCAGCGTCGCATCCACCGACTCCACAGAGAATCCCAGCATCGTCGCCCCTGCATTCAAACGTTCTGGAGCCTGACCGGGTTTCCCTGGATACAGCTCCAGCACCGTGCCACCACGCTCGCAACTCAGATGCGCCGGTCCGGAGCCATGCTGTTCCTCCATAAAACTCAACCCCAGCACCTCATAAAACGACCGTGCAGACGCTAAATCCGCAGTCCTTAACACTACTAGATTCACAATCGGCTTGTCCATCAGGCCGAATGGTAGAATCACCCTTTCCAAATCACAGCAGAAAATGAAAAACCGGCACTGCATTCATCACACAGCACCGGCTCGTAAATCGTCCTTCGAAAATCGTAAATCGATTTAGAAGTGCGCGATGACTTCGATCTCCACGATCGCACCCTTCGGCAAGGCCGCCACCTGAATGGTCGAACGCGCCGGGAAATCGCCCGTGAAATACTTCGCGTAGATCTCGTTCATGCCGCCAAAATCCGCGAGGTTCGTCAGGAACACCGTACTCTTCACCACGTTGGTGAACGTCAGCCCTTGGTCATCCAAAATCGCCTTCACGTTCTGGAGCACGCGTTCCGTCTGCACTTTGATGTCCCCTTCCACGAGATTGCTCGTGGCCGGGTCGATCGGGATCTGGCCTGCGCAGAACAGCATTTCACCGACGCGGACAGCATGATTGTAAGGCCCCACCGCCGGAGCGGACTTGGCCGGTTTGACGATTTGTTTCGTTGCCATATGATTTTAAAAATTTAGATATTCGCCGCAACCGCATCACCCATCTGCGTCGTCCCTACCTTCTTCGCGTTCGGATCTGCCGCCGTGTAGATATCACCTGTGCGATAACCGGCCGCAATCGCCTTGCCCACCGCATTCTCGATGGCTGCCGCCGCCTCGTGCTGCTTGAACGAGTGACGCAACATCAACGCCGTGGAGAGGATTTGCGCGATAGGATTCGCCAGGTTCTTGCCCGCGATGTCCGGAGCCGTGCCACCCGCTGGCTCGTAGAAGCCGAACGTTTTGTCGCCGCTCGTGGCTCCGAGGCTCGCGCTTGGGAGCATGCCAAGCGAACCGGCCAGTGCCGCCGCTTCATCGCTCAGGATGTCACCGAACATGTTCTCGCACAGCATCACGTCGAACTGCGTGGGCTTGAGCATGAGCTGCATCGCGCCGTTGTCCACGAACATGTGCTCGAGCGCCACATCCGGGTAATTCTTGCTCACCTTCGTCACCACATCGCGCCAGAGCACGCCGTTTTCCAGGACGTTCGCCTTGTCGATGCTCGTCACCTTTTTGCGACGGAGAGCCGCCGTGCGGAACGCCACATGCGCGATGCGCTCGATCTCAGACGTGGTATAAACCATCGTATCGATGGCGCGCATCTGGCCGTTGCCGAGGTCTTCCGTTTTCTTCGGTTGACCGAAATACATGCCGCCCGTCAATTCACGCACCACCATGATGTCGAGACCGTCACCTTGGCGTTCCTTGCTCAAGGGGCACGCGTGGGAAAGCTCCTTGGGCAGCTTCACCGGACGCAGGTTCGCGAAGAGACCGAACTCCTTGCGCAAGCGCAGCAACGCCGCGCGTTCAGGACGTTCTTCCTTCGGGATCGTCGGATCGCGATCCGGCAGACCGACGGAGCCGAAGAGGATACAATCAGATTCCTTGCAAAGTGCGAGCGTCGCATCCGGCAACGCCTTGCCGGCGGCATCGATGCCGGCCCAGCCGACGGGCGCTTCCGTGATCTGGAACGCCACGGGAAATTTCTTCTCCACTGCGCGGAGCACCTTGATGGCCTCCCGCATCACTTCCGGTCCGATACCGTCACCCGCCAACGCCGCAATCTTGAATGTCTGTAAAGTCATGGGCCGGGAGACTAGTACGGGAGGCATCCGGCGGGAAGTGAAAATTAACAGGAATTGGGGACGCCTTATTCCCCTTCGACCAGCATCTTGGCGTTCTTCTTGGGCACATCCAGCTTCTTCTTCGGGCGGAAGATCTCGTCGTATTTCAGCAACTGCTGGGCGGTCAGCTCGCTACGGATAAGCTCGCGCGTATGACGGACTTCCTCGCGGAGATACGGAGCGATGCTGTCCGAGATCTGCTTAGTGCGCTTCTGGCTGTCGCCCATGATCTGCTCGATGCGCATCCGCTGCTCGGAGGTCAGCTCCAATTGCTGGCCAAACCGGGTCACGAAATCGTTCTTAACCTTGAGGGTATGCGGCGGATTGTTCGTGTTGATAACCGGCCGCTCCCAGACGCTCAAAGGATGCTTGGTCGATTCACCCGAGGCAACCACACCAGCAGGATTAGCCTGATGCATCCGGTTCACGAAGAGGCCACCGGTGATGATGCCGGCACCAAAAATCACAAGGGTAGCTAAGATGACCTTCCAAATGCTCACCAAACATCTCCCAAGTTATCCAGCGGCGCGAGCACCGTCAGCTCCAGGTCCGAGGATTGCAGTTGCGCCAGTTGCGCATCGTGCGATTGGAACGACCACACGCCGATCACCAGCATGACCGCCACGCATGGGGCGGCCGCCCGCCACAGGGCATGGCCCCACAGCGCCCACACATCCACCGGACGCAAGTCCTTGATGTGCGCCATGATACGCTTCTCGAAAGCGTACGGCACCGAGTCCGATGTCCCATGATGCCGCGCGGCGGCGATCAACTTCTGATTCAATTTGGCCGTATCCATAAGCCTGCTACCCTGTCAGACGCACCTCAGTGCCTCCGGGGTTACAATTTCTTGTCCTTCATCAGTTTTGTCAGCAACTTTTTCATCTCCGCGCGCGCCCGGAAGGCCCGCACCTTGACAAGCGGCACCGACCACCCGGTCAGGTCCGCGATCTCTTTCACCGACCGATCCTCGATCTCCAGCAATGTGATGACCAGGCGGGCTGCGGGCGAAAGCTTCTCCAGCACCTTGTCCACCAGTTCCTTGGCCTCCCCGGCCTTCTCGCTGGCACCATCCGGGTCTTCCGCATGCCTTTCCAGCCAGTCATCCTCGGCATCGGTTATCTCCGTGAAACTGGTCTCCCGGTTCCGCTGATGTTCCCGGAGAAAATCGTAACAAGTCCGCACCGCCAGGCGCATCAACCAATGCTCAAAAGGTGCTTCGCCACGAAAGGAAGAGAGCTTCTGATACGCCTTCAAGAACACCTCTTGCACGATGTCCTCCACCTCATCATCCCGGCGCGCATAACGGCGGGCGGTGGCGAAGACGCGCGGCTGATACTTCACGATCAATTGCTCGAAGCACGCCGTCTCGCCCCGCAATACTGCGGCTATCAATTCCGGATCAGTGGGTTCGTTCGGTGCCACGCTAAGTTCGCTGGGTCCGTCACACGCTGTTCGTGAACTGTCCTACAGACGCATGGACAGACGGGCAGGATTCAAGAAATCACCCGCCAGTGCATATGCCCATCCTTGAAGGAGGAGACGGCCGCGCACAATAACAAAAAGGCCGCCCGGAAAGGGCGGCCTTGGTTTTTACCGGTCAAATCTCATTCTGCCTTCGAACGGCGCGCCTGCCCGTCCTTGCCCCCGCGCTTGGCCATCTCATTCATGCGGTCGAGCGCTTTCTCCTCCTCAGGAGTGAGCGTGCCTGCCGCTTTTTTCTTCTCCAGTTCCGTGCGGCGGGCCATGAACTGCTCACGAAATTCCTTCATCTTCGTCTCCCGTTGCTCGGGCGGGAGGTTCTTGAACTCTTCGCGCCGTTTCTCGAAATCACCCGCTGCCGGGGCCTTGGCCTCGCGCTCCTTCATTACTTTCAGCTTCGCCTCGCGTTGCTCGGGCGTCAGCTTGTTAAACTCTTCCCGCTGCTTCAGCGCTTCGGGTGCCGACGGGCCTTCCTTGGCGAACTTCTCGCGGACCTCTTTCATCTTCGCCTCGCGCTGTTCCGGCGGGAGGGCCATGATCTCCTCGCGCAGCTTCTGCATCTCCGGGCTGTTCTTCATGCGCTCGCGGATCTCCTTCATCCGCGCCTCGCGCTGCTCCGGTGGCAGCGCCTCCAGTTCCTTGCGGATCTGCTCGCGCGAAGGCAATGCTTCGGGTTTCGTCTCTTTGGCCACTGCTTCTTCACGCGGCTTCTGCGGCGCTTCTTGGGCACTCAACGCCGGGGCCATCACCAAGCCACCACTCAATATCACCAACAAAGCTCGTTTCATATACTTCATGATTTTGATTTTTTGACCGTCAGGAAGAAGTGACGTTCAAGCGGACGGATGGTTACACATCAAACAAAAGCGCGCGGATTACCCGAATCTGCAGCAACGTTCGACCAGCAGAGAGGACACAAAAATGTTTCAAGGCCTCCATCCATTTGGACCGTTCTGCGGGATGTGGATAACTCATGCTCCAAGACTATGGCTGCTGTTTTCTGCCAGTCACCCCGCATGCCCCCAGCCAGATGGCCAGCGCCCAACTGAACAACGCCGCCAAGGCCAACCCGCTTACATGCACCACGCCGAGCAGCACGCTCACCGAGGAGATGGAGATGCCGAGCGTATAAATGCCTGCGCCTTGAAACAGATACTCAATTAGGAACAATCCGAAGCCTAAGCCGATGACCGCCCAGCAGGCACAGCCCAGCAAACAAAGCACCCGCTTCAGGATGGGCCCGCGACCCGATGCCATCAACGCACCACAGCTGGAGCAGCTCTCAGCCGGAGCTTCCTTCGCCTGTCCGCATTGGGTGCAAGTCTGCATGCTGGTGTGACGAAACCGCCTTGCTTGTGCTTGGCTAAGAATCCCATGCTTGGACGAATCCCCGCAAGGTGATTATTCAGCGGAGCGCGGATTGTCCCTATCCGCAGCAGGGTCCGCATTTTACGGTAGCGATGGAATGTTTAAAGCCAGCGGTTAACTGAACGTTGCTGCAGGTTCGGACAACCCGCGCCCCCACCCGTACTTGCCCGTCCTTAAATTTCCCCTAACCTGCCCTCCATGCCGGTTTTCTATGAATGCCAGCGCTGCACGGCCTGTTGTCGTTGGCCGGGCCAGGTGCGCATCACGGATGCCGAGATTAGCCGCATGGCGGCGCATCTCGGTTTGGATGAGCACACCTTCATTCAGCGTTACACCAAGTTAAGAGGCGATCGTCAGGCTCTGGTATTGATGGACAAGCCAAATGGCGAGTGCATTTTCCTCAACGGCTCCAACTGCGAGGTGCAGCCGGTGAAGCCGCAGCAGTGTCGTGATTTTCCGAATCTCTGGAATTACCCGGGAGCAGAAAAGCTGTGCCGGGCCAAGCCATTGGATGTGAGCGTGGAGGAGTTTCGCCGCCGGGTAAGCGCGGCTACCGGACGACCGGAGGAGACTATTCCCGTTCAATCTTGAGCAGCTTCTCGAACTCAGTCGAAAAGGACTGCATCGACGTCGTGATCCTGGGCGGCTGGAGGGCGATCATCTCCAAAAAGCGTTCCGCCGACTCGGGCTTGCGTTTGACCAGTTCGGTCGCCGCGATGATCATCGAGAGGTAGTTATTGATGTCATGACGCATCTCCGACAGCTTGCTGTTGATTTCAGCAACCTGCTCTGGCGTAAGCGTTTGTGGTTCGGACGGCAACCCCATGCGGCGATAATTGCAGACTTCCCCGACAAATCAAGCGGTTAAAAAGCAAGAAAAGTTAAGCTGCCTAAATGACTATTTTAAATCCATAACAACTTGATTTTCAGCAAGATAGAATGAAATAACCTGAACTGTCTGTTTTGCCGTTTGACACCCCCCTCCCAGAAACCTAAAGTTCGGCTCCAATTTTTTGGCGCGCCCATGGTAAACCTAAAGGGTGCGCTGCCAGAGAGGATGTGAGTTAAGTTGACTGAGATTAAGCTCAAAAAAGGCGAGTCCGTCGAAAAGGCGCTCCGCCGTTTGAAAAAGAAGATCGACCGCGAGGGTACGCTCAAGGAGGTGCGCAATCACCGTCACTATGAGAAGCCCAGCGAACGCCGTCGTCGCAAGATGAAGGTCGCCCGCTTCTCGGCGATGCTAAGCGCTCGTTACGCCGATCTGTAAGAGATTTAGGCTTTCCACCAGCCGGGTGCTGTGAATTCATAGCCCCCGGCTTTTTTATGTACTCCCTGTCCACCTGCTGGAACTCGAACCGTCACACGGACGGACGCGCCATGCTCGCCGAAATCCGCGAGCTGGGCTTCGAGTATGCGGAATTGAGCCACGGCATCCGCATCAGCCTGCTACCCGGTATATTCGATGCCGTGGCCGCCGGGGAGATCAAGATCTCCAGCCTGCACAACTTCTGTCCCCTGCCCCTCGGCTACAATCAGCCGAACCCGAACATCTTCAAGTTCACGGCCTCGAAGGAACGCGAATGGGCCAATGCCCTCCGCTATTCTATCAAGACCATGGAGACCGCCGTAAAGGTGCAAGCCAAGGCCGTTGTCTTGCACTTCGGCCGACTGCCCTTGGGAGACGTGACGGATATGCTCAGCGAGGCCCTTAACGGCGGTGACGCGATCAGGCACGCCAAAATCATGGAAGCGCTCATGCTCGAGCGGGAACGGGTAAAGGACGCTCCGCAAGCCCGAGCCATCAAGCTGGTCAAAGAGCTGGCGGTCAAGGCGGCGGAACTGGACATCCGTCTCGGCCTGGAAATCCGGGAAGCGGTCGAGGAAATCCCGCTGGAGGGCGATTATCCGGCCATCTTGAACGAGTTCCCGCCGGAAACGGTCGGTTACTGGCATGACATCGGGCATGCCCAAATCAAGGCGAACTTGGGCCTGATCCATCATCGGGCGCACTTGGAGACCGTTTCGTCGCGCCTGATCGGGTTTCATATCCACGATGTGGTGTTCCCGGACCAGGACCACCGGGCTCCTGGCACGGGCAGCATCGACTTCAAGGGGCTGGCCGGTTATGCTGCCGGGGACAAAATCAAAGTGATGGAGCTGAACCCCTCCGTGACCGTGGATGAAGTGAAGACCGGGTTTGAGTTTTTGAAATCAGTGTGGGGACCGAATTGAACAAAGGCAGCAGCAGCAAGTGGCGCCAGCTCTGGTGGCGGCTGCTCATCTGCGCAGCGCTGATGCTGTGGATCTTTCATGGCATCTTCATGCAGGAAGGCCGCCAATCGGTGACCGCTGCCGGAGGCAACTGGGAATCTCTCTCCCGTTCCGAGCAATGGCAGCAGGCCTGGCAACATGGCCCGATCGAACTGTGGAATGCCGTCCGGGTCGTCTCGCCCGTGGCTTTTCTGATCTCACTCGTGTTCATGGGGGCTACCATTCTGCTCGGCACCCTGCGCTGGCAGAAGTTGCTCCAGACGCAGGGGATCAGCCTGCCCTACAGCCGCACCCTCGAGATCTCGCTCGTGGCGCATTTCTTCAATTCCTTCCTGCTGGGCTCCACCGGGGGAGACCTCTTCAAGGCTTACTACGCCGCCCGGGAAACGCATCACCAGAAGACGGAGGCCGTCACCACGGTCTTTGCCGACCGCTTGATTGGCCTGTTCTCCATGCTGCTCTTCGCCGCCATCATGCTGCTCTTCAATGTCGGTGCGTGGCTGGATAACCCGACCTTGGTGAGCTTCGGCGGTTTGATCGCCGCCTTGTTCGCCGGTTCCGCAGTTTTCTGCTTCCTGGCTTTCTTCGGAGGCGTCTCCAAACGCTTCCCGCAAGTGCGCGAACTCCTCCGGCGACTGCCAAAAGCGGAGATTCTGGAACGCTCGCTCAATTCCTGCCGCCGGTTTGGCGAAAGCCCCAAGGACCTGCTGCTGGCGCTGGTCTATTCCATGGCGCTGAACGCCTGCTGCGTCTTCCAAGTCTATGCAGTGGCCCAAGGGCTCTCGCTGACGATCGGCATGCAGGCCCTGCTGTTCATCGTACCCTCCATCATCTGTCTGTCGGCCATCCCCATCACCCCCTCGGGGTTGGGTGTGCGGGAGAACCTGTTCGTCCTGTTGCTGGCCGCCCCCCAGTTCGGCGTGCCAGATACGCAGGCTTTGACCCTGTCCCTATTGACCTACGCCGGGAGCCTCATCTGGAGCTTGATCGGGGGAGCCGTTTACCTTTCGTTCCGGGATAAACACCACCTTTCAGAAACAGAATGAACAGCATAACTACCGATACCACAGTATTTTTCATCATTAATTGACGGAATGTCGTGCAAATCAACACGGGGGTGTTACTTTTTGACCGTCGCGACCCACGCGGCTATGTAACGATGGACAAACTCCTGCTCATCGATGACGAAGCGGATGTTCAGTACTCTTTCCGCCGAATCTTCGACTCTCCTGAAATCGAACTCACCACTGCCAACAGCGGTGAGGAAGGCCTGAAGCTTTTGCCCAAGGTCAAACCCGACCTCGTCATCATGGACGTCCGCATGGGCGGCATCACCGGCCTGGAGGCGCTCCGGCGCCTGCGCCAGATCGACGCCAAGCTGCCCGTCATCATGATGACCGCCTACGGCACCACCCAGACGGCCATCGAGGCCATGAAGCTGGGCGCTTTCGATTACCTCCTCAAGCCCTTTGATGTGCCCAAGCTCAAGCAGATCGTCATGGCGGCCCTCAAGGCTTCGCGCGACATGAAGCAGGTGGTCAGCTACCAGCCAGCGCTCGAGACGGAGGATTACGAGATGGGCATCATCGGCCGCAGTGAGCCGATGCAGAATGTTTTCAAGCTCATCGGCCAGCTCGCCATGTCAGATGCCACCGCCCTAATCACGGGCGAAAGCGGCACCGGCAAGGAGCTTGTCGCCCGCGCCGTCTATCATCACAGCCAGCGCAGTAACCAGCCCTTCCTGGCCATCAACTGCGCCGCAATCCCGGAAAACCTGCTGGAAAGCGAACTGTTCGGCCACGAGAAAGGCGCCTTCACCGGTGCCGCCGTACAACGCATCGGCAAGTTCGAGCAGTGCAATAACGGCACTATTTTCCTGGATGAAATCGGTGACATGAGCTTGCCCACTCAGACGAAGATTTTGCGCGTGCTGCAATCCGGCACCTTCGAACGCGTTGGCGGCAACCAGTCCATCAAAGTGAACGTCCGGGTCATCGCCGCGACGAACAAGAATCTGGAACAGGCCGTCGCCAGTAAGGAATTCCGGGAGGATCTCTTTTACCGGTTGAACGTGGTGCGGATCCAGATGCCGGCCTTGCGGGAGCGCCCGAGCGACATCCCCCTGTTGGTGAACTATTTCCTCAAGAAATACGGCCTGCAGCAGAAGGGTCCGCTGAAGGCCATCACGAATGATGCCTTGAAGGCCATGTCGGGCTATCACTGGCCGGGCAATGTCCGCGAACTGGAGAACTCCATCCAGCGCGCCTTGGTCGTGGCGAAGAGCGACGCTATTCTGGAAACTGATCTGCCGGGTGAGATTCTCTCCTCCCGCGCTGGTCAAGCCGCCACCACTGCTGCCCCTTCTCCGGCACCAGTCACTTCCAGCCCTACGGCCGCTGTACCGGCTGCTCCCGCAGCGGCAGCACCGCAGACGGTGGATGAAACCACCGCCTTGATCCGCCGCCTGTTCGATTGGGCGCGCAACCGGGCGGATCAGAAGCTGATCCCTACCGTGGAACGCGAATTGATCATCCACGCCCTCGCGGAAACGGGCGGCAATCAGGTCCGCGCCTCCAAGCTGCTGGGCATCACCCGCGCCACCCTGCGCAAACGCATCGAGAAATTTAAGATCAAACAGCAGTTGACCATCAACTGACCTGTCTCTGCTCCGCTCAAAAGAAGCAAAAAGGCGCATCTTACGATGCGCCTTTTTCGATTCTAAAGATGATCGCTATTGACTGGAAGGTCCGCCCACCAAGCGCACCCGGTAGAAGCGTCCATTCGGGGAAACGGACGGGTCCGTCGCGGTCAAATCGCCGCCCGTGCCAGTCCTGACACCGCCCAACTGAATCCAATTATCCGAAGCCAAGGTGGTGCTGTATTCCAACACGTAAGTCATACCAGCCTCGGAAGGCCAACTGATGGTGACGCCGGAGCCGGACGCCTCCAAATTCTTACCCACGCGCAGACCGGAATTCGGGTCATTCGGGTCTGTGCCTGCCTGATATTCCGCCCAGTTCGCGATGCCATCACCGTCAGCATCTGCCTCGGCGGCAGCCAGCAAATTCAGGCCACCGTTGAAGTAGCGCAAGCGCCAGGAATCTGGGATAGCATCGCCAGCCGTCGAGTTGCTGCGGTCCGAGAAGGTCACCAGACCGTTGGCACTGGCCGTGCGTTTCGTGCCGATGGCCGAGACATGCGCCACCCGGATGACGTAAGCACTGAAATCAGTGACTCCCGCCGGGATGGTCACCAAGAGATTGCCGACCACATGCTCACCCGCCGCGAGGCCGGGCACACCAAAGGTGGTGCCGGGATTCAGCGTATTCATCCACGCGGCACCGAAGGTGTTGCCTTGGCTCGTGGTAAATCGCGGTGAACCCAAGGTCGCCGCCACCTGCTGGAACTGGACCGGTTGCGTGAGCTTGGGGGTGTTCCCCAGCGGCTCCACTTCCAATGCGATCATCAGAGACTTGATGGCCGTGTTACCGGTGATGATCGCTTTGATGGGGATGGACACCTGTCCCGGACCGGCTGCCTGCACCTGCCCGGCCACCAGCTTCAAGGTGCTGAGGTCAGCCGCATTCATCGGGGCGGCAGGCAAAGTAGCCGAAGACATGCCGAAGGTCGGCGTCTCAAGTCCCGAGGCCACCAGCAAGGGGGCCGTCCCGCCCGCTTCCCGTGTCACCCAGCCGACAAACGGATCCAATGCGCGACGAAGGGTCACCTGCACATCGCCAATCGTGATATCTCCGTCACCCGTCAAAACTGCGTCGATGTTGCCGGTAGAGGGATCGATGGCGGTGGTCGCATCATAAGAATCCATGGCCCCGAAGAAATCGCTGCCCGGGGTCGGCAGATTGTAGCGGTAGATGGCGCTGAAGAAGGTCTCTTGCGCGTCGATGATGTTGATTTTTCCATCACCGAAATCACCGGCGTTGATCCACCGGAATTCCTCAAGGTCTCCCACCAGATAACGGATGGAGGCCGCCACCGTGATCTCCTTGATGGAGTTGATGGCTCCATTCGTGAGCGAACCGCTGACCGGAGTCACGATGCTCACGCCGCCGTTCAGATTCGAACTGGCGCTGCCATTGAAGACTTGGACCCGGTATTTGCTGCCGACCGGTGCACCTGCCGGGATGGTGAAGCCGAAGGAGCCGACAATCGCCTTGCCGCTGGAATGAGCGTTCAACGTATTGATATGGGCCTGGGAGAAGGTGATCAAATCCTGGCTCAACGTGTTGTACAGGTTGGTCTCGCCCGGAATCTCCAGCCAACTCACCGACAGCAGGTTCTGCACGCTGCTGGAGTAAACCGTATTGGTGATGATCGGCACCAAATTCGTGGTGGCCGCACCAGTGGTCGTGTCGATGGTGACCCGGTTCGTGTAAACCCCGATCCATGCACCCGGGACGATGTCCGTGAGAATAGTTCCGCCCGAGATACCTGGGACCGGTTTCTTGAGCATGGTCTCAAAACCAAGCGCCCCGATCGGGATGGCAGGAGCACCACTGGCCGGGACATTGGTGGCCGCCAAAGAGAAACCAAAGGAGAAGATGTTTTGTGCCGGAGGCAGAGTCAAAGTGACGGGCACAAAGTACGTCTGCCCGGCCTTGGCTTGAAACAACGCCGAACCTTCACCCGAAGCGAAACCAAACGTGAGGATATTGCCGGTCAGGGAAACATTACCCACCCCGCCACCGGCCGAGCCGCCACCCGTGGCGGCCGCAAAACTCAGATTGCCCACGCCACGCAGCAAATCCAGTTCATGACCGATTTCAGTGATGAAGATGTTCGTCCCCGTGGCGCTGACCGCCACGCCCCAAGGCTGGTTGGCATGCGCGTTCGTACCGTCCTGCCAGCCGGGATAGGTGGGATAGAAAGGATTCTCCGGCCACTTGTTGGTGGACACACCGTATAGCGTCTCAACCGTGCCTTCGGCCGTGAGGATGCGCACACGATGATTGTTCTGGTCCGCAATGATCAACGAACCATTGGGCGCCAGCACAATATTACGCGGCATATCAAACTTGGCACCGGCACCTGGTCCGTTCGTAAAACCCGCCCCGTTACCGCCAGCCAGTGTGGTGATGCTGAAATCCACCACATTCAGCAACTTGATCGCGTTGTTGCCCGTGTCGCTGACCGCCACCACATTCGTCTGATAGGCAGCGATACCGCTCGGCATGATGAAGGTTGCCGCCGGCACAACCAGCGTGACCACACCAAGCTGAGTCACCCGCTTAACGGCACCGCTCTGCTCGGTCACGAAAAGGTTTCCTGCGGAATCAATCGTGATCGCCGTCGGCAGCACCAAAGGCGTGCCCGCATTGATGGCGGCTCCTCCGACCAGCGCTCCTTCGGCAGTGTAGCGCCAGATCAGACCATCCGTCTCTGTTACCACAAAGACGTCGTCATTCGCCAGATTGACCGCCACGGCCACCGGCTTCAGAAGTCCACCCGCAAAAAAATAGGTGAAGCTGGCACTCCGGTCACCCGGATTGGTCACTTTCAGCAGATTACCCTGCCCGCTTTCAGCCACGTACAAGTTTCCCTGACTGTCTGTCGCCATGCCCAAGGGAACATCCAATTTGATGCCGGGCTGCAAAGAGCCACCGACATCACCGGTGAAGGTGAGGATGACACTGCCGGCCGTGGTCCCCACATCCTGCGAAAATGGACCACCACCCAAGGTTTGCACATTGGCCACGTTCGTCTGCCCCAGCACTGAAGTGGCCGAACATACGGCGAGCGCCGACACAATTCCAGTTGCCAGACGGAGAAAGCCTCTCGGTTTCCAACCCTCTGCCAACTTTTGCAAGCTGGTTAAGATATTCATGATTTCAACGAATTGAAGTTAGCAGGTTTGACGCCAACTTATTTCGTGGACTTTTTGGAGTCCTTCTTCCAGTCCTTCGGCTTGCCGGAATCCCAAGCCGACCAGTCTTCATCACCCGGCGCCACATGGGTTTTCGCCGTGTTCTCGTCCTGGATGCTGTTGCGCAGGTAATCCGTCGGCGTGTAGTGGTAATCGTACTCCTGCACGATGGTCGGAGTCACAAAGATGATCAGGTTGACCTTCGAGCGGGACTTGGAATCGCGCCGGAACAGACGGCCAAACAACGGGGCATCTCCGAGACCGGGGATCTTGGCATACGCTTTGGTCGTATTGTCGCTCACCAAACCTCCCATCACCAACGTGTTGCCACTCGGGATCAGCACATGCGTCTCCATCTTGCGCAACGCATAGATGTTCGCCTCAAAGGTCTCACTGTTGATTGTCTGCGTATCCTTGCCGTCGATGTTGGAAACTTCCGGGATCACGTGCAGGAAGACATTGCTGTCCGCCGTGATGCGCGGGGTCACTTGCAGAATCGTGCCGACGTTGGTGTAAGTCACTTCCGCCGCCGCCGGCGTGTTGGCCGAACCAGGCGTCACCTCAAAAATCGGGAAAGCGCGGGTCACAGAAAGGGAAGCGAGCTGGTTGTCCATCGTCACCGTGCGCGGCGTGGCCACCACTTCGCTGTCCGAGTCATCATTGAAGAAGGACAGCACACCCGAAACGCCGTCCGCGTTCAGGAAGCCGATGCCCGGGAAAACCCCATTCTTGGTGTTCGCCGTGAATCCACCCAAGCCCAAGTCCGTCGTCAGACTCGTCACCGAGGAAGCCGGCGCCGTGGTCGTTGTCGTCACTGGGCCGGTAGGCAATACCGTGGTCGTCGAACTGGTCGTGCCCGGGAACGTGGTAACCGTGCTACCAGAGGTAAGACCATTGCCGAACACAAAATTCTGGCCCCGCAATGTACCACCCCAGTCGATGCCCTTGATCGTGCTTGGGTTGCGGGCCGTCTCCACGATGCGCGCCTCGATCAAGACCTGCTTCGTGGCCGTGTCCAGTTCCTCGATGATTTTCTCGACATTCTTCATGTCCCGTTCCACCGCGTTCACGAGCACTTTGCTGGAGCGGGTGTCGGCGATGACTTTCGCCCGGGTATCACTGAAAGTGGCCTGGATGGCCGGCAAAATGTTCGTGGGGCTGGTATAGCGCAACTGGAAGATCTGGCTCACCAGCGGCTCCAGCGCCTTGGCATCCTTCGGGGCCACCCGGCCGATCTTCGTCTTCTCATTCGGGATGAACTGCAACGAGTGGTTCTCCAAGACGGCTTCAAACGCATCCAGCGCGGTGACGTTCTCGAAGCGGATGGAAATCGTGGCCGGGGGCAGCGGCGCGCCATTGGGCCCGAGCACCACCGCGTTCACACGCGGGTCAAACTGGAAGTTGATGGCCGCCTGGCGGGCCAGCGTGGTGATGACGTCCGTCAACGGCGTCTCATCAAAGGTGATGAGCGGCACCACTTCCCCGCGGGATACCGGTGCCTCTTCCGCTTTGGCGGTGGTGGTGTTCTGGGCAGACACCCCCATGCTGAAGGCGATAAGCCCCGCCGTTAGAATCGTCAACGCTTTGATTTTCATTGTCTGCTATTTTTTAAAAATTGATTTAAAAACTGAGTACCTGCCCCGCATCAAGGAGTCGGGATTTTAAGTTCCTTCTCTTCCTTCTCACCATCCACCTGAATGACCACGCCGGTTTCAGTGTAACGCACGATCTTGAACCGGAAGGCACCCTCCGGCGTAGTGGCCAACTTGCTCTCACCCAGCATCACGATGTAATTGCGCAACCCGGAAGAAATGGTCACTACGCGCCGGTCACCCGAGCCCACAAATCCCTTCAGCTCAAAATGCTTGTACGGGTCTTTCTTTACCGGCTCAGGCGGCTTGACCACCGTGCCCGGTGTCGCCACCGGAATCACCGGCTTCGGCGGCGGCGGGTTCCAACGCTCGGATTTCGGAAAAAACGGGTCTTTACCCTTCTTCGGGTCCACGGCAAAGGCCGACTTCGGGATGACCGCCTCTTTCGGGGCAGCCTTTGCATCCGCCGGTTTGGCTGGCGCTGCCGGAGCGGCCGCCGCCAAGCCTCTCACTGGCGCGAATGACAGCGTCACCGCCACCGCCAGCAACGCACAAGATTGCGAATGATTCAGTTTCATTTGCCAGTATCCTTAGGCTTCAGGGTCACCACCAACTCAAACCTGAAGGCCAGTTTTTCAGCCTCAGCACCAGTGGCCACGCCACCTTCCGGCATCAAATCCAAGTTTTGCACGCGGATGAACGGAAACGCATTTTCGAAGTCAGCAAGAAACTTGCCGAAGTCATGATAATATGCAGTTCCTTTCAATTGATACTTCACCGCTTCATACGGAAAGTCAGAGAAAACACCGATCCCGACCTTCTCACCCGGGGTAAAACCGGTGATCTGCACGTTATGGCCGTTCTTCCCCTTGAAGTCGTTCACCGTCAAGATCACCCAGGAATACAAGTCGCCCGTGGCCATGTTCTTCTCCATGTCATCCAGCCGGGCCTTGACCTCGTCAAGCTGCGCCTGGATCGCGGGTGAATCTTTCTTGAGCTTGTCCGCCTTCTCCACGCCCTGCCGGATGACATCCATCTCCGCCAGCTTCGCATTGCGCGACTTGGCCTGCGCGCTGATGACGAAAAAGTAGAGCAAACCAAGGACCACCACAGTGCCAAATGCCACCGCGATGAGCTGCTGCTGTTTTTCTTTGGAAAGTTTGTTCATGTTAGCGCACAACCTCCGTGAAGCCGCATTCCAAGGTAAAAGTAAGGTATTTCTTGCCTTGGTCGTTCTCCCGGGCCTGGTTCAAGGTTTTGAGCGAGACCGATCCGTTCGTTCCCAAATGCTCCTTCAAGGCGGTGGCGAGTTGCTCCCGCAGGCGGTTGTAGCTGTCCAGCCGCTCACTGTTGTCCTGCGCATCGATGCTCATCGTCATCAATTGTTTGCTGCTGCCCGGCTTGGGCTTGAGCGTCGAACCGCGTGGCGGCACAAAAGCCGGCGTGACCTGATACACTTGGTCGATTCGCAGCCGGAGCACCTGCACGTCATCCATCGTGGACCGCTGCAAAGTATCCAGCACCGGTGCCCACAAGGGGCGCGCTGCGGACATCTTCTTCAGCATGTCGATCTTGTATTCATTTTCCCGGATCTTCTTCTGATTGCCCTCTGCCGCCTTGGCCGCCCCCTCCAAACCCGCCAGTTCCGCATTCAGCGCGGCGGATTCGCTGTTGATCGTCGAGAGTTTATACCAGTTGACACCGGCCCACAGCAGGACGAGCACAACCAGGGCGACCGCGCCCATCGCCGCCCGCTTCACGGGGTCTTTCCTGCGTAATTCCTCGTTGGCCTGCTCTTCGGCCAGAAAATTGATTTTGATTGGCATACTCTAGAATGCAGCCATGGCTCCACCAACCGCGACCACCAACTGGGGCGCGACTTGTTCCAATTCACCCAACTGTGCCGGCGGCAGCGCCGGCGACATGAAACTCGTCGGATTCCACGCCTTGCACGGCACCATCAGCTCGGATTGCAAGGCATTGATGATATACTCCGACCGGGCCGACCCGCCGGAGAAATACACCTGGCTCACCGTCTTGTCCTGCTGATGCTCAAAGAAATCGATGGAAGCACGCAACTCACGGCCCAAAGGCGTCAACAGCGGCTGGATCGTGGACTCCACCTCCTGCGGCATGCCCACCTTGATGCCTTCCGCTTCCGCATTACTGATGCCAAGCGACTCCGCGATGCCCGTCGTCAGCTTGGCCGCGCCAAAACCCACCACACGGGTCAACATCAGCTCACCCATCATCAAGATGCTGATCGCCGAGTTCTTGTAACCGAAATCAACCAGCGCGACCACTTCCTTTGCGAAAACATCCGGCATCGCCATCTCGAAAGCATTTGCCGGGCCAATCAGGCCGGAAGTGATCACATCTACCGTGAGACCCGCATTTTTACCCGCCAGCTTCACATCCTCCGCGAGCTGCCGCTTGGCCCCACCCACCAGCGCCTTGCACTTCGCCTGCGTCTTGATGCTGCCATCCGCCGACTTCAACGAATCCAGATTCAGCGGGTTCAGGTGACAATCGAAAAGATAATCGGGAAAATCTTGCTGCAGGAAGTTTTTAGGGTTCACCCGCAACATCAGGCGCAGATCGTTCACCCCGGCCATCGGCAGCTCGGTTGTGCGCAAGATACTGTCACTTACTCCCAACACCACCACCAGATGCTTCGTGCGGACACCCAGCGTCTGCATCACGGCCTTCAGGTGTTCGGCGAGGATATCCGGAGAGATGCCGCGGTCGTAAACCGGTGCGTCCACCATGGCGAACCCGGTGATGGAAAAGGCTTCACCCTTGCGTTGAATGGCAGCCGCCTTGGTTACTCTCGTCCCCAAATCAACGACCACCGCCTGGTCCCGCCGCTTGCCAGAGTTGCTTAGAAATGCTAGCGCCATGACGACCGTTTTGTAACGGGTCGCTTTTTGAAATGCAAGTCACAATCTGCTGATTGCAAAAAAGATATCTTACCACACCCCACCCCCCCGTCTATTCTTAGTTCAGAAATAACATTGATTTACCATGAAACCCTTAGTAAGAAATCGCGTGTGCGGTGCCAGCACTCCATTTAGCACCCGGAGTCAGCACCTCTTCCCGGGTGTATCAGAAAAAAGTTTTATATGGCTTACACAGCGGAGATCAGCCGAACAAACCCAAGTGCGTTTGTGTTTCTCGTTGACCAGTCGGGCTCGATGGTGGAGCCCATCGCCGGCAGCGATGGCAAACGCAAATGCGACAGCGTGGCGGACGCCATCAACCGCCTGCTGCATAACCTCATCATCAAATGCGCCCGGGGCGAGGGCATCCGCAACTTCTACGAAGTTTGCGTGATCGGCTACGGGGCCCAGGTCGGCCCCGCCTTCAGCGGGCCGCTGGCCGGTCGCGACATCGTGCCCTTGAGCGAAGTCGCCAATTCCCCGGCCCGCGTGGAAGAACGCGTCAAACAGATCGATGACGGAGCTGGGGGCGTCATCACCCAAAAGGTGAAGTTCCCCGTCTGGTTCGAGCCCCATGCCAAAGGCACCACCCCCATGGGGGCCGCTTTGGACCTGGCCCACCACATCCTTTCAAGCTGGGTGTCCAACCACCAATACTCCTATCCGCCCATCGTCATCAACATTTCCGACGGTGAAGCCACCGACTTCGGTCCCGTGCCCCAAGCCGAGGCCCTGACCAGCCTTGCCACGGTGGATGGCAACGTCCTCCTCCTGAACTGCCATATCTCCAGCCAGCCGGTGCAACCCATCATTTTCCCGGAAACGGACAATGATCTGCCGGACGAGTTCGCCCGGACACTCTTCCAAGTGTCCAGCACCCTCCCGGCCAGCATGCGCAATCTGGCCCGCAACGAAAACATCATGCTCGGCGAGAACGCACGCGGCTTCGCGTTCAATGCCGACTTGGTGGAATTGATCCGGTTTCTGGACATCGGCACACGCGCCAGCAACCTGCGCTAATCATCAAAAAAGCCCGTGGAAGCCACTGAGAAAGTGTTCTGGGTGCCCAAGGAGGGCTACACTCAGGACGAATACGAAGACGCCTTCAGTTGCGCCCCCGAGAAAGGCCACTTTGCCATCGCGGACGGTGCCACCGAGTCTTCGTTCGCCGATCTTTGGGCCCAGTGCCTGGTCCAGCGCTACACCACCACCCCTCCCCAAGGAAACCCGCCAGACGCCAACACCCTCATCCAGTGGCTCAGCCCGCTGCAAAAGGAATGGCACGCCAGCATCGCCTGGGACCGGCTCCCTTGGTACGCCGAGGAAAAGGCCCGCACCGGTGCCTTCGCCACCCTGCTCGGCATCCGCTTCGAACCGCCCAAACCTCCGGAAAAACCCTCCTTTTTCCAGAAACTTTTCGGTGGGGGCGACAAAGGCCCCAAGCTCCCCCAATGGCACGCCATCACCGTCGGTGACAGCAATCTCTTTCACATCCGCAACAACACCCTGATCAAGACCTGGCCCATCCAGAAAGCCGCCGAGTTCGACAGCCGCCCCTGCCTCCTCTCCAGCAACCCCAACCGCAACCAGCCCGTCTGGGCCGAGGTCAAGCACTTGCAGGGAGATTACCAGGAGAACGACGTTTTCATTCTCGCCACAGACGCCATCGCCAAATGGTTCCTCCAGCGCCATGAGGCTGGCAGCAAGCCCTGGCAACAATTGCAGGAACTGAAAGACGAGGCCGACTACGCCAAATTCGTCACCAAACTGCGCAAGGACTTCGGCATGCGCAACGACGACACAACCATCATCCTTTTCAAATGGACTGCTTCCAAATCGCAGCCCTGAGATACGCCATCGCCAACCCGCAGACACCATGAACTGGCCCTCTCACACAGATTATCAAGACTCCATTCAAAACCCGCACATCTGCTTCGAGGATGCCGAACTGAAGGAGAGCGAAGTCAAATGCGACATGCTGGGACTACCCAAGGTCATGTCCGGTAACTTCGCCAGCGTTTACTCCGTCACCACCGCCCAAGGCCGTTACGCCATCCGCTGCTTCGTCCGTCAGGTCCTCGGGCAGCAAGGCCGTTACGCCCGCATGAGCCAGCAGCTGCTCGGCCTCGGTCTCGATTCCTTGGTCGGCTTTGAATACATCCTGCGCGGCATCAAAGTCCGTAATGAATGGTATCCGGTGGTGAAGATGCAATGGGTGGAAGGCCTCCCGCTCAACCAATACCTCGAAGAGATCTTCGACAAGCCCGACCTCCTCAACGACCTCGCCAAGAAGTTGCGCGTCGTGATGAAGGGCCTGCGCGACAACCAGCTCGCCCACGGCGACCTCCAGCACGGTAACGTCATGGTCACGCCGGATAATGAGATCCGCCTCGTTGACTACGACGGCATGTACACCCCCGCCTTCCGGGGCAAAGCCCCGGAATTGGGCCACGCGAACTTCCAGCACCCGCGCCGCACCTCGGATTTCTATAACGAAGACTTGGATAATTTCGGCGCCCTGGTCATCCACACCTCGTTGCTCGGCCTGGCCAGCGACCCTGCCTTGTTCAAAGATTTCTACACCGGCGACAACCTCCTGTTCCTGTCCTCGGATTACAAGAACCCTGGCCAGTCCAAGCTCTTAAAACGGCTTAAAGAAAACAAGGACGACAAGGTCAAGAAACTGGCCGAGTTATTTGAGCGCATGTGCTTGGCCGATGTGGCCAAAGTCCCCGTTTACGAAGACGTCATGGTCGCCCTCGATAACGGCACTATGGACGCCATCATCAGCACCATCCCTGCAGGTGCTGCCGCTGCCGCCGCCCCGGCCGCTGGTGCCGGTGCCGAAGGCGGCTGGTGGGCTGGTGGCACTCCGCCCGAAGCCGAAACGCAGGGCAGCCGTCCCGCCCAACCCGGTTCCCGCCCGGCAGCTTCCACCCCCGCCCCTGCGCCTGCCCCGAAACCCGCACCTGCTCCCGCGCCCAAACCAAACCTTAGTGTCACGCCGACCCCGACACCCGCTTGGTCCACCTCCAACGCGCCCAAGCCTTCCGTCACGGCCCCCCGCACCGCTCCCTCGGTGCGTCAGCCTCAACCGGTCCAGCAGCAGCCCGCACCTGCTCCTGCAGGCAACGACAACATGAAGCTGTACCTCATCATCGGTGCCATCGGCATCGTGGTCTTCCTGTTGTTCTTCTTCCTGAGCAAATAAGGCGTTTCATTCTCACTTTCACAGAACCCCGCCCTGAGCGGGGTTTTCGCTTTTAAAGCGGCACCACATAAAAGCTCGGTCGATCAAATTCCCTCTTGCTATTGAGACTCTGTTGCAATAAGAAAGCCGTTCCTGTTATGAAACTCAGTCTCAATAAGCATATCTCGCCCCGCTGTCTGCGCTGCCTTAGCGGTGCGTTTACCCTTACTTTGGCGGCTGGCCTCCACGCTCAGACCAGCACCAATGCCCAGCCCGTCCGCTTGCCAGAAGTCCTCATCCAAGGTGAATCCGAGGCCAGCGAATCCGTCCAAGCCCCCTTCCTGCCCGATGTCCAAGGCACCAAGATCAATGCCGGCAAGAAAACTTCCGTCCTCGATCTGGACCAGCTTCCACGCGTGGTGAACAACAACTATCGTCAGGCCCTCTCCCAAACGCCCGGCCTGCTGCTCAGCGAGGAGACCACTCCGCTCGTCTCCATCGGCTACCGCGGCCTGAATCCCCACCGCGCCCAGTTCACCCAAGTCTTGAAGGACGGCATCCCCATCCACGCCGACATGCTCGGCTATCCTGAAGCCTATTACACCCCACCGTTGGATACCGTGGACCGCATTGAGTTCCTCCACGGCGGAGCCTCCCTGATGTATGGCCCGCAACCCGGTGGCGCGCTGAACTACGTCACCCACATGCCCCGCACGGACAAGGAATTCTCCGCCCGCACCCAGCACATTCTCGGCTCCGACAATCTCTACTCCACGTTCAACTCCGTGGATGGCACCGTTGGCCGCCTCGGCTACTACGCCTATTTCAATCATCGTCAGGCCGATGGCTTCCGCACCGCCAACAGCGACTACGACCTCTACACTGGCAGCGCGAAACTCGTCCTCGATGCCCAGACGGACAGCCGCTGGATCTTCACATTTGATGGCTACGAGGAAGAACACGGCGAACCCGGCGGCCTCTCTTTCACCGCCGGCCCCGGTTACCATGTGGACCGCGATGCCACCACGCGCTTCAACGACCGTTTCCGTCTCGAGCGCTACTTCGCCTCCCTTGCCTACGAAAAAGATTTCAGCGAGACCACGCAGATGACCGTGCAGGCCTGGGGCGGCTATTACCAGCGCTATAGCCACCGTCAAACCGGTGGTGGTTTCGGCACCACGCCGCCGCCTGCCAACCCGTTTGACCAGGAGACCCAGGAATTCTATACCAAAGGCATTGAAGCCCGGTTGCGCCATGACTGGGACATGGGCGAATTCACCCACACCCTGGCCGGCGGGGTCATGCTCTTCCACACGGACTCGCCCCGCCTCGACTACCGCACGGATAACAGCCGCACCATTGAGAGCGACCGCTCCGTGCTTTATGCGCCCGCCTTCGTGGAAAACAAGTTCCAGTTCGGCAAGTTCTCCGTGACGCCCGGTTTGCGGGTGGAAACTTTCCGGCAGGAGGCCACCACCACCCAAACCCTCCCGGCACTGGCACCCCGCAGCAAGGAAGACAGTGACGTCGTTCCCCTGGTCGGCCTTGGCCTGGCTTACAAAGTCACCGAAACCACCGAAGCCTACGGTAATGCCTCCCAGGCATATCGCCCAAAAATCTTCACCGAAAGCGTTCCCATCACTGGCGGTGCCACGGCGGCCGCCGATCTCGACCCCGGCTCCAGCTGGCAATACGAGATCGGTTATCGCGGCCAGTTGGATTCCTATTTCACCTGGGACACCAGCTTCTTCCTGCTCGATTTCGACAACCAGATCGGCACCGTGGGAGCCTCCATCATCAACGTCGGTCGCAGCATCCATCGCGGCTGGGAAGGCTCCGTGGAACTCGACGTCATCGGCCTGGCCGACAAGCTCAACGGCTCGGACAATGTCAGCTCCTGGGGCTCTTTCAGCCTCTATGGCAACCTGATGTTGCTCGACGCCGAGATCGTCAGCCGCAACACCCCGACCAGCCCGCAATACGCGCCCGACTATCTCCTGCGCACGGGCGGCATCTACCGCTTCCGCGATCGCGTCAAGGTGGCCCTCCTCGGCACCTTCGTCGGCCAGCACTTCGCGGACGACGCGAACACCGCCGCCTTCCGCGTGCCCGCATACATGACTTGGGATCTCACCGCTGAAGTGAAGGTTTACAAGGACATGATCGGTGTCGTCGCAGGCATCAACAACCTCTTCGACGAAGACTACTACTCCCGCATCCGTGGTGACGGTATCGATCCCTCCTACGGCCGTAATTACTACGCAGGTCTATCCTTCGCCTTCTAAGGAATCGTTTCACGGAAAAGGCGCCAGCATCACTGCTGGCGCCTTTTTGCTTATTTGTAAAAAAAGCGTTCCGCTTTGTTTGACACCTGAATCTAACGCAAAGAACTCGCGCAGAAAACATTCCCTAAATGAAATAAGAAGGAAGCCATCCCCAAATTGGCCCGCCGGTGCAACCGGCCTAGCAGCCTTTATTTTTGCAGGCTCCCAAACGCTTCAACTCGTCACACGAAGCCGAGATCTGCAACCGCTGCGACTTCATCGAGAAACCCAGCTTGTGACTGATCTGGCTCTCGATCTCCTCGATCTTGTCACTCTCGAACTCCACGATCTTCTCACAATCCTGGCAGATCAGATGATTATGGTTCGGGTGATCCGCATAGTTCGGATCGTAGAACTTGTAGTCCTTGCCGAAATCCATCTCATGCACCAGCCCGCTCTCTGTCAGCAGCGGCAGCGTGCGATACACGGTCGCGCGGGAGACCGACTTGTCCTTCAACCGCGACCACTCCAGCAACTGCTCCGCCGTGAAGTGCTTGTCCGTGCTGAAAACCGTATCGACAATCGCCTGGCGCTGCGACGTGATGCGCAGATTCTTCTTCGCCAAGAAATCCATGAAGCGACGCTTCGCTTCAGTTTTATCGATTACCGACATGCTGTTACTATATTTTGCCCTGCGCCCAAGTCAACGCGTGTCAGTCATTCTCGTCTTGCCAGAAAACTGGCGCAAACCCAAATACCGCCTATATTTCGCCCACCTGCCCCGGCAGGCGCAACTGTGAACATCGAAATCATCAACACCGGCTCCGAGCTGATGCTCGGCCGCGTCCTCAATACCCACCAGCAATGGCTCTGCCGCCAGCTCACCGATCGCGGCTACCTCGTCCAGCGCCAGGTGTCCATCGCCGATGAAGGCCGCGCCATCCAGAACGCCGTCCGTGAGGCCGCCAATCACGCCGACCTCATCATCTGCACCGGCGGCCTCGGCCCCACGTCGGATGACATCACGCGCGATCTCATCGCCGAACTGCTTGGCAAACCCTTGCACGAAGACCCGCGCATCGCCGCGCACATCGAAAGTTTCTTCAAGAAGCGCAATCGCCCCATGCCCGTCAGCACACTTGTGCAAGCACGCGTACCCGAAGGCGCTCTCGTGCTGGAGAACCGCTACGGCACCGCGCCCGGCCTGGCGATGAAGCTCGACCCGAATCCCTATCGCGCCGACCGCAAACCCACCTGGATTGTCATGCTCCCCGGGCCACCGCGTGAATTGCGGCCCATGTTCCTCGAAGAAGTCGTCCCTTTCCTCAACCGCGAATTCGCCCGCGACACCGCCTTCGTCTGCCGCACCTTGCACAGCGTCGGTCTTGGTGAATCCCGCGTGGAAGAGCAGATCGCCCCCGCCCTCGAGCATCTCACGAAGGCCGGTTTGCAGATCGGCTACTGCGCCCGCGTCGGTGAAGTCGATGTGCGCCTCGTCTTCGAAGGCTGCGGCGCGGAAGAGACCGTCAACGAAGCCGCTGACATCGTTTATCAAAGGATCGGCAACCACATCTTCGCCGAGAACGATGAGAACTTGGAGAGCACTATCGTGAGGATGCTCACCGAACGGAACAAAACTCTCGCCCTCGCGGAATCCTGCACCGGCGGCTTCATCGCCCACCGCCTCACGAATGTCTCCGGCGCTTCTGCTGTCCTCCTCGCTGGCCTCGTCACCTACAGCAACGAAGCCAAGCAACAATTCCTCGGCGTCCCCGCCGAAACCCTCGCTGCCCACGGTGCCGTCAGTGAAGCAACGGCCCGTGCCATGGTGGAGGGTGCTCGCGCCAAAACAGGCGCTGACTACGCCCTCGCGGTCACTGGCATCGCCGGGCCCACCGGTGGCACGCCTGAGAAACCCGTCGGCACCGTCTTCATCGCCCTCACCGATGGCGTCCGCACGAAAGTCATCAACCCGCTCAACATCTTCGACCGCGAAACCTTCAAGTATATCACCTCGCAACAGGCGCTCGAACTGTTGCGCCGACGTCTGTTGAGCTTGGATTCGTAATCGTCCTTGTCCTCGAACAACTGGCTTTGCCTGAAAAAACGAAAACCCCGCCAGCTCACGCCAGCGGGGTTTTCAAATCGTTGGAGCAGAGGCTATTGGCCGTTGTTGCCGATCGCTTCCACCGGGCAGCCTTCCATGGCTTCTTTGCACTGCGCTTCTTCCTCGGGGGATTCCGGTTGTTTGAACACGAAGGAGTGACCGCCGTCATCATTACGGGTGAAGTTCTGCGGTGCGGTTTCACGGCACAGGTCGCAGTCAATGCATTGATTGTCCACGTAATACTTGCCCGCCACGTTCTGCGTATAACTATTTGCTAGGTCAGCCATAAAAATCAGTTTTTTGATTCAAAACTTTGCTAGATATGCGGTCACATAGCCCGCTTGGCAAGCCCATTCGTGGCACTTTTTTCACCAAACGGCAGTCTGCCGACCATGAGCCGCTCTTTTTAAGCTAGCATAACTGCCCCCTATCTTCCCCCCGCACGTTCCCCTCATTTCATTCATGGAATGGATGACCAGAACGCCATTCCCTTGGCTGACAAAACACTTCCCAAGCCGTCCCTTTCCCCTATCTTCCCGCCCCGTGAGTGCAAACAGCGCCCGCAAGACTAAGATCATTGCGACACTTGGTCCCGCAACCGATTCCCCGGAGATGTTAGGCCGGATGATCGATGCGGGAATGAACATTGCCCGTTTGAACATGTCCCACGCCCCCCATGACTGGGTGCGGCGTGTCGTGAAAGACATCCGTGCCGCCGCTCAAGCGCGCGGCGTCAGCGTCGGCATCCTGATGGATACCCAAGGGCCCGCCATCCGTACGGGCGACCTGCCGGTTCCGCTGGATCTGCAACCCGGCCAAAAATTCACCCTCACCGTCCGCGGTCAGGAAAGTGAAGAGGTTCACTCCGTGGACGTGAACTACGAGAACTTCATCAACGACATCAGCGTCGGTGACGTAGTGCTCGTCGATAACGGGGCCATCCACATGAAGGTGCTGGCCAAGCATGACAACAAGGTGGAGTGCGAGGTGCTGACCCCGGGCAAACTGGGCAGCCGCCGTCACATCAACCTCCCTGGCGTCAAAGTCAGCCTCCCGGCCATGACCAGCAAAGACCTCGCGGACATCGCCGTCGGTCTCGAGCTGGGCGTGGATTACATCGCCCTCTCCTTCGTGCGCGAGCCCAAGGACATCTTGCAGCTCCGCGCCGTCATCGAGAAGGCGACGATCAAACCACGCATCGTGGCGAAGATCGAGGACCAGGAAGCCATCAAGAACATCAATGGCATCATCGCGGAAGCGGACGCCATCATGGTCGCCCGTGGTGACTTGGGTATCGAGTGCCCGTATGAGGAACTGCCCATCATCCAGCGCAAGATCGTGAAGACGTGCTTGCGTGTGGGTCGCCCCGTCATCGTGGCCACGCACATGCTGGAAAGCATGATCAACACGCCCCACCCCACCCGTGCCGAGATCACGGACGTGGCCAACGCCGTCTATGAGCAGGCGGATGCCATCATGCTCAGTGGTGAGACCACCGTGGGCAAGTACCCGTTGAAATGTCTCGAGGTCATGGACCGCGTGGCCCAGCGTATCGAACGCTCCGGTGGCGCGAACTTCCAGGATCACGCGGACTTCACCAGCCCGCGCCAGAAGCTCGTGAAGAGCGCCGTCGTCATGGCGGATGAACTCCGGGCGGAGGCCATCCTGCTCTTCACCATCCGTGGCACCATGGCGCGTTACACCGCCTGGATGCGCCCGCGCTACTCCCGGATCTACGCCGTGTGCGAGACCCAGGAACTGGCTGACCAGCTCACCATCCACTGGGGCGTGACCCCGCTGGTGATGCCCTTCAACCATGAAGCGCCGGAAAAGACCATCACCCCGGCCCTCGAAGCCATGAAGAAAGACGGCTACGTGGCCAAGGGCAACACCGTGGTCGTCGTCAGCTCCATCTCCGCCGAAGAACGCATCGTGGAAGCCATCCAGATGCGCGTGGTGGAGTAACCAACATCTAACTAAATCCAGTCAGGGGCTGCGTCGAACAGACGCAGCCCCTTTTTTCTTGGACATGATATCACTGCCCAGATTTCGGAGGATAAACGAACCCAAATCTGGCCTCGGCTGCCGTGAAGTCGCCATCCGGTGCTCCAACGATTTGCGCGCTACCATCGGCCATCCCATAGGCTCTTTGCCAAGCCCCGGATGCCAGCGGCCTGGCCCTACCCCTAAGAACGATGGTTTTGCCACGATCAATGGTGTTCCGATCCTCGATCGGAAATATCTCAAAATCATTGGTGGCCTTCATCAGGGCTGCGGCGTCAGATTCTGCATGTAAAAAAGGGGTCGCTTGATCGAAAGTCGCCGGAAAACGCCCATGGTTCTCAGTCGAATACATATAAAATGCGAGCATCCAGTGTTTGGCATTGCTAGCGTGGATCATGGCAGCCTCCCGCTCCTTCTCCTGCACCCTTTGCTGCCCCAATTCCGCCGCATAGCGTTGGGTCGTCTCCTGTAGCTCCTTTTGCCGTCGGTTGCTCTCCGCCACTTGCCCGCGCATCAACCCCATCTCCCCTCACAAACGCAACAACTCCGTCCGCTCCTGGTCGGTAAACTGCGCGGCTGTGGCCTGCGGCACCGGCCGCCGCTTCAGTGCTTTCATCTCCTCCTGCAGCAGAACGGTCTGTTTCCTTAGCGCATCGTTCTCCGTCTGCAATCTGGCCGCCAAACGATGCTGCACAAATAAGGTTCCAGCCAACCCTGTCACAACGATGGCTCCAGCGATACCAGATGGCATGGGTATTGGCAGGTGAGCGAAACAGCGCTACACCGCTGGATGTATGAAACCCAAAAACACCAACACCCATGCCAAGCCAACTACACCACAAACGCCCGTTAAGGCCAAGCGCC
>JAEYXS010000098.1 GCA_023431185.1 Verrucomicrobiota bacterium
GTCCTCTCCTCACTTAAAAACGACCCGGTGCTGAGCGAGATCCCGGTGGTGATGCTTTCCATGATCGAGGACAAGCACATGGGTTTTGCCCTGGGAGCGGCGGATTATCTGACCAAGCCCATCGACCGGGAAAAGCTTTCGAACATGCTGCGCAAATACCGGCGAACATCTGACGAAGCCCTGGTGCTGGTGGTGGAAGACGAGGAGGGCGTGCGCCAGTTCATGCGGGTCCTGCTGGAACGCGACGGCTGGTCGGTGATGGAAGCAGGCAACGGTCAGGAAGCGCTTGCCCGGGTGGCGGAGAAACGGCCGTCCTTGATCCTGTTGGACCTGATGATGCCGGAGATGGACGGCTTCGAATTTGTAGCGCAGTTGCGTGAAGTGACGGAATGGAAGGATATCCCGGTGGTGGTGATCACGGCCATGGAACTGACCGCCAAGGATTACCAACGGCTGAACGGGAACGTCACCAAGATCATGCGCAAGGGCAGTTACCAGCAGGATCAGTTGATGGCTGATGTGCGTCAGTTGGTAAGTTCCTTTGTGGAGTCGGGAGCCAGCTCGGCAGGTGACAAGGACAAGACGGCAGGTTCGAACTGATATTAATATTATGGCTAAGATACTTCTGGTGGAAGACAACGAAATGAACCGGGACATGCTGTCCCGACGCCTTGAAAGGCGTGGCTATGTAGTGGTCATGGCCGTGGATGGCAATGAAGGCGTGGCCAAGGCCCAGAGTGAGAACCCGGACCTCATCCTCATGGACATGAGCCTTCCGGTACTGGATGGATGGGAGGCGACCAAGCTCTTGAAGTCTTTTCCCGTGACGCAGAAGATCCCTGTCATCGCTTTGACGGCTCATGCCATGGCGGGCGACCGGGAAAAAGCCATGGAGGCCGGATGTGATGACTATGATACCAAACCGATTGAGCTGGCCCGCCTGCTTGAAAAGGTGGAAGTATTGCTCAAGAAGCATGGTGCACAATAGTCCGTCCAGCTGGACAATATCTTTATACTCATGTCTGAACCAACCTCCAGCAATCCCGGTGAGCAGCCCCTTTTCGAGGTCGATCATCAGATGGGGGAGACGGATGAGCTCTCAGGCGTCCGCCACAGTCTGCGTACTCCCTTGAACCAGATCATCGGTTACTGCGAGATGCTGCAGGAGGATCTTTCGGATCTGGGGCAGGAGCATTTGCTGCCTGACTTGCGGAAAATCCACACGGCCGGCGGCCAGTTGGTGGCCTTGATCAACGAGGGGCTGGCACCGTGGAAGATAGAGACTGGCCGGGTGGATCTCGACAGCATGCGCCTGGAGATGCGCACACCGCTCAACCTGATCATCGGATATGCCGAGTTGAGCCAGGAGATGATGGAGGATTCGGGCAACCAGCGCATCACCTCCGATTTGCAGAAGATCACGGCCGCGGCGCACAACCTGTTGACGATGTTCAACAGCCAAAGTTTCCCCGCACAGATCAACACCAGCACCCGCAACTCCGTGCCGGGCGGATCCGCTGAAGCGACCTTGGGCCGGGGCACAACCTTCATCCGCAAGATCGATGTGGGCGGTTCGGGTAACGGACGCATCCTGCTCATCGATGACAACGAGATGAACCGCAACATGCTTGGACGCCGGCTGGAGCGTCTGGGGCATAAGGTCACCGAGGCAGAGAACGGATTGGAAGGGCTTAGCATGCTCCAGACAGGTGAGTATGACTTGATTCTGCTGGATGTGCTGATGCCGGTGATGAACGGTTTTGAGACCTTGAAACAGCTCAAGGCAGACATGCGCTTGCGGCATCTGCCGGTCATCATGATTTCGGCGATGGACGAGATCGATGCGGCAGTGAACTGCATCGAGGCCGGTGCGGAAGACTACCTGCCCAAGCCTTTCAATCCCGTGCTGCTCAAGGCGCGCATCTCGGCCTCGCTCGAAAAGAAGCGTTTGCGCGATAGCGAGCAGGCGCATACGGCGGAGCTGCGCATCGAACGTGAGAAATCAGACCGTCTGCTGCATTGCATCCTGCCCAAGGCGATCGCCGAACGGCTGAAGAACGGTGAGACGACGATCGCCGACACGTTTGATGAATCGACCGTGCTGTTCGCCGACATTGTGGATTTCGAGCAACAGGCCAAGCTGTATCCGCCGGAACGCATGGTGCAGTTGCTGAATGACATTTTTTCCGGATTCGACTGGCTGGTGGACATGCATGCCATGGAACGTATCCGCACGGTGGGGGATTCCTACATGGCGGTCGCCGGTGTGCCTTCACCGCGGGCTGATCATTCCACGGCGGCTGTGGAGGTTGCCATGGAGATGCTGCGAATAACCAACCGTTTCAACAGTCGAAACGGGGTGGATTTCAAGGTGAGGGTTGGTGTATGCACAGGGCCCGTGATGGCCGGCATCGTCGGACGGAAGAAATTCCTCTATTACCTTTGGGGGCAAACGGTGAATATTGCCCGAGAGCTGGAGCACACCGCTCCGGCGGGTGCCATCCAGGTGAACCAGACGATCCATGACCTGTTGCAGGACAAATACGTCTTCAAGGCCGGTGACAAACCCCTCATAGTCGGGAAAGACAAGGTAAACACGTTCTTTGTCAATGGTCGTCCGGTCAAGACCGCGTAGTTGGTCATGAGCGAATGCAGTTCACCGGGAATTTAAATGAGAGGCCCGGTCTGAAACCAACCAGACCGGGATTTGAATTGCCGGAGGACTCTTTGCAGCTTACTTCTGGCTGGCCAGGAACTCCACCAGATCTCGCACCTCGCGCTTGGTGAGCATTTCCTTGTTTGTATCTGGCATGCCGGAGAGACCCTTGGCGCGTGCGGCGATGTCCGCTGTTTTGAATTTCATCAACTGCATTTCCCCGTCCTCGTTGACGAGCAGTGAGAGCGTGTCCTTCGTGTCTTCTTTGACCACGCCGATGAAATTGCGGCCGTCTTTCAGGTTTACCGTGACGTTCTCAAACCCAGCGGCGACCACCTTGTTCGGATAGAGGATGGATTCGAGGATGTAACGGCGTTCATGGCGTTTGCCGACATCACCCAGGTTCGGACCGGCATCGCCACCTTCGGCGCCTTGCACGCGATGGCAACGGATACAGGAAACCTCCAGCTTCTCAACGAAGATCTTGCGGCCAGCATCCTTGTCGCCACCGGTCAAGCATTCGGCGTAGGCACCCAAGCCGCCGTCATCCGGACGGGCCTTGTTGAACTTTGCCAGACGGTCCTTGATCTCAGTCTCCGGGCGCTTGGAGGCAGCCTCGATCAGGTCGAGTTGCAATTCCTTGGCGACCTTGCCGGCGAGGAGATCGTCCAACCATTGATTCAAGAGGTTGGCTGCGTCTTTGCCCGCGATGGTAGCCACGGTGGCGAGGGCGGCCTGCTTCTCACGGACACCGCCAGACTTCAGCGTGTTGGCCAAGGTGACCACGGCACCGGCACCACCGCCGACGGAAGCGGCGAGCTTCGTGGCTGCGGTGCGAAGTTCTTCCGCTTTGTCCTGGCTGGCCACATGCACGGCATCGGCAAGCTTGGGTGATTTGCTGCTGCCCAAGTATTGCAGGGCGGCTACGCGCAGTTTCTTGTCGGCTTTCTCATCGCTCACCACGTTGAAGGCAGCATCACTCAGCGTTTTCCAGTTCAGTTTCTGCGCCGTCTCCAGCAAGGCGATCTTGGTGGTGGCGGAAGACTGACTGGTGATCAGCTTGGCGGCCATCGGTTCCAGATGCGTGGCATCTGGCGCAGTACGCTTGGGCAGGGGACGCCACAGGCCGCTGACTTGGTCGCGACCGCTGGGGGCGGCCCACTCACCCAATTGCGTGAGGGCTTCCACGCGGATGTTCTCCGGCAGGCGCTCATCACCCGCGAGAGCACTGACGGCGTCAGCGTTGGCCGAGGCACCCAGACGGAAGTTGGCGTTGATCACGCGACGGAGAATGGCATCGCGCGGAGTGGGTTCCGTGCCGCTGCCGGCGGGCAGAGTGGCGAATTCGCTGGCGCGGCCCGTCAGACTGGCGAGCGCGGGCAGGGCGGCCACGACCGGGAGATCGTTGATGGCGCGGGCAGCTTCAGCGACCACACGCGGATCCTGGTCCGCGAGGAAGCGGGCGAGTTCGGGTGATTGCAGATTGCGCAACGCGACCGTGGCCGCCAGCCGAATGGCCGGAGAGTTATCCTTGGCGAGGGCGGCCAATTCCGTGGCCTTCGCGCAACCGATCAGACCGGAGACGCCGGCGTGACGCAGCCACGGATCATTGTCATCGTTGGCCTTCAGCATGGCCAGCAGCGCGGGGACGCTGGCTTTATTGCCCAGCTTGCCCGCCGTGATGCCGGCGAAGTAGCGGACGCGAGCCTCACTGTCGCCGAGCAAGTTCACGACTTGTTTCTGATACTTGGAGAGCTTGGCGTCGCCGACGATCTTCAAGGCTTGGGCACGCACTTCGGCGTTCTTATCAGCCAGCAGCGGCGTCAGTTCGACCGAGCGGCCTTGGCGGGCGAGCTGGCCAAGGCCCCAGATGGCGTGCAAGCGGGCATGCAGCGTAGGTCCGGCAGCAGCGATGTTGCTCAGTTCCTTCTCGGCCTTCTTGTCCACGAGGGCGAACTGCGCTTCCTGACGCACACGTTGGTCCTGATGGCCAATGAGCTTCACAAGTTCCGATGTGGAGCGTTTGTCGAAACCTTCGGCGAAGAGTGTTTTCACTTCGGCCGCCACGGGTTTGCTCTTTTCGTCGGGGTGGGAGAGACGGTAGATGCGGCCCTTGCCGAGACCGCTCCAGCCATTCACCCAGTCGGTGGCGTAGATGGCGCCGTCGTAGCCGAACTCGATGTCCGTGGGCAGGAAGTTCCACCAGAACTTCTTGTTATCCTTGAGCGCGAAACCGGCACCTTGCGGTTGCACGGCGAAGCTGTAGATGCCGCTGTTCGGGTTGCCGCTGAAGTTGGCGAGGAAGAAACGGCCGCGCCATTCTTCGGTGAGGGCGATACCGGGATCGAAGGTCAAACCGCTCGGACCATTGCCGACTTTGCTGGAGACCGGAGGTAGCGTGTAGGCGGCGCGGTCTTTGAAATATTCGTAGCAGAGACGTTCACCCAACCAGGAGCCACGGCGCATGGGGCGCTCGATAAACTGCCAGCCGATGCGCCAGCCGCTGTCACCGCCTTCAGCCGCATAAACCACGCGGGCGGGATCGCCAGCGTCCGAGTTGTTGTCCACCGTCCATAGATTGCCGAGGTCGTCGAAGGCCAGTTCCTGCGGATTGCGCAGACCGTGATAGAAGATCTCGAGATTGGAGCCGTCGAGTTCGCAGCGGTAAATCGCACCTTCTTCAAGGTTCTCCACGACCTTGCCATTCGGCAGTTCGATGTGGGCACCGCGATCACCGATGGAGTAGTAGAGGCGGCCATCCGGTCCGATGCGCAAGCCGTGGCTGTCATGACCGAGGAAACCGAAGCGCACGCCGTAACCGTAGCTCAGGCTCTTCTTCACATCGGCCTTGCCGTCACCGTTCTTGTCCTCCAACTGCCAGAGGTGGGGGATGTTTGTGTACCAGACCTTGCCTTTGCGGGCGAGGAGGCCGGAACCGATACCGTCGGCTTCTTCATTGAAAGTGGCGAGGATGGAGGAGGTTTCCGCCACGCCATCGCCATTGCTGTCCCAGACGAGGGAGATGCGGTCTTCGTTGTCGGTGAACCAGTTCAGCGGCTTCTCGCCCTTCTCCGCGGCATGGCGGCGGGTGTAGGCGATGCGCTCAGCGACGGACTTCGAGGCCAGCTCTTCATCCAGCCAGTGCATGATGCCGCGGATGTCCAGCACGCCCGCACCGAAGCGGAACGTCTCGGCCACGTAGAAACGCCCCTGTTCATCGATGGTGAAGGAGACGGGGTTCGCGAATAAAGGTTCGGCGGCGGCCAGCTCCACCTTGAAGCCGGTGGGAAGCTGGAAGCCTTTCATGGCGTTCACACCTTCATCTGAGGCAGGTTGGACTTTGGGACCCTTATTAGCGGCTTGATTTTCAGCGGCGCGGGCGGGCGTCAAGGCGAAGGCCAATGACGTCAGGACAGCAGTTAAGGCGACTAATTTACGGAGCATAAAGGGAAAAAGATAATCAGGTATGGCCGGAGTGCAAGCGAGCTTTGAAGGAGTTCAAAGTTAGCTGGCGCAGGTATGTAGCGTTACTTTGAACCTGTCACACCAACTTCTTTAGCTTTGCATCTTCGCTCAGCTTCTTGACCAGTTCCTTGATCTTTTGGGCTTGGGATTTGTGCGCCACGAGGGTGGCATCGTCTGTCTGCACGATGATGGAATCTTTCAGGCCGACCAGGCAGATAGGCGTGCGGTTCTTGGTGCGGGCGTCGTAGATGACGTTGCGCGCTGCATCCACGTGGATGAACTCGCCGACGGCACAGTTGCCTTCGGCATCGGGCTTGATGTGATGCGACAAGGCGGGCCAGGCACCCAGGTCATCCCAGGCAAAGGCACCATCGGCCACGACGACGTTATGCGCTTTTTCCATGAGCGCGAAATCGATGGAGATCTTTTTTATGTCCGGATATTCCTTGGCCAGCACCTTCTTCAGCTTGGCGGGAGACTTGGCGGCATCGAACCAGCGATGGCACGCGGCGAGCATCTCCGGTTGATGCTTCTGCAAGGCTTCCGTGATGGTCACGAAGGACCAGATGAACATGCCGGCATTCCAGCGATAATGGCCGCTCTGCAAGTATTCGAGCGCCTTCTCGTAATACGGCTTCTCGACGAATTTTTCGGCGCGGGCGAAACCGGTCTTGTAGGCTTTCACACCGTGTGGCGGCGGGAGTTGCTCGCCGACGTGGATGTAGCCGTAGCCAGTCGCTGGTTCGGTGGGCTTGATGCCGATGGTGACAATCGCTTGGCCACGGGAAGCGAGGTCGAAGCAATCGCTGAGGACTTGTTGAAATTTTTTCTCCTCCGGGATGACGTGATCGGCCGGAAGCACGGCCATGGTCGCCGTGGTGGAGCGGGCGCCGACGATGGCGGCACCGAGGGTCACGGCGGCGCAGGTGTCGCGGCCCACGGGTTCGGCGATGATGTTGTCCTTGGGCAGCTTGGGCAGTTGCTTCTGGACTTCGGGAGCCTGCGACTCATTCGTGATGATGAGGATGTTCTTCAGCGGGACCAGCGGCAGCACGCGGTCCACGGTCTGTTGGAGGAAGGAGCGCTTGCCGAGCAGGGTGATGAGCTGTTTAGGCGTCTTCTCGCGGCTCACGGGCCAGAAACGTTCGCCGCGACCTCCGGCCATGATGATGACGTAACGGTCGGATTGATTTGCCGAAGCGGTTTTCTTGGTAGCCATAAGATTCAGGAACTTAGGGGCACCCCTCATCCACAATCCTTCTCCCCTCCGAGGGGAGAAGGAGGACGGGAACGGTGGGCGTCACCAGTTTATTATTTACTCGGATACTTAAATTCTTCGGCGGCGGCCCGCTGAGGACAGCGGGCCCTATCATCAAAGCTATTTGACCGCATCTACCAAGGTCTTCACGAATCCCGCGACTTTGGGGGCGAGGTCCTTGTCCTTACCATGCAGGGCGATCTGGTTTACGATGGCGCTGCCAACGACGATGGCTTCCGCATTGCTGGCCACGAGGCGGGCTTGTTCGGGAGTCGAGATGCCGAAGCCGACGGCGATGGGCAGGGGGGTGTGGTGACGGATCTTGGCCGTCATGCTGGCGATGTTATCCGCCACGGTCTCTTGCATGCCGGTGACGCCTTCGCGCGAGATATAGTAGATAAAGCCTTTCGCCCGCTGGGCGATGATCTCCATGCGGCTCTCGGGCGTGGTGGGGGCGATAAGGTAAATGTTGTTCAGCCCCGCCGCAGCCATGAGCTGTTCGTAGTTGGTCGATTCCTCGGGCGGCAGATCCAGTACGAGCAAGCCATCCACGCCGGCCTTGGCGCAGTCATCAATGAACTGTTTGAGACCGCGTTTGTGCAGCAGGTTGTAATAGACGTAGAGGACGATGGGGATCTGCGATTCCTTGCGGATCTCGACGATGGTGGCGAGGAGCTTGGCCGGAGTCGTGCCGGATTCCAGTCCGCGCTGGGCGGCCATCTGGTTCACGATGCCATCGGCCAGGGGGTCGCTGAAAGGAACGCCGAGTTCCAAGACATCCACGCCCGCGCCGTCCAAGGCGATGGCCAACTGACGTGTGCCTTCCAGGTGCGGATCGCCCGCGCCGATATAAGCGACAAAACCCTTTTTACCGCTTTCCCGCAAACGGGCGAAGCGTGCTTCAATCCGATTCATTGGCGGGGAGTGTTGTGAGTTGGGCGGGAAGTTTCAAGCTGGGAAAGAGGCGGAGGCGGCCGATTGAATATCTGGGAGCTGCGAAATATTTAAAGGTCTGCCGACTGCCAGTCGGCGACACAGCAGGTTGCCAACCTGCGCTACGAGGGCTCAGTCTTCCGGCTGGTTTCCCAGCCAGTTGAGGCGGAGGCCTTCGAGGGTGAGGGTGGGGCGGACTTCGGTGATCTCTTTCAGGCCCTTGGCCATGAGGGGGGCGTAGCCGCCGGTGGCGATGACGGGGAGCTTCGGAGCTTTCAATGCCTGCTTAAGCTCAAGGATAAGCTTTTGCACCAGACCGCGGTAGCCTTGCACCGCACCGATGAGCATGGCTTCCTCGGTGTTCTTGCCGACGACCGTTTTTACGTCACGGATCTTGATGCGTGGAAGCAGGGCGGTTTTTTCATGGAGGTAATCGGTCATCGCGGAGAGGCCGGGAGCGATGATGCCGCCGATGTAATTCTTGTTCCGGTCCACGACGTCGAAGGTCACGGCGGTGCCGAAGTCCACGACGACAACGGGAGAGGTGTAGAAATGGCTGGCGGCGATGGCGTTCGCGAGGCGGTCGGGGCCGATGCTGGCTGGTTTCGGGTATTTGATGCCTACGCCGGTGACGTTTTTGTGGTTGAGGACCACAGTGGCGACTTTGCCGTAGCCGGAGGCGGCTTTCAGCACATGCGCAGTGGCACGCGGAACGACGCTGCAAACGGAGACGCCGGTGATGTCGTTATTGCCGACGAAAGCCTGAAGCTTTACCTGCACGGTGCGGTGCGACCATTCGGCGGTGGGGATGTTCGTCTGGCGGAGGACTTTGGTGCGGGTAGCCAGACCCACGTGCGTGTGTGTGTTGCCGATGTCGAACAAGAGCAGCATGCGAGCGGAAGCATGAGGCAGATGGGGTGGAGTGGGAAGTCTGAAAGCGGGGTGTAATTGCAGTTGGGATCCGAACACGCTTTTGCTTCGTCTCACCCCTCACCCAGTTTCGCTTGGCGAAACTGACCTCTCCCCATTGAGGGGAGAGGTAACATATCAAGCATTCCGGTTTTAAGTATGTGGCTTGGCTGACGGTAAGGGTTATGAATAGATTCCGGCGGATGAAACCGAAGGTTTATGTTTATCGTGGGTGTGATACGTGCCGGAAGGCGATGAAGTTTTTGGAGGCGAAGGGGGTGGAGTTTCAGGAGGTGCCGATCCGCGAGCAGCCGCCGACGAAGGCGGAGTTGAAGCGGATGCTGGAGATCTATGGCGGGGATCTGCGGAAGCTCTTCAATACCTCGGGTCTGGATTACAAGGCGCTGAATATGAAGGACAAACTGCCGAAGTTGTCAGTGGATGAGGCGCTGGCTTTGTTGAGTCAGAATGGAAATCTGGTGAAGCGGCCGTTTGCACTGACGGACAAGACGGGATTAGTGGGTTTTAAACCGGAAGAGTGGGACAAATTGTTCTAGCTCGCCAGCCTGATGGCTTCAGGTGAAGCGCAGGTAGATGCACTTGAGATACATGGCCTCAGGAAAAGTGGCGGGATGGTCAGGGGCATGGCCGGTGCGGTCCATCTCGGTGAACGGGCGGCGGCTTAGCTGGGCTGCTTTGAGCACGGCACTGAAAAATTCTTGTGACGTGACATGGGCGGAACAGGAGGCGGCTACCAGAATGCCGTTACGGTTCAACAAGCGAATGCCGGAGGCGGCGAGACTTTCGTAAGCGGCAATGGCTCCTGAACGTTCCGCCTCCCGTTTGGCGAGAGAGGGGGGATCGAGGATGACCAAGTCAAAGCGTTCCTTGGTGTTGGCCACCCATTGGAACGCATCCGCCTGCACGCAATGGTGCTGACAGGCTTTCACCGTCGGCAGGTTTTCGTTCAGCGCGAAATTGCGATTGGCTGCTTCCAAGGCGTGCGAGCTGATATCCAGATCCGTTACGCTCTTTGCCCCGCCGCGAGCGGCGTAGAGCGAGAAGCCACCGGAGAAGCTGAAGGCATTCAACACCGATTTGCCTTCCGCCAATTCACCGACGCGTTGACGATTGTCCCGTTGGTCGAGGAAGAAGCCCGTTTTCTGACCTTTCAACACTTCGGATTCAAAACGGATGCCGTTCTCCTGAAAAATGACCGCTCCTTCCAGCGGTTCGCCCCGAATGATCTGTCCATCATGGAGGTGATAATGCTCTTTGGCCAATGCCTGGATATTGCGACTGAGACGAAGCACGATGCGCTGTGAGTTGACCTCGGCTTGCAGGCGATTGACGACTTCATCCAGACGTGGCAGCCAGACTCCGCTATACAATTTGAGAACAAGGGTCTTATTAAAGCGGTCAACGACCAATCCGGGCCAGCCATCGTTTTCACCGGAGATGAGACGGTAGCCAGTGGTGTTGGCCCCGCCCAGTCCCTCGCGCCGGGCGAGGGCGGCCTTCAGCCGGACCAGCCACCAGGCTTCATCCACTGTCTGCGGAGCGCCAGCATGCAGCATGCGAAGGCGGATGGGGGAATCGGGGTCGAAGAGGCCGATGCCCAAGAATTTGTTATTCCGGTCATAGACGACCGCCAATTCCCCGAGTTCACCCGGGCGGTTGGCGTCCTTGATGCGTTCGGCATAGACCCAAGGATGCCCGGAACGGGCGGCTTTTTCGGCCGCTGGCGTCAGGCGCAGTTTAAGTTTTCCCGGGGTGGTCTGGTTGCTCACGTCGCGCCAGACTAGTCTGAAGGACTGCCGGGTGTCGATGTCTGGGATGGTCTGAACGTGGCATTATGCATGGAGTGAATTAGCCCGGATAAAGGCTTGACGCTGAGGGGGCTTCCGTCTTGCATTACCGGAGCATGAAAACGAACTGGATGATTTTGTTGGCAGCGGTAGCGATCACGACTCTTTCCACGGGGTGCGTAAAGACGGTCGATGGTCATATGAAGGCCGGTGTGCCTTTCATCAAGGATAAGATCATCAGCAGCTATGAACGCCCGGTGGCGCAGATCTTTACGGCGGCGAAGGAAGTGCTGGCCGCCAACGGCACCCTGAACCGCGAAGACACGATCAACAAGACCGTTGAAGGCAAAGTCAACCAGCGGACGGTGTTTGTGAAGATCTCGGAAGTGGACCCCAATGTCACCCAAGTGACCGTCCAAGTGCGCACCAAAGCCGGTGTCTCCGACATCGACCTGGCTGCCGAGATCGACAAGCAGATCGCGTTGCGCTTGAAGTAATAATTAGCGGACTGATTTCCAAGCCGGACAGAAAGGTCCGGCTTTTTTGTTGGCCTTCAGGCGAAGCGTTGGGTCAACCGCTCTGGATGCCGGGCCCGGCTGACGGCGGTGTCATAGCTGATCAGGCACTTGCAATAGAGCTGATGGAGGCAGGTGTCCATGAGCACCATGCCATCGCGTGCGCCCGTCTGGATGACATTGTCCAGCATGTGGAGATGGTTTTCCCGGATGAGATTGCGTACCGCTCCAGAGGCTACAAGCATCTCATAAGCCAATACACGCTTGGCACGGTCTGCCGAGGGGACAAGTTCCTGGGCGATGATGCCCTGGAGCGAATTGGATAACTGCATGATGACCTGCCGCTGGTTGTTGCCTTCGTAAAGCCCGATGATGCGCTCCAAGGCGTGGGACACATCGGGCGAGTGCATGGTGGCCAGCACTAGGTGGCCGGTCTCGGCCGCAGTCAAGGCGGTACTGATTGCTTCATGGTCGCGCATCTCGCCGACGACGATCACGTCAGGATCTTGCCGTAGGGCGTGAATCAGTGCGCGACTGTAGGAGCGGGTATCCGTTTGTACCTCCTGCTGCACGATGATGGCGCGCTGGTTTTGATGCACATATTCGATCGGGTCCTCAATTGTGATGATCTTACAGCGACGCTCACTGTTGATAAGGCTGACGAGATAATTCAGTGTGGTGGTCTTGCCCGCACCAGTGGGACCAGTGATCAAGATCAGGCCGTGCGGGCGGCGGGCAAAATCATCGATCTTTTCCGGCAACCCGAGCTCTTCACGTGCGGGAATGCGTTCACCGCAGAAGCGCACGCTGAGTTCAGGGATGCCATTGCGTTTGTAGAAAGTGATACGGATGCGACCGGCGTGCTCATGCAAACGAGCGATGCAAAGTTCCCATTCCTGATCAAAGCGATTGGCCTGTGCTGGAGTCAGGAGGTTGCCGGTGATCTCGACCAGCTCGGGGCCGCTCAAGACATCGCTGCTGGTGATGACGATTTCACCATTGATGCGGAACGCAGGGGATACCCCGGCGATGAGATGCAGATCAGAGGCTTGCAACTCCACAGCCTTGGCCAACAACCAGTCAAACTTCGATTTGCTCATGCGGAAAAAAGACGGCGCAGATTGAGATGGAACCGCTGCCAAAGCCCCACCTGCCCGAGCTTCCGGATGCCTTCGTAAGCGGCCGGGCATTGCGAATCGAGTTCGCGTGCCTGATGAAATGATTTTTCAGCCAGATGCGGGAGGCTCAAGGCTAGTTGGCACAAGCCGAGTTGAGCCCAGGCGATGGCCTGGGTGGCATCCGTCTCCACCGCTTTTTGCGCGTGCTTCATGGCGAGAGCAAATTTTTCATAAAACGCACATACCCGTGAAGCCAGCCAAGGGAAGAGCCAGTCACCCAAGCTGAGTTGGAAGGCTCTTTCAAAACAATCAGCAAAACGAGGTTCCTTGGCCCGCAGAAAGACGTCGCCCCGGGAAAGCCAGACATAGGCGGTTTCTCCCTGTTCAGCCATGGCATTGTCCGAGTACGTCAGGGCGGCGGCAGTATCTCCCAAGCGAGCCAGAGTCACGGCTTTGGCGGCCAAGAGGTCGGCTGAATGGGGCAGTTTTTCCAAGCCTTTGTCGGCCCAGACATTGGCTTCCCGATATTCGCCAAGTTCGATCAACATCCGCACTTGTCCGGACCAGGCTTCTGGGCTTAAAGAGTTGAATTCCAATATCTTGGAGAATTCGCGAAGGGCCTGTGCGAACTGGCCTTTGCCCATCGCTTCCCGGGCTCGCTGGAGGTGGCGTTTTTCATCAGAAGCTTGCACTACAGCCTGGCCGGCAGGCAGCAACCGATTCTGGCCATCAAACTCCAAATGTTCAAATCTTCCCACGATGTAAATCAGTTAGGCAGCAAATCTCAAAGGATACCGCTGCATAATACGCCGTTTGATTGAAGCAATCCAGCCAGAACATGCCATGCAGCAGCGATGGGGCAGGGCGGCGAAGGCCCTCCAGCCTTCGCCGCCAGAACGTCTCAGATTCACTGCCGACTGCGACGTCCCTGGTTCCCCACCGTCATCTATCTGCCCGCCGCTCAAGGCGCAGTCGGAACGACTCCGTCGCGCCAACCTTGGCGAATCATCAAGCGGCTTCAAAGAAATTGGACCGGGCTCGAAGGAAGTCGTCACGAAAGAATCATGTTTTTCTTATGAGGAAAGCGTCGGCACTTTCACATAGCCAAAACTTTCAGATGTAGATGGCTGTCCGGCGGGGGGGAATACTTTGGCTGATCAAAGGTATGGATGGTTGAAGGAACCTTACGCCAAGGACAAACGCGAAGCCGGGGAATACCGCCCTTAGGACGACTGTAAGCCACTGGCGTGCCGGGCGCGGCCTTTGGCCCAGTCGCGCAAGGAATCGATCTGTTCCGCCATGGTGGTGGCCAAGGGAACAGTCTGGCGGATGGCGAGCACGACATCTACGTAAGACAGCTCCCTTTGGGCGTAGAAGGCATCGTAAAGAGCGCTATTGATGGCTTCTTCGATCTCGGCACCGCTGAACTGCGGACTTAAGGCGGCCAATGATTTCAGGTCGAATGATTCGATCGGTCGGTTGCGCTTGCGCAGGTGGATGGCGAAGATTTCCGCCCGCTCTGCCTCGGAAGGCAGATCGACGAAGAAGATCTCATCCAGGCGGCCTTTGCGGAGGAGTTCAGGCGGGAGATTGGAGATGTCATTGGCCGTGGCGACCACGAAGACCGGGGCTTTCTTTTCCGACAACCAGGTGAGAAAGGTGCCCAATACGCGTGAGCCCGTGCCGCCATCGGTGGTGGCTGAGCCAGCCAGTCCGGCAAAGGCCTTGTCGATCTCATCCACCCAGAGGATGGCCGGGGCGACCGATTCGGCGACCGCAATCGCTTTACGGATGTTTTCCTCCGAGGAGCCGACCAAGCTGCCGAACATGCGGCCGATATCGAAGCGGAGCAGGGGTAATTGCCAGTGACTGGCGACGGCCTTGGCACACAGGCTCTTGCCGCAACCTTGTACACCGAGCATGAGAACGCCACGGGGTTGCGGGAGGCCGAAGGCGCGGGCTTCGGGAGACAGTGCCTGCGCGCGTTTCTCCAACCAGTCCTTCAAGATTTCCAACCCGCCGACCTGGGCGAAGCTTTCCTCCGGGGAGAAGTATTCCAGCAAGCCGCTTTTGCGGATGATCTGCTGTTTCTCGGTGAGCACATCGTTGACCCCTTCGGAATCCAGCCGGCGTGAGCGGACGAGGATGCGGGCGAAAACATTCTCCGCTTCACCCAAAGTAAGTCCCAAGGCGGCCTGAAGCAGCCGTTCGCGGGCGATGGGATCCAGCTCCACCGTGCAGCGGCCGCCTTCCTGAATCTGACCGATGATACCATCCAGCAAGTTACCGAGTTCGCCCTGATCGGGCATGGCGACGTTGATGACGGTCAGCTCTTTCTCCAGTTCCACGGGAACGTCCTGTACGGGAGAAAGCAGGAAAATGGTCTTGTGACTGTTCTTCAAGGATTGCGCGACTTCCCGCAGCCGGCGGATGATGGTGAACTGGCCGCGACTGAGAAAAGGATGGAAATCCTTGAGGATGAAGAGCGTCGGGTCCACATGGTCGGCGATGGCGTCCAGCGCGGCCATGGGGTCACGGGTGGCGGCGTTGCGCGGCTTGGTGGTGCCGTAGCCGTTCGTGGTGGCGACGAGGCCGGTGGTGCAGCTCCACTCGAGCAGTTTCTTGCCCCGTTGCCGGGCAACCTGGGCGATCAGGTCCTGTGCGCGGGACTCCTCACTGGTGACGAGATAGACGAGCGGATAACGCGCGCGTACCAAGGTGTCGAGTTCCTCCAAAAGCGTGATGGCCATGGCGCAATGTCAATCGGTCCAGTTGGTGAATCAGTGCGGCAAGTGTGGAATGGAAAGCGGCTGCCTGTCCAGCATGCAGAGAGGCGTTTTGAGACAAAAGCGGCAGTGACCAGCCGGTTCAGCCCATGAGCTTCTTCCACCAAGACTTTGGGGCTTGCGCGGCTTCGCTGGAGGCGGAAGTGGCGACGCGGTGTGACAGGGAACCGGGTGGGGGATTCTCGGCGGCATCCTTGCGCAGCAGGTCCTCGACCGAATGGTACAAGCGGACCTCGGTAGTGCTGGACTGCTGCAGCGCTTCATCCGAATGCTGCTTTTGGTCGTGGCGCAAACGTTGTCCGTTGGAATCCATAGGTTTCCTATTCGTATTCGCGAAATATTCCGGCAAAAGCTTTCCGTGCTCGGTGCAACTTGCCGCGAACCGCATCGGCTGACTGTCCGGTCAGCTCACCGATCTCACCATAGCTCATCTTTTCATCTGCCACCAGGAGCAGCAGCAGCCGATACTCTTCCGGCAACCGGTCCAGCGTGCTCTGGATGCGTTCCCCGAGTTCTTTGGTCTCCAGCACCCGCAGCGGGGATTCCTCGGGTGATTGCGAGGTTTCCCAAACAGCGTCGTCGGCGTTGTTCACCATGTTCCGCCGGTGCCAGGTCTGCAACAGGTTCTGGCAGTGGTTGATGGTGATGCGATACAACCACGTGCGGACATTCGCCTCGCCCCGGAACTGGTCCATCTTCCGAAACGCCTTCAGGAAAACGTCATGTGCGGCATCTTCCGCCTGGGCAGGGTCACCCAACAGGCGCAACGCCAGGTAATACACCTGACGCGAATGCTCCTCATACAACGCCCCTATATCTTCCGATGGCCAATTGGGCACCGGAAGGCCCTCCGATCTTGTCTCGTGTCCCCCCATCACAATTACGTCGTGTGTGAGAGATTAGACCAGAGCCGGGGGAAATTGTCACGCGGGCAAAGCGTGAGGTGCTCAGTTCAAAGCCGGGCGTTGTCGATCAAGCGGGTCTTGCCGAAGAAAACGGCCAGGGCCATGTGGGTTCCCCGGCTGACTTTGGTGGCTGGGGTCAGTGTAGCGGGAGCGAAGAATTCGATGTAATCCAAGCGGGCGGCCGGCTGGGTCGCGATGAGTTTCGTCAGTATTTTTTTCAGGCGGGCAGGGGAAAGCGGTGCCTTGGCGGATTTCACTTCGGCCTTGGCGGTCTGGATGGTGCGCCAGAGCATGGTAGCTTGGGCACGTTCCTCCGGAGTCAGATATTTGTTCCGGGAACTCATAGCCAGACCGTCCGCCTCACGATGCGTCGGAGCGACCACGATCTTCAGGGGAAAATTCAGATCCCGCACCATGCGTTGGATGATGGTGGCCTGCTGCCAATCCTTAGCGCCGAAAATAGAGACATCGGGAAGCACGATGTTGAAAAGCTTGGCGACGATGGTAGTCACGCCACGGAAGTGCGTGGGGCGGGAGGCGCCTTCCATTTCTTTCGCTAGTGCCTCTTCGTAAACGTACGTGCTGTATTCAAAGCCTTCTGGGCGCGGATACATGTCCGCATCTGTGGGGGTGAAGATGACATCGACGCCGCCAGCGCGGCAGAGCTGGGTATCGCGTTTCAGATCGCGCGGATACTTGCTGAAATCTTCCTTCGGTCCGAACTGCGTCGGATTGACGTAGATGCTGAGGACGACTTTGCCCTTCGGTCCGACCCGTTTGCGCGCCTCTGTCACCAGGCTGATATGACCTGCGTGCAGGTAACCCATCGTGGGCACAAAACCGATCTTCACGCCGGTGCGTTTCCATTCCAGCGCGAGGCGTTGCATGGCAGCGATGGATTTGATGGTGCGCATGGCTGCTAACGGGGCTTATTTTTTATTCTTCGCCGTCAATGCTTCGCGCGCCTGCTTCACCCGGTCGATGGCTTGCTCGATGGTGTCGCCGGTGGCGGTAAGGTGTCCCATCTTGCGGCCCACGCGGGCTTCGCGTTTGCCGTAGAGGTGCAGTTTCACCAACGGATCACGCAATGCAGCGGCCCAATCTGGTTCGCCATGCTCCCACAAGTGACCAAGGAGGTTCGCCATGGCGGCGGGCTTTTCCATCTCAGTGGAGCCGAGTGGCAATCCGCAGACCGCGCGAACTTGTTGCTCGAACTGACTGGTCACACAGGCGTCTATGGTCAAGTGACCGGAATTATGCGTGCGCGGAGCCAGTTCGTTCACCAATACACGGCCATCGCTGGTCAGGAACATCTCCACCGTGAGCAAACCGACAACTTCCAGTTTCTCCAGAATACCGTGAGCGAGCTGACGGGCTTCTCCCGCGAGGACTGGGCCTAGAGCGGCGGGGGCAAAGGTGATGTCGAGGATGTGATTCGCATGATCGTTCTCGAAAACGGGGAATGTCACGATCTGGCCGTCCAAGGTGCGGGCGCCGATGACCGACATCTCTTTCACGAAATCTACGAAACCTTCGTAGATGGATTCCGCACCTTTCATCGCTTCCCAGGCTTTGGCGGCTTCGGCCGGTGTTTTGATCTTCACCTGGCCTTTGCCATCGTAGCCAAAGCTGGCAGTCTTCAAGACACCGGGTGCGCCGATCTTGGCGATGGCCTGTTCCAGTTCAGCAAGGCTCGTCACACGTTGGAACGGCGTCGTGGGGAAACCGTTATCACGCAGGAAATTTTTCTCACGCAGGCGGTTTTGCGAAACATGCAACACGTGACCATCCGGACGGACGGCGGCATGTTCAGCACAGGCTTTGGCGGCATCGTGCGGGACGTTCTCGAATTCAAACGTCACGACCTGCACTTGTTTGGCGAACTCATGGATCTTGGGCAGATCGAGGTAATCACCGACGAAATCGAGATCCGCCACGGCGCTGGCGGGGGAGTTCTCCTCGGGTGAATAGATGGCGACGCTGTAGCCGAGATTGCGGGCGGCCAAAGCGAGCATGCGGCCCAACTGGCCGCTGCCGAGCACGCCGATGCGTGCGCCGGGAAGGATCGGATTGATCGACATGGAAAAGAGATTAGGCCTTGGGAGGCAGGGTGCGGTTCGCGAGGACTTTGGCGGTCTGTTGCTCGCGGAATTTTTCGTAAGCGGTGCGAAATTGCGGGTGCTTGTTGCCCAAGATGGCCGTAGCGAGCAGGGCGGCATTGATGGCCCCGGCCTTGCCGATGGCCATGGTGCCGACAGGCACGCCACCGGGCATCTGCACGATGGAGAGCAGGGAATCCATGCCTTTCAGTGCCTTGGACTCGACGGGCACGCCGAGCACAGGCAACTGGGTCTTGGAGGCGCACATGCCAGGCAGATGCGCCGCGCCGCCAGCCCCGGCGATGATGACCTCAAGGCCGCGACCAGCCGCCGCCGCCGCGTATTCAAACAGCAGATCAGGGGTGCGGTGCGCGGAAACGACCTGTGCCTCAAAAGGTACGCCCAGTGCGGTCAGTTGATCGGCCGCATGTTGCATCGTTTCCCAATCGGATTGGCTGCCCATGATGATACCCACCAGAGGCTTGGATTCTGTCGCCATAGTGGAGGCAGACTATAGGGAAGCGGGTCGGGAGTCGAGGGCGGGTTATGCTGGGGTTTTAGCGACAGATGGAACACGGATCACACAGATAGGTAAAACCCCAAATCCAAAGCTCCAAGCTCCAGAGAAGCTTCAAACATAAAACACCACGAAGGCCTCACCGTTATTTCGCCGAGCTCAGTTGCTTTGGAGCAGCCTTTTCCAAGGCTTCCAGCACGATACCTGGCGTTAGGATCTCAGGCAGGACGATGGGGTCGGCTTTCGGATCGGCGGGGAAAACGATGACCAAGGGCACACCAGCGCGGCCATACTTTTTAAGCTCAGCCGCGATGGCCGCATCTTCGTAGGTGTAATCGCCGAGAAAAGAGATGGCCCCGATGGCGTTGAGTTTTTCTTTTACCGAAGTGATCTCAATGCTCGTTTTCTTGTTCGCCTGACAGGTCACACACCAATCTGCTGTGAAGTCCACGAATATCGGTTTGCCGCTCTTGCGGGCTTCCGCCAAGGCGGCCGGAGTCCAGGCTTTCCAAGCGATGCCCACCTTGGATTCCAAGGTTGTCACAGTGGTTCCGGTGCGTTCAGGCGAGCGCCATTTGAGCTGGCCTTCCAGCACATAAACCAGACTGCCAAGCAGCAACACCGCCGCGATGGCACCCGAAATGCCGCGATGCTTGCTGCCACGCTGCACAAATTCGCCGAAGATGTAAGCGGCCAGCGCAACGAACACGAGCAACAGGCCCAACCACAACACACCGCTGCGGCCAAAGTGACCGGCTGATAAGCTGAACAGCCAGAACGCCGTCGCGACCATGGGGAAGCCCATGAGGATTTTGAAGCGTTCCATCCAGGCACCCGGCTTGGGCAGGAACTTCAGCCATTTGGGCTGCCAGCTCAGGAGCACATAAGGGAACGCTAAGCCCAAGGCAATCGTCACAAAAACCAGCAGGATGACCACGGCAGACTGGGCGAAGGCAAAACCCAGCGCCACGCCAAGGAACGGAGCGGTGCAGGGAGTGGCCAGAATAGTGGCCAAGACACCATTGAAGAAAGCACCTGAGGCTCCTTTTTGCGAGGCCAACTGGCCGGCAGCGCCCATCACGCTGCTGTTCATGGTGACTTCAAAAACACCGAAAAGATTCAACGCGACCAAGGTCACGAGGATGGTCAGCACCACGAGGAACTGGGGATTCTGGAATTGCATGCCCCAACTGGCGGATTTGCCCGCCTGCTGCACGCCGATGACCAGACCGGCCAAGACGAGGAAGGAAACAATCACACCCAAACCATAGATAAGACCGAGCTTTCGCACGCGGCCCGGGTCATCTTGGCTTTGTTTTACGAAGCCAAGAATCTTCAGGGAGATCACCGGCAGCACGCAGGGCATGATGTTTAGGATCATGCCGCCGATGAAGGCGTAGATGAGCATCATGAAGAGGGAGCGTGGTGCGGCAGCGGATTGGCCCGAGGTGGACTTACCAGCGGTTGCCGTAGTTGAAGTGCTGGCTATGGCCGACCCGCCGATGCCGATGCTCGCTTCATATGCCAGCGTAGGCTTCACGGTATCGCTGCCACCGACAATCAACCCTTTGATCTCTGCCGGCCATTTTCCTTCATCTGAGGAGACCGTTTTGCGCAAAGTAACGCGACCGTCTTTCAATCCCAGTTTTTCGGACTTCGGGCTGACGGTGGAATCTTCGCCGCGATAAGGGAAGAAATCCCAATCCTTGGCTTCAGCCACGGGAGTGAACTCAATGAGCAAAGTGCGTTTGCCTTCTTTCGGTTCACCTTCCCAGCGAGCGGATGCTTTCAGGGCTTCGTTGGGCTTGGGCAGTTTATCCTGCCATTTCTTGATCAGGCCAGCTTCGGAGGAGGGATTCGTCTCCGCAGCGATTTTCAATTTGGCATTCACTTCGGCGCGTCCTGGTACACACAGCTTTTCACACTCCAGCCAGGAAACTTTGGCTTTCAGCTCCAGTTCACCATTTGGGACAGAGGCTCCGATGGTCAGCGGGACAAGGAGCATGGCTTCGTGATGGTGCACGTACGTGGTGAGATCCACGACCTTGTCGTAATAGACTTCCGGAGCCGGCCATTGGATTTCTCCCGCAGTGACATCTGCGGGCAGGTCCCAAACGATTTTGGTAGCGGAACCAGATTCACCGGCATTTTTCCAATACGTATGCCAGCCGGGTAGCATCTCCAGCATTACACCGACCGTGATGGTTTCACCGGGCTTCACCGTCTCCACGGGCACGACTAGGCGCGCTTGGGTCGCGGCACCTTGAGCGGAAAACCCAAGTAACAACCCCAAGCAAACGGTCAAAAATCTGCTCAATAACATGTTCATGTGAGGAACGAACCCTGAATCCATTCCAAGTTACTTCCAGTTTGACGGTTTAACAATCTTTACGTTCATTCAAAGCGGCTTCGGACATTGTAAAGGCCTTGGATTACAACTACTTTGGCGGCGTGGCACTTCTCCCCACAGCAAGCATCCGCTGGTTAAATACCGGCGCAGCGGCCTTTGATGCGATGGTGCAGGCCATCCGGTCGGCGCACCGGTTTGTCCGGCTGGAAACCTATATCTATCGGGATGATGCCGTGGGGCAGCGTATCCGCTCGGCCTTGATTGAGGCAGCGAACGAGGGCGTCTGTGTGCAGGTGCTGGTGGATGCTTGGGGTTCGGAGGCGCTGGCGGACTCCTTTTGGGCACCTTTGCGCCGGGTCGGTGGGGAGTGCCGTTGGTTCAATCCGTTGCAACTGGACCGCATCGCCATCCGGAACCATCGCAAGCTGCTGGTCTGCGATGACACTGTGGCTATCATTGGTGGGTTCAATGTGGCTGCCGAGTATGATGGGGATGGTGTGCGCAAGGGTTGGCGGGATTTGGGCATCAGCATCAGCGGACCCAAAGTGGGGGAGCTTTGCCGGTCTTTTGACCAGATGTTTCAATTGGCCGACTTCCGTCATGGAAGGTTCGCTGAGTTTCGGCGGAGCAAACTGGAGGTTCCCCCTGAGGAAATTTCCGGCGATGTGCTGTTGAACACTCCGGGCCGTGGACAGCATCCCATCAAGGCAGCCATCTATAAGGGACTGGCCCAGGCCAAGAAGGTGCAGATGGTCTCCGCCTATTTTCTGCCCACCTGGCGGATCCGGCGCAGTCTGCAACGCATCGCGCGAAATGGCGGTCAGGTGCAGCTAATCCTGGCGGGCAAGACGGATGTGCCGCTCTCCCAGGCGGCTACGAGGAGTCTGTATCATGGGTTGATGAGGGCGGGAGTGGAGGTTTACGAGTATCAGCCACAGATCTTGCACGCGAAGCTGTATCTAATGGATGATACCGTGATGGTGGGGTCTTCGAATCTCGACAAACGGAGTTTGGGCATCAATTACGAGCTCATGGTGCGTTCGGATGACCCGCAAGTGGTGCGGGGCGGGCGTAATTATTTCGAGCAATGCCTGGCGCATTCCAAGCGGGTGAATCTGGAGACGTGGCTGAAATCCCGTTCCATCTGGATGCGGCTGTGGGAGAAGGCGGCGTATATGTTCCTGGTGCATCTGGACCCTTATATCGCGCGGCAACAGTTGAAAATGCTCAGATAATTCCCAAGTGTAAATCTGCCTGGTGGGGCTTGCCGCTGGGGGAAGGGTGGATTAGGTTGCTTGGCCATGGACAACTCAGTGCCGCCAAATTTGCCGCCTTCGGAGCCGACCGGGCCAGCCCCTATTCCTCCGTTGACTCCGCCGCCCTCGCCGCCCCAATACTCCGCGCCGTACCAGATGCCACCACCATTGGCTGTGGCACCGCCGAAGAAGGAAAAGCGTCATCCGCTTGTATGGGTCTTGCTTATCCTTTTGGGCTTGGGGGTTGGGCTGTTCATGCTGCTCGGCATCTTTGGCGCTTTACTGGGCGGTGGTGCTGGCATGTCCAATCCCGGGACCGCCCGCTCGATGTTGCATGAGATCGTGGTGGAGGACAGTGATGCCGCAGACAAGATCGCGGTGATCGGTGTGGAAGGGGTCATCACGGGATCGGCCATTGACCACTCGGGCGCTTCCATGGTGGATCTGATAAAAGAGCAATTGCGGCGTGCGGCGGATGACGGAAAAGTAAAGGCAGTCATTTTGAAAGTGGATTCACCGGGTGGCGAAGTGCTGGCCTCAGATGACATCTACCGGGCCATCCAGAAGTTCCAACAAGAAGAGGGCAAGCCGGTGATCGCCTCCATGGGCAGTCTGGCGGCCTCGGGCGGATATTATGTCAGTGCGCCCTGCCGCTGGATCGTGGCAAATGAGCTGACCCTGACCGGAAGCATAGGGGTGATCATGTCCGGCTACAATTACCGTGGGCTGATGGACAAGGTGGGCGTGGTGCCGCTGGTGTATAAGAGCGGCAAGTTCAAGGATATGCTCAGCGGCTCCAAGAAGCCCGAAGAAATCCTGCCGGAAGAAGGCAAAATGGTGCAGGCGCTGATCGATGAGACGTATGGGCGTTTCAAGAAAATCGTCAAGGAAGGGCGGGAAGCGGCGAACAAGGAAAACGCGGGCAAGGGCAAGGCCTTGAGCGCGGACTGGGAGGAAATGGCTGATGGCCGCATTCTTTCGGGCAATCAGGCGTATCAAGCCGGACTGGTGGATGAGCTGGGCAATTGGGATACCACCGTGGACCGGGCCTTGAAGCTGGCGGGTATCCAGGATGCCAAGGTCGTGAGTTACGCACGGCCTTTCACCTTGGGCAGCCTGTTTGGTTTCTCAGGCAAGGCTGAACCGACGACCATCAAGATCGACTTGGGAATGGATGCGCCGAAGCTGAAGGCCGGTCATCTTTATTTCCTGTCCTCCAGTGTGCTGCACTGAGTGATTGGTGTTTTTTGCGGGCCACCTATGTCTTGCCAACGTAGGTGGCCTTTTTCATGCTTGGTGCAAAGCCATGAATGGAATCCGCGAAAGGGTGATGGCAGGCCCTTGCATCTCGGCGTCGAGTCGTCATAGTGGCAGCGCTATGGGACGGGACGATACGCTGCTGATGGTGGCCGACAGTGAGCGTGACGCGAATATGCTTTATGCCGTGCGCATGTTCGTGCCGGATCCGTTTATTTATCTTCGCGTAAATGGCCGGCCGGTCATCGTGCTGAGCGATCTGGAGATCGACCGGGCCCGCAAGCAAGCCAAGCATTGCCGGGCGGTTTCCTTTTCTTCGATTGCCCAGAAGTTGGAACGGATCAACGGCAAGAAACCGCATTCCGCAGAGGTCATCAAATCCCTTTTGAAGACCAAGCGCCGGAGCAAGGTGTTTGTGCCGGGCAATTTTCCGCATGGTCTGGCGCGGCAGTTGCGGCAGCTTAAAGTGAAGGTGAAGGTGGCGAAGGGGCCAGTCTTTCCGGAGCGTGAGTTCAAAGATGCGCAGGAAGTAAAGTATGTGAGCGCGGCTTTGATGATGGCGGAGGTCGGCTTGGCGGAAGGTATTCAGGCGCTCAAGTCTTCAAAAATCGGAAAGGGGAAAACGCTGTTCTATCACGGGGTGCCGCTGACAGCCGAGAAGCTGCGATCCATCATCGACATTGCCATCATTCAGGCGGGCGGGATAGCGAGCCACACCATCGTGGCCTGTGGTAAACAAGGTTGCGACCCGCATGAACGGGGTTTTGGTCCGCTCAAGGGGGATCAGCCGATCATTTTGGACGTTTTCCCGAAATCCCAGCGCACGGGTTATTTCGGTGACATCACGCGGACGGTGGTGCGAGGCAAGGCGAGCGAGCCGTTGCGGAAGATGTTCGATACCGTGGTGCGAGGTCAGGAACTGGCCATCAGCCGGGTGAAGGTGGGGGTAAAGGGGGCTGAGGTGCATCAAGCAGTCAAAAAACTATTTGAGGAGGCGGGCTTCAAGACAGGCCGGGTGAAGGGGCAGATGCAGGGGTTTTTCCACGGCACCGGGCACGGGCTGGGACTGGAGGTGCATGAGGCCCCCCGGTTGGCGGCCAATTCAGAGGATGTACTCAAAGAAGGTCATATCGTGACCATCGAGCCGGGGTTGTATTACCCGGAGATCGGCGGGGTGCGTATGGAGGATGATGTGCTGGTGACCGCCAAGGGCGCCCGTAATTTGACCAAGTTCGAGAAGGTGCTGGAGATCTGATTTTGTAGGGTTTCACCGGAGGGTGTTCATTCCAAAATTCCATAATGTTTCCATTCGCGCATCCCCTTGAGGCGTGCCAATTTGCCGCAATTGCAAGGTGTTCAAATCGGTTGAACGTCAGACAGTGCAGGCTGTCTAACTTGGCAAGATGACAAAACGTCAGATGAGTGATGTAAAATGAATGGTTTAGAAATATATCTTTTGTGTGCGATTCCGCCGCTGCTGCTGGGCCTTTACGCCCAGTTCAAGCTGAAGTCCACCTATGAGCGATATATCCGTGTGCCGGTCGGTACGGGATTTACAGGTGCCCAGGCGGCCCGGCGAATTCTGGACTCAGCCGGACTTCACAACATGCCGATACAAGAAGTGCCGGGGCATCTGAGCGACCACTATGACCCGATCAAGAAGCAGCTCTGTCTGTCGTCCGAGAATTACCACGGACGCTCGCTTGCAGCGGTCGGGGTGGCAGCGCACGAGGCGGGGCACGCCTTGCAACACAAGGCGTCCTATGCGTGGCTGAATCTGCGCATGGCACTGGTGCCTATCACGAACATTGCGAGCGGTGGAGCCATGATGCTGTTCTTTCTGGGCATGTTTTTGAGCATCGCAAAATTGGCGATGATTGGCATCGTGGTATACAGCGTGCTCTTTGCCTTCCAATTGATCACTCTGCCGGTGGAGTATGATGCGAGCCGTCGGGCGAAAATCGAGTTGTCTCGCTTGGGGATCGTGTATCCGGGTGAGGCGGGCGGAGTTTCCAGCGTATTGAATGCTGCGGCATTAACTTATGTGGCGGCGATGGTGCAATCATTGATGACGTTGCTTTACTTCATCATGTTGGCCCGGTCGGATAACCGCTAAAGTGGAAGCCGGAATAAAAATGGGAATCAGGGCTCTAATGGAAAAGGTGCGGGGCAGGCAGATATTTGCTTGCCCCGGCCTGCTTAAGTTTTAGCCTCGGGAACACAAGGTTATGCCACCAGCAAAAACTGCCAGGAAGAAAGCCGTCAAGGCTCAGGCCGCCAAGAACGGGCCGAAGCTGCCTGCTATTGTGACTGCGGCGGTGGTGACGGCACCGGTCGTGCAGGCCAAAGATGAGTTCACGGCGGATGAGTTGCAGAAGGTGGTGCCGGTCAATGAACCAGTTGCACCGCAGCGCGAGCGCACCACCTATGATGGGGATACGGCCATCAAACTTTACCTGCGTGAGATCGGCCAGGTGAAGTTGCTTACTCCGCAGGAGGAGATCGAGCTGGCGGCAAAGATCAAGAAGGGTGACAAGAAGGCGCGGGAACACATGATCAAGGCAAACCTGCGCCTGGTCGTGAAGATCGCGCACGATTACGAGGGCCTTGGGCTGCCGCTGCTGGATCTGATCAATGAAGGCAACATCGGCCTGATGAAGGCGGTGGAGCGATTTGACCCGGCCAAGGGTGGCAAGCTTTCCACCTATGGTGCCTGGTGGATCAAGCAATCCATCAAACGAGCGCTGGCCAACCAATCCAAGACCATCCGCCTGCCGGTGCATCTGGTGGACAAAATCTCCAAAATGCGGCGGACGGCGATGAAGTTGCAAGAAGAGCTGGGTCGCGAGCCGACTGATGAAGAATTGGCGGAGGAATTGCAGACCTCGGCTTCGCGTGTCGCCGCCATGCGCACGGCAGCCATCCGGCCGGCTTCCCTAGATGCACCGATCAGCGAGGATGAGGATTCCAACAGTTACTCGGAAGTGGTGGCGGATGAAAACGCGACTTCGCCGTACGATCAGCTCGAGGACAAGACGGTGACGGCCATGCTGGAGGAGATGGTCAAGAAACTAGACCCGCGCGAGGCGACTATTCTGCGCTTCCGGTTCGGTCTGGACGGTGGTAACGAGAAGACTTTGGAAGAAGTGGGTGAAAAATTTGGCGTGACGCGGGAGCGCGTTCGGCAGATACAGAACATCGCCTTGCGCAAGTTGCGCAAGATGATCGAGAAACTCGAAGCCAAGAAAAAATAAAATGCCGTCGAACGCTGTCTCTCCCTCGGATCTCGCCGCCGCCATCCGCGACGTGCCGGATTTCCCCAAGCCGGGCATCCTCTTCAAAGACATCACGCCTGTGCTGGCGGATGCGAAACTCTTTGCCGGAGCCATTGATCTGCTCGCCGGTTCCTTCAAGCCGGGGCAGGTAGATGCCGTGGTGGGCATCGATGCCCGCGGGTTCATCTTCGCTTCCGCGGTGGCCATCAAGCTGAATGCGGGTTTCATCCCGGTGCGCAAGAAAGGCAAGCTGCCCTATAAGGCGCATGAAGAAAGCTATGACCTGGAGTATGGCAGCAATACGGTGGCCATCCATATCGATGCGGTGAAGCCGGGAGCAAAGGTGCTGCTCGTGGACGACCTGCTGGCCACGGGCGGAACTGCCGCGGCGGCGGTCTCGTTGCTGGAGAAGATCGGGGCGGACATCTTGGAGGTCACTTTCCTGATCGAACTGGCTTTCCTCAACGGGAGGAATCGTTTGAGCAAAGCACCAGTGCGTTCCCTGGTGGTCTATTGAGCCGCATGTGCCTGCTTTTTTCCGGCTCGCCCACCGGCCTGTCCACAGCCTACTCTGCAGCCTTTGACCGCTAAATCATAAGGCATGGACTGGCTGCAGGCATTAGACCGGGACCTGTTTCGATTCGGCAACGACGCGTTGAGCAATCCGTTGTTCGATGCCGTCATGCCGTTTTTCAGCGGTAACCGTTACTTCGTGCCGGTGGCATTACTTGCGGCGGTGTGGTTGCTTATCAAAGGTGGAGCCCGGGGCAGGTTGTGCGTCTTCTTTTTGTTTCTGGTCGTGGCCATCGGTGATGGACTCATCTGCAATTCATTGAAAGATGGCATCGGACGACTGCGGCCGTTCAATGATATTCCGGAGACCATTATGCGCGTCGGAAAGGGGGGCAGTGGCAGCATGCCGTCTTCCCACGCGGCGAACTGGTTCGCTGGCACAGTAGTCTTCTGGCTGTTCTACCGCCGCTCATGGATGTTCTTCCTGCCCATCGCCTGCATCGTGGCGTTCTCACGCGTTTACAATGGCGTGCATTATCCCAGTGATGTGCTGGTGGGGGCTTTGCTGGGGGCGAGTTATGCTTTTGTGATCGTTCATGCACTGGATGCCCTTTGGCGGATGGCGGGTCCAAAACTCTTTCCGTTATGGTTTGATCGATTGCCCTCGCTGCTGCTGCACGATGCCGGTTATCGACCAGTGACCGAGCGGACGCCGGAGAAGTGTGAGCAATTGCGCGAACGGCAGTGGCTGACGTTTGCGTATGTGCTCATCGCGGTCATCTTTCTGGCGCGTATCGGCTATCATGCAGCGGGCAAGATCGAACTTTCGGAGGATGAGGCTTACCAGTGGCAGTGGGCGAAACATCCGGCACTGGCCTACTACAGCAAGCCGCCGATGATCGCCTACACGCAGTGGTTGGGCACAAGCATCTTCGGGGACAATGAACTGGGAGTCCGCTTTTTCTCCTCGCTGCTGGCGGCGTTGATGTCCGTCATCCTGTTGCGTTTCTTTTATCGGGAGCTGGGGCTGCGCGCTGCTTTGTGGGCCGTGGTGCTGCCTTTATGCATGCCTTTGGTGGCCGTGGGTTCCATCCTGATGACGATTGATCCGCTCAACGTCTTCTTCTGGATGTTGGCGATGATGAGCGGCTGGCGTGCCGTGCAGACCAATTCAACCAAGCAATGGCTGCTGGTGGGTTTATGGATGGGACTGGGCTTCCTGAGTAAAGCGACAGCCTTGTTTCAATTGCTAAGCTGGGCGGTGTTCTTTGTGTTGTGGAAACCGGCTCGCGCGTCTTTGCGAACGAAAGGACCGTGGCTGGCGCTGGTCATCAATGCACTGGCGAGCATTCCCGTGCTGGTTTGGAACGCCCAGCATGGTTGGGCCACAGTGAAGCATCTGGAGAATCGCAGCGGTCTGGATCGGGCTTGGGAGTTCAATCCGAACTTCATCATCGATTTCATCGTGGTGGAACCGCTGCTGTTCAATCCGCTCATTTTCATCGGCATCGTCTGGGCATGTTTTGCGTTTTGGAAGAAGGACAAGGGCAATCAACTGATGCTTTATTGCTTCAGCATGGGTGCACCGTTGTTCCTCTTTTATTTCCTCTACACCATCCGCGCTCGCGTGCAACCAAACTGGATCGCGCCATCCATCCTGCCGTTGCTTTGCTTGGGCATCATCTACTGGGAGCACCGCTGGCGGGAAGGCGTGCGCTGGTTCAAGCCTTGGCTGATCGCGGCCTTCTTCATCGGCTTCATCCCGATCGTGTCGATGCATGATACGAACCTGACGGGTAAACTCTTTGGCAAAGACCTGCCGGCCAAGAAAGATCCACTGCGGCGTGTGCGTGGGGCTCAGGAGATGACGGCGATCGTGGAAGAGGCACGGCAGGAATTGCTGAAAGAGGGCAAGCCGGTATTCATCATCGGTGGGCACTATGGCGTGACCGGGCTCATCGCTTTTTATCATCCGGAAGCCAAGAAGGATGTGGTGAAGGAACCGCTGGTGTTTTATCGCTGGTCGGAGAAGGCCGAGAACCAGTTCTATTTCTGGCCATCCTATAAAGAGCTGCGCAAGGGCCAGAACGCCATCTATGTCATCCGCGAGACCACACCACAGGAGCCGCCGCAAACGCTTAAGGATTCTTTCGAGAGTGTGAAAGATTTGGGCATCCACGAGGTGACCTACCGCGGACGGGTTTTCGAGCACATCCAGATGTTCGAGTGCCGCAATCTGCGCTGAGGCCATGAATGCGACGACGCAGCGCTTTCCGGTAAAGGACTATGACCTCGCTGCGACGCTGGCCTCCGGCCAGACCTTTCGCTGGCGTCAGGTGGATGGAGCTTGGGAAGGTGTGGTAGCTCAGACTTGGGTTCGGCTCGAGATGGAGCAAGGCAGTATCGTTGCTGAAACAGCCACGGAAGCGATGTCATGGGAGTGGCTGGAGGAGTATCTACAAGCACAGGTCGATCTAAGCAGGGTGGTGGCCAGTTTTCCCAATGATGTGCCGATGTGTGAATCGGTGGCGGCTTGCCATGGATTGCGGTTGCTGAAGCAGGAGCCATGGGAATGCCTGGCTTCGTTCATCCTTTCATCCACCAAACAGATCGTGCAGATCCAGCAGATCGTGGAGCTGCTGTGCTTACGCTACGGTGAGCGGGTGGCGACTCCGATGGGGCGGGCGCCGGTGTATGCGTTTCCGAGGCCGGAGCGGTTGGCGCAATGCACCGAGGCGGAGCTGCGGGAATCCAAGATGGGCTTTCGGGCCAAATACCTGCTGGCAGCGGCGCAAGCGGTGGCTAGCGGGCGGTTGGATTTGGAATCACTCCGCAGTGTGTCCTGTGCGGAAGCAAGGGAGAAGTTGATGGAATTGCCGGGTGTGGGACGTAAGATCGCGGATTGCGTGTTGCTGTTCGCGTATGGATTTCAGGAGGCGTTCCCGGTGGATGTGTGGGTGTTGAAGGCGTTGCAGCAGCTTTACTTTCCCAAACGTCGCGCCTCGGCGAAGCGGCTGGCGAAGTTTACGGCCACGTATTTTGGGCCTTACAGCGGCTATGCCCAGCAGTATCTTTTTCACTACATGCGCACCCGGATTGGTCGCGCTGGCAAGAAAGCCAAATGAAACGCACGCTCGAAGTCCTGTTCACACCGGCTGAGTTCAATACGCTGCCAGCGCGTGATCTGAGCCAGACGATGTGTGTGGTGTTCGATGTATTGCGGGCGACGAGTGTGATGGTGACGGCTTTGGAAGCAGGGGCGGCGGGCTTGATTCCGGTTAGCACCATTGAGAAGGCGGTGGCATTGCACAGGCTGAAGCCGGAACTATTGCTGGCGGGGGAACGGCATGGCTTGCGTATCACCGCGGCGCAAAGTGGCGGGATTGACTTTCTATTCGGCAATTCGCCGCGTGAGTTCACGACGGAGAAGGTGAAGGGGCGGACGATAGTCACAACGACGACGAATGGGACGCGGGCGTTGCAGGCATGCAAGGGGGCGGCGGAGGTATTGGTGGGAGCGTTCTTGAACTTGGATGCGTTAGCGAAGCGGTTAGAGCAGGAGAAGCGTTCTATCGTGATCGTTTGTAGCGGGACGGGGGAAGAGGCGGCGTATGAGGATACGCTGGCGGCGGGGGCGTTGTGTGATGAGTTAATGAAGGGCGGTTTTGCCGGGCGCGTGGTGGATTCGGCGCAGATTGCGCGGGCGGTTTATTTGCGGGAGCAGGGTAATCTGCTGGGAGCGATGCAGCGGGCGAGTAATGGGGCGCGTCTATTGGCTATGCCGGATTTGAAGGATGATGTGGGGTTTTGCTTGCGGCGGAATGCGGTGCCAATGTTGGCGGTAATGGGGAATGATGGGGTAGTCAGGCGTTTGGCCTAGAGATAGCCCTTGGCCTCAGACCAGACTTTCAGGAATGAGCTGGCGAAATCTTGGGGGCGAGTCGTCGTCCATTCGTCGAGATGCTTGGCGGTGAACCATTCACCGGTTTCGATCTCTTCGGGGTGGAGAACAAAGGGGCCCTCGGAGACGGTGTGATAGACCCACACAAATTCTTGGCCGGTGTCTTTGCAGGCTCGGATGTAGCAGAGGCGGCGCGGGGTTTTCTCGATGGAGAGGCCGATCTCTTCGCGGAGTTCGCGGATGGAGCAGGTGTCGTAGTCTTCACCACTGTCCACATGGCCAGCGGCAGAGGTGTCCCAGAGGCCCGGTGAGGAGTCCTTGCTCATGGAGCGTTTCTGCATGAAGACATCGCCATTGGCGTTCGTGACGATGATATGCACGGCGCGATGCTTGAGGCCCAGGCGATGGACCTCGCGACGGGGCTTTTGATCGATCACTTCGTCCAGGTCATTGACGACATCAAAGATTTCTTCAGCCATAGAAATTATTTAAGCGAGGGCTTTCGTGAGGGCGGCAAACTGTTCCAAGGAGACTTTTTCGGCGCGGATTTGCAGGGGCAGTCCGATCTTGTTGAACGCAGCTTCAAGCTGTTCCACGGGCCAGTTCTGTTTGAGGAGTTTGATGGCCATCTTGCGGCGCTGGCCGAAAGCAGTCTTCACGATGCGCTCGAACTTGGGGACGAGTTCAGGAGGGAGCAATGGTTGTTCGCGGCGGATCAGGCTGATGCAGGCGGAATCCACGTCAGGCGCGGGGAAAAAGCATTTGGGCGGAATCTTGAACAGGTCTGTGGGTTGGTAATGCAACTGAACCAGCAAGGTCAGGATGCCGTAGTCATCACTATCCGTCACCGCCATGAGGCGTTGGGCGACTTCGAGTTGCAGCGTGGCGACTAGGCGCTCGGGCTTGCGGGGATTGTGTGCGAGTTCGACGAGGATTGGTGAAGCGACGGAGTAGGGCAGGTTGGCGACAAGTTTCCAGTCATGCCAATCGCGTTCCTGATCCTCCACGACCCGCAGGGCATCGGCGTGGAGCAGGGTGAAGTTCTTGTGCTCGGCAAAGCGTGATTGGAGCAGCGGGATGAGGCGCTGGTCTTTCTCGATGGCGAGGACTTCATTGCCATTCTCCAGCAGCAATTCGGTTAGCGGGCCGAGGCCAGGGCCGATCTCCAGAAGTTTGTCGCCGGGTTTGATCCCGCCAGCCGAGGCGATACGACGGAGCTGGTTGCCATCGTGCAAGAAATTTTGCCCGAGGGATTTGGTCAACTGGATGCCATGCTGGGTGAGCAGGGCGCGCATCTCGGTGAGGTTCATACGGCTACCTCCGTGAGACATTGGCCGATGGCTTTAACGGTTCTGCTCAATTCAGCTTCGGTAATCGTGAGTGGGGGCGTAAGTGAAATGACGTCGGCGAATTCGCCTTCCGGCAACAGGATGAAGCCGCGTTGGAGGAGGCGATTGATGGTTTTCAAAACGATATGGGTAGCGGGCTGATTATCTTGAGTGCGGATTTCGAGGCCGGCCATGAGGCCGCTGACGCGGACATCGAACTTCAGGCCTTTGGGTGGCGTCAGCGATTTAAGCAGTTTAGTCAACAAGAGGCCGAGTTTGTGGCTCTTGGCTGGGAGTTTGTTTTTCCGCAGCTCTTCGATCTGAGCCAGAGCCATCGCGCAGCCAACAGGATGACCAAGGAAAGTGGACGTGTGGATGGCTTCACCATTGGAGGGTGGCCAGGCTTGATCCATCACGGCGGCGGAACCCACGCTGGCGGAGAGCGGAAAACCACCGGTGAGGGCTTTGCCGAGGCAGATGATATCCGGGATCACACTGCTATGCTCACAGGCGAACCATTTGCCAGTGCGACCAAAGCCGGTGTAAATCTCGTCGAGAATGAGCAGGGCTTTGTGCTCATCACAAAGCCTGCGCATGAGCTTGAGAAAACCTGGCGGAGGAATGTGGATGCCGCCGCGGGCTTGCATCGGCTCGAGCAAGATGGCACCGATTTTTTGTTTTTTGAACAATGCTCGGATCTGTTGCTCGAGAGATTTCAGTTCGGCTTTCTTCTTGGGGAAAGGAATAAAATGACCGAACGATTTTAGCTGACTACGGAATTCTCCGCGAAAGTGTTCGCGATGCGTGGCGTTCAGGGTGCCGTAGCCGACGCCGTGATAGGCGCTTTCGAAGGCGATGATGCCGGGTTTGCCAGTGGCGAGCTTGGCGGTCTTGAGGGCAGCTTCCACAGCTTCAAAACCGGAATTGCAGAAGATGGTTTTGCCGCGTGCACCTTTGGTCCAGCGGCCGAAGGTGATTTGGCTGAGTTTTTGGGCGAGTTGGGCTTTCAGCGCATGCGGGTGGACATCACCCATGGCGTGAAGGAGTTTGCCCATCTGCTTTTGACCTGCCTTAACGACACGGGTATTGGCATGTCCGGCAGTGGCGACGCCAAAGGCGGCGGTGAGGTCGAGGTAGCGGCGGCCTTCGATGTCCCAGACGTAGTTACCTTTCGCACGTTCCCAGACGATGGGCCAGGAGCCATCCGATTCGATGAACAGGATGTTGCGCGATTCGCAGGCCTGCAACTGACGCAGGACTTGTTGTGTTTTCGTGGGCATCGGTGGCTCAACGCCGGAAGTAATCTACGAGAACAGAATGATTTGGGAAACATCGAACATCGAACATCGAACATCGAACATCGAACATCGAGTGGGGGCACCCCTCATCCCGGCCTTCTCCCTTCCGAGGGGAGAAGGAGATGGGGCTTTCTCGGCCTCAGGTTGATCTGTGCAAGTTGGGACGAGCAGATGCTTCGGCGCAGCCCGCTGGGGACCCCGACACTACATCGGGGCAAGCCGCCGCCCTACCGTGTGCTGGCGATTGACTACTTCAATGAATAGAGGAATTCGACCAAATCGGCGGCTTCTTGGGCGGTGAGGGATTGGAGGAGCATTTCGGGCATGGCGGAGAGTTTTTGCTCCTGTACTTTATCGACGCTCTTGGCGTCGAGCTTGATGATTTGGGCGTTGGCGTCTTTTAGTTGTACCTCAGTCGAAGTGCGGCTGAGGAGAAAGCCGGTGTAGGCGAGGTCGTCCTTGGTTTCCACGGTGTAGCTCTTGAAGGCGGGGCCGATAGTGCGAGAAGGATCCAAGAGGCTTTCGAGGATTTTAGCGCGGTCGTATTTGCGACCGATGGTGCTGAGGTCGGGACCGAAGCTGCGGCCGGCGCCGTTGAGTTGATGGCATTGGGTGCATTGCAGGCCGGTGGTGCTGAGGAAGAGAGCGCGACCGCGCTCAGCGTTGCCTTTGAGCGAAAGGATGTCGCCGGGGCGGATGTTGGTGCCGAGGGTGCGGCTGCGTTTATCGGGCGGAAGGAAGCGTTCGAAGAGCTCGCGGACCTCGGGACGAGTGGAGGCAAGTCCGCGTTGGATGAGTTCATCGCGTTCTTGGGCGCTCCACTTTTGCGGTTCGCCTTCGAGCGAGCAGATGGCGGCTAGGGTTTGCGAAGTCGTGTCGAGCTTAGCTGGCTGGGTGAAGGAGACCGGAGCGAGATAGTTTGTGGATTTGAGTTCGCGCACCCAGCGTTCGAGGAGCTTCAAGGCGGTGGTATCGACTTCTTGGGCACCGAGGTAGGGCATGTGACCGCGGCCGAGTTTGGCGAAGCGGTAGAGGAGCACGGATTCATGCGGGCGACCGGCGGTGATGATGTGCGGGTTGTCCAGACCGAAGGTGCCTTGAGTGGGGGCGGCATCGATGGCGAGCATCTTGTCATTGGTCATTTCCCAGCGGAAATCCACAGTGGAAGCGCCGCTGCCGCCGAAGCGATGGCAGTGTGAGCAATTGACGTGCAAGTAAGCGCGGGCGCGGTCATTCACGGAGGCGGATTCGTCCTTGAGCGAGGCCATGCGCTGGTATTTCGGCACGGGGTATTGGAAGAGACCGAGTTGCTTCAGCACTTCCATCTGGTTGCGTTTGTTGCCTGCCTGTGTGATGTCGCGATCAAGCTGGAATGAAGCGAAGCTGTGGATGGTGCCGGTGCGGGTGAGGTGGCAGACCATGCACTCGGTGCGATTGGAGTAGCGCCAAGTCCAGGGATGCGATTTGCCGGTGGCGGAATCTTTGATCTGGTAGGTCTCTTCCTTGCCGTCGCCATCATAGAGCACGGCATCTTTCTGATCTTTGGTCCAGTGGTAGCTGTAGGCTTTCCAGTCGTCGCCGGTGTTGTGGAGGATCTGGGTTTCCAGGCGGCGGCGAGTGGCGGGATTGCCTTTTTCCAAATCCACATAAACGGTGCGGGCGAAGACGGTGTTGGTGGGAAAGCGCCAGGCATCCTTGGTCTCGCCTTTACTGAAATCACCTCTCAGGAATTTGCTGATGTTATTGGTGCCGGGAAGCGCGATGAAGCGTTCGGCGGTGGTGCCGTCGGCCCACATCTCGGTATTGATGTCGTAAGGCAGCACGCCTTCGGCGACCTGATGTTTCGCCGTGGAATAGAAGAGGCCGGTATCGCTGAGCTTCTTGGGGAAACTGGTAGCGACGGCGGTGGATCTGTTCGGCAGCAGTTCGAAGATGCCGCCATCGTAGCTGACGACGTAGAGTTCGCGGTTGTGATCTTCGCCGAAGCAGATGATGGGGATGGAGGTGCTGGCGATCTCCTGCACTTCAGGTCTGCCATCCTTCACTTCGCGCAAGGACCAGATCTTGCCGGTGACCCAGTCGCCATGGATGTACTTGCCGACAAGGTCAGGATATTTTTTACCACGATAGACGAAGCCGCCAGTAATGGAGCGGGCGACGGAATGGGAGTGGGCATAGGTGGGCGGAGTGACGGGTGTGGGGCCGAGCGGTTCGTTTGGGTGAACGAGTTGAGGGCCTTCCATGACGCTCCAGCCGTAGTTGGCACCACGTTGCACTTTGTAAACGAGTTCCCAAATCTCCCAGCCGACATCACCGACCCAGAGTCCGCCGGTGACGGGATCGAAGCTCATCTTCCAGGGATTGCGGAAACCGTAGGCCCAGATCTCCGGGCAAGCGCCGGGAGTGTTGATGAAGGGGTTATCAGCAGGGACGGAATAGAGTTTATCGCCAACTGGTTTGTTCACGTCGATGCGCAGAATGCAGCATAGGAGGTCGGTGAGATTTTGGCCGGTCTTGAGAAGATCGGGAGGGCTGGCGGGTCCGCCATCGCCGGAGGAGATGTAGAGCATGCCATCGGGGCCGAATTGAAGGGAGCCGCCATTATGACCGCCAGCACGCCAGGAGATGATGATGCGTTCGCTCTGGGGATCGATGCGGAGCGGTTGGGTATCTGGCAGGGTGAACTCGGAGACGTGTGTGCCGTTCTCTACATCCGGCTTGGTGATGTAGCAGAGGTAAACCTTGCGGTTCTTTTTGAAGTCGGGATGGAAGACCATCCCGTAACTTTCGTGGTGCTGCTTCAGCTCTTTCTTCAGGTCGAGGATGACGTGGGTGTTCGTCGCCTGGCCGTCATTCGGGAAAACATGCACGGGGCCGCGTTGCTCCAAGAGGACCATGAGGTCAGTGCCGGGCATGGGGACGAAATCGACGGGATTCTTGAACTGGAGCTTGGGGAAGGCGCGTTCAGCGCGATAAGGGGGAGGAGCTTCGGCGGTGCCAAGGATACGGGAGGTGGTCCAAGGGAGGCGTTTTTCTGGAAGTTCAGCAGCGCTAATAATTTGCGCGAGCAGAAGTAGGAATGCCACTGCAAGGGGGTGATGGTGACAGGTGGTCAGAGGGCGGATAGAGCCGATACGCATGGAGCTGGGCTGGGGCATGTTTGATGGCGAAGACAATAACGATTCGGGGCGGCAAGGCAATCGCAGAGCGGCTGGGATATTTGCTTGCCAGTCCGCCGGTTGGGGCGGATAAGGAAGGCGTTCCACGAATCTACGACCGCACACAAAGTGCGTGTACGCAACCCATTGGCGAGCAAGATCACAGCCAAACCAGCCGCAATGGCTGAGGATGCATCCGAGTTGAAACGTCGTATCCAACAACTCGAGCAGGAAATTTCTTCGCTTAAATTTGACCAGCAACAGGTGCGGCAAGCAGCCCTGGCGGAGAGCAATGCGGAGATGGGCCAGTTGCGCAAGACCATCCAGGCCTTGAGGGATGAAATGGATGCAGTGCACTTTGACAAGGCGCAGGCGGTGCAGGCGGCAGTGGCGGCGGCGCAGGCGGAGATCCATCAACTGCACGAGACGGTGCAGAAGTTGCGGCAGGTGCTGGATGATGCCCACTACGAAAAGCAACAGGCGGTGCAACAGGTGGTGACGGCATCGCGAGGGGAAATCGACCAACTGAAGGCGACCGTGCAGGCTTTGCGCGACCGACTGGATCAGAAGCAACAAGCGACAGGAGCAAAGACTTAAGAGACGCATGGGAAGAATAAAGGGCAGAAGACAGCAGGCACTGGCAGGATTGGAGGGACTGGTGAACTCCGAAGACCGGTTGCGACATCTGGAAATGTTGTTGAGCATCAGCCAGCAGGTTTCATCCATCGAAACGCTGGATGAGGTGCTTTCTGTGCTGGTGAGCCTGAGCAAGGAGCAGACGCACGCCGAACGGGGCACGCTTTTCCTGAATGACCCGCAGACTGGCGAGCTTTATTCACGTATCGCCCTGGGGAACATCAGCCGGGAGATCCGCATCCTGAACACCCATGGGGTGGCCGGGTATGTCTATACCCATGAGGAAGGAGTCATCATCGCGGATGCGTACGCGGACGAACGGTTCGACCGCTCGATCGACAAGCAGACGGGATACAAGACGCGCAGCATCCTGGCGGCACCGGTCAAGACGGTGAAAGGCGAAGTCATCGGGGTGATGCAGATGCTGAACCGCAAGGAAGGTGAGTTCAGCAAACTGGATCTGGCGTTGCTCGAAGCCATCACCAGCCAGGCGGCCATCACCCTGCAGAGCCATCAGCAGGCGGAAAGACTGCAACGCACGCGGGAGCAGGAGATGGAGTTCCTGGATGTGGTCTCGGATGTGGCCACGGAGCTGGAGCTGGGACCGTTGCTGCAAAAGATCATGGGGGAGGCGCGGCGGATGTTGAAGGCGGACCGGGCCACCTTGTTCCTGAATGACGAGAAGACGAATGAACTGTGGGCAGAGGTGGGCACGGGACTGAACAGCACGCAGATACGCTTTCCGAACAGTCTGGGCATTGCCGGGGCGGTTTTCACCTCGGGAAAATCCATCAACATTCCGTATGCGTATGCGGACCTGAGGTTCAATCCCGCCTTTGACAAGAAGACGGGCTATTTCACCCGCAGCATCCTGTGCGTGCCGGTGATCAACAAACAGGGAAAGACCATCGGAGCGGTGCAGGCCCTGAACAAATCAGGCAGCGTTTTCAGCACGGAGGATGAGACGCGGTTGCGGGCGTTCAGCGCGCGCATCTCGCTGGCACTGGAGAACGCGAAGCTTTTCGCAGACATCCAGAGCATGAAGAATTACAATGAGAGCATGCTGGAGAGCATGTCGAACGGAGTGCTCACGCTGGATGAGAGCGGCCAGATCATCACCTGCAACCGGGCGGGCTATCGAATTTTGAGCACGGGTCCACAGGAGATCTTGCACAAGAAGGTGGAGGAGTTTTTTACGCCGCAGAATGCGTGGTTGCTGGAGAAGATCGAACGGGTGGAGAAGGAGGAGACTTCGGAATCGGCGGAGGATGCGGAGCTGCACATCCATGGCGAAACGCGGTCGGTGAACGCCACGGTGCAGCCGCTCTTCAGCATGGAGCACAAACGGCTGGGCACGATGCTGATGATCGAGGACATCAGCTCCGAGAAGCGCATGAAGTCCACGATGACGCGCTACATGGACCCGGCGCTGGCGGACAAGTTGCTGGCGGGCGGCGGGAATATTGATCAGGGGCGGAATGCGGTGGTCACGGTGCTGTTCGCCGATATCCGCAACTTCACGAGCCTGACGGAGAAACTGGGGGCGCAGGGGACGGTGACCCTGTTGAACGAATATTTTGAGATCATGGTGGAATGCATCCAGCGCGAGGGCGGGATGCTGGACAAATTCATCGGGGATGCACTGATGGCGGGGTTTGGCACGCTGGTGGCGCATGATGACGATGAAGACCGGGGAATGCGGGCGGCCATCGACATGATCCGGGAGCTGGAGAAGTTCAACCGGGTGCGGAGTGAACGCGGGGAGAAGCCCATCGAGATCGGCATCGGGTTGAACACGGACCGGGTGGTGGCGGGGCCGATCGGATCGGCGCGGCGGCAGGATTACACGATGATCGGGGACGGCGTGAACCTGGCGGCGCGGCTGGAGAGCGCGTGCAAGCAGTATCATGCGCGGATATTGATCAGCGAATTCACGATGCGGAAATTGCATGGGAAATACCGGCTGCGGGACATCGACAAGGTGGTGGTGAAAGGGAAGAGCGAGCCGGTGAACGTGTATGAGGTGTTGGATTATCATACTCCTGAGTCATTCCCGAACATGGAGGCGGTGCTGGAGAATTTTAACCGGGGATTGGGATTGTACCGGCGCGGGGACTGGGACAAGGCGGTGCAGTTTTTTGAAGCGGCGTATGAGTTGAACAAGGAGGATCGCATTTGCCTGGTTTATGCGGAGCGGTGCCGGAAGTTGA
>JAEYXS010000109.1 GCA_023431185.1 Verrucomicrobiota bacterium
ATCTTGTCCACGTCATCGGCTCGCGCGGCGGAGGAGCGGAGGAGCGGGCGCAAGGGGAAGGCGGAGTTGCGGGCGGATGTCGTTATCATCGGGGCGGGGTTGGGCGGGTGTGCGGCGGCGTTGGCGGCGTTGCGAAGCGGGCTGCGGGTCATTTTGACGGAGGAGACGGACTGGATCGGCGGGCAGTTGACGCAGCAGGCGGTGCCGCCGGATGAGAATCGCTGGATCGAGTCGCACGGGGCAAATCTGAGTTATCGGGAGTTGCGGATAGCGATCCGGGATTATTATCGGCGGCATTATCCGCTGACGGCGGCGGCGAAGGCGAAGGTGGATCTGAATCCCGGGGATGGTTCGGTGTCGCGGTTGTGTCATGAGCCGAAGGTGGCGCTGGCGGTGTTGGAATCGTGGTTCGCACCGTGGCAGAGCAGCGGGCAATTGACTTTGTTGCTGGAGCACAAGGCGACGGCTGCGGAGGTGAGTGGTGATGCGGTGAGCGCGGTGGAGGTGCAGAGTTTGCGTTCGGGGAACAAGGTGGTGTTGAGCGCGCCTTGGTTTGTGGATGCGACGGAGTTGGGGGATTTGTTGCCGTTGACGAAAACGGAATTTATCGCGGGCGCGGAATCCCAGGCGGAGACAGGCGAGCTGCATGCGGTGGCGAAGAATGATCCGCAGAATCAGCAGGCGTTCACGATGTGTTTCGCGCTGGAGCATGTGGCGGGGCGGGAGTCGGTGATCGAGAAGCCGCGCGAGTATGATTTTTGGCGGAACTTTATTCCCAAGATGACGCCAGCGTGGCCGGGGCGGTTGCTGGACCTGACGTACACGCATCCGCGCACGATGTTGCCGAAAAAGCTGAGGTTTAATCCGGAGGGCGAGCATCCGGGCACGGTGACGAATCTGTGGAAGTATCGGCGCATCGCGAACAAGGCGAATTTTCAGCCGGGCACGTATCCAGGCGATATCTGTCTGGTGAACTGGCCGCAGAATGATTATCTGCTGGGGAATCTGGTGGGTGTTTCGGAGAAGGAATTCAAACACCATGTGGAGCGGGCGAAGCAGTTGAGTCTCTCGCTGGTGTATTGGTTGCAGACGGAGGTGGAGCGGCCGGATGGCAAGCAGGGTTGGCCGGGCTTGCGCTTGCGGAAAGACATCGTGGGCACGGAGGATGGTTTGGCGAAGTATCCGTATGTGCGGGAGGCGCGACGCATCAAGGCGGTGTTCACGGTGAAGGAGCAGCACGTGGGCTTGGCGATGCGCGCGAAGATCATGGGCGTTAAGGAGAGCGAAGCGAAGGCGGAGCAGTTCCAAGACACGGTGGGTATCGGCGCGTATGCGATCGACCTGCATCCTTCGACGAAGGGGGATAATTATATCGATTTTCTGACGGCACCGTTTCAAGTGCCGTTGGGGGCGTTGCTGCCGCAGCGGGTGAAGAACCTCATCCCGGCGAACAAGAATATCGGGACGACGCATCTGACGAACGGGTGTTATCGATTGCATCCGGTGGAGTGGGGCATCGGCGAAGCAGCGGGGGCACTGGTGAGTTTTTGCGCGCAGAGGAAAACGGAACCGAAGGCCGTGCGGGAAAAACGGGAGTTGCTGGTGCAGTTTCAGCAGGGGCTGGCGAAGGCGGGGGTGGAGCTGGAGTGGAAGATTTAGATGCCAAGTTCCAAGAGGTTTTGTCATCGGCCCGGATGGGACAAGAGGTTGGCGCTCTCACTCCTCATTGAGAGGAGAGGGAGAACATTTGTTGACTGCCTGAAACAGTGTGCCCTGGTATTGGTGGTTGATGCTTGAAGCTTTGGGTTGGGAGTTTTTATTTCGGTTAGGTTTGAGCCGCTTTCCCGCGGCTGCTACGAATTAAGGGAGCGATGCGGCTGGTGGGCATATTCATCGGGCTGGCGGTTTTGTTTCTGGTCCCGTTTTTGATCTGGGGCGAGGAGCTGACGCGGTCGTTTTCTTTCGAGGGCTCCGTCGAGTGGCTGCGGCAGCAGGGGAAGTATGCGTGGCTGGCGGGATTGATTTTATTGGCGAGTGATCTGGTGCTGCCGATACCGGCGACGGCGGTGATGGCGGCACTGGGTCTGATCTATGGGCCGGTGATGGGCGGGTTGATCGGTTCGGCAGGTTCGTTTCTTTCCGGGTTCATCGCGTATGGGCTGTGCCGGATGCTCGGCAGGAATGCAGCGGTGAAGGTAGTGGGAGAGACGGATCTGAAAAAGGGCGAGGAGCTGTTCACGCGCTTGGGCGGGTGGCTGGTGGCGGTGTCGCGGTGGTTGCCGCTGTTCCCGGAAGTCATCGCGTGCATGGCGGGGTTGACGCGGATGCCGGTGCGACTGTTCGTGGTGGCGTTGTTGTGCGGATCGGTGCCGATGGCGTTCACGTATGCGGCGATCGGGAGTGCGGGGGTGGAACATCCAGGGATGGCGCTGGCTTTGAGCGCGCTGGTGCCGCCGGTGTTGTGGATGGTGATCCAGGGATGGCTGCGCAAGCGTGGATCATGAGGCAGTTGCAGGAGCAAGTTTGATCTCGGTATCACTTTTTTATGGTCGACATGTCTGTGTTCATACCGTGGATAGGGGGCGCGCTAGGAGTCCTGTGTCTGGGGTTATCCATCAGTTCCGGCCAAAGACGGCGATTGCTGGATGACACACCGACTTGCAAAACCACGGGGGTGTTCATCGGCATGGTGGAACTCAAGGGGACGGCGGAATCCGAGCAGCCGGTGCGGAGTTTTTTGGCGGAGCGGAACTGTGTCCTTTATGACTGGCAGGTGGAGGAACACTGGTCCCGGACGGTGACGGAAACCTATACGGATAGCGAGGGAAAGACCAAGACTCGCGAACGCCAGGAGAGCGGATGGACGACTGTGGCCAATGGGAGCGAAATGATACCGTTTTATCTGAAGGATGATTGTGGAGTCGTGCAAATCGTACCCCACGGAGCCGAGATCGAGCCCGTGACCCTGTTCGCCAAGACGTGCATACGTTCCGATCCTCTTTATTACGCCAAAGGTCCGCGAGCTTCCATAATGGATTCCGATCATGAACGGCGGTTCGTCGAAAAAGGCATACCACTTCATCAAGAAATCTATGTGATGGGGCAGGCTCGTGAACGAAAGGACATCGTGGCGGCGGAGATCGCCCGAAATGCGGCTGCGCCGATGTTCCTGATTTCCACTCGGCAGGAAAATTTGATCAGCGGCGGCATGGCCTCTGCTTTTACGTGGTATGGTCTTGGAGGACTGATTTTTATGTCAGGAGGAACATTGGTCGGAATTTCCAAGCACCAGATCGAGGACCAACGGGCGACATGGTTGCTCCTTGGAATTGCCGCGCTTTACGTGGTGTGCTGGATAGTGGGCTGGGCTTGGATGGTGTTCAACAGCTTGGTGGGCTTGCGTCAACGGGTGAAGCAGGCGTGGTCGCAGGTGGATGTGCAATTGAAACGGCGGCAGGATCTGATCCCCAATCTGGTGGCGGCGGTGAAGGGCTTGCGCGATTACGAGAGCAAGCTGCAAACGGAAGTGGCGACCTTGCGGGCGCAGATGCTGGCGACGCCACCGGGCGAAGCGGGCGCGGATTACTCTGGCATCACGCCGTTGCTGGTGGCGATCGAGGAGCGTTATCCGGAATTGAAGGCGGAGGGGTCCTTTCTCAATCTCCAGAAGAATCTGATTGATACGGAGCAACGCATCGCCCTAGCGCGCGGTTACTTCAACGAGATCGCCTCCTTCTACAACACGCGGCTGGAGGTGATACCGGACCGGTTCTTCACGGCTTTGGCCGGGATGAAACCACAAGCCTTGCTGCTGGCGGAGAATTTCGAGCGGCAGCCCGTAGAGGTGAAGTTAGTGGAGTAGCAAGCCCTAGCCACAGAACGAAGCGGTGGAGGGACGTTTTTGAGGGAAAAGACCGGAAACTTTACTCTAGCTTAACAATTTTTCACCGATTTCAGAGAACTATTCACCATTCTCCGGCGTTATATAGAGAGACATGAAGAAGACCAATGCCACCAGAACTGTGGGTATGCTTGCCGCCGGGGCCATGATGTTCGCCTTGAGCGGGCAGGCTGACTGGAGCCAGTTTCGCGGTCCGAATGGTAGCGGGACGGTGGCGGGGGCAAAGCCGCCCATCGAATGGAGCGATGCCAAGAATGTGCAATGGAAAGCGGCCTTGCCCGGCCCGGGCACATCCAGTCCGATCTTGGTGGGGGAGAAGATTTTCATCACTTCCTGGTCAGGTAATGGGGCGAATGGGCAGGCTGGGGCCTTGAAGCGGCATCTGGTCTGCTTGGACCGTAAATCGGGCAATGTGTTGTGGAACAAGGTCGTAGTAGGCGAGGCCAATGTGGACCGGTATGACCAGATGCTCCAAGAGCATGGGTATGCGAGTCATACGCCGGTAAGTGACGGGGAGCGAGTGTATGCTTTCTTTGGCAAAGCGGGCGCGCTCGCCTTCGATCTGAATGGGAACCAGCTTTGGCAGACTGGTTTGGGTACGGGGGCGAACCAGAAGAACTGGGGTTCGGCCTCCAGTCCGGTGCTCTACAAGGATTTCGTCATCATCAATGCATCGGAAGAAAGCCATGCTGTTTATGCGCTCGACAAGAAGACCGGCAAGCAGGCTTGGAAGGCCGAGGGTGGTGGATTGGAGTATGTCTTTGGCACGCCAGTGTTGATGGAGACGGAAGGGCGCGCGGAACTGATCCTCGCGTTGCCCAATGAGCTGTGGGCCTTGAACCCGGACACGGGCAAGCTGCGCTGGTATGCGAGCACCGGCATGTCCGGCAACGTGGCTCCGAGCGTGGTGCCGGGCAAAGGCGTAGTGTATGCCTTTGGCGGCTTTCCGCAACTGGCGGCGGTGGCTGTGAAGACCGGTGGCAAGGGTGATGTCACCTCAAGTCATGTTCTGTGGAGCAGCCGGGACAGTTCTTACATCCCCACACCAGTCTTGCATGAAGAGCGGCTATACTTCGCGAGTGATGCGGGGTTCGCGGTGTGCTTGGATGCCAAGACCGGTTCGCTCGTTTACAAAGAGCGTCTGCCCGGGGCTAGCGCGAGTGGTCGCGGGGGCAAGCCCTTCTACGCCTCGGCGGTGCTGGCAAACGGAAAGGTGTATGCGGTGAGCCGGCGCAACGGGACGTTTGTGTTCCCGGCGGCACCGGAATTTAAAGTGGTGGCGCAGAACAAGCTCACGGATGACACGCAGTTCAACGCGACCCCGGCCCTCGATGGCCAGACGATTTTCCTCCGCTCCGACCGTTACCTCTACTGCATCAGCGCAGGAGCAGGCGGCAGCGCGGGTGAATGATCCCCAACAACCAAAACAAAACGATACATGAAAAAGACAGCCATACTCGCCGCCCTGGCCTTGAGCGCCACGGTGTGGAGCAGTTCAGCACAAGAAGGCGGACCTCGTCCCGAACGTCCCGGTGGTCCACGTCCCGAAGGCGGCCAGCAAGGTCAGCGGCCCGAGGCGCAGCGTCCGCCCGGTGGACCGGGCCGTGAAGGCGGCTTTGGGCAAGGGCAGGGCGGCTTCCGTCCGATGCCGAATCCGATCATCACGGCACTCGATGCGAACAGTGACGGCACAATCGATGAAGCCGAATTGAAGAACGCCACGGTGGCGCTCAAGAAGCTCGACAAGGACGGTGATGGCAAGCTCTCGCAGGAAGAGACGCGTCCGGCGGGGATGGGTGGACGGGGTGGTCCGGGAGGGCCGGGAGGCCAGCCTGGTCCGGGCGGACAAGGCGGTCAGGTCGGTGGTGATTTTGTTGCGCGGATGATGGAGAATGACAAGAACGGCGACGGTAAGCTGGCCAAGGATGAGGTTTCCGAACGCATGCAAGGCATGTTCGGCCGGATGGATGCGAATGGTGATGGTTTCATCGACAAGAAAGAGATCGAAGCTTCATTTGCGCAAATGCGCGAACGGGGTGGCCAAGGTGGGGGACGTCCGCCGGGTGAAGGTGGGGCGCGGCCGGAAGGCAATCGTCCGCAGCGTCCGCCGTCAGAGTAAACAACGGCTATTTCTAAAATGCAGAAAGGGCAGCGTTCGCGCTGCCCTATTTTGTTTCGGAAAGGATGCGAAAGATTTTCCGGCTGAGGCTTTACGCGGCCGGGGCGTAGTGGCAGTAGATGGAGCGGAGCAGGGCCGGATTTTGCAAGGCCTGTTCGACTTCCTGCTTTTCCTTCAGCAGATGCCAGAGGGGTTGCTTTACTTGAGGGATCTGGAAGAAGGCCTCGGAGACTTGCTTGTCCCAATGCGGGGCGAAGCGAGCGAGGTCATCGGGGCGGATCTCTTTCCGGCATTCGGCATGGCTGCACAGGCAGCCGAAGTTTTCGCGGAGATTCAGGGTGCCGTAGTCGTCCGTCAGTTCTTCGCCCGCCTGGATGTCGCGTACGGCGATCTCGAAATCGTAGCCGGCGGACATGCAATTGGCGTGGCAGGAGTGGTTGAAGAAGCGGGAATGGTCCCAACACAGGATGATGTGGCCGCGGGAGTCCACGAAGGAATACTTCTCCAAGATATCTTGGTAGAAGGGCTCCAAGGCGGCAGCCTGTTCGGGAGTGAAAACCCGGTCCAGGTCGTCACGCACCCACACGATGGTGCCTTTGGGGATGAAGTGAGTCGCGAAGACGCCATGTCCGATGGCTTCGCTTACCAGCTTTAATTCGGTGTCCGGGTGGACCACGGACGCCGATTTAGGAAAAAGCCCGCCGGGAATCAACAAATTAGTGGATTTCTCGCTAAAATATAAGCAGGGCTAATTTATTTCCGGCTGCGACCGAAGCTATATCCGCCGGAAACACGGGCTTGGCGGAAGCGGGGGGCGTTGCCGCTCGTCGGCTTCGTTTCGTCAAAAAGAGAGGTATACTTATATGCGAAATTCTCGATCTTCTCCCGTTTGATGGTCTGACCGATGAAGCGCTCGATGGAGGCGACGTGGTCGCGGTCCTCGGCGAGCATCAGGGTGAGGGCATCACCGCTGGCCTGGGCGCGACCGGTACGGCCGATACGATGGACGTAATCTTCCGGGTGTTGGGGCACGTCGTAGTTGATGACGTGGCTGACGCCTTCGATATCCAGACCTCGCGCGGCGATGTCTGTGGCCACGAGCACTTCGTATTTGCCGTCACGGAAGCCCTTGAGGGCGTCCTCGCGTTCGCGCTGGGTGCGGTTGGAGTGGAGAACGGTCACGGCGTGATTCTTTCGGTGTAGCAGGCTGCCGACCTGATCGGCGTTCTGCTTGGTGCGGCAGAAGATGATGACGGAATCGTAGTGCAGGCGCTCGAGCAGTTCGATCAGGAGATCGGTCTTTTGCAAGGAGTTCACCGGATAGAGGGCATGTTTGACGGTCTCGGCCGGACTGCGGCGGGCGCCGATCTCGACAGTCTCCGGCTTGTTCATCGCCCACTGGATGAGCGTCTCGATCTGCGGCGGAACCGTGGCGGAGAAGAGAGAGGTCTGGCGGGCTTTCGGGCAACGCTCGACGATGCGGCGGACGTCGGGCAGGAAGCCCATGTCCAGCATGCGATCCGCCTCATCCAGTACGAGATACTGGACGCCATCCAGCCGGCAGGCGCCTTCCTGCATGTGATCCAGCAAACGACCGGGGGTCGCCACGAGGATGTCCACACCTGTAGAGAGGGCTTCGCGCTGCTTGCCGTAGCCGACACCGCCGTAGATGACGGCGACGGTGAGATCGGTGAAGCGGCAGTAATCGCGCACGGCGGTCTCCACCTGGGAGGCGAGTTCTCGGGTGGGTTCGAGGATGAGCACGCGGGGGGCTTTCTGGTGCTTGTCCAGTTTGGAAATGATGGGCAGGGCGAATGCGGCGGTCTTGCCGGTGCCGGTCTGGGCGCTGCCGATGACGTCGCGGCCTTCAAGGATGAGGGGGATGGCGCGGAGCTGGATGGCGGTCGGGTCTGTGTAGCCCATCGCTTTCACACCTTCCAGTACGGGGGCGGACAGACCAAGTTGTGCAAATGACATGACAATATTCTCTTAATTCACCGGACGGCCATAAAGTCACATCCAGATGATTCATTGTTCCAAATCTGGGGGGGTGATGGAAAGCCTTTAGTTTTTGAGGTTCCGGGGGTGAAACTGACCGTTTTGGAGGCGGGCAGTCATTTTTATGGCCGGTGGGGCGATTTACCTGTTGCGTCGGAGGTCTGAGGTGTGAATTATACGCGTCCGATTGTGTCGGAGCGTAGCTCAGCCCGGTAGAGCACTTGCTTTGGGAGCAAGACGTCGCAGGTTCAACTCCTGTCGCTCCGACCATTTTCTTTTCTTCGAATGAAACTCACAGAAATCCGCACTGAACTGCACCGGCATGCTTATCCGGCGAGGGCCGCGTTGATGCAGCAGTTCTTTCAGACGGGTCCGGGCGGGTATGGGGAAGGGGACCGGTTCATCGGGTTGACGGTGCCGCAGGTGCGTGGGGTGGTGAAGCTGGCGGCGGGGGCCTCGCCCAAGGTGGTGAGTGCTTTGTTGAGGTCACCCGTCCATGAGGAGCGGTTGACGGCGCTGCTGATTTGGGTGCGACAGTTCGCCAAGGGAGATGAAGCGCGGCGGGAGGCGATTTATCAGAGTTATATGGAGCACACGCGCTGGATCAATAACTGGGACCTCGTGGATACCTCGGCCCGGGACATCGTGGGCGCGTGGCTGGCGGACAAGGACCGGAGGGTGCTCTATGGGTTGGCCAAATCTGCCAGCTTATGGGAACGGCGGATTGCCATTGTGGCCACGTTTTACTTCATCCGGGAGGGGGAGTTTCAGGACACCTTGGCCATCGGCGAACTATTGCTGGAGGATGAGGAAGACCTCATGCACAAGGCGACGGGCTGGATGCTGCGGGAAGTGGGCAAGCGGGACCAAGCGGTGATGGAGGGGTTTCTGGTGAAATACCAGCGGCGCATGCCCCGTACGATGTTGCGGTATGCGATCGAGAAAATACCGGAGGGGCGGCGGCAGGCGTACTTGCAGGGGAAGGCCCGGTAACGAAAAAAGCGCCCGGAGTTATCCGGGCGCTGGTAAAAAGCGGGGCTAAGCTTACTTGGCGGCCGCTGCGGTGGCCTTCTTGAGCTGGATGGACAGGCGCGACTTCTTGCGGTTCACAGTCTCTTTCTTGATGACGCCAGCCTTGGCGGCCTTGTCGAGGGCGGAGATGGCCGCTTTCAGGGCGGCGACGGATTCGTCTTTCTTGCCGCCTACGAGGACCTTCTGGTAGCTGCGTTCCAAGGTCTTGACCCGGGATTTCACAGAGTTGTTGCGGGACTGCTTGCGGGCATTGCTGCGCGTGCGGCGTTCGGCTGACTTCGTATTCGGCATAGCTTCTAAAAATCGTTTTCTGACAAACTAAGAGCCGCGAACTGTAACGGAACCAAGGGAGTTGTCAACGGCTTGTTCGGGGGTGTTTTTGGGGCCGAGTTGACTCCGGGGGCATCATGAGGCACTGCCCTTCGGAGCGTTGAAGCAAGCACGGCACCCTTCACCTCTGCCCTTTTGCAAAGCGGAGTGGTGGTAACTTGATGAGGAAGGAACAATGGGATATTTGAGGCAGAGGCAAGCCTGACCCGGCCCGCAAGAGCTTATCAGAACGAGACTTTGGGGAGAGATAGACCCCTCATCCTGACTTCTCCCGCCCGTGTCCACGCTTGCGGGGGGAAGGTAAATTAGCAAGGAAACGATGGCTAACCTAACGACGTTGCTTTGCGCGCCGCTACTGCTGCCTTGATGTTGAAACAGCGGGCGCATCTGGCTGATAAGTTCCTCTTGTGCAAAAAGAGGCGTTGAACTGGCCGGTTTCCAGTCCGGGAACCACGTCTCCCAGGCTCTGGACGTTGCACGTTGAGCGGTGTAAATGCTGGCCCGCCGTGTGGCCGAGTTGGACGTTTCCTCGGCTTAGCGCCGAAATTAGTATCTGTTCCTTTTGTAGGAGCACGGCGTTTGGTCCTCGGCGGACTCAGCCTCGTTCGTTCAAATCCCCGTCGCCCTCCTTGGCCCGGTCCATTTTGCCTGCAAACAATCCGTGCAACGAATGAGGGAGGTTGCTACCGTTTCCAGCCAAGCTGACATGAAAAGATTTGTTCAACTTGGTCGTTTGCTGGCCGCCGTGATGTGTCTCGGGACGTGGCTCTCCCTGCGCGCCGCTGAGAGCAACAAACCGTGGGCCGATTTCGTGGAGAAAGATTTCCCGTTCTTCTCCTCCGTCTTGGAAGCGCGAAATCTGGGGGCAGGCTGGCCCGCGAACAATCTCACGCCGCGCGGAATCACCCTGAATCTTGGCCACGATTGCTGGGCGTGCTTCGATACCGATCTGCTGCGCGTCTCGGCCATCTGGGTGGGCACCAATGTGACTCCGGTGGCGATGTCTTACGGTTCTTACCAGCAGCAGGGTTACAAAGTGCCCGAAGGGCAAAGGAAACTGCCGGAGCCAGTCGGGAAAATGTTGTTCGCCAATGGACTGTATCCGGGGTGGCAAACCGGCGAAGACTTTTCCCTCACTGATCCGCGCGAACTGGCTCCGGATGAGAAGGAGTTGGGCAGGGGACCATTGAAGCCGGAGCAGGGGCAGTTCAAAGCGGTGCGGCAGGTGGATAATGGCGTGGTGCTGGAATACACGGTTGCGGGAGCTTTGGTGCAGGAGCGCATCACGATCCGCAAGGAAGGTGAAAACTTAGGAGTGGCCCGCAGCTTCAAGTTTGATCGTGTGCCGCAAGCGCTCTGGCTGGTCTTGGGCCAGCGTCAGCCGGAGGCTGGTGAGCAACATCCTGTTCTAGTGCGGAATATCAAGGGCGGTGATACGACCAACGCCAAGGTGGTGCTGCAGGAAGGTGGCCTTGTCACCGTCCGTCTCCAGGCGTCCAGCGAGCCTGTCGGCTTTCAAGTTTTCCTGAGTTTGCGCGGTCCGGCGGAAACAGGGTTCGCAACTTTTCCGCCCGTTGCCAAAGCACCTGCTACGCGCTGGCCGCAAAAAGTCATCACGGCAGCCAGGCTCTCCTCGGCCAAAGACGCTTACGTCCTCGATGACATTTCCATCCCTGATCGCAATCCGTGGAAACGGAATGTGCGTATCGCCGATCTCGCTTTCTTCCCTGATGGTCGCGCGGCGTTCGTCACCTTTGATGGCGATGTCTGGCTTGCATCCGGTTTGCAAGGCGACCTGAAAACGGTGGAGTGGAAACGCTTCACCTCCGGCTTGCATGAGCCCCTCGGCATCGCCATCCGGAATAACGAAATCTTCGTCAACGATCGCAACGGCCTCTGGCTTCTGAAAGATTCGGACAACAATGGCGAAGCAGATGTCCACGAACTGTTCTGTAATCTCTTTGCGCAAACCGCCGAGACGCGGGAGTTCGCTGCCGGTGTGCGCGTCGCACCGGATGGTTCCTTTGTCATCGCCAAGGGCGGCCAGCAGGGCAGCACCATCGGCAAATATAACGGCTCCGTCCTGCGCATCGCGCCGGATGGCAAGTCCTTTGAGATGCTCGGCTACGGTTTCCGCGAGCCCTTCATCGGCATGCACCCGAAGACGGGCATGGTCACCGTCAGCGATCAGCAGGGGAACTACGTCCCCACCACGCCGCTCTATATCTTGAAGAAGAATGAGTATCACGGCTTCCTCACGCACCTGTTGCCGAAAGAGAAATACCCCGCGCCCATCGCCGATCCGCTCACGTGGATACCGCATCCGGTGAACTCTTCTGCTGTCGGCCAGGTCTGGCTGGCGGGTGCGAAGATGGGGCCGCTCAATGACGCTCTCATCCACATCGGTTACAATCGTCCTGAACTCTTTCTGGTCCGCTTGAACGAGCGTGGCAGCAAACCGCAAGCCGCCATCATGAGCCTGTTCCGTGATTTCAAATACGCTCCCATCAACGGTGCGGTGAACCCTGCCGATGGCCAGCTCTATGTCACCGGCATGCAGATCTGGGGCACGGTGGCCACGAACATCAGCGGCCTGACCCGGGTGCGTTATACCGGTGCGCCCAGCAGTCTCCCGCGCGAGGTCGTGCCGATGGATAAGGGTTTGCTCGTCCGTTTTGATGTGCCCGTGAGTGCCCAACAGGCGACCAATCCCGCCAGCTTTTCGGTCGAGCGTTGGAACTACAAGCGCACGCCGGCTTACGGCTCACCGCACTTCAAGCTGGATGGCACCAAAGGCACCGAGACGATAGTGCCCAGCAGTGCTTACATCTCCAAGGATGGCAAAACCGTGTTCATCGGCGTGCCGGATATGAAGCCGGTCATGCAGATGCGCTTGGGCTGGAGCCTGGCGATGTCCGATGGCGCGACCTTTGCGAACAACGCTTATCTCACACCTTACGAGCTCACTCCGTTCGATCCCGTCAAAGAAGGCTTCGAGCCATTCACCGTGGACCTGACGCCACGCACGATGGCCGCCGTGGAAGCGACGCCGATCACCGTCGAGGAAGGCGCGCGTGTTGCTGAGTTGATGGGCTGCATCGCCTGCCATTCCACCGATGGCTCCACGCTGGGCAAGGTGGGGCCCTCTTGGAAGGGCATCTTCGGCAGCGAGCGAGAGCTCGCCGGCAAGGGCAATCCCAAGGTGCGTGCGGATGAAGCTTACCTGCGTGAATCCATCAAGGAACCTACTGCCAAAGTACTGAAAGGTTTTGAGAAAACAGACGCTGGCATGCCCAGCTACGAGGGGGTCATTTCGGAAGCACAGATAGAGGCACTGGTGCTCTACCTGAAGACGGTCAGGTGATTACAAAACTGCCGCTCTTTTCGGTTGCATCCCTTTTAAAAAGGCGTAGGAAAGTATCCAGAGGTCTTTCCCAGCCGTACGTTTCTTCAGCGGGATTCTCCATCCCCACCTCCTTGGCGTGCGGCGGGAGAGACCTCAACTATTCTTCTGTGGCAGAGCGATTCTCAGAAACGCATCCGCTACCTGAAGTAAGACGCGTTTGAGTTGTGGGTCTGGAGTTTAGCGCTTCGGCGTCCCCAAGTGCCGCTTGAAGAACTTGTCCGCGATCTCCACCGTCTCGCTCACCCACGGCTCGCTCATCCAGAAAGGGTGGGGCGCATGCTTCAGCGTATAAACCTCCGTTTCAATGCCCAGCGCCTTCAACTTCTCCTGCATCTCCGCCCGTCCGATCTTCAGCGTATCCTTTTCCCCCTCGATAAAGATGGTCGGCGGCACCCCCTTGCGCACATGCGTGATCGGTGAAGCTTGCGTATAAACTTTCGGCATCTCCTTCGCATTCCCTCCAAAGAACGCCACCAGGTTCGTCGATGGCTTGTCGCCATACGCCGCCATCAAGTCTTGCGTCGCCGCCATCACGATGCACGCCTTCACACTGCTCGACTGGTCAGCGTGCGGCCCTTTGCCCTCAAACTCCTTCAACTCGCTCGTCATCGCCAGCAAGCCCGAGAGATGCCCGCCCGCCGAGCCGCCCATCACGCCGATGCGCTCCCCATCGATCTTGAATTTCTTCGCATTCGCCCGCAGCCAGCGCACCGCCGCTTTGCAATCATCTAATGCCGCCGGATACTTCGCCTCACCTGAGAGCCGATAAGATACCAGCGCCGTGACGAAGCCTCGTGCCGCCAGCCGCTCCATCATCGGTTTGTCACTCTCCACCTGCCGCGCCTGCCAACCGCCACCGTGGATGTCCAAAATGGCTGGATACTTTCCCGGCTTGTCCGGCGCATAAACGATGACCGTCACCGTATGCTCCGGATACTCCGCCAACACATTCGTAGTGCAAGTCACGCCCGGTGGCGTGGACGGCAGCACTTTCTTGAACTTCGGGATGCTTGGATCAGCCGGAGCCTTTTTCTGATTCTGTGCGTTCGCCGTGAAGGCGAGCGCGGCAATGAGCAGGGCAGGGAGTAGTGCTTTCATTGTCTCTTCTTCTTGGAATTTTTACCGGCCTTCATTTCCTCCGCACTCGGTGGTGTCCACTTCGGCGAAGCCGGATTCGCTACCTTCAACGGGGCCGCATCATTCAGCTTCTTCTGCCAGTCCGTCATCTGTGCCAGCATCTTGGCGACCCGTTCCTTCTGGCCCGCTTCACCGGCAAGATTCTTCAACTCATCCGGGTCATTCTTCAGATCGAATAGTTGAGTCACATCTACCTGCGGATACTGGATGAGCTTCCAACGATCATCGCGGATGGCCCGTTGCACATCCCGATAGGCGAGGAACAGGCTATCCCGCCCCTTGTCCGTTTTTCCCTGCAATACCGGTGCAAAACTCACCGCATCCAGTCCACCCGGCGGCTTCACGCCCGCCAGTTCACACACGCTCGGAAACACGTCCAGCAGATACACCAGCGCATCCGACTTCCCTTTCTTTACCCCCGGTCCCGCAAAGAACAGCGGCACTTTCATGCCGTGGTCATACAGGTTCTGCTTGCCCAGCAAACCATGACTTCCTACCGAGATCCCTTGGTCCGCCGAGAAAAGGACGATCGTGTTCTCCGTCAGTTTCAGTTCATCGAGTTTTTGCAGCAATCGCCCGATGTGATGATCCATTCCGGAGATGACCGCGTAATACTCGTGCAAGGTCTTGCGGATCTCATCCTCCGTGCGCGGCCAAGGCGAGAGCGTCTCATCCCGCACCGTCATCTCCCCGTTGTTGAAGGGATGCACCGGCAGATAATTCTTCGGCAGCGGAATCTTCTCCCGGTCATACAGCTTCAGATACTTCTCCGCCGCTACTCGTGGGTCATGCGGATTCGAAAACGCCAGATACATGAAGAAAGGTTTGGCATCCTTTTGCGCCGTGATGAATTCGATCGCCTCATCCACGATCTGCTGCCCGGCCTCGCCATTGGTGCGGTCCGCTTGGTCATTCACCAGATACTTGTTGATCTCGAACTGCGCCTGGATGAGCGTCGCACTATTGCCCCGCTTGCCTTGATGATACGTGGTGTAACCGGCCGCCTGCATCACCGCCGGAAAAGTATCTGCCGTAGCTGGCGCGAAGTTTCCTTTCTGTCCCGCCCCGCTGGTCTGCGTATCCTGCCAGCGGAAGTAAGTGTTTCCACTCAGCAACATGTTGCGGCTGGGCAGGCAGACCGCGCCGCGATTCCCTCCCAGGCAATACGCATTGTTCAATGCAAACCCCCGCTTTACCAAACTGTCGAGGTGTGGTGTCTTGATGGCCGGATTACCCAAGGCGCCGATAGAATCCGCGCGCATGTCATCCGCGAAGAGGAAGATGACATTGGGCTTCTTCGTCGCCGCCTGCGTGGTAATCAGCGAGAGCGCCAGCAGCAGGGCGGCGCCCAGACGACGGAACGTCAGGTGAAAGGTGGACATGACGCCATTTCGCCTCAACGGACGAATCCGCTCAAGCCCAATATCGGTAATTGATCTCCGGGAAGATATTGTCCGTGGCCTCGATCTGCGTGAGCCAGCGTTCATCCACGCGCGTGATGGTCAGTTGCTCGTGCAGCGCGATGAACCGCAGCAGATGATCCTTCACTCGTTGCCGCGCATAGTTCGGACTGGTGCCTGTGCGCAGGATGAACGGCCAATCGCTGGCTTGAGCGAGTAAAAGTTCGCGCGCTGCTTGGTTGAGTGCGCGTCGTGTCAGCTCCGTCGGATTCGGATACCGCTCGGCCAGGTCGCGCATGCGGTCCATGGCGATCTCCAAGTGTGGGATGATCCACTCGTTCGTCTCGTTCAGCCACACCCGATAGTAGCCTTCCTCACCCCAGCTTGACGGACTTGGTCTTGCGATTTGATGGCTGGGCCGGTCCTTCAAAAACTCCGCCGGTGTGATCAGCGAAAAAGTCTGCTGGTCGTAATACGCCTTGCGCATGAAGAGGTCGAGGAACTCCGGCCCTTCATACCACCAATGCCCGAAAAGCTCGGCATCGTAAGGGCAGAGTACCATCGGCGGTCGGTCCATGATGCCCTGCAACTGCTGGAACTGGGCGATGCGGGCGTTGAGGAAATGCGTGGCGTGTTCTTCCACCGCTTCCAGTGCCGCTTCACGTTGATAAATCTCTTTGGCCCCGCCATTCCCCGTGATGCGGTGATACTTGATGCCGGTGAACCCGCGCAGCTCCGGGGAGGGCAGGTAAGGCTTGAGGTAGTCCAAGTCCAGGTCGAACCCGATATCGCGGTAGAAATCACGATACCGCGGGTCGCCCGGATAACCTTCATTCCGGCTCCACACCTGCTTCGCGGAATCCAGATCGCGCCCAAATGCAGCGATGCCATTCGGTGTATAGATCGGTGCGAAGACGCCGTAGCGCGGCCGCGGATTCGCATGGAGCAAACCGTGCGTGTCCATGATGAACCAGCGGATGTTCGCCTCCAGCAGCACATCCTCGATGCCTTCCGAGTAGGCGCACTCCGGCAGCCAGATGCCGCGTGGATCGCAGCCGAAGCAGCTCCGGTAATGATCCCGCGCTGTGAGCACTTGCGCCCGGACGCTTTCTGGATGACTGGCTAACAGCGGCAGCAACGCATGCGTAGCGGCGCACGTGATGATCTCCAGACAACCCATCACTTGAAAGCGCTTGAACGCTTCTACCAGATTGCGCTGATAAGAATTGTAGGTCTTGCGCGCTCCGATCAGGCGGATGTGGTAAAGTTGCGCGAGCGGATGGCACGCCTTGTCCCACGTCGTCCGGTGCGTTTCCTTTTCCGCCAGCTCCACCAGGCCGTCCAGATGCTTCGTGTAGCGTTCCTGCAGGAGCTCATCCTGCAACATGGAGCAAAGGGTAGGGGTGAGGGTCAGAGTAAGGCGGAACTGCAAGCCGTCATTCACCCAGCCATCCATCAACTGGATGAGCGGGAGGTACGTTTCCGTGACGGCCTCGAACAGCCAGCTTTCCTCCAAAAACTTAGGATGTTCCGGATGGCGTACGAACGGCAGGTGTGCGTGCAGCACCAGCGCGAGATAACCTGGCTTGCCCTGTGTTTGCGACATTGTGTTTATGCGTCCCCTTTGGTGGCGAAGTGTGACGCTTGTCGCAAGGAAATTATTCCACCGCGTCCGCAGTTGGAGGTTGCAAACTCGGGTCTTGTGGGTGCGTGCCCACATCCCCGTAGTAGCTCGTGCTGCGGCTGAACTTCAGTTCCGCACTGCGCGCTTCCGAGCGATCCGCTGACACGGCGACGGCGGGCAGATCGTAATTTCCATCCGGCAGCGCAAAGCGATAGCTGAACGAACCGTCCGGCCGCAGCTTGATGACCTTGCCGCCGATGGTGACTTCCGCCGTCGGTTCCGTGGCCCCGTAGATGATGAGCTCTGCGTTCACGTTGAACCAGAAACCTTTGTTCTCCACGCTGCCACCAAACGGACTGGAGACACTGCCCAATCCACCCACGTTGACCACACCCTTCTGGGCTTTTGAGAACTCGGCTGCCGCCGCGCTGGACAATTCGTTGCTCAGTTTGCGCCGGATCAGCTCCGTGATCTCCAGCGAGCCGATCCAGATGCGGCGCACGCTGTCCATGGATACCACGTCGGCGAGCGCTTTTTCCTGCGCGGCGGTCCAGAGCCCCTTGGCCAGTGCCTTCGCCTTGGGCAGGGCGACGTTGCCTGCCGCCCTCAGTTGCTCCACGGCTTCCACCAACGGCAGGTTGCCCTTCAATTCCTGTTTCACCGTTTCGATCAAGTCCTGGAAGGGCACTTCCACCGGCAAATCCGTGAAACGCACTGAAGTGTCATCGGAAAGTGAATCCGGCGGCGTCAGGGTCGGCTTCGATTGCGAGACGGAAACCCATTTGCCGGCCTTGTCGTAATAGCCCAGCTCGGCCACGAAGCGTGAACCGGCCTTGCCCGCGTGGATGAACCAGTGGCGTGACTCCGGATGCACATGCGTTTCACCGAACGCCTTGCCGCTCACACGATTCAGGAACACCCGCACCACGAGGTGCTTATCCTTGGAGAGCGCATTGTAACTGCGCTGTTGATCACGTGTGAGATCCCACGCGGCATACAGCCAGTGCGGATCGCGTGCCGCGAGGAACAAGCGGCCGGTGCCATAAGACTCCGGCAATTCACCCAGACCTGAATTCGGTTCATCAGCACCGAGAAAATAACGTTGGCCGGGACCACTGTTGCCTGGCGTGGGGATGGCGTCATCCTCGAAGAGGATGGCGGGCAGCTTCACCGCGGCCTTTTTGGCGGCGGCTTTCTTTGCCGTCGCTTTTTTTGGTGCTGCCTGTTTCAAGGCAGCCTTGGCTTCCTCGACTTGCTTGGGCGCGGTTTTAGCGGAACTGGCAGCGACGGCTTTGCGCGCTGCTTTCTTGGGTTTAGCAGATGGTGAAGAAGCTTCCGGCGTGATGGCGGCAGCTTTCTTCGCGGCTGTCTTCTTGGGTTTCATACAGCGGTGTCGGCGAGCTTGGCGACGTGTGGATCAACGTCAGCTCGAAATTAGAAACAACCCGCCTCCTCTGCAATCATAAATGCTGATGCTGCGAAATGAATACTGCGGATAAAATATGCGAAATCTACCAGTGCAACTTGCGCATTGCCCCCCATCTCCCTTGGTGCCAAGCTCTTGCTGATTCCTGAAAAACGTTTTTTACCCATGAAAACCTCGCTTCTAGCTGTCCTTCTGAGTGCCTCCTTCCTCGTCGGGTGTGTCCATCGTGAGCCTGCCGCTACCACGGCAACCTCTGCCAGTGCTGCCACCTTTACCACCCCCAAGCTCGAAAACCTCGACAGCCAAATCAAGGCCAACCCGGAGAACTACCAAGCCTATGCGAATCGCGGCTACACGCTTGCGCTGCTGGGCCGCAAGGAAGCTGCCCGCGCCGATTTGCGCAAGGCCGTGGAACTGTTCCCCAAGGCGCCCATGATCAACCAGACCGGCTGGGCTTATTTCAACATGGGCGATTATCAAACCGCCGTAGAACACTTCGAGAGGGCTGGGGAGATGAGCCAGAACCGCTCGCGCTACGATTATTACTCCAAAGTCCTCGGCTACTGGGGCACCGGCAACCAGGCCAAGGCCATGGAGAACTACCAGCTCGCCGTGGAGCGCGAACCCAAGTTCGGCCAGTTCGCCACCCTGCAGGAACGCGTTGCAGAATGGACCCCGCTCGAGCGTCGCGCCATGTTCGAGACCTACGCCCTGTGGAGCAAGGCGTGGAAGGCGCAATAAGCCGTTTCTGGGTTGTCTAAGAGGGTAAAATTTCCTGCAAAAAGAGCCTTGCCTTGCTTGGGGGAGGTACCTAATGTTTCCGGCACTCGACACCGGAAATCCGGTGCGGGTATGTGGCCGCGCGCTTAGCTCAGTGGTAGAGCATTACCTTCACACGGTAGGGGTCGCAGGTTCGAAACCTGCAGTGCGCACCATCTCTCAATTTTCGCCAGAATCCGCCCCGCAGCGCCAGAAAGTGACTTTTCCCCTTTGTTTGCAGTGGTTTTAGCGTTCTCAACCCGCAAGCTTTCCGTGACAGGCTGCGTCACCGTTTGATCTGCTGCGCCCTCTTTAAACCTGTTTAGATGGACCGACGGGAACCGATGATAGTCCGCATCGCAGGCTCGTTTTTGTGTATCCTGTTCGCAGCGTCTGTCTCCACTCGCATCGATACCCGCTATCAGGCGGATCACTTCACCCCTTCGGCCAAGATCGTCTGGAAATGGGGCGGCTGTTCTTCTCTGGCGACGATGCTGACGTGAACTTTCTTGAAGCCCGCATCTTCGAGCCAGCGTTGCAGATCGCTCACAGCGAAGCCGAGCCAGCGATCGCCGTAGAGTTCGGGGGCTTGCTCGAAGGTGTGCTTGAGCAGGTCGAGGATCACAATCTGGCCGCCCGGCTTGAGGATCTGATACGCAGCCGCAATCGCCTTGGCCGGTTCCGCAGCGTGATGCAGCGCCTGGCTAAGGATGGCGAGATCGATGCTCTTGGCCTCGATGGGCGGGTTCTCCAAGTCACCTTGGCGGAATTCGAGATTTTTGAGGCCGTTCTTCTTCGCCTTCTCGGCACCGTAGGAGACGATCTTCTCCGAGTTATCGACGGCGATGACCTTCTTCGCGCGGACGGCGAGGAGTTCACTCAGCAGACCTTCACCAGAACCGAGGTCAGCAATGGTGAGCGGAGGGAGCACGTGAAGGAGGAGGTGACCGAAAGCCTGCCAGGAGCGGCCGGGGCCATAGACACGGTCGAAACGGCCGGCGATCTGGTTGAAATAAAGACGGGCCTGTTCGCGACGGAGATTCAGGACGCGGCGGAGATTGATCTGGTCCGCCTCGTATTCAGGCAATTCCTTGGCGGCACGGACAGCCATCTCCAAGAGCAGGCGGGTTTCCTCGTCGCCAGCACCGTTCCACTTGTAGAACGTGCGCTTGCCGTCACGGCGGGATTGGAGCAGCCCGGCCTCTTGCAACTGGCCCAGGTGGGTGGAGATGCGGGACTGGCCGAGGTGGGAGATGTCCTGTAACTCGTTGACGGACAACTCGTCCTGCTGGAGCAGGGCGATTATCCGGAGCCGGGTGGCATCGGACAGCGCGCGCAGGGATTTGAGTGTCTGGGCCATACGATTTAAAACGGTGTCTGGTTTCGGCAAAAACCGTTTGACGAACTGAAACAAAGATATATCATCCTATCTTGATACGTCAATATGAACATCTTGGCGGTCGAAAAATTAATCCATGAGCGATAAATACATCTTCTCTTCCGAGTCTGTCGGTGAAGGTCACCCGGACAAAGTTTGCGATACCATTTCCGATGCGATCTTGGACGCGTGTCTGACCGAGGACAAAACCAGCCGCGTGGCGTGCGAGACGTTCGTCAAGAGCAACATGGTGGTGGTGGGCGGCGAGATCACAATCCCCAAGCTGCAGGATCGCAAGACGGGTACGACCAAGCCGCTGGACACGGTCATCAATGTGGGGCAGGTCATCCGCAAGGCCATCCGGGGCATCGGTTACGTGAATGATGACGATGTGTTCCATGCGGACAAGGTGTTCATCAACAATTACCTGACCACCCAGTCGCCGGATATCGCGCAGGGTGTGGATGCGAAGAAGGCGGACGGCAAGAAGCATGCGGAACAGGGTGCCGGGGATCAGGGCATCATGTTCGGTTACGCGAGCAACGAGACGCCGGAGTTGATGCCCGCGCCGATCATGTTCGCGCATCGTCTGGGCCGCAAGCTGACCGAAGTGCGCAAGAGTGGCAAGGTGCCGTGGCTGCGTCCGGATGCGAAGAGCCAGGTTTCTGTGGAATATGTGGACGGCAAGCCGACCCGCATCACGAACGCGGTCATCTCCACGCAGCATACGGAGGACGTTTCCCACGCTGAGATCGAGAAGTTCTGCATCGAGAAGATCATCAAGGCGGTGTTGCCGAAGGCGATGCTGACGAAGGAGACCGAGTATCTCATCAATCCTACGGGCCGTTTCGTGGTGGGTGGACCGGAAGGTGACAGCGGATTGACGGGCCGCAAGATTATCGTGGACACCTACGGTGGCATGGGCCGTCATGGTGGCGGCGCCTTCTCCGGCAAGGATCCGAGCAAGGTGGACCGCAGCGCCGCTTACATGGGCCGCTGGGTCGCGAAGAACGTGGTGGCCGCCGGCCTCTCGGCAAAGTGCGAAGTGCAGTTCGCGTATGCCATCGGTCACCCGAAGCCGGTGAGCGTGCACATCGACACGTTCGGCACGGGCGTGGTGAGTGATGCGGATATCCTAAAGGCAGTCTTGAAGGTGTTCAGCTTCAAGCCGGCGGACATCGTCAGCCAGCTCAACCTCCTGCGCCCGATCTACAGCAAGACGACCAACTATGGTCACTTCGGCAAGGACGACAAGGACATCACCTGGGAATCCACCAGCAAGGCCGCCGCGCTGAAGAAGGCGGTCAAGTAAGTTCAAGCGTGATTGGTTGAAGCGTTAAATGGTGAATGCCTTTAACGTTTCAACTTTTTAACCAATTTAACTCTTTTAACGAATTATCATGGCAAAAACCAAATCCAAAGCTGTTGCGGCTGCCGTCTTGGCAGAAGTGAGCGCAGCAACGGCGAACCTCGCCGCGTATACCGCTCTGACGCCTGCGGGCAAAGACTACATCGTGCGTGATTTCGCGCTGGCCGAATGGGGCCGCAAAGAGATCGCGGTGGCCGAGCATGAGATGCCCGGTCTGATGTCCGTGCGTCAGAAGTACGCGAAGCAGAAGCCCTTGAAGGGCGTGCGTGTGACGGGTTCCCTGCACATGACCATTCAGACCGCGGTGCTCATCGAGACGCTCGTGGCGCTGGGTGCGGACGTGCGCTGGGCTTCCTGCAACATCTTCTCCACGCAGGATCATGCGGCCTCGGCCATCGCGGCCACGGGCACGCCGGTCTTCGCCTGGAAAGGTGAGACGCTGGAAGAGTATTGGGAACTGACCTTGAAAGCCGTCATCTTCCCCGGTGACAAGGGCCCGGAACTGGTTGTAGACGACGGTGGCGACGTGACTTTGCTCATCCACAAAGGTTATGAACTCGAGAACGGTTCCAACTGGGTGAACACCAAGAGCGGTTCCCACGAGGAGGCGGTCATCAAGAACCTTCTGAAGCGCGTGGCGAAGGAAAAGCCCGGCATCTGGACGAAGATCGTCAAGGACTGGAAGGGTGTCTCCGAAGAGACGACCACGGGCGTGCATCGCCTCTATCAGCTCGCTGAACAAGGCAAGTTGCTGGTGCCGGCCATCAACGTGAACGACTCGGTGACGAAGTCCAAGTTCGACAATCTCTACGGCTGCCGCGAATCGCTGGCGGACGGCATCAAGCGCGCGACGGACGTGATGCTCGCGGGCAAGGTCGCTGTGGTCTGCGGTTACGGTGACGTGGGCAAGGGCTGCGCCCACTCGCTGCGGGCGTATGGTTCCCGTGTAGTGGTGACGGAGATCGATCCGATCAATGCCTTGCAGGCGGCGATGGAGGGTTTCGAAGTGAACACGATCGAGAGCACGCTGGGCGTGGGCGACATCTATGTGACCACGACGGGCAACTGCGACATCATCACGGTGGAACACATGCTCGCGATGAAGGATCAGGCGATCGTCTGCAACATCGGTCATTTCGACAACGAGATCCAAGTGGATGCGTTGAAGAAGACGAAGGGCGTGAAGATCGAGAACATCAAGCCGCAGTATGACCGCTATCATCTGCCGGGCAACAAGAGCATCTACATGCTGGCCGAAGGCCGTCTGGTGAATCTCGGCTGCGCCACGGGGCATCCGAGCTTTGTGATGTCGAACTCGTTCACGAACCAGACGCTGGCGCAGATCGACCTCTGGGCGAACAAGGACAAGTATGAGAAGACGGTCTATCGTCTGCCGAAGCGCCTGGACGAAGAAGTGGCCCGTTTGCACCTCGAGAAGATTGGCGTAAAGCTGACGAAGCTGACCAAGAAACAGGCCGAATATCTCGGCGTGCCGGCCGACGGTCCGTATAAGCCGGAACATTATCGCTACTAGACAGCGGCAAGGCCCACATAGGTGCGGAATTCAAAAGCGGGCGAGGTTTCCTCGCCCGCTTTTTTCAGATGAGGGTGGATTCAGTATCCGATGCTGATTACTTCCAGTTCATCCTCACCAGCGGGGAAGCGGAACTTCACCTTTTGGCCCAGCTTGCTGTTGAGGAGCGCCTTGGCGATGGGTGACAACCAGCTCACTTCATTGCAATCCAGGTCTGTCTCGTCCACGCCGACGATCCGGTAGTCCAATTCTTCACCGCGTCGGTTGCGCACTTTCACTGTGGCACCGAAGCGGACGGTATCATGTGGCGGTGCAGGAGGGGGAACGATGACGGCGGTTTGCAAGCAGTCTTGCAGATGTGAAATGCGCTGGTCGAGCAGCTGCAGTTGACGCCTTGCAGCATCTTTGTCCGGTGAGGAGGCGAGCGCGGGGCGCTCGGTCGTGAGCAGACGGACGAGTTCGGAGTGCAACCGTTGTTCGCCGGCAGGAGTCAGATAATTCTTGGTCCCGGGCGGCAAAGCGGAAGCCGGGCGGGCAGCCACTGGCTGCTCGGGGGCATCGTCGTCTTCGCGGGTGAACGCCTTGCTCATCGCGGTCAGGTCTTTTTCGTGAAGCGTTCCACATACTTCGCCAGCAGATCGGCTTCCAGATTCACGAGGTCACCGACTTTGCGCTCACGTAGAGCGGTCACTGCATGGGTGTGTGGGATGATCCAGATGATGAAACTTTTCTTTTTCACCGCAGCGACGGTGAGGCTGATGCCATCGACGGCGATGGAGCCTTTGAAGACCATGTAGCGGAGGATTTCCTTTGGCGCTTCGATCTCGATGACGTAATCGGCGCCGCTCTTTTCCCAGCGCTTGATAACGCCAAGGCCATCAATGTGGCCGCTGACGAAGTGACCGCCTAGACGGCCATTGGCGGCAAGGGCGCGTTCGAGATTTACAACCCCGCCGAATTTCGTGTGCTGGAGATTGGTACGTGTCCACGTTTCTTGCAGGAGGTCCATCTGGACGAGGCGACGTGTCTTTGGGCCGCTCAGCTTCACGACGGTGAGACAGCAGCCGTTCACGGCGAGGCTGTCGCCGAGTTGCAGATCACTGCCGCAGACGCGTGTCTCCACCGTGAGCGCGATGGACTTCGCGCTGGGCTTGATCGCCTTCACCACGCCTGTTTCTTCCACAATGCCGGTAAACATAAATCAGGCCCTAATCTGCCACATCTGCGGTAATCAACAAGTCTGGGGGCAACTTCCGCCACTGGACGTTCTTCAGCTTCAGTGCGTTCGCCCAACTGGTGGCACCGCTTCCGGCAACTCCTTTACGCGCAGTTTTGCCACCGAGAATCTTTGGTGCGTAGAAAAAGGCGATGCGATGGGCGAGACGTTGCTCGGCGAATTTCGCGACGGTTTCACCGCCACCTTCGATGAGGAGCGAGGTGATCTCCTCTTTGCCGAGCTTCTTCAAGAGCCAACGCAGATTGAGGCCGCTTTTAGTGGTTGGCGCGGTGATGACGCGGACCAGTTTGGAGAGTGCCTGTATGCGTTTAACGGGAGCAGCCTTGGTGACGACGAGCGTGGTCAGATGCTTTTGATCATCGGTGACGACTTTGGCGGTGAGCGGCGTGCGGGCTTGCGGATCGAGGATGATGCGACGAAAACCGTGGAGCTTGTCGGGTGCTTTTCCCTTGGTGAGACGGATGGTCAGGCTGGGGTCGTCGGCGATAAGCGTGTTCACCCCGATGAGGATGGCGTCGTGCTCGGCGCGCAATTTCATGGCAGCCTCACGCGCCGCTTCGCTAGTGATCCATTTGGATTCACCGCTGGCGGTGGCGGTTTTGCCATCAAGGGTCATCGCGGCTTTCAGTGTGATGAGCGGCGTGCGATGGATGATCCAGTGATTGAAAATGCGATTCAGTCCGGTGGCTTCTGCGGCGAGAATGCCTTCGGTAACCTTGATGCCCGCGGCGCGCAAGAGCTTGAAGGCGCGCCCGGCATGAGCGGGGTTTGGGTCAGTCGCAGCAACGACGACGTTTTTGATGCCTGCTTTGATAATCGCCTCGGAGCAGGGCGGGGTGCGGCCGTGCGTGCAGCAGGGTTCAAGGGAAACATAGATGGTAGCGCCTTGGGTGCTCTCACCGCGTTTTTCGGCATCGCGCAAGGCTTCGATCTCGGCGTGTGGCTGGCCAGCGCGATGGTGATAGCCGCGACCGATCACTTTGCCGTGCTTCACGATGACGGCGCCGACGAGGGGGTTAGGGGAGGTGGCGCCGGTGGCTTTGCGCGCGAGGCGGAGAGCCAGAAGCATGTGACTTTCGTCAGCCGATGTGATGGTTTGCTTCTTTGGCATGGATCAACATTTCGCCAAGTATTCGGCCAATGTGCAAAATTTCCCGGCTGCAAACTCTTTGTGCACTGTTGGTTTGGAAGAACGATAGGCGGAAATATCAGCCAAATCTTCTGATGATTCCAACAACTCCTTGTAAGAATGCAAATCAAGAACCACTGCCACCTTTTTGCCGGTGACATCAACAAGAAACTCTTTCCGTCTTCTCGTTGTCCGCTTCATGTTTGAAAACTAACGGACGGCTGCATTTAGAAAATGAACTATTCCCCGAACAAGGCCTTCGCAAACTCCTTCGGATCGAACGGCTGCAGGTCATCCGCTTGCTCGCCGACGCCGATGAACTTCACGGGGATGCCGAGTTCCTTCTGGATCGCCACGACCATGCCGCCCTTGCTGGTTCCGTCGAGCTTCGTGATGACGAGGCCGGTGAGATGAACGGCCTTGTGAAATTCCTTCGCCTGGTTCAGCGCGTTCATGCCGGTGGTGGCATCGAGCACGAGGAGGACTTCGTGGGGCGCGCCGGGCAATTGCTTGTCGATGACGCGATGCACCTTCTGAAGTTCCTTCATCAAATTGTTCTTCGTGTGCAGGCGGCCGGCGGTATCGACGATGAGATACTTGGCGTTGCGCGAAGTGGCGGCGGTCACAGCATCGTGTGCGACGGAGGCGGGATCGGAATTGTATGCGCCCGCGATGACCGGTGCGTTCAGGCGCGTGCCCCAGAGCTTCAATTGCTCGATCGCGGCGGCGCGGAAGGTATCGCACGCGGCCATGACCACGGCGTGGCCTTCGTCATGGAAACGCTTGGCGAGCTTCGCAGTGGTGGTCGTCTTACCGGTGCCATTAACGCCTACGATGGCGATGACTGTAACTCCGTTGGTTTGCGTCTTGATGCCGCGATGACCTTCACCGAGGGATTTCTCAACCTCTTGTGCGGCGATGTGCGTGACATCAAGGCCCTGGCCGCCTTGCGATTCGTAAGCCTTGCGCACGGCGGTGATGATCTGGTTGGTCATCGGCACACCGAAGTCCGCACCGAGCAGGGCGGCTTCGAGTTCCTCAATCGTGCTGGCGGTCAGTTTGGGCGAACCGGTAACGATCCGTTTGATCTCGTGCACCAGCTTGTCGCTGGTCTTTTTGAGGCCCTCTTTGAGTCGTTGAAGAAATCCCATGCTAAAAATCTGTTCTAATTGGTGGACGGATCGACCGTGGCCGGGCAATAACGCGCCTTGTTCTGTTCGGCGCGCTGGCGCAGCTTCACCACGTTGCTATAGGGGAGTCGGATGGAGCCGATGAGAGGCTTGCCCTTGTTCATGCCGTGACAATCTGAGCCGCCCGTGATCAGCAGATTCTTCTGCTCGGCCATCATCAGGTAATGCTGGCTCACCGCTGTAGAATGCTTCGTGTGAAAGCATTCGATGCCGTCCATGCCCGCCTCGACGAGCTCGGGGATCATGTCATCGCTGCGATTCAGGCCGGGGTGCGCCATCACGGCCACGCCGCCCGCCTCGTGGATGAGCTTGATCGCGTCGGGCGCGGAGATGCGGAACTTCGGCACCCAACCGGCGCGGCCCTTCTTCAAGAACCGCTCGAATGCCTCGTCCAAGGTCTTGCACACGCCGCGCTCCACCAAGGCCCGGCCCACATGCGGGCGGCCCGGTGACTGGCAACTCGCGATGCGGAACACATCCTCCGCCTCGATCGGCACACCGAGCTGCTTGATGCGCGCGACCATCTCGCGGATGCGGTCCTGGCGGGCGGTTTGGAATTCCGCGAGCGCCTTCGTCAGCTTCTCGCAATGGATGTCCAGGTAGTAACCCAGCAGATGGAGCTCGTAATCATCCTGCTCCGCCGTGAGTTCGCTGCCGGGAATGAACTCGATGCCCTGCTGCGCGCAGGCGGCCGCCATGCGCGGGCAGCCTTCCATCGTGTCATGATCCGTGAGCGAGAGGACGGCGAGATTGAAGCGCTTGCCTTCCGCGGCCAGTTGCTCCGGCGAGTAGGTGCCGTCGGAGAAACTGGTATGGAGATGCAAGTCGGCGAACATCGCTTTGTTTACTTCACGATACGGGCAGGGCGCATCAATTCACTGCGCACCTTGTCCAGGATGCCATTCACGAACCGGCCGCTGTCATCCGTGGAGAACAGCTTCGCGATCTCCACGGCCTCGTTGATGCTCACCACGGGCGGGATGTCCTCGCGGAAAAGCATCTCATAGATCGCCAGGCGCAGGATGTTCCGGTCCACGGCGGCCATGCGGTGCAGATCCCAGTTCTTCGCGTATTTCTTGATCTCGGCATCGACCTTCTCACGGTGCTCGATGACGCCTTTGATGAGCGGTTCCGCGAAGAGCCGCACGGCGGCTTCATCGGCGGTCGTCTCCGGTGCATCCGGTTCCTCGCCCCAACGCGCCTGGCCCGTCTTGTCCTCCGTCACCGCTTCGGGATGCTGGCTGTTGAAGAGGAAGTCCAGCGCTGCCGTCATGTCCTCGGGCGGGTTCATCTCATGTTGGAAGAGGAACTGCACCGCCCGCTGGCGCGCACGCCGCCGGACACCCAGGTTCTGGTTCCGTTTTACCGGTTTATCGCTCATTCGCTTAATATTTCGGCACGTTCGAATCGATCTCGTCCGACCACGCGTTGATGCCGCCCTTCACGCTCTTGAGATACTTGAAACCCTGCTCGCGCAGGAACTTCAACGCCTTCATCGAGCGACCGCCCATCTTGCAATGGATGTAATACTGCTGGTTCGGGTCCAGTTCCGTGAAGCGCTGTGGCAACTCGCCCAGCGGCAGCAGCGGCACACCCTTGATATGCGCGATCTCGTACTCATCCGCATCCCGCACGTCGATGACCTTGATGCCTAGGCTCGGATTATCCAGCGCTTTCTTGAGTTCGTGCACATCCACCTCGTCCGGGTTCGCGGACGGATTCTCCGGCTGCGTCGGGATGCCGCAGAACACCTCGTAATCGATCAACTCCTTGATCGTCGGATTATCCCCGCAGATCGGGCACGCCGGATCACGGCGCAGCTTCAACTCCTTGAACTTCATGTCCAACGCATTGAAGAGGAGCAGGCGATTGATCAAGGGATTGCCCTTGCCCAAGGCCAGCTTGAGGATCTCGTTCGTCTGGATGCACCCGATGATACCCGGGAGCACGCCCAACACACCACCCTCGGCGCAGCTCGGCACCATGCCCGGCGGCGGGGGCTCGGGATAGAGACAGCGATAGCACGGTCCGCCCAAATGCGGCGCGAACACGCTCGCCTGACCCTCGAACCGGAAGATCGACCCGTAAACGTTCGGCTTCTTCAGCAGCACACACGCATCGTTCGTTAGGTAGCGTGTCGGGAAATTATCCGTGCCATCCACCACGATGTCGTACGGCTTGATGATCTCCATCGCGTTCTCGCTGCTCAGGCGCACGCTATGCAGCACCACCTCCACATTCGGATTGATGCTCTTGATGGTGTCCCGGGCGGATTCCCCCTTATGCCGGCCCACATCTTCCGTGCCGTGGATGATCTGGCGCTGGAGATTCGAGAAATCCACCGTATCGAAATCCACCAGGCCGATCTTGCCCACGCCGGCGGCGGCCAGATACATGGCGATGGGGGAGCCGAGACCACCGGCACCGATGCATAACACGCTGGTGCCCTTGATCTTCTTCTGCCCGGCCAACCCCACTTCCGGCAGGATCAAGTGCCGGGAATACCGCTTAATTTCGTCGTTACTCAGTTCCATAAACAGATAATCACAACTAGTGAGAGGCAGACTACCGCGAAGCGCCGATAATGCAAGCGGGCAACCCAAGGAAACCGGTGTGACGCGAATTTTGGGGTGCAGGGGAGCCATTCCGGAGGCATCGGGGGGAGTGCGGTCCCGCATGCGGGAC
>JAEYXS010000026.1 GCA_023431185.1 Verrucomicrobiota bacterium
GCCCAAGACCACCGGCAACAGGGCAAGAACTACGCATACGATCGAGCGGAAATGGATGAAGACCATGATGGCGATGGCGATGATGGCATACCAGGCGGCTTCCTCGTAACTCCTGCGCAAAAGATCCGTGTATTCGAGCAACTGTACCGGTGTCCCCGTGATGATGGGTTTATTGGTATCCTTGGGGTCCAAGGTTTGCCGCAGCTCGGCTACAAACTTCTCCTGCACATCGCGCCGCCACACATCATCCTTCGGATACGCCTGGATAAGATACTTGCCGCTGGTGCCGATGAAGCGGTTGCGCAAGGCGGGCGGCAGATCTTCCGCCCGCAAAGGCGCCCGGTCATCCTGCAGCTTCAAGGAGGCGAAGGTGTCGCGCAGGTCTTGCAGCAAGGCCTGCTGGTAAAAGGCGATCTGGAACGCGTTGGCATCCTTGCTGCCGGCGTTGATGCGGTTGCGCAGTTCACCAATCGCGTCCCACAGCGATTGCATGTGCTGGCGTAACTCGGGTTCTTGGTCCGGTCCCAGCCGCTCGATGCCGTTGCCCAGATAACCTTGCAGGGAATAGAGGGTGAGGCTGAGTTCGTTGATGTTGGCGGTCTTCTCATCCAAGGTGGCGAAGTGGATATCCGCCACAGCCTGCTTCACCTTCGTCACGTATTGCAGCTTGCGGCTTTGATCCTCGGAGAGATAACGGCTCATGGACTGCACATCCGCCACCGTCGGAAGACCGCGCAGCTTTTCCTCGATCGCCACCGCTTCCGGCAAGGTGTCCGCCACGATGGCTCCATACAGCACGGAGTTGGAGGCGGAATTGATGAGCTTCTTCTCATATACCACCGCAGGCAACCCGTGTGACTGCATGTTCAGCAGGTTGTAATCGAAGATCACTTTGCGCCCTTGCCAGATGGAGACGACGCACAAGGCCGCCGTGACACCCAGCACCAGACCCGGGCGATCCAGCCACAGCCGCTCGATACGTTCGCGATGATCCTCTGCAGGCGGGTGTATATGATCGATGACATTTTGTCTTCCGCGCAGGAGCAACGCCGGGAGCATCGTCATCATCGGGATGAGGCAGATCACCAGGCCGCCACCGGCGATGACACCCATCTCCTGGATGCCCTTGAAATCCGTGAAACTCATCGCGATAAAGGCCACGGCGGTCGTGAAGCAGCCCGTGAAAATACCCAAACCGGTGTTTACCATCGCTTTTTGCAAAGCTACCTGCTCCGTGGCTCCGTGGCGCAGTTCTTCCTCATAGCGGGTCACCAGATGCACCCCGAAGTCGATGGCCAGACCTATGAGCATGGGTGCGAAGGTGATGGTCAGGATGTTCAAGTGACCGATGACGAGAGTGGTGTAGCCCATCGTGTAACCGAGACCGATGATGAGGCAGCCGGTGGCTTTGAGAGGACGGCCCGACTCCTGATAGCCGAAGATGAAGATGATGGCGCAGAGGATGAGCGAGACGATGGCGGCCTTCGTGGTATCCTTTTGCGATTGCAGCATCTCATCGACTTCCAGCACGGATTCGCCCGTGATGCCGACATTGACGCCCGGAACCTCTTGCTGGATCTGGGCGACCAATTCGCGCAAACGCCGGATGGAGGCACTGACTTCATCACTGTTTGCTGCCTGTGCGGAGACGAGATACAGGCGGCCTTCATCGAAAGTGATGTAGATTTTCTTCTCTGCTTCCTGACCCTGGCCGAAGAGCGCGTTCACGCCGGGTGAAGGCGGCATGCCGGAGCGGTCCATGGAATCCTTCGCCTGCTTGACGATGCGCTTCAGTGCGGGCAGGGACTCGATAAGCGGTTTTAGATCGATGTTCGTATTCATGCCCGCCGCCACGAACTGGCGGTTGATCTGCTGGAACATGGAGTTCAGATTCGTAGCCTGCGCGAAGGTCTGGATGAAGGGCTTGTACACCAGCAAGGTGTCATGCAATTCGCCCAGTTGCTCCTCCGGCACGAAGAGCAGGGCTTTTGGTCCCATCAGTTTCAAGTCCCCCTTGTAAAAGACGTCGGTGAAATGATTTGTCTCCGCTTCCATGAGCGTGCCCAGACGCTCCACGAACTGGCGGTTCTTCTCCAGCCGGTCGCTCTCCACCACCACGACGAGATCGTCCTGATGCGGGAACTCCTTCTTATACTTCAGAAAATTCTGGTGGTACTTCTTGTCACCGCCCACCAAGTCATTGCGTTTGGTGCTGAAGCCCAGATTTTCAACCGTGAGCCAGACCGCGAGCACGAACAGCACGACCTGCGGCCAGACAAACCACTTGGGATGGCGATAGACCAAGTCCGCCAGCTTTTGCAGCAACTGCTCGGCGAAAGATTGTTTTGGTGTGGCCATCGAAAAACTAAACTTCTGCGCTCATTTCCCGCTCCCGCTTCAGGCTCCGGGAACGGGTGGCATGGAACCGCCCTTTTGTTCCGTCTCCACCTGGACCGCGGTGCCGTAGCATAGCACCTCCGTGATGCCTACGCCAATCTCCGTGGCGTCATAGCGCACACCGATGACGGCATTGGCCCCCAGTTCGCCGGCTTGGGCAAGCATCTGGCGGAAGGCGTCATCCCGCGCCTGTTCACAGAGGCTGGTGTAGAGCGTGATATTCCCGCCAAAAAAGGCCTGGATGCCCGCGCCGAGGTTACCCAACGCCGAGCGCGATCGTACCACGATGCCGCGCGCCACGCCGTAACTGCGCACGATGCGGTAGCCCGGCAAGTCAAACGCCGTGGTGGTCAGCGGATGCGTGTAGCTCATACAATCGCGGGATTCAATACGAGTGCGGAAGGAAAGACAATTTAAGAAAACTCCAAGTTCAAAGCGCAAAGAGCCGAAGAAGTTTCAAACCCGAATCATCCGCCTGCTTATTTGCCCTTCTTCCAGTTCGAGAGGCCGGAGGCGAGCAGAATGAAACCGCCGAAGGCCGTGCCCATGATGCTGGTGGGGATGCCCGCGAGGAAGGCGCAGAGCAGGGCCTTGGTGATGCTCACGCCCCAGGTGTTCTTGCCCAGAAATTTCTGGATCATGGTGACGGCTACCAGCGTGATGGAAAAACTGAGCACCACCACGACGGGAACGGCCAGGCCAAGGGACAACGCTTCGGCTCCCCAGAAGAGATTGTCCACGGTGATGAGGAGGAGGCCGCTGAGGGGATGCAGGCGGAAATTGCTGCCATCCGGTGATTCGGCCGGGCCGGAGTTCGGGTCATGGCGCACCGGCACGGATTCTTCCGGGATGACTGGCGGTTTGCGCATGAGGTCCGACACGCCTGTAGCATAAGGTCGAATCGCCTCCGTCGCAATGTGATAAAGGCAATTGGGTGCAGTGCTATGGCTTTCCCATTTGACAAATTCTCAGCTGAGACCGTTAGTTTAAATTAAGATGTCGAATGACCCAGATCGCGATCGCGCTGAATCCAGACGCCGCTGGTTAAACCGGCTTCTGGCCGCGGCGGCGGTTGGCTTGGGACTTTACATAGCGACCTTTACCTATTGGTGGGTACGCAGCCCTTCAGCCACATTTATCAATAATGGAAAACAGATTCACGTGGTTGAGTTCCAATGGAGCAAAGCCTACCTCCGCACGGAACCAATTTGGGCACCCGCTTTTTGGGTGGTTGAACACGTGATGGGTTACAAACGGCGTGGCATTGTCGCCATGTTTGAAAATTCCTTAGTGATTTATACCAAGGGCGATGACTGAGGTGGATACGAAAGTCACTTACCGTTTTGCCGCTTCCACAAACGCTTTCGCCAGGCGGGTGAGTTCGGGCCAGTTGGCTTCCTGCAAAATCTTCTTCGAGACGAGTGAAGAACCGACCCCCAACGCGGCGCAACCGGCTTTCAGGAAATCGCCGACGTTGTGCAGATCCACGCCCCCGGTCGGCACGATGTTCAGGTGCGGCAAGGGCGCGCGGAGAGACTTGATATAGTTCGGTCCCAGGCCTTCCGCCGGGAAAATCTTGATGAAATCCGCACCGGCTTCATGGGCAAGCTGCGCCTCGGTGGGGGTGTAGGCGCCGAGCATGACGGGTTTGTTGAGCGCATGCGCGGCTTCGGCGATGGCCGGGCGCATGATGGGCGTCACCACAAATTGCGCGCCGGCTTCGATGGCGCGCTTGCACGTATCCACATCCAGCACGGTGCCGACGCCGATCAATGCTTTGTCACCCAGTTTCGCCGAGGTTTCGCGAATAGCCGCGATGGCATTCGGCGTGGTCATGGTGATCTCGATGGCGATGACGCCACCGGCGAGCAGGGCCTCGGACAAGGGGAGGACTTGTTCCTGTTTCTCGGCGCGGACGACGGCGATGATGCCAGGGTTCTTGAGCGCGGCGATAATCTCAGATCTAGTAGGCATGGTTAAGCTTACGATTTCGCGCGGCGATATGCCTCCGCCAGCAAGGTGATGGGATGGGCTAGGCGCACGTTCACGCCCTGGCGCTTGGCGCCATTGATGATGTGCAGGAGACAGCCGGGGTTGCCCGTAGCGACGACTTCCGCCTTCGTGCTCACGATGTGGTTGAGCTTGCGGTCGAGCAGTTCATTCGCCATCTCCGGTTGCACGATGTTGTAGATGCCCGCACTGCCGCAGCACCAGGTGCTCTCGGGCAATTCAACGAGCTTGAGATTCGGGATGGCCTTCAACACTTGTCGCGGCTGGGCGGTGATCTTCTGGCCGTGGCAGAGGTGGCAGGCCTCATGATACGTCACGTTCTGCGCAGGCTGATTCTTCGCGTCCGGCGTTTTGATGCCGATCTGCGCGAGCCATTCGTGGATGTCCTTCACCTTCTTGTCCCACAGCTTCGCGCGCTCCGCATAGGCGGGATCGTCCTTCAACAGATTCGTGTAATGCTTGAGATGTGAGCCGCAACCGGCGGCATTCGTGATGATGGCATCGAACTGCTCCGGCGGGTGCAGATCAATCTGTTTGCGCGCGAGTCGTTGCGCCAGCTCCAGCTCGCCATTATGCGCGTGGAGCGAGCCGCAGCATTGCTGATCCGCACGGGTGACGACTTCGCAACCGTTCTGCGCCAGCACCTCGGCGGTGTCGCGATTCACATCGCTGAAGATGAGGTCCTGCGCGCAACCGGTGAGCAAGGCCACACGATATTTCTTTTCATCCACGGCAGGGGTGATGGGGCGGATGAGATCGGCGGAGAAGAACGGTTGCACTGTGGGCGTCATCGCTTCCAGTTCGCGCAAGCGCTTCGGCACGAAGTTCAACACACCACTGGAGCGCACCGCCTTTTGCAGGCCGAGGTCCTGATACAGGCGCAAGGCACTGCCGAAAGCCTGCAAACGGCCATGCTCCATGAAGAGCCAATTCAGCGTGAGACTGCGGATGGCGCTGCGCTTGGGTGAATCCAACACCCCGCTCGCCTCGGCCTCGGCGCGCGCATGCTCGAACAGTTCCGCGTAATTCACACCGGCGGGACAGGCGGTCATGCAGGCGAGACAGCCGAGGCAGAAGTACATCTCCTCCGCAAACTCTTCCGTGGCCTCCAGGCGGTCATCGGCGATGGCGCGCATGAGGGCGATGCGGCCGCGCGGGCTGTTGCGCTCGAGCTTGGTGGCATCGTAGGTGGGGCATGTGGGCAGGCAGAGGCCGCAGTGCATGCACTGCTGCACGACCGAGTAATCCAGATCTTTCAGATGCGAGCCCGCGCTTTTCATGCTGCTGATTTTGCTGACGGGAGAGTATGCGAGGCAGGCAGAGGCGGTAAATGATGAATGACGAAATCCGAATGACCGAGGAGTGAGCAATGACTAAGCTTTACGGTTTCTGGTGGGGGCCTTCGGGGTCGATTTTACGGACAACTTCCATAACATAATTAGAGAGATTTTTGTCGCCCAAGGTGCCGGCGAATTGACGCAACAGAGGTGCTGCGGGCCGGGCATTGGTGCCAATGTCTCCCAAGTCCAGTGTCAGCGTAAGCGAAAAGCTGGTATCCCCAGCCACGATGTGATTGGTGAAATAGGCCAGTTCCGGGCCAGGTCCAGTGATTTTGAGAATACTGCTGGCGATTTTAGCTCGAGCGTAAGTCGGGCGGTTGGTCTCCGCCAGCCGTGATCGTAACACGGGAAGTGCTGTCACACTCGCGGCACCAAATTCCCCTAACGCATGAAAGTGGCCGTGCTCTGGAAATGGCGGACGGTTGGTCATGCTGAGTGATTCAATCAAAGCGGGCACTGTCACCTCAGGCTGGCGATGGATGAAACCGAGTAGCAAGGCCGTACTGTCACTAAAAGCCGGATCGCCGGTTTTCAACTCAGAGATGAGAACTGGGATGAGCGGTTCGGCATTTGCACGTAGCAGACACAGCAAGTTAAAGGCGTGGGATTGGCGATGGGTTTGGTGGTCGCCGCCATAGTATCTTGTTTGGAAGACGCGTTGTTTCTGGGCCATCATCCAAGCGGTAAACTTTGAATCATCACGTTTATACTCCTGCCAGAGAAACCACACTGCGTTCGTTCCCAGGTTTTTGAATCGCTCAGCTTTGGTATCGTTGCTCTCGGCATCGTAAGGTGAGCTAGGATATTTCTCGATTTCAAACCACTCTTCCACCGTCTTCCCCTGATACTGCGGCTGCATGGCGCGGTGAATCGCTTTGCTGCCCCAGAGGAGCAGGCACAGGGCGACGATGCCCCAAACCACGCGCGGACGTAAGAAACGGTGCGCCTTTCTTGCAGCAGAGGTGTTTTCTACAGTCGTCATGGCCTCATGCGCCGATTGAAGAATTCGCTTTGTCGGATAAATCGTTTCATCGAGTCGGCATGTTCCTTGTTCGTCAGGCTGTCGGAGAATTTTAGTAATGCCGGGATCGTGTTGGAGTGAGTCCGGTTCATTTCCAGCGCGAACAGGATGCCCGTTGTTTTGGGTACATCGTCCGGGTCGATGACTCGAGCGAGATGCGAGGTACTTCCAGCGGCGGTATCGATGCGGATGATTGATGCGGCGATGCGTATCTTTTCGTCGTCGCCAGTTTTGGGGCTGTCGTGCAAGGTCAGCAACAGTGGCAAAGCTGCCTGTGCCTCGTCCTCAAATTCGCTCAAAGCCCAGATAAGCGTGGACTGTTTGGCGGTGGATCGGGATTGCTTCAATGCCCGCAACAAAGCGGGGACGGACAAGTCAGGGCGTTGCCGCAGACTGCCCAGCCACCGGGCGGCATCTTCTGCTATCTCTCTGTCCACACTGTCCAATCTGCTCACCAGCTCGGGTATCAGGCATTCCGTCTCTGGCCCGAAAAAGTGGAGCATGATCTGCGCGCGGAACTGTTGCTCCATCCGTGCTTTTTCCACCTCGTGCTGTGCGCTCAAAGCATAACGTTTCCACGCATCCATCAGCGGCGTGTCAGAAGGAATCTGGCCAGTATATTCGAGCCAGAGATACTGCACCGCATTCGTACCCATCGCTCGCAAGGCATCTACCCCTGGATCATTTGTGGGGACATAGATATGATGGGGGTAGGTGGAGATTTTTGCTTCTGCGAACCACTCTTGTGCCGTCTTCCCCTGATACTTGGGCGGCTGATCGCGGTGAATCGCTTTGCTGCCCCAGAGGAGAAGGCAGAGAGCCGCGCCGCCCCAAAGCCAACGACGACGCAGAAACTTCGCGCGTTTGCCGGAATCACTATTGGCCGTCTCGGTGTTCACTAGCTGGCTCCTCTGGAATAGCTTATGCGTAAAAGCTACCGCACATTGACCGCATATGCGAGCGCGAATGCAAGTCGTGGAGCGTCAACCTCCGGTCCGGGACCATTGATGGTCAGGAGGGCCTTGGTCAGCCAATAACCTTCGTAAGAGTTCGGGGTGGTCGTTTTTGCGAGTTGCATGCGGAGATATGGCCGCGCCCCGTACAGGGGCTCGCTTTGCCCGAATGTTTCTGCCAGCCTCTGCATCCATCACTCACTCACGAATATGAAACGTCACTGCTTTGTATTGCTTTTGGTTCTCATGGGCATGGTCGCTCCCGCATTTGCCGCCACGATCGGCGAGACCGTGCTGAACATCGAGCCCACCAGGGAGAACCCGCGCAGCTCGGAAGGCGCCTTCGTCACGCTGAAGTCCGGCCGCATCCTGTTCTATTACACCCAGTTCTACGGCGGCGCGCATGACAACAGCCCGGCGCACATCGTGGCGATCCATTCCGATGATGAAGGCAAGACCTGGAGCAAGGAGCCACAGACGATCGTGGAGAACAAGGGTGGCGAAAACGTGATGAGCGTCTCCCTTCTGCGCCTCAAAAGCGGACGCATCGCGTTGTTCTATCTGTTGAAAAACAACTGGCTGGATTGCCGCCCCTACGTTTGCTTCTCCGAGGATGAGACGAAAACCTGGTCTGCTCCCATACTCATGACCCAAGCCCCCGGGTACTTCGTGATGAATAATGACCGCGTCATCCAGCTCACGACGGGCCGCCTCGTCGCTCCCTTGGCTTTTCATCGCGCGAAGGCGAGTGATCCCAAGACCAGCAAATCTTTCGACAGCCGCGCCATCACGATGTGGGTGCTCTCCGATGACGAAGGCAAGACGTGGCGCGAAGCGGATTCTTGGTGGGCCATGCCGCAGAACACGCGCAGCGGCTTGCAAGAGCCGGGTGTGGTGGAACTGGGGGATGGTTCGCTCTTCAGTTGGGCCCGCACGGATGGCGGCAGCCAGTTTGTTTTCCATTCAAAAGATCAGGGCAAGACTTGGACCCCGCCTGCCGCCAGCAAACTGATCTCTCCAGTCTCGCCTGCGAGCATCAAGCGATTGCCGGGCTCAGACAAATTGCTGGCCATCTACAATGACCACTCCGGCCAGTTCCCGTTCCCGAAAGGCAAGCGCACCCCGCTCATCGCCGCACTCTCCGCCGATGGCGGCGCAACGTGGACGCAGGCCAAGGCGTTCGAAGAAGATCCAGATGGCTGGTATTGCTACACCGCCATGCACTACACGAAGGATGCGGTGCTGCTGGGGTATTGTGCGGGTGATACGAAGGTGGGCGGATTGAACCGGCTAAGAATCAAGCGGGTTTCACTAGTTGATTTGCAGTGATAAAGGCAATGGTGCCTGCTTGAAATCAATAGTAGAATTCGACCATGTAAATGGCCACGGCTTGCAGGTGCAGGATCAACGCACTTCCAGCCCAAATCTTCGGCCAATTGCCATGGCAACGGAGGGCTGCGATGCTGAAAGCCATTCCGAAGGCCAGACAGAGGATGCGGGCGAAGTCCAGTTGCGCTTCGTAGTGTTTATATTCTCGGAGATAACCGATGACTAGGAATCCCAAGGGTGTTAGTGCCGGTCGAAGCAGAATAATGCGCTGACGCCAGATGTCTCGGATAGGCACCCAAGGTAACGACAACGCAGCCAGCAGGGTAAATACAAACAAGAAGCCGACAGACTTGTTTCCCACCAGATTGAAATCCGGGTAGTTCCAAGTGGCGAAAAAAGCATATGGGTCCATGGGAGTAATTAATTGGCGTTCCACCAGCAAGAACAGCCTGAATCCTTCAGTTATTAAGCTAGCAGAATTGACGTGAGAAGCAAGGCCGGAGCGCTGAAGGCGCATCGAACGGGTTTCGCTAAAAGCGCTGGCTGAATAACGGAAAACCCCGCCTGTGAAAACAGACGGGGTTTGAAAAGCGAACGCTCTATTCGAGCGCTTGATTATTTCTTCTCAGCCTTCTTGTCGTTCTTTTTGTCCTGCTTGGGTGCTGGTGGCGGTGTCTTGGGCGGGATTTCAGCGTGATTCGGTGTCACTTCTTTCAGGTTCGGGGTGACATCCGCATCCACATTACGAACGGACCAGGAGATGCCGCCCATCAAAATGTCCTGGAAGATGGGATTGGTCCACACGTCCTCGCGATGGCCCATGGAGGTGTAGAAGACGCGGCCCTTGCCATACATGCGCGCCCAGGTGGCGGGATAGGGTGAGCGCTTGTATTCGTTATCCGTCATGTTCTTGGTCTCCTGCACGAGGAGCACATGCAGGTTGGGCTGGAACTCTTTCAGCGAGTACCACTCCTCGTTCATCTCGAAGGAATCGCCGAGCTTCTCGAAGCCGGGAAATTTCTTATCCACCACGCGCATCGGGGCGACTTGCTGCTTGCCGTGTCTGATGAACTCACCGCCGAGCATGAGGATGTAAGGATCGGACTTGTCACCGTTCGTCTGGTAACGGGCGGACTTGTCATCTGGGTCTGGCTTGGTGTGAAAAGTATCCGAGCCGCTGTGCGAGCCGATGAAACCTTTGCCATTCTTCACCGCGTCGATGAAGGCCTGTTTGCCTTCGGGGGTCATCGCCGGATTTTTGTCCGTGCCCACGGTGGTAAGGTCACCGGTGGTGTAGAAGAAGAAGGCGTCGAACTGGTCGAGATACTTCGGTGTGAAGAGGCTGCCGTCCTTGCTGAAGGTGAACTCGAAATTGTATTTTGGGCCGAGCTCGGCGAGGACTTGCTCAGCGAAGCTGGGCTGGCCGTTGTTACGCTTGATGACGGAGTGCTCGAAGCCGGAGGATTTGGAGAAAAATAGGATCTTGCGCTTTGGGCCCTTGGTGGGGGCGGCCCACGAATTGGTCAGACCGGCCAAGGACAGGCCGAGCGTGGCCAGACCGGTGCGCTTGAGCATTTCACGACGATTCAGCGATGACATAATGATGCGGAGTTGGATTGCTTAGACCGACTATGCCAGCCCGCAGCAGTGCGCCAAGTGCAATCGGGGCAGTGATCGGGCCGGTCACTTTGAGGAGGTGACTTTGTCCACTTCCACCTTGGCCACTTCGGGTTCGACGACCAAGGCCTTGAACGGCCATTCCTGGCCGGCATCCAGAATCATGATGTAGTCCGAGGCATTGCCGATCTGTTTGCCGGCGGCATCGAACAGTTTGAAGTCAACGCGCACGGAGGTGTGTTGGACGTCGGTGTTGTTCTTCACCTTGCCGGTGACATAGACGAGGCTGGTGCCCTGGTTCTTTTCCAGTTCGTAACTGAGCACTTGCAGGTCATCCTTTGGCCCCAGCAGGCTCAGGCCGCCACCGCCGCCGCCTTTTTTCTTGATGATGACAAAGGCACCGCCGCCGATCAGGGCCAAAACAAGCAGGATACCGACGATCAGCATCACCTTTTTGCCGCCGCCTTTCTTGGCCGGGGCTTCCGTCAATTCTTCCTCCGTAGGCACGGGCGGGCTGGCCACCTTGGGCCGGGCTGGCGCAGGTGACGGTGCGGGAGCGGAAGCCGGTGCGGCGGCTGGGGGCGCGCTGACTCCCGGGGCGTTCAACGGCGTTTCCTTGCCGCAATGCGGGCAGGCGATCATGGAGCCGACGGCATTGGCCGGGAAAGAGATGCGCCCATGGCAATGGCGGCAGGCGCACTTGAGGCTCGGCGCGGCAGCGGTGGCAGCCACGGGAGCGGAGGGGGGGGGCGCGGCGGGAGCAGGCAAGGCCACGGAATTGTGGCAATGCGGACACTGGATCGTGGAGCCCCCCGCACTGGCGGGATAGGCGATACGACCGTTACAATGCGGACAGGCGCATTTGAGATCCTGGGCGACGCTCATGCTTCTTCTTCGTTCCCCGGTGACGCTCCGCCCCATCGGATGCGGCAAACCGGTTTTTGGGACACGCAGGTTTTCGCAAGAAACCACGCGCCCAGCAACCTTTTCCTTTCATCAACCGGCAACCGAAGCAAGTTTGCGGGTGATTACGCAGAGGAGCCTCACCGATATTGGCCATCACCGGTCAGAAATGGCGGGCCTGATGCCGCGGTCATTGGACCTTTACGCGGTAGAAGCGGAAGGGTTGGTTGATGGCCGCGAGGTCCAGAAACTCAAAGACGCCGTTGGCCGGGGTGTTCGTGTGGATGGGTGTCCAGGCCTGCAAATCGGTGGTGACTTCCAGCACATAAGTGCGGTTTGGCTCACCGAGCAACCGCACAGGTTGGGAGCCATCCGGCAGCCGGGACAGGCTTTGTAAAGTGGGCGGAATGGCATGGGCATAGGCCGCGATGGTGTAGTTGTCGAAGACCATATAATTGTCGCCGGGATTGTTGACGTCGCGGAGGGACCACACCGCATCCACATCACCCAAGGTCAGCGCCGCGCCGCGCGTGGTGATGGGCTGTTCGGTCACAAGCACGGTATCGTCGATGCGTGCGCTCCAGCGGTTGCGGGCCACGTCCATGATGATGACCAACTCATAGATGCGGTTCGGCTCGAAGGTCTTTCCGGTGGAGACAAAGCCGCTTTCGTTGTCCAATGCGTAGTTCACCTGCAAGGCGTGGTTGTCGAAGTCCAAGGTGAAGAGGCGTTCCACAGAGGCGTTATAAACGGTCCAGCGGAAATCGTCGTAGTGACCGTTCTCAGGCGTCGAGTCCAAGATGGCCATGAGGGTGGAGAACTGGACGAGCGGCTGGTTGACCGGAATGGAGGGCAGGCCGGATTTCCAAACACTAACCACGTTGACGCCATCACCGGGCGTATCATCTACGGGCGCAGCATAACCGATGTAGGCCTGCTGGCCGTAGCCGGCGAAGATATTGTCCAAGACGCCGTTCCATAATCCCGAACTGCTGCCAAAACTGGACCAGCCATTCTGTCCGGCCAGATCGGCCGCGGTGCTGTAACCTTCCGCGGTTTCGAAGCCCGTGGAGAAAAGCACGGTCGGCTCGGCGGCTCGCAGGTTCAAAACGAGGGCGGCGAGGCAAAGTGCGGACACAACCCACCTGTGAATGAGCGTTTTCATCTTCATGATACTCCTTGGGTTGATCAGCGGATGCCGGGCCGTTTGTTCTGATTACCGCCCGGGGCGGTTTGCTGGCCAAGGGTGGGGCGACCGTTGTTCGCGGAAATGCTCGAACCGCCCGAAGGCCGCGCAGGTGCCGGACTCACGGACTGCGGCGCGACGGAACGGGGTGCGGGAGCCGACGGGGCTGAATAGCTAGGCCGGGGGGCCGGAGCGCTGTAACTGGGGCTGGGGCGGGGCGACTCATAGCTGCGGGACGGAGCCACCGTGGCGGGCCGCTGAGTCGGCGCCGGAGCCGAATAGGACGGCGCGGGTTGCGAGTAAGCCGGCGACGTGTAGGACTGCGTCGGTCGGGAAGGCTGCACCGTGGTCCGGGGCGATTCTACCGGGCGCGACGGCTCACTGTACCGAGGTTGCTCCTGGGCGCGCGGCAACTGCGTCGTCTGTGGCGAAGAGATAGCACTGTTGCGGCTGGTGCCGTACGTGGGATAGCTGGGCTGCAGGGAAGGCCGTGCCGTGTAACCGCCCGGTTTAGTGATGATCGTACTGGAGGGACGGCTCGGCTCGGTGCGCAAGGCGGCGGTCGGCGGGGCCTGATAGGTGGACACTGGCGTCTGCGGGGTCAGGCGCGCTTGCTCCGGGGTCGCGGGTTGGACCGGGCGTCCGGCACCGGGGGTCGCGGGTGCGCCATAGACCGGTTTTGGTTGGGTAAGGGACACCGTCGGGCCGGAGACGGGCTGCGGGGCCGAGGGGGTGACCACCGGACCGGAAACCGGTCGGGGTGCCGTCAAAGGTTTGGTGACCTCCGGGCGTTTGGAGGGCGGGGTATAGACCATGCCGCGGCTGCTTGCGGGAGCGGCCGGTTGCACGGGTTGCTGCGGGGTAAGCGCGCGATCGGTTCCGGTACCCGCCGGTTGGGTCGGCATGCCGATTTGCGGGCGGCTCAGGACGGGGAGTTGGGCGGTGTTTTTCGGCGCTTCATACCGTTGCAGTGCCGTTGAGGGGGCGCTGGGGCGGGTGTTGACCAGTTCCGGGTGCAAGTTCGCGGGCGCATGGCTCTTGGGCATCGAACCGCCGCCGGGCCGGACATGGCTGGTTCCCGTGGTCACCGTGGGCTTGACTGGTTCCTGACTGGAACGGGAAAGGTTGCTGCCGCTGCTGCCCGGACCGGCGGGCCGATATACGGCGAGTGTATTTCCTTCGCGCACGAGGCGGTCGGGTTGCACACCGCTGCGTTGGGCGGCAGAGAGGTCCATCACGTTCACCTTCTGGACTTCCGTGCGGGTGGCCTTGGAGATCTGGGTCACCGGGGCACCGCCCTGGTTGATCACCACCGTATTGTTGTTGCCCTGCACGATGACGTTGTTCACGACGGTCTGATTGTAAACCTTCGTCACCTGCGTGGCGGGCAGGCAATGGCGATACGGATTGTGCGAATAGAAATGGTTGTGGCCGACGAACGTGTAGTCCCGGGCGCTCAGGCCGAACTCGAAACTGATGCCCACATGACGGTCATAGTAGGAGAGGCCGAAGCCGTGGCGATAGCGCGCCGCCGGGGGCAAGGGCGCCCAGCCGCAATAGCTTGAGGATGTTCTCCAGCTCACCCAGGCCGGACCCCAGACGCGGTCGGGCGTCCAGCACCAGCCCCGGCGCGGGTGATTGAACCACCGGCCATAGTGGAACGGTGCCCAGCCCCAGGAGTAATCCGACTGCCAGTACCAGCCGTAATCCGTGTGGAGCCAGCGACCGCCATGGTGATACGGACGCCAATCGGTGTACGTCACGGCGATGGTGGGTTGCCAGCACCAGCCGTAACCATCCACCTCCACCCAGGAACCGTAAGGCGCGAGGGAGGTGTAGAAGTAACGCACTTCTTCCGGGGCTTGCTGGATCACGATGGGTTGCTCGATGATGACTGGTTGCTGCACCACGACTGGCTGGGTGACCACGGTGGCTGGTCCGGGATTGGTCGAGACCAGCGGGGTCAGCACCGGGCCAGCGGGAGCCATGGGGGCGTTGGCGGCGGGCACGGCAGGGATGTTAAGCGGTTCCTGGACGACCGGTTTCTGTTCGGCCATCAGGGCGGCCGGTTGCGGGGAGCGCTTGACGATCTCCGCCACGACCTTGTCCGAGACGCCGAGGTCGTGCAGGTAGATGATCTCCTCGGTGGTCGGGTTATAGGCGACGGTCGAGCGGGCGATATAAGCCAGCAAGACATCCTCACCTACTTTGGCTTGGGCCAACCGGATGATTTCGGCGAGGCCGGGAGAAAGATTGGGAATGGCCGGGGCGAGTTGCTGCTTGATCTCACCGGGCACAGCCTCCGTGACGGGGACGGCGGTCGCGGTGGCCGGGGCAGCGGGTGCGGCTGCGGCTTTGGACTTGGGATCAGCGTCTTCTGCGCTGGCGGTGATCAACGGAACTTGCAGGGATTCAGCCGCTTCCGGGCATCCGGTCAAAGTGGTTAGAGCGACACCCAGCACTCCCGTCCGGGCAAAAAGCAGAAAACTCGGTTTCATAAGCTTGTGGGCTGACTTGGGGGTTGTTGCGACCCCAATTCAACCATACCACATCTGACTTAATCCGTTTACGTATTATTCACGTGTTTGATGAGGTTTGCTTCACTGACTAAACAGTTTTGCTTAATGGTCTTGGGGATAGGAACTTCCAGAGCGGGTTTTCGGGTGGCCATTCGGCCGGTCTGGCTGTTGAATGTTGAAAGAACCTGTTTTACCCCGTCTTTTCCTGAAATTTAATCCACTGGACGCTTGGCGGGTCCTGTTTTAGGGTTCGCCCTTATGTCGAAGGTTGCCAAAGGGGCAACGAAGCCGGAAGCGGACCTGGAGCAGGTGCCGTTCGAGGTGGCGTTGCAGAAGCTCGAAGCCATCGTGGAAACGATGGAGTCGGAGGAGCTGCCTTTGGAGACTTTGCTGGCCCGCTATGAGGAGGGGACGAAATTGGCCGCTCTGTGCCAGACCCGACTGGCGGATGCCGATCTCAAGATTTCCAAGCTGGAGAAGAAATCCTCCGGCGACTTCACGCTCACGCCGGTGGAACTCCCGGCGGACGGGGCGGAAGATTAATCAACCAATTATGAGCCGATACCTGGACATGGTGGACCATCCGTCCCACGTCAAAAAGCTGAAGCTGGACCAATTGACCCAGCTTTCCGAAGAGATCCGTTACGAGCTGATCACGAAGCTCTCGAAGAACGGTGGTCACCTCGGACCGAACTTGGGCGTGGTCGAGCTCACGCTCGCGATGCACTATGTGTTCTCCACGCCGAAGGACAAGTTCGTGTGGGATGTGAGCCATCAGGTGTATGTGCACAAGCTGCTGACGGGCCGCAAGGACCGCTTCCACACGATCCGCACGACGAATGGGTTGAACGGTTTCGCGCTCCGCACGGAGAGCGAGCATGATTGCTACGGGGCGGGTCATGCGGGCACGGCGCTTTCCGCCGCGCTGGGCATGTGCGCCGCGCGCGATCAGCGTCGCACGGATGAGGATGTGGTGTGCGTGTTCGGGGATGCGGCGCTGACGAACGGTGTTTCGTTTGAGGCGTTGAACAACATCGCGCACACGACGAAGAAGTTCATCGGCATTCTGAATGATAACGAGTGGAGCATCGCGAAGAACGTGGGTGCGATCTCGAATTACCTGAACAAGCTGATCACAAATCCGCGCTACGACCGCTTGCAGAGGGATGCGGCGAGTTTCCTGAAGAAGTGGGGCGCGACGGGGGATCTCGCGGTGCGCCTGGGCCATAAGGCCGAGGAAGCCGTGAAGGGCGTGGTGAGCGAGGTGTCGCTGCAACAGAACGACGACGACAAACGCGGCGATGGCCGGGGCGGTTTCGGCAGCAGCCTGATTTTCGAGGAGATGGGCATGAAGTACATCGGGCCGATCGACGGTCACGATCTGCAACTGCTCATCAGCACACTGGAATACGCGAAGACCTGCGAGCAGCCGGTGGTGATCCATGTGCTGACGAAGAAGGGCAAGGGCTTCGATGCCGCGCTGCAGCATCCGGAGAAGTTCCACGGCACAGGACCTTACAACGCGGAGACGGGCGAGACAGCGGCTCCGAAGCCGGGCACGCCTCCAGCGTTCCAAGACGTGTTCGGTGAGACGTTGGTACGCCTCGCGCGGAAGGATAACTCGATCGTGGGCATCACCGCGGCGATGCCGACGGGCACGGGCATGAAGGCCCTGGAAAAGGCGATGCCGGGACGTTACTACGATGTGGGTATCGCGGAAGAGCACGCGGTGATCTTCGCGGCGGGCATGGCCACGATGGGTTTCCGCCCGGTCGTCGCGATCTACTCCACGTTCTTGCAACGCGCTTACGATTGCATCCATCACGACGTGTGCTTGCAGGATCTGCCGGTGATCTTCTGCATGGACCGCGCTGGCCTTTCAGCCAATGACGGCCCGACGCATCACGGCTTGTTCGATATCGCTTACTTGCGCTGCTTGCCGAATGTGATTGGTATGGCACCGGCGAACGAAGACGAATTGGCGGACATGATGTTCACGGCGTCACACGCGAAACACGCGAGTTTCATCCGTTACCCGCGCGGTGTCGCGGAAGGCGTGCCGGTGAAGGAAACGCCGAAGCTGATGGAAGTGGGCAAGGCCGAAGTGGTGAAGCACTTCGCGAACAACGGCGGTAAGAAGGTTGCGGTGTTCGCGCTCGGGCCGATGCAGAAGATGGCGAACAAGATCGTCGAACAATTGGGCGAAGGTCACGATGTGGCCATCATCAACCCGCGCTTCTTCAAGCCGCTGGATGAAGAGACCACGGCGTTCTTCGCGCAAGGCGCGGACGCAGTGGTGACGATAGAAGATCACGTGATCGCGGGCGGTTACGGCAGCGCGGTGCTGGAGTTGCTGTCCAAGAAGCAGATTACCACGCCGGTGGTGCGCATCGGCTGGCCGGATGAGTTCATCGAGCATGCCTCCACGGTGGATTACTTGCGCGAGAAGCACGGTCTGACGGCGGAGAACGCGGTGAAGCAGGTGAAGGAGATCTTCGCCAAGGGCGGCACTGCGGCGCAGCCGAAGACCTTCGCAGTGGCGTAAGGAAAGAAAACGGTTTTTCAGAACGGCGCCTGAGAAATCGGGCGCCGTTTTTGTTTTACTTGGGGCGAGAGTTAGGTGTTGTGGGCAGGAGTCGGGAAAGTGTTTCCTGATTAAGCAAGCTTTCCAACTCGTCCCAGCGCACGAGTACGGTAAAGGAACCTTCCGAGTAGGAACCGGCTTCGTAGGGATCGAAGTGAAATCGCAAGCCGTCAGGGGCGAAGGTGTAGCGTTGCCAGAAATCAGGTGCGAGCACTTTGCTACCATTCGTGACGACCCAACTGGCTTGCAGCTTCTGCAATTTTTTCACCGTGAGATCGGTGAGCTGTTGCTGCCATGGGGAATTCGCTCGGAAGAATTCATCGATCTCCACTTTCTTCAGCGTTTTCCCGTCCCAGAGGAAATTCCAAACTGTGAAACCAGTCATGCCATGCGCTCCGCCAGTGTAGGAATCAAGCTGCTCCAGCAAGCTGCATCCCCGACCATTGAGGCTGATGATATGATAGCTGGATTTGCTGCTCCATTCTCCAGTGTAGCTGGGGCCATCGAACATGCTTTTCAATTGCCCACCGAGGCCAAGCGATTCATCCAACCATCCGTTAGCCGACAACTGCCGTCTCGCTTTTTCGGCGAGGAAGCTGTTGAGATGCTGGGCAAAGGGGTGGTTGGAAATGAAGTGCGGATACTCTGCTCTCATGGTCAACCTCGCGCCGCGATTGGCAAAGCGAAAGCCGCGGACGAGTTCCACACACCGGGTCTGTGCGATGCGCTGAAAGATGTTGGTTCCCTTGGTGAGAACGATGGCGCGCAGGGTTTTTCCATCAGAAGAAATGCTTCCGTGCGGCAAGAATGCTTTTTCGAGTTCGCCGCGATCGCTGTTCCAGGTATCATTCCCGGCCCATGCTCCATCCCGGATTTCCAAAGAAAATATCCACGCCCCATCCGCTCCGAAGGATTGCCACCAGATGTGACGCCTCTCCGGTTCGGAAAGGTCCAGTTCGAGAAATTCGCTGCCGCTTTCAGCTCGCGACCAATAATAACCATGCGAAGGGACATCCTTCGGAGCGAGAGGGTTGTAGATTGATCGCCAGGCTAGGATGAGGATACAGGCGACCAGAAGCGCCCACAGCAACGGTTTATACCGCTTGCTGGCTTTGGCTGGTCCGCTCATGTTCAGTCTGCTTGGATGGCCGAGGAAAACAATGTGAGTAACACCTGAAACGGAGTTGCGGTCAACGGCATTTGAAAGAGCGAATACGTGGAGCCACGTAATCAGCCAGTCGAAACTACAATCCCATTGTCGCTGGTGACATTGTGCGTTACCGTGTGCTGAAATGCTGGCAGATAGACATTACATGCGGGAGCCGGATGACCAATCGAGTTGGTCGCCGGTGAAAGTTCTGCTGGTGACGCTGATCACGTTATTTTTCATCCAGTGCATCCTGCAGGTCTGGATGAACATGCGTATCACGCAGGTTTTCGGTTTGAGCCTTGCCGGTCTGAAAGAAGGCTGGTTCTGGCAGTTGATCACTTATCAGTTCCTGCACGCGGCACCGTGGCCGTTCCACATCATAGGCAATTGCATCGGTATTTACTTCTTGGGATCGGCGATGCATGAAGTCCTGGGGAACAAGGATTTTTACAAGCTGTTCTTCGGGGCGGGCACATTGGGAGGCTTGCTGCAGATACTCGCCACGTTTCTGCCCGGCCACGTAGATGTGCCTACAGTCGGTGCCTCGGCGGGTGTCTTCGGGCTCATGGGCGCGTTTGCGACGATGTTTCCGGAGAAGGAACTGACGATGTGGTTTTATTTCCTGCCGTTGCAAATTAGAGCAAAGCATCTGTTTTGGGGCGCGTTCGGCCTGTCTTTGTTCGGCACGTTGTTCCCGTACAGCAGTGTTGCAGATGCAGCGCATCTGGGCGGATTGCTGAGCGGCTTTGCCTTCATCCGCTTGGGATTGCACGAGAGGTCTTTTTTCAGTGTGTTAAGAGGCAAGGCGAGGAATGCCGATCCGGACCCGTCGTCGCACACGCTCTATCGCGAGCGTCCGCGCAAGAAGACGGTCAGCGCACCATCCGCCCAGGAAGAGTCCGAGGACTTCATCAGCAAGGAAGTCGATCCGATCCTGGACAAGATTTCCCAAAAAGGCATCCACAGCCTGACCGAGCAGGAGCGCAAGATTTTGGAGAAGGCCCGCTCCAAAATGGCCAAACGGTGAAATTCCGTTAAATGGTTAAAAAGGTGTTTCGTCGAAACGTTGTGCCGCTTTAACCTCTTTAGCGCTTTCACGTTCTCGACACTTTTCTCTTTTTCCTGCGCCTCCGCCCGGTAGGATTTCACCCGCTTTATGATTACGCGTTATTCGCGCCCTGACATGCGGGCCATTTGGACCGACGAAAACAAGCTCAAGATCTGGCTCCAGATCGAACTCCTCGCCAGCGAAGCGCTGGTGGCGGAAGGCGTCGTGCCCAAAAAGGATTTCGCCAAGATGAAGGCGGGCGCGGACTTGTGCTTTGCGGATACGAAAGCACTCGTGGAACGCCAGAAGGAACTCGAGAAGACACTGAATCACGACGTGATCGGCTTCACCACTGCCGTTGCCGAGAAGATCAATGACCAAGCCAGCCGCTGGTTGCACTTCGGCCTCACCAGCTCGGATATTGTGGACACCGCCTTCGCCGTGCAGATGGTCCAGAGCGCAGACATTTTGATCAAGGACGTGAAGATCGTGCGCGAATCTATTGCCAAGCGTGCGAAGGAACACATGTTCACGCCATGCATCGGCCGTAGCCACGGCATCCATGGCGAGCCGACCACGTTCGGCCTCAAGCTCGCGCTGATGTATGATGAATTTGGTCGCGCACTGGAACGCCTCGAACGCATCCGTGAGATTTCTGCACTGGGCAAGTTGAGTGGCGCCGTGGGCACGAATGCTCACCTGTCGCCGAAAGTGGAAGCATATGTGTGCAAGAAGCTCGGCTTGAAGCCCGCGCCCATCGCCACGCAAGTCGTACAACGCGATATCCACGCGGAATACATGAACGCGCTCGCGCTCATCGCCGCGAGCATCGAGCGCTGGGCGGTGGAGTTCCGTCATCTGCAACGCACGGAAGTGCTCGAAGCCGAGGAACCCTTCACCAAGGGCCAGAAGGGCAGCAGCGCCATGCCGCACAAGCGCAACCCCATCACGTGGGAACGTCTCACCGGTTTGGCGCGCGTCATCCGGGGCAATTCCATCGCGGCTCTCGAAAACGTCGCCTTGTGGCATGAGCGCGATATCTCGCACAGCAGCGTGGAGCGCATCATTTTCCCGGATTCTTGCACGTTGCTCGACTACATGTTCGGCCTGCTCACGCGCATGATGGACGGCTTGAACGTCTATCCTGAGAACATGAAGAAGAACCTGGGCTTGAGCCTGGGCATGTGGAACAGCCAGACGGTCTTGCTCGCGCTCATCCGCAAGGGCCTGACGCGGGAAGATGCGTATGGCCTCGTCCAACGCAACGCCATGAAGACGTGGGAAGTGAAGCACGCCGGTCGCGATGACGCGGACTTCCTCGAAGTGCTGAAGGCCGATCCGGAGGTGGCCAAGCATTTCAAGAAGGGCGAACTGGAGAAGCTGTGCTCGCTCGACTTCCACATGAAGGAAGTGAAAGCGCGCTTTAAGACGGTGGGGCTGTAAGCTGGTTGCACCAGGGGCCTATGGGGGAATGCCACTCGGATGGGCCGCGGGACTGTGTCCCGCAGGGCCGTCCGTGAGCATCTGCCGGGCTCAAATAGCCCAGCAGTCCCGCCTGCAACATGCTTTTCTAAACGGCAGCCATTTTCCTGCTCACTTTGTCATTTCACGGTCCTGCGGGACACAGTCCCGCGGTCCACCCAGCAAGCCGCAACAAGAGGGTTGGAATAATTCCGTCAGTTGTGCCATCCTAAGAGCGTGATCAAAGCCGCTTTTTACTCATTGTTGCTCGTCGGCGCCGTGGGCTTCCTTGCTTGCAGCCAGGCGCAAGACAAGTCCTCTGTCACCACGACCAATGCTGCCAAGCCCGCTATGAAATCCGATACCAAGCCCGCCGGAACCAACGCTGCTCCCGCCAAGGTCGTGAAGACGGAAGAAGAATGGCGCAAGCAACTCACGCCAGAGCAGTATCGCATATTGCGTCAGGCGGGCACGGAGCGCGCTTTCGGAGCCGCGTATGAGGAGTTCAAGAAGCAAGGTGGCGGCACGTATTACTGCGCCGGCTGCAACACGGAACTGTTCTCCTCGAAGGAGAAGTTTGATTCTCACTGTGGCTGGCCCTCGTTCTACGATCCGTCCAATGCCAAGAATGTGAAGACGAAGGAAGATTATGCCCACGGCATGGTCCGCACGGAAGTGCTCTGCGCCGTCTGCGATGGTCACCTCGGCCACGTCTTCAAAGGCGAAGGTTTCAAGACGCCGACGGACCTGCGCTATTGTATCAATGGTGTGGCGCTAAAATTCGTGCCGTTCGCGGATGAGGGGAAGGCGAAGAAGTAACCGGGCAACTTGATAATGACCGATCACGTTAGTTCCATATCGTATTCAAGTGCGATTTGTCTCCGCTGACTCGTTCCCCCGTCCGTGATACGCCACTAGAAAGTACACCAGCACCAGCCCGATCACTCCCGCCAGCACCCCCCAGAAGAGCGGCCAGTCCGTACCCGTCGGTTTGTCGCAGACATTGAACCACCAGCCGGTGCCGAGATAGCCAATGAGATTCCCCACGCCACCCATCATGAAGGCCATCAGCGCCTGGGCACGCGCTCGCCACGCCGGATCGACGCGTTCATCCAGATAGATCTGCGTGGTGATGAAGACGAGGGTAAAGGCAAAGCCATGCAGCGTGACCCCGGCCAGCAAGGTGGCCTTCGTATCCAGCGCACACAGGACGTAGCGGAACAGGCCGATGGCGAGCCCGGCGGCGAAGAGCCATTTTAGCCGGAACGATGTCAGTAAATACGCCAGTCCCAGCATGGCGATGATCTCGGTGATCTGGCCCAGCGACATCCATGCACTCGTGTGTTGCAAGCCCAAGTCCCGCATGTGTGAAGGTGAGTAGGGATAGAACGCCGCGAGCGGGATGCTGAACAACGCCGCCATGATGAACACGACGCGGTGATCGTGATTTTTCAACAACGTGAGGGCATCGAAGCCGAACCGTTCTTTCAAACTGATATGCCCGGTTGACTTCGGTGGTGGCACGGTGGGTAACATGTAGGTGAAGGCTGACACGAGCAGCCAGGCGATGGCACCGGCGAAACCAGAGATCACGGAGGCATCGGCATTCAGCCAGCTCACCACCCAGCATCCGGCCATCCACCCCAGTGTGGCGACAGCGCGCACGGGGCCGAACTGGCGTTTGGAATTCTGCAGACGCGAGAGGACGATGGTGGTGGAGAGGCTCCAACCCGGCGAGGAACAGAGCGCGTGCACCTGGATGGTGGCGAGCACGATCCAGCGGTTCCAACCCAAATGGATCGCCGTGCTGGCGAGAGCCATCGCGACTGCGGTGGCGACCGCCAGCCAGCGCAAGACGACGACAGGTGAACCGCGCCGGTCGGCCATGGCGCCGAAGATGAGCGGCGAGATGAAAGCCGCGACCGCCGAGGTGGCAAAGGCGTATGCGCGGATGCTATGGAGCCCATGGGCATCCAGCACCATGCCCAGGGGGACAAACCACATCCCCATGGCCATGGCGTTCAGGAAAAACAGGGCGGCGAGTTCCGCATACTCGGCCCATCCGTTAGCGCGTTGCACGCGCATAGGACACAGGGGCGGCGGAAAAATGCAAGCGTGCGGGCAGCGAGGGTCAGACTAAAAAAAAGAACACCGGCCAGAACGGCCGGTGTGTGGTGGGTTCTCGGGACAGAGAGGTCTATTGGCTCTGTTGCACCACGGCGTTTCTATTCGCGGCGGCCGTATGTGCGGCATCCAGTTCGATCCGGGCAGCGACCATCACGCCTTTCACTTCCTCGTAATCGATCGTCACCTTCTGGCCGATACGCAAATCTTTCAGTTTGCCGTTGGTCGCGCCGTTGAGGACGATTTTGCAGCCTTCGCCCAGGTTGAATTTCCGGGTGTTGATGAGGCTCTTCACCTTGACCGTGTTGGACCCGGCGTCGATGGCTTCGACCGTGCCGGTGAAGGTCTCGGAGGTGTCCTCGACTTTTTGCGCGAGCCAGACGTCATCCTGCTTGGTGTAAGTGACGGTGACTTTCTGGCCGGGCTTGAGGTCGCCGAGTTTCGCCGTGTCGTTGTGGATGGTGAGCCGGGTGTTGTCGTTGACCTTGTACTTTTTCGCCATGCCCATGCGCTCCATGACAATCTCGTGGCTCGCGGGCGTGGCGGCCTTGATATAGCCCGTGTGCGTGTACCAACGCTGGGCGATGTGCGTGGCCACGAGGACGCCGTCCGTTTCCTGATAGCTCACGATCACTTCCATGTCCGGGGTGAGGTTTTCGAGGCTGGATTCCTTGTCCAGCCCGACGGCAAAGGTGCACTTCTCGGCGAGGTTGAAGGTTTTATCCATCAGAAATTTATCCACCTTCACGATGCGTTCCTCGGCATCGACCACGCTGATGGTGCCGGTGAACTCCAATGCTTTGACGGCGGACTTGGCCGGGGCCGGGGTTGCTGTGGGGGATCCGGCTTCCGCCATGACCAGACTGCTACCCGGCAACAGGGTGCAGGTGAGTCCGAGGATCATCAGTTTCTGTTTCAGATTCGCTTTCATGACATTTGGCCTTTGTTTTGGTTCAGTTGGCATCCCGTACCGCTCATCACTTGGCGATAGCATGAGCAGGTGACGGCTTCGAGGAGGTCCGCCTGTCATGCAATCGAAATGCAATCACCATTCTCTTTAGCATAAGGCGGGCCAAGTGGAAGCAGTCGCATCCTTCCCGGCAAAATGCTGTTTGCAGGTGGTTGGGGAAAAACGAGTTGCAAAGTTTCTTGGCGGATTTCCAGCAAAAAGGGGTGCTTGCCTTCAAGTTGGGCAAGACTTATGCTCATTAGAGTCCCATGAACCCAGCTTCATACGCCATCGGCCAAGCGGTCTTTATCCGGACCGATGTGCCTGATTACGTGGAGGAGACGGTTCCGTTCAAATCCCTCGATGAGATGGTGAAGGTGTGCATCGAACCCCGGGAGAACATGACGCTCGAGAAGATCGTGGTATTTAGTATGGTCAATAACGAAGCCACCGCGCTGACGCTCGGCTTTATCTCCGCCTCACGCGGGCAAAAACCCGGCGATGCTCAACCTAAAGAATACTGGCAGTAAGCGCCTGATTTTCAGCCGATTACGATATCACTGAAGATCGTCGTTTGCGCCCTTTCAGCCAGCACCTGGCCCAGTGGTGTTTTATCCGGCCCGCTCAACGAATCTTTCAACGCCTGCTCCTTCGCCTTGCCTGAGGCCAGCACCCAAACTTCCTGTGCCGCGCTGAGCAAACCGTAGCCCATCGTCAAGCGTTGTGGCGGTGGTTTCGGCCCGATGACCGGGCGGAACCAAGCCGGATTCTCCGGATCCTTATCCCCCGGAAAAAGTGAAGCAACATGACCGTCTTCGCCCATGCCCAAGAACACCAGATCCAGTTGTGGCATGGTGTGCAGATTGCCAGATGCAATGCCCGCAAGCTCGCGAATTGCATGGTCCGCACCGGTAGCTGGATCTATCTCACCAATGAGACGATGGACCTGATTTGCGGGAATTCTCAATGGCTTGAGCAGCTCCGCCTCCGCGATGCGAAAGTTACTATCCACATGATCCGGTGGCACGCACCGTTCGTCCGCCCAAAAGAAGTGGACATTGATGAACCACTCCAGATTCGCCTGGCCCTTCGCCGTCACCGCCGCGAAGAACTTCTGCGCCACGCGTCCACCGGAGAGCGCTACCAAGTATGGTTTCACGCGGTCCCGCCGCTTGGACAGAACCCTCAACCATCGCTCCGCTGCTGCCGTCGCCAACGCCCCGTCGTCCGGGCACGTGATCAATTCGTACGCCACGATGTTGCTTACTTGATCGGTTGCGGGTTATGCCACACGTGACCGCCCAGTGCGAGCAAGTCATCGGACGCCACCGGGCCCCAGGTGCCCGCCGAATAGAACTCGCGATTCGTCAGCGGCTTGTTGCCCCACGCCGCGCGGATCGGGTCCACGATGCCCCACGCCGTCTCCACTTCGTCACGACGGATGAAGAGCGTCGCATCACCCGCGATCGCTTCCAGCAGCAGACGCTCGTAAGCCTCCGGCGTGTACGCGCCGAATTCGGAATCATAGCTGAAATGCATGCGCACCGGGCGGAGTTGCAAACTCGTTCCCGGCACCTTGCCGTTGAAGCGCAGGTAAATGCCTTCGTTCGGTTGCAGACGCAGCGTGATCGCATTCGCGTCGAGCTTCTGCCCGCACTGCTTGGCGAAGAGGACGTGTGGCGTCGGGCGGAACTGCACGCGCACCTCGCTCGCGCTCAGCGGCAGCGACTTGCCCGTGCGCAGATAGAACGGCACCCCGGACCAGCGCCAGTTGTCGATCAGCAGCTTCATCGCCACGAACGTCTCCACGTTCGAGTCCGACTTCACCTTCTCCTCCTGACGGTAACCAGGCCGCAACGCGCCATCGATCATGCCCGCGAAATACTGGCCGCGCACCACGGACTTCTCCATCAAGCTCGCCGGGATCTCGCGGATGGACTTCAGCAACTTCACCTTCTCATCACGGATCGGCTCCGCGTCCAGCGACACCGGCGGCTCCATCGCCACCAGCGAGAGCACCTGCAAGAGATGGTTCTGCAACATGTCGCGGATCGCGCCCGCTTCCTCGTAGTAACCGCCACGACCGCCCACGCCCAATTTCTCGGACACCGTGATCTGCACGGATTCCACGGACTGCCGGTTCCACAATTGCTCGAAGATCGCGTTCGAGAAACGGAACATCAAAATGTTCTGCACCGTCTCTTTGCCCAGATAGTGATCGATGCGGTAGATCTGTTTCTCATGCGCGAACTGCGTGAGCTCGTCGTTCAGCACGCGGGCCGATTGCAGATCTGTGCCGAACGGCTTCTCCACCACTACGCGCTGCCAGTGGCCGCCCTCCATCTCCTTGTGCAACAGGCCGACCCCATGGCACTGCTCCACCACCGTCGCGAACTGGCTCGGTGAGATGGCGAGATAGAACAGCAGATTATGCCGCAGCTCCGGCGTGCCGAAGCTGTTCAGCAAGGATTCCAGCTTCACATAACCCTCACTCTCGTTCAGATCGCCCACGCAGTAGTGCACGTTCGCAGCGAACTCCGCCCACTTCGTCTCATCCACCGCCTTCGTGCGGGAGAATTTCTCCATGCCCGCCTTCAGCTCCGCGCGCCAGGACTCATCCGTCTTGTCGCGGCGCGCATAGCCCACCACCTTGAATGGCTTCGGCAGCGCCCCTTCCACATGCAAGTGGTAGAGCGCCGGTATCAATTTGCGCGCCGTCAGGTCACCGCTCGCGCCAAAGATCACGATCGAACACGGCTGCACCGCCTTGCGACCCGTGTCGAGGCGGCAGGTGAGTAATTCATCAAACTGCTGGAGATCATCCATAAGAGGACTAACCAGACCATGAGCCGCCGGGATTTTCAATCCTTCTTCCGAACCGTTGTCACAAATCAATTTCATCATTTACCCCCATTCTTTTCACGGTCGCCTTCCGCCCCCCACGCCGTCCCTTCCCGTTGGCACTTCGCATTTCATACCGCCCAACTTACTACGGCCACTAGGACAACCGCTGTCCTACCCCCCTGCCTCAAAAAAAATATTTCCAACACCTAACGAGCTGCAAAATAACGTGTTACAACAAAAACACCCGTTGCCACCCAAAAAATCTTCCGCCCACCAGCCAAAAACTGCCCCGCCCCTCGGGAGGGACCGCATGTTGCGGTCCCAAACCAAAATCCCCCCATTTCACTCGCCTTCCCACCTCGACACTTGTGTACAAGTGCCGAGGTTTTCTACCAAATCTCGCCTCCGACCGCCAAATCCCGCCTCCCGCGCCACGACCCGACATCATGCCTGGATAGGCCGCCCACGCCACCCCCGCTTCTCCATTCCACTATCATGCCGCGACCTTACCCCACCTGCTATGACATCCGCTGTCATACCTGAAAAATAATTGAAAAATCTTTTCCCCATGGCTCTTGTAGTGCCAGTTTACCCCGGCAATTTGTCGGGGCGGCACGACTTGATGGTAGCCGTGGATGCAATCCACGGTCACCGTGTCCCATGATAACCGCGTCGCGTAGCGACGCCTGATCATTTCGTAGTGTAAACGTCATTCTCCTCAGCGCTCTTCTCCATGTCCCCCGCATCTTAACTCCCTTTTTTTGTTCTTCATTCTCAATACTACCTCCCTGCGTTTTACCCCACCCCCCTGTGACTATGGATGTCACAGGGGTAAAATAATAAAACGTTTCCCGCCCTCCTTCCGAGTGGTCCGCGCATTCTGTGGTTTCTCTTTTTCTCTCCCATTCTTTTTTCTCCCCATCTGTGTATTTCCGTGTTCCATCCGTGGCTAAAAATCCTTCTCGATGTTCGATGTTTGCCTTTCTCCCCATTCCCTCTATCCTCCCCTCCATGAAATCCCTGTCCCGCCTATCGCTGGCCTTGCTCGCCCTCTGCGCCTGCGCATTCAGCCTTTCCACGCCTGCCCAAGCAGCGGAAGCCAAGAAATACAACGTCCTCTTCTTCGCCGTCGATGACCTCCGCCCGGAGTTCGGCGCCTATGACAGCAAGATCGTGAAGAGCCCGAACCTTGATGCCCTCGCCGCCAAGGGCCTCACCTTCCAGCGCGCCTACTGCCAGCAGGCCGTCTGCTCGCCGTCCCGCTCCAGCATCCTTACCGGCACGCGACCCGACACCACCAAGGTCTGGGACCTCGAGACCCATTTCCGCAAAGCCCTCCCCGACACCATCACCCTGCCGCAACATTTCAAGAACAACGGCTACTTCGTCCAAGGCATGGGCAAGCTCTACCACGGCGGCTTCGACGACCCGCAATCCTGGTCCACCCCGTGGACGAATCCGAAAGCCAAAGGCTACGCCTTGCAGGAAAATCTCGACATGGTCGCGCGCAAGGCCGAAGCCGCCAAGAAAGCGGGCAAGAAAGGGAAAGCTGCCAGCCGCTCCGCCCGTGGCCCTGCCATTGAAGCCGCCGATGTCCCGGACAACACCTTCCACGATGGCGCGCTCGCCGACATGGCCGTGGCCGCCTTGCGCGAATTGAAGGACAAGAAACAGCCTTTCTGGCTCGGCGTCGGCTTCATCCGTCCGCACCTCCCCTTCGTCGCCCCCAAGAAATATTGGGACCTGTATGATCCCAAACAGATCGAGCTCGCCACCGTGAAGACCAAGCCCAAGGGCGCACCCGACTACGCCGTGCAACCCGGCGGCGAGATGCGCGCCTATGATGGCATCCCGAACGGCAGCATCCCGGACGACATGGCGCGCCAGTTGAAGCACGGTTACTACGCCGCCATCAGCTACATGGATGCCCAGATGGGCAAGGTCGTCGCGGAACTCGAACGCCTCGGCCTGCGGGATGACACCATCATCATCCTCTGGGGCGACCACGGCTGGAAGCTCGGCGAATACGATGCCTGGTGCAAACACAGCAACGTGGAACTGGACACCCGCGTCCCCCTCATCATCTCCGTCCCCGGCCAGAAAACCGCCGGCCAAAAGACCAAGGCCCTCGTGGAATTCGTGGACGTCTATCCTTCCCTCGCCGAGCTCTGCGGCCTGCCCTTGCCCAAGCATCTCGAAGGCACCAGCTTCGCCCCGCTCGTCAAAGACCCGAACCAGAAATGGAAACCCGCCGCCTTCAGCCAATATCCGCGCGCGGTATCCGGCCAGCAGCTCATGGGCTACTCCATGCGCACGGACCGCTACCGCTTCACCCGCTGGGTAGGCCGCCAGGATCACTCCAAACTCGATGCCGTGGAACTCTACGACCTTCAGACCGACCCGCTCGCCACCGTGAATATCGCCAATGAACCGAAAAACGCGAAGTTGGTGGAAGAACTCACCGAGCAATGGAAAAAAGGCTGGCAGGCCGCGCAGTTGAAGGGGAAGTGAATCGCTGGGCCATTAGGCGCACACACGGACCGAAAAGTGCCACATGATGGGCCGGAATGCCTTTGGCCCAAAGGGCCAAGAGAGTCCAGCCTAGGGCAATGGCCGCACTCAAGCGGCTGTTGCCCTAGGTTTACCAAGTTCTAAATCCATGTGCCCTGAGGGGGCACCAGAAACTTTACGAATTATCCCCATCCAGCAACCCGCCCAATCCGCCCAACATCGAGCCCTCACCCACGCCCCGGCCACCGGCGCGCGGAGCCGATGCGATGATCCGGTCCGCCAGCCGGCTGAACGGCAGCGATTGCATCCACACCCGGCCCGGTCCCCGCAAGGTCGCGAAGAACAGGCCTTCCCCGCCGAAGAACGCCGTTTTGATGCCGCCCACGAACTGGATGTCGAAATCCACCGTCGGCTGGAACGCCACCACGCAGCCCGTATCCACCCGCAACGTCTCGCCCGGTGCCAGATCGCGCTGATGCAACGTGCCGCCCGCATGGATGAACGCCCACCCATCCCCCTGCAACCGCTGCATGATGAAGCCCTCGCCGCCGAAGAGACCCGTGCCGATCTTCTTGTTGAAGGCGATGCCCACACTCACCCCCTTCGCCGCGCACAGGAATGAATCCTTCTGGCTGATAAGCTCCCCGCCCAACTCGCTCAGATGCACCGGGATGATCTTGCCCGGATACGGCGCGCCGAAGGCCATCTTCTTCTTGCCCATGCCTTGGTTGTAAAAAACCGTCATGAACAGCGATTCCCCCGTGAGCAGCCGCTTCCCCGCACCCATCAGCGAGCCGAAGAACCCCTTGTTCTGCTGCGAGCCATCGCCAAAGACCGTCTCCATGGCGATGCCATCCTCCATGTACATCATGCCGCCCGCCTCGGCCACCACGGCCTCCTGCGGGTCCAGCTCCACCTCCACAAACTGCATGTCATCCCCGTAAATCCGGTAATCGATCTCGTGCATCGCATTCATAATTCAAAAAATAGGTTGTTCAGCGCGTTATTGGACTACCGGCAAAGAAAAATGTTCACCAGTGGAAAGCCGCGGCCAGTTTATAATGTCCGTGACGGCGCCAAGCCACCCGGCGATTGCCGCCCACCCCATCTATTCAAAAAACGATTGGCCTTGCCTCTCAATTGTTCGATGCTGGCCGTGACGTGCTAAAGGCCGGATTGAACCGGCCTTGATCGTTTATCCACACCATGAAGATCGATGGCATCAAAGGCTGTTACGAAAAGACCCGCGGCATTTTCTACTTCGCGCGCATGTGTTCAAAGATCCGGCTGCACGCCGCCGGCAAACTGCCGGCAGATTATTTCGACATGCTCGGCCAAGGCTTCGATGGCCGCACCTGCCGCTATCTGGAAGTCCGTTACGAGGATGTGAAGAGCCTCGTACTCGCCGGTAAGTCCGATGCCGAAGTGCTCGAATGGTGCGAAGCCAATGGCCGTCGCCTCACTGACGAGCAGATCCTCATCTACAACAGCTTCATGAGCAAACGCGGCTGGCGCGATGACGAGACGGACGGCTTCATCCCCGACATGATCAAGCAATACGGCTTCCCGGATGACGGCAAGGTCATCACCGATTTCGACCTCATCGAGATGGACGAAGGCCGCTGGTATCAGGACCAGTGGCGTGATGCCTGGAAGTGATTAGGCGCATCCCGCATGCGGAACGCAGCAACATCCGCCAGCCCCACCTGTTGAGTTCATCAAAGTCATCCGACCAGTTTCCCCATATCTGCGTCTATCCGCGTCCATCTGCGGTTAAATCCCTTCGTCTTCTCCTCCAAATCTGTTCATCTATGTCCATTTCACCCCGGCTGATGTCGGGGCTGCGGATAATCCCCCCTGAAAAACCGGTTGACGCTCCGCCCGTCCAAGGCTATCCCTCTTAACGTGAATTATTCACTAAACCTTCGACTGTCGTTGAACGCGCTGCTGCTTAGCCGCGCGGTGGTCGGGGTTTGGTAGAATCGCAACAAGATTTCGCCCCCACCGCCGCCTCGGCGGTGGGGGTTTTGTATTTCCACAGCCGGGATTGCGCGTGATGGGCGATAAGAAGAAGAAAGAAGTCAGAACATGTTAAAGAACCCAGCAACGAAGTACCGTCCGTTCCCGCCGGTTCAGTTACCGAACCGGCAGTGGCCCTCCCGTGTCCTCACGCAAGCCCCCATCTGGTGCAGCGTGGACCTGCGCGATGGCAACCAGGCCCTCGCCGTGCCCATGAACGTGGCCCAGAAGCTGGAGCTTTTTCAGGCGCTGGTGAAGTGCGGGTTCAAGCAGATCGAGGTCGGCTTTCCGTCGGCCTCAAACACCGAGTTCGCCTTCAACCGCCTGCTCATCGAGAAGGGCCACATCCCCGATGACGTCGCCATCCAGGTGCTCGTGCAGGCGCGCGAGGACTTGATCGAGCGCACCGTCGAATCCTTGATCGGCGCGAAGAAGGTCATCATCCATTTGTATAACTCCACGTCTCCTGCGCAACGCCGCGTCGTCTTCGGCAAGACGAAGGACGAGATCAAAGCCATCGCCGTGCAGGGTGCCAAGTGGATCAAAGAACGCTTGCACCGCTTGAAGGGCACGGAAGTAGTCTTGCAATACTCTCCGGAGAGCTTCTCGGCTACGGAAGTGGAATTCGCCAAGGAAATCTCCGAGGCCGTGATGGATGTGTGGCAGCCCACGCCGCAGAACAAGATGATCCTGAACCTCCCGGATACCGTGGAGGTCGCGATGCCGAATGTGTATGCGGACCAGATCGAATGGATCTGCACGAACATCAAGAACCGTGACTCGCTCATCATCAGCCTGCACACGCACAATGACCGCAGCACGGGCGTAGCCGCCACGGAGTTGGGCATGCTGGCCGGTGCGGATCGCGTGGAAGGCACGCTCTTCGGCAACGGCGAGCGCACGGGCAATCTCGACATCATCATCGTGGCGATGAACTTGTACATGCACGGCATCGACCCGAAATTGGATTTCACGAATTTGAATGCCATCCGTGAAGTCTATGAACGCTGCACCGGCATGACCGTTCCCGCCCGCCAGCCATACTCCGGCGAACTCGTGTTCACCGCCTTCAGCGGTTCGCATCAGGACGCCATCAAGAAGGGTTTGGCCGAATGGGCCAAGGGCGAGCAGAAGTATTGGGATGTGCCGTACCTCACCATCGACCCCGCGGATATCGGGCGCGAGTATCACGAGGTCATCCGCGTGAACAGCCAGTCCGGCAAGGGCGGCGTGGCGTATCTTCTGGAAAGCGAATTCGGCATCGAATTGCCGAAGGACATGCAGCGCGAGTTCGGTCCGATCGCGAACGACCTCGTCGATGCCTTGGGCCGCGAAGTGAAGGCCGAAGAATTGAAGGCGATGTTCTGGAAGGAATACATCGAGCGCGACACGCCGTGGAAGCTGAACCACTTCCACGCCGATGGCCTGGAAGGCGTCTTCCGCAGCCGGGCCTCGGTTTTCCGTGATGGCAAAGAGCTGGCCCTGACCGGCGAAGGCAACGGTCCGATCGCCGCTTTCGTGAATTCGCTCACGCAAGCCGGTGCGCCGAAGTTCGAGGTGGGCTACTACAAGGAGCACGCCCTAAGCTCGGGTGATTCGGCGTTCGCCATCGCCTACATCCAGATTAAGCTGCCCAATGGCAAAACCCGCTGGGGCGCCGGAGTGGATACCAACATCGAACTGGCCTCCATCAAGGCGATCATCAGCGCGCTGAACCGGATCTAAAGTTCTTACACTTGGGAGGGACGGCACATACCGTCCCTTCCAATTCCAGCTTGGACAAGGGGCAGATTGTGTTAGAGTGAAGTCATGTCAGAGCGAATCTCCAGCAATCCCGATGTCTGCAACGGCAAACCCGTTGTGCGCGGCACGCGTATCACGGTGCAGACGATTTTGGAGTTCTTGGCCGCGGGTGATTCGCCTGAGGAACTGCTCGAAGAATATCCGGCGCTAACCAAGCAGGATATTCACGCCTGCTTGAACTATGCCTCACAGTAGGAAGGTATCTCTTCATTCGGGTTAGTCTCCAGTGCTTTTTCACCGCAGTTCCTTCGTTTACTTGCAGCCAGAGCGGGGTTAGGTTGTCCCCATGTTGAAAGCCCTGCCATCTGCCTTGCCTGAACGGCTGCTGCCCGCATCTCTCCCTGTAGCCTGTTTATTGCAAGGTTGAAGCCGGTGATTTCAGCGAAAGAGGTTGAACGGGAACCAGTTTCGAACGTCTGAACCTAATAACTCATGAGTAACGTTGCCCCCCATGCCCCCTTGTCCGGCACCTCCGAACGGGATGTCGCCGCCATCGATGAAATGCGCGACCTCTACCAGCAGATGGGCAAGGAGGTCGGCAAGGTCATCATCGGCCAGGAACAGGTCATCGAACAGCTCCTCATCGCCATCCTCGCCCGCGGTCATGCGCTGCTCATGGGCGTGCCCGGTTTGGCCAAGACCACCATGGTCAATGCCCTCTCGGAGGTCATGTCCCTGAGCTTCAACCGCATCCAGTTCACCCCGGACCTGATGCCCTCGGACATCACCGGCACGGACATCTTGCAAGACACCGACCAGCCCGGGCGTCGTGCGTTCGTGTTCGTGAAAGGCCCCATCTTCTCGAACATCGTGCTGGCGGATGAGATCAACCGCACACCGCCCAAGACGCAATCCGCGCTGCTGGAGGCGATGCAGGAGCACAAGGTCACCGCGTCCGGCCGCATGTTCCCGCTGCCTTCACCGTTCTTCGTACTGGCCACGCAGAATCCCATCGAGCAGGAAGGCACGTATTCGTTGCCGGAAGCGCAGCTAGATCGCTTCATGTTCTTCATCCATGTGGATTACCCGTCCCTGCTGGAGGAACGCCGCATCGCCCGCGAGACGACCGGTGCCAAGCACGGGGCGTTGAACAAGCTCATCAATGGCGAGCAGGTGCTGGCCTTCCAGCAACTCGTGGAACGTGTGCCGGTGCCGGATCATATCTATGATCTCGCGGTGGACCTTGTGCGCATGACGCGCCCGAATGCGGAAGGCGTGCCCGAATGGATCCGCAAGTGGGTCACTTGGGGCGCGGGTCCGCGAGCGGTGCAGTATCTTATCCGTGGTGCCAAGGCCCACGCCGTCCTGCACGGCAGCTATCTCGTGCGCACGGAAGACATCGAGGCCGTGGCGAAGCCCGTGCTGACGCACCGCATCCTCACGAACTTCCAGGCGCAGTCGGAAGGCATCACCAGCCCGCACATCATCGGGCGGTTGATCGAGACGTTGCGCGGTGACAAGTAGCAAACCCGGCAAGCCCCATGGCTGACGAACGCCCCAGAGCCTTCCTTGATCCCGCCGTGCTGGCGCGTCTGATGCGCCAGCAGATGGTGACGCGATTTCCCATGGAGGGCTCGGTGTCCGGCCATCACAAGAGCCCGCATCGCGGCTCCAGCGTGGAGTTCGCCGAGTACCGGAACTACGTGCCCGGTGATGATCTGCGTCGCCTGGACTGGCGTGTGTTCGGCCGCACCGACCGCTTCTACATGAAGGAGTTCGAGGCGGACACGAATCTCCGCTGCTACCTCGTGCTGGATACCAGCGCCTCGATGAGCTTCACCGGCAAGCACGGAAGCCGCCTCGATTACGCCCGGAAGATCGCAGCCAGCCTCGCCTATCTCACCATCCAGCAAGGTGACGCCGCCGGACTCGTGTGCGTGGGCGAGAAGAAAACCATCGAGATCCCCGCCAAGCGGAATCCCGCGCATCTGCAGTTGATTTTCGATACCTTGGAACAGGTCGAAGCCAAGGGAACGACCAATATCGTGCAGGCCCTGCATGATCTGGCGGAGAAGGCCCGCCGTCGCGCGCTCATCATCGTGCTGACGGATGGTTTCGAGGATGCAGAGGCACTGTTGAACTGCTTCCAGCATCTGCGCTTCCAGAAGCATGATCTCGTGCTTTTCCAGTTGCTGGACCGCATGGAGATGGATTTCCAGTTCGATCGCCCGGTGCGGTTCAATGATCTGGAAAGCTCGTTCAACCTGGTGACCGAGCCCAACACCATCCGCGATGAATACCTCGCGCAACTGCACCGGCATCTGAAGCGGCTGAGAGAAGGCTGCAACCAGTTCAACGCCGATTACCGGCAGGTGATCCTGGATCAGGATTACGAAAAACTGCTGGCCGATTTCCTCAGTGAACGCGCCAACGCTGCGGCTGCCAGAGGATAAGATGATGGCCACAAAAAAGCACAAATGGCGCAAAAACGCGTGCAGTGAGAAGACCGCTGACAAGTCTGTGAACGTAGCTATTTTTGATTGCTCCCTTCCCCCTCACCCCGGCCCTCTCCCTTGGGGAGAGGGAAAAGCGGGCGGACATTCTTCTGACGCGGCTACGATACCGGGCAATGCGGCCAACTTATCCTCCCTCTCTCCAAGGGAGAGGGCCGGGGTGAGGGGAAACCGGAAGTATGAAATAGAGCGGGCTCTCGAATCTGGAACAAGCTTTGGACGTTGGATGTTCAATGTTGGATGTTCGATGTTTCCCAATTCTTCGGCATGACCTTTCTCCAACCAGAGATCTTGTGGGCGTTGCCGCTGGTGCTGCTGCCGGTCATCATCCATTTGATCAACCGGCTCCGGCACCGGCCTCAGCCGTGGGCCGCGATGCGTTTTCTCGTGGCCGCTACGCAAAGCTCCACCAGCCAGGCCAAGCTGCGTCAGTGGCTCATCTTGCTCTTTCGCACGCTCGCGGTCCTCATGCTCATCCTATTCCTCGGTCGTCCGCTCGCGGGCGGCTGGCTCGGTTGGTCGGTGAACTCCACGCCGGATGCCATTGTCATTTTGCTGGATCGCTCGGTGAGCATGGAGAACAAGCTCGCGGGCAGCACGACGACGCGGCGCGAACAAGCCTTGAGTTCTTTGACGAAGGCCGCTGAACCATTCGCCGGACGCAGCCAGCTTGTCGTGATCGATAGTGCATTGCGTCGTCCGCAGCCGCTCGCACGCCCTTCCGATTTGCGTGAACTGCCCGCGACGACCGCCACGGATACCAGCAGTGATTTTCCCGCTCTGTTCCAGGCTGCTTTGACATGGCTGGAAGAAAACCAGACCGGCACGGCGGAATTATGGGTCGCTTCCGATCTGCAAAAGACGAACTGGAAACCGGACGATGAACGCTGGCAGGCCTTGCAGGCGCAACTCGCTTCCTTGCAACAGCGCGTGCGGCTCCGGGTGTTGACGATCAGCGGTGACAGCGAGGCGGATACCGCCGTGACGCTGCAAGACGTCCTGCGCACCGATCGTGATGAAAAGGCGGAGCTGCTCCTCACAGTGGACATCCAACGTTCGGGCAATCAATCCGCCAGTCTGCCCATCACGGTGAACCTGAACGGCACGCCCGCGCAATACGAGGTGGGGGTGGAAGGTGGCAACTTGCGCTGGCGGCAGCGCCTGAACCTCGGCACGCAACGCGGCAGCGGCTGGGGTTACGTCGAGGTGCCGGCGGACGCGAATCTCCGCAACAACCGCGCGTGGTTCGTCTATGGTCCGCCCGCCAAGCTCCGTACCACCATCGTGACGGAAGACGCGCGCTTGGGCCGTTGGCTTACGGCCGCCGCATCCGCTGCGCCACCGGGCACGCAACGCGAAGCGCGCGTTCTTTCGCCTGCGGATGCCGCTGGGCAAACTTTCGATGGCGATGTGCTCATCTTGTGGCAGGCCGCATTGCCGTCCAGCGATGTCGCGACCAAGCTGGACGCCTTTGTGCAAAGCGGTGGCGCATTGGTCTTTTTGCCGACGGGCAAAGCGGATGTGGGACAATTTGCCGGGCAAGGCTGGGGTGCCTTGGAGAAAGCGGCGGAGAACCAGACCTATCGCGTGGAACGCTGGGAAGAGAAAGAAGGGCCGCTGGCGAAGACCGAGGAAGGGTTCAGCCTGCCCATCAATCAGGCGACGATCACCCAGCGCCAGCGCATCAATGGCAACGCACCGGTGCTGGCCTCTTTCGCAGACAGCGAAGCTTTTCTCACGCGTCAGACGCTGGGGCGTGGCCAGGTGTATTTCCTCGCGTCTTTGCCCTTGCGCGAATGGTCCACCTTGAGCAATGGCCCAGTGCTGGTGCCCGTCACGCAACGCCTCTTGCAGGCCGGCAGCCGTCGCCTCACGCAAGCCAGTCTGATGCAGTGCGGCGATCTCACGGCGGTGGATCAAAGTTTGCCTTGGCAGTCGGTGGAAGGCGGCGGGACGAGTCCGCAACTGAACGCGGGTGTCTATCGTGCCGGCGACCGGCTGGCGGCATTGAACCGTGCCAGCGGTGAAGATGTGGTGGAAACCGCGACGCGCGAAGAAGTGAGCGGTGCGTTAGCTGGGATCGGGCTTCAATGGTTTGAAGAGACCGGCCAAGGTGGTGACCGCTTACAGGGTGAAGTCTGGCGCCTCTTCGTGATGGCGATGCTGTTGTTCCTGTTGGTGGAGAGTTTCCTCGTTCTGCCCGCGAAGGTATCTCAGCAAGATGCGGTGACCGGAAAACCTGTCACGCGTCGGCAGGAAGAGACGGCGGAGGTGACACGATGACTGACTGGTCCTTCACAGTTTCTGGTCCGTGGATGCTGCTGGGATTGGCGGCTTGGGGAACAGCCGTCGCGTTCTGCGTGGTGCATTGGCGGCGGCGCGCCAATCATCGGGCCACACGCTGGTTGGAGGGTTTGCGGCTCGGCATCATCACGCTCCTGCTCATCACGTTGATGCGACCAGAGCGCGTGCAACGGATTGAGCGCACGGAGACGCCAGAGATCGTCGTGCTGGCGGATGCCTCGGCGAGCATGGAGACGCGAGATCTGCAGCAGGGCACGAATGTCCTCACACGGCGTGACTGGCTGGAGGCGCAGCAGAAGCGCGAGTTCTGGCGTCCGCTGGAGAAAGATGCCCGGGTCTCTTTTGAAGCGTTCGCCACACCTCCGGCGGATGCGACGACCGCCGATCCCGGCACCGACCTGAACGCCGCGCTCGATGGCACGCTCGCCCAGCGCAAAAATCTCAAGACCGTCATTCTGCTGACGGATGGCGATTGGAACGCGGGCAAATCTCCGCTCACAGCCGCCGCACGTTATCGGGAGCAAGGTGTGCCGGTCTTTTCGGTCACGGTGGGTCGTGACACGCCGCTACCAGACTTGGTGCTCGAACAGGTGAAGCCGCCGGCCTATGGCCTGGTGGGTGAGCAGATCTCCATCCCTTTCCGCATCAAGAGCCATCTGCCGCGTGAGGTGAAGACCACACTGGTCTTGCGCGAGGAGAATGGCGACGAGATCAAGCGGCCGTTGGTCATCCCGGCCTTGGGCGAATTGCAGGACAGCATCATCTGGTCACCGCGTGTGGTGGGCGATTTCACGTTGAAACTGCAAGTGCCGGTGGAGGCGGATGAAGCGTTGCCGAAGAATAACGAGCAGAGCATCCGCATCGCCGTGCGGTCAGAATCGTTGAAGGTGCTGGTGGTGGACTCGCAACCGCGCTGGGAATATCGCTACCTGCGCAATGCGCTCGCGCGCGATCCGGGTGTGGAATTGAGCTGCGTGCTCTTCCATCCCGGCATCGGCATGGGCGGCGGGAATGATTATCTACCCGCATTCCCCGGCACAAAGGAGCAGCTCGCGAAGTATGACGTCGTGTTCGTCGGTGATGTGGGCGTGGGTGAGGGAGAATTGAAGGAATCAGACGCGGAACTACTGCGCGGTTTGGTGGAGCAGCAGTCGAGCGGATTGGTCTTTCTACCGGGTCGGCGTGGCCGGCAGTTGTCTTTCCTAAAATCGCCGTTGGAAGACCTGATGCCGGTCGTGTGGGATATCTCCAAGCCGAACGGCATCGCGCTGCAAAATGAAGCGAGCTTCCAATTATCGAACGACGGCACGGATCATTTCCTGATGCGGTTCGAATCGGATGATGCGCGCAATGCGTTCGTCTGGAAAAACCTGCCGGGATTCTTTTGGAGCGCGGCCATCGAGAAGGCTCGTCCGGGTGCCGAGGTGCTGGCGGTGCATTCTTCACTGCGGAACAAATGGGGACGCGTACCCATCGTGGTGACGCGGCCCTACGGCAGCGGCAAAGTTCTTTTCATGGGCACGGACAGCGCGTGGCGCTGGCGGCGCGGCGTGGAGGATCGTTACCATTACCGCTTCTGGAGTGGCGTTGTGCGGTGGATGGCGCATCAACGGCATCTCTCCGAACGCGAAGGCGTGCGGCTCACCTATAGTCCAGAATCGCCGAGTGTGGGCGAGACGGTTTTCTTCCAGGCGAGTGTGTTGAACCGCGAAGGGTTTCCGGCGGAGAAGGGTTCTGTGGTCGCGACCATCACGACACCTTCGGGACGGAGTGAGCGGTTGTCGTTCGCGGCGGTGGATGGCGGTTGGGGCGTCTTCAAGGGCAGCTACCGTCCGACCGAAGGGGGGAATTATAAGCTGCAGCTCAGTTCCCCGGAGCATGGGCGGGAGCTGACGACGACAATCGCCGTCAAACGACCGGAGCGCGAGAAGCTTGGCCAGCCAGCGAACGCCCGCGTCTTGCGCGAGCTGGCGGCGTTGACCCAGGGCATCAATGTGTCAGTGAATGAGTTGGACACGTTAGTGCAGCAGATTTCGCTACTGCCAGAGCCGAAGCCGTTGGAGAAACGGACGCGGTTGTGGGCGGAACCGGCCTGGGGCGGATTCATCTTGCTCCTGCTGGGTATTTATTGGACGGCCCGCAAACTCGCGGGCATGGTATAGGTAGTTGTAGAAATGGAATCGCAACCGACAAATTTGCCTGATTCCCTGCGTGCGCAGTTTGCGGCGCTGGAGCGGGCGCTTTGGCGCAAGGAAACGACTGTCGCGGCCTCGGCGGCGGTGGTGGCGTTGTTGGTTTCATTGCTGGCGCTGTTCATCTCGGATCGCCTCTGGGATACGCCACGGGCCTTGCGGATGGTGCTGACCTTGGGTGGTTTGGGGCTTGGCGGCTGGCTGGTGCAGCGGTGGTGGTCGCTGTGGTATTGGCGGCGGCGGGATCTGCGGGCGTTCTCCAAGATCGTGCAGAAGCATCATCGCCGCCTGGGCGACCGGCTGCTGGGCATCGTGGAACTGGCGGAACAGAAAGAACTCCCCGAAGGCATGTCACCGGCGCTCTGTCGCGCGGCCATCCGGCAAGTGACGGAGGATGCGGCGAAGATGGATTTCAGCGAGGCGGTGGATTTCAAGCCCGCGCGCACTTTGCTCATCGGTGGCGGCATCACAGTTGCCGTGCTCGTGCTGCTTACTTTAGTGGCTCCGACAGCCGTGGGGAATGCCGTGAAGCGCTGGTTGATGCCGGCCTCGGAAGCGCCGCGTTACACGTTCGTGAAATGGGAGGAAGTACCGGCGGAGATCATCGTGCCGCATGGCGAGGCGTTTCATTTCGAAGCGAAGGTGGCTTACCAATCCTTCTGGAAACCACAGTCAGCCACAGCGAGCATCGGCTTGCATGAGGCGAAGGGCATGGTGGATGCCGGTACAGTGAATTTCGATCTGCCACCGCAGACCGTGGCCACGGAACTGAAACTGAGAGTGGGCGATGCGACGAGCATCTTGCGCGTGCGACCGGAACACCGGCCGGCCTTGCGCCAACTCACGGCACGCATCGAATTGCCCGGTTACCTGCAACAGCCGCCGCTCGAAGAATCCGCCATGAGCGGCAAGCTGCGGGTGCTGTCGGATACAAAAGTGGTGCTGGCGGGCAATGCGAGCCGGGTGCTGAAACAGGCTTGGGTGCAATTGGACCGGCAGAAGCCGATGGCGCTTGAGGTGAAGGGCGGTCAGTTCCAGAGCGCGCCCATCAACTTGGCGGCTGCCCAGCGGGCGACCTTTGGCTGGACGGATGAACTGGGTCTGACGAATCGCGCGCCGTGGTTGCTGGGTGTGGAAGCCACGGTGGACTCTGCGCCGATGGTGGAGTTGAGCGATCTGGCGATGGATGTGGCCATCCTGGAGGATGAGGTGCTGCGTATCAATACGATGGCCCGTGATGATTTTGGGGTAAGGGAATTGTCGTTGGCTTGGGAACAAGTCGCCGGGCCGAGCATCACCAACTCACCGGGCACACAAGTATTGCGCCGCCAGACGACCAATTCGGCCACGCGCCAGTTCAGTGAGATGTTCGTGTTCAGCCCGTCGGTGCTGAACATCCCGGCGGATACAACGGTGGAGGTGAAAGCGTTGGCGACGGATTATCTGCCGAACCGAGTGCCATCGGAGACGGCGCGGTTCCGTGTGCATGTCATCGGCCATGTGAAGCATGCGGAGATGGTGCGGCAACAGTTCGAGCAGATGTTCGCGAAGTTGGAGGAAGTGACGCGCAAAGAAGAGGCGTTGGCGAATGCGACGCGCGAGCTGAAGCAACAATCGGAAGAGAAATTGAACACGGAAGCGGCGGCGGCGCGAGCAGAAGAGCTGGCGAAGCAGCAGGAGCAGGTGGCGCGGCAGTTGCAGGATGTCGCCCGCACAGGCACAGAGACGTTGCGCGAGGCGTTGCGCAACCCGACGTTCAACGAAGAGACTTTGCGTGAATGGGCGAAGACGTTGCAATCCATGCAGCAGCTTTCCAAGAAAGAGATGAAGGAGGCAGCGGAGGCTTTGCAGCAGGCGCAGCAACAGGCGGCGCAACGTCAGGAGCAATTGGCCAAGGCGCAGACTTCGGAAGAGGAAGCCGCCCGTGCGTTGGAGAAGCTGCAACAGAATGTGAACCAGGGGCTGGACCGCTTGCAGGCGCAGACGCTGGCACAGCGGCTCCGGCAGATCTCCAAGGACGAACAGAAGATCGCCGAGTATCTGCAGACCATCGTGCCGGAAACCGTGGGCCTGCTGCCGGCGGAACTGCCGAGCCGCTACCTGAACACGATCAACGACCTGGCGGGTTCGCAGGCCAAGGCACGCAAGGATGCGCAGACCGTGCAGGATGAGATGGGCCGTTTCTTCGAGCGCACGCAAAAAGAGATCTATGGCGAGGTGAGCAAGGAGATGAAAGACGCCGAGACCGTGCCCAAGCTCGACAAATTGCGTCACACGATGCTGGCTAATGTCTCGCTGCAGTCTTTGCAGCAGCTCGGTGACTGGACGAAGCAGTTCAATGACTGGGCCGACAAGCTGGAACCGAAATCGGATTCCAAATCCGGTGAAGGCGGCGAAGGTAACAGCGGACAGACTCCGGAAGACAATTACCTCAAACTGTTGATGACCTTCCTGCGGATGCGCGAGGCACAGTATGGGCTCATCGACCGTACGAAACTGCTGGAGCAACGCAAGGCGGTGGACCCGCAGTATCCACAGAACGCGAAGACGCTGGCGGAGTCGCAGTTCCTGTCGCGGCGGCAGATCATCGACATCCAGTTCGAGAATGACACGCCGGAACTCGACAAGCCGCTGGAGGAGACTTTTCAGTCGATGCGCAACACGGAATCCGTGCTGGCCACGCCGCAGACCGGGCAACCGGCCCAGGATGCGGAGATGAAGGTGGTGGCGGACCTGTCCGACATGATCAATATCATCAATGAGCAGGGCAAGAAGAACAACCAGAGCAGCAGCAGTCCTTCGCCGAGCGAGATGGAGATGGCGTTCCTGATGCAGATGGCGGCGCAACCGCAATCCCCGATGGCCGGGATGCAGCAGGGCAACAACCCGGGCATGAACCAGAACGGGGGCGATACGAACCGGCGCAACGAGGCCGCCACCGGCGATGGCCGGGGCAACCGGGACAATGCCCGCACCACCGGCCGCACGACGGGCACGACTCAACCGGTGCCGGTGGAGTTCCGCGATGCGCTGGAGAGTTATTTCAAAGCGATCGAAAAACTGGATGAATAAAACGATCTCAACGTGGCTTTTGCTGCTGATGTTGCTGGCTGCTCCAGCGGTGCAGGCGCAGCAACTGTTCATCGAACGCAATGACATCACGGCCTCGGAGGTGGATGCGACGTATGTGAAAGGTCTCCAATATCTGCTCAAGACGCAGGGCGCTGACGGGCGTTGGGCGGATCAGCCGTATGGCGCGGAACCGGGTGTCTGTGGACTGGCGGTGGTGGCGATGCTGGCGCATGGCGATGATCCGAACGTGGGTCCTTACAGCGTGGCCATCCGCAAAGGGTTGGATTTTATCCTGAGCCAGCAGAACAAGGAGACGGGATACATCGGACGCTCGATGTACAATCATGGCTTCGCCACGCTGGCGATCGCGGAGGCTTATGGTGCGGTGGAGGATGACCGCTTGGGACCGGCGATGGAGAAGGCGATCAACCTCATCATCACTTCCCAGAAGGCGAACAGTTTCAGTGCGTGGCGTTATTCACCTGAGAGTCTGGATGCGGATACCACGGTGAGCGGGGCGCAAGTGGTGGCGCTCTTCGCGGCGCGCAATGCCGGGATGTCCGTGCCGGAAGACGCGATCCAGAAGGCGCTGGATTACTTCAAGAAGTGCCAGACCCCAGAAGGCGGTTTCGGCTACACCTCGGCGGTGGGTCCGAACGGCGCGCGCACGGCGATCGGTTGCCTGGTGTTCTCGCTGGCGAAATCGAAGAACTCGCCGACGTACCAGCAGGCGTATGCGTTCCTGAAGAACGCACCGGGCGAGGCGCACTATCACCATTACTATCTTTATTACGTCTCACAGGCGTTCTTTCATGCGTCACCGGCGGAGTGGGACACGTGGAATCGCAAGAACATCAAGACACTGGGCGCGACGCAAAATGAGGACGGGAGCTGGAGCGGGCAGTTCGGGGCCACGTTCACGACCTCGGCATCCTTGTTGTCGTTGGCGTTGAATTATCGTTATCTGCCGATCTATGAGCGGTGAACGGAAAAGTATGAGTTTCGATTGGGTCTGGGCGTGCTCACCCCTCACCCTAGCCCTCTCCCCATTGAGGGGAGAGGGAAGGGAGGGCGCGTGCAGGCGATGGAGCCGCGCTTGCTGGGCGGCAATTATTCTACTGGTGATTCCGTTGAGCAAAGCGCAGGCCGATGATGTCTTGCAGTTGCTGGATGGCTCGACGTTGCACGGGGCCTTGGATGGGCTGGAGCCGGGCCGGGCGGTGAACTGGAAGCATCCGGCGGCGAAGACCCCGCTGCAATTGAAGCCGGACAACCTGCGCCAGATCCGTTTCGGCAAGGCAGAGAAGCCGCCCATCGCCGCGAACACAACCTGCCGACTGATGTTCGACAATGGGGATGAAGTCTTCGGCCATCTGGTGAGCATGGATGCGGAGACAGTGGAGTTGGACACGGCGTTTGCCGGGCGATTGAAGGCGCCGCGTTCCTCGGTGCAATCCATCCGCTTTTTGTGGAAGGGATTTGCGGCCACTTATGAGGGACCGACGGGACCGGATGACTGGGCAATCTCGCCCAGCAAGGATGTGTGGCGTTATGAGGATGGAGGCTTTCTTTCCACGGCAGTGGGTTCGCTGGGGCGGGATGTCAACCTGCCGGGCAAATCGCGCATCACCTTTGATATCGCGTGGACGGGCCAGCTCAGCCTTGCGTTCGCGATCTATACGGATTCCGTCGAGCGGTTTGATTTCGGGGCCTCGTCCTACATGTTCTACATCGGTTCCGGCTATGTGAATGTGCAGCGGGTGCAATCGGGCGTGGGCACGACGCATATCGGCCAGGCCCAGGTGCCGTCCATGCGTGAACGGAACAAGGCGCGGATGGAGTTCCGCTGCAACCGCGAGACGGCCACCATCGCCCTGTATGTGGATGGCGAGTTCATCACGCAATGGCGGGACCAGGGCGGGTTTGTGGCGAAGGGCGAGGGCATCTGCTTCTTCTCCCAGCGCATGGGGCCGATGATGAAGCTGACCAATGTGCGCGTCTCCGAGTGGGACGGGCGCGATGACAAGCAGATGCCCGAGGTGAGACCCGAGGGGGTGCAGGTGCTCTATCTGGTGAACAATGATCAGGCGGAAGGCAAGCTGCTCGGCGTACAGTCAGGCAAGGCGAATGTGCAGACGGACTTCGCCACGTTGAAGGTGCCGGTGGAGCGCATCACGGACATCTATCTGCGGCCCGGCCAGCCGATGACGAATGTGCTGGCAGGTGAGGTGCGAGCGGTGTTTGCCGGGGGCGGCAGTGTGACTTTCACGATCGACCGCTGGAGCAAGGACGAGGTCGCGGGGAACAACCGGAACTTCGGCCGGGTGGCGCTCAAGACGGCGTGGGTGCGCCGTTTGCAGTTCAATCTGAACCGTTCACAAGCGCTGGAAGAAAACGGGTTCCTGCGCAAGGAGAACCCCTGGCTGGATGACTAGCGATGAAGTGCAAGCTACATAGCCGGATGATGATTTGGGTGCTGGCATTGGCCAGCAGCGTGATGTTGTACGCGGCGGAGGCTGAACCGGAGCCGCATCTGTTGACGTTAAAAAACGGGGACGTGTTGCGCGGCCGGATGGTTTCCTACGGACAACCGGGCGGACTGGGCTGGACGCGCACCGACAGTCTGGGAACGATGCATTTTGAGGCGGATAAAGTGCAGGCCATCGACCTGGGTTCGGTGAAGTCCGTGGCCGTGAGCGGCGACCTGCCAGCGCGGCTGCGGCTGCATAATGGCGATGTGCTGGACGGCAACATCACGGCGCTGGAGGCGAACGCGCTCAAGTTTGATTCCGTCTGTGCAGGTCCGTTGACGATTCCGCGGACGCTGCTTCGCTCCATCGCGCCGCAGTCGGCCAATCTGGTGACCGTGTTCGACGGCATCACGGATACCAACGGGTGGACCTTTGCCGATGTGACCAGCGCAGGCGAGGAAGGCGGTTACTGGGGCTTTCAGCAGGGTGCCTTTGTCGCCACGAAATCGGCCTCGGTCGCGCGTGACCTGAAATTGCCGGACCAGATGACGATGGAGTTCGATGTGTCCTGGCGGGGCACGCTGAATCTGGCCATCGCGGTGTTCACGGATTCATTGAAACCGATCAGCCTGCGGGCGAAGGAGGATGAACCGCCCTTCGCCGCCTTTTACAGCATCCAGATCAACAGCCATTCGGTGAACCTGCTGCACGTGGGGCAGCAGGAGCCGTTGCGCAATCTGGGGCAGATCATCGCGCCGATGCTGGGGCAGAAGAACGAGGCGCACCTCACCATCCATGCGAGCAAGGAACGCCGGTTGGTGACATTGCTGATCGACGGCGTGCTGGCCAAGCAGTGGACGGATGGCGTGCCGAAGGCCGAGGGCACAGGCGTGCGGTTTGTGCATCAGGGCCAAGGGAACATCCGCCTGGGTAATCTGCGCATCCGCCAGTGGGACGGTCGCATGGATGAAATCAGCGCGACGCCGCATGTGGGGCCGGATGAAGCGGTCGTGACGGTGACCGGCGAGAAACTGGTGGGCAAGCTGCTCGGCTATGACACCAACAGCGTGCAATTGCAGACGGGCCAGTTGCCGTTCAAGGTCGGCTTGGAGCGGGTGCAACGCATCGAGTTCAGCCCGGTGAAGGTCGCCGCAGAGACATCGCTGGCGGCCAAAGGCCGGTTGACGCGGGCCAAACTGGCGAATGGCGGCGTGATCACCTTTCATCTGCTGGGCTGGCAGGACGGCAAGGCCAGGGGACTTTTGCCGGGCATCGGCGAGGTGGAGATCAAGACGGAACTGTTGCAAGCACTGGAGTTTCTGGATGCGGCGGCGGTTCCGGCGAAATCAGGCGGCGAGTGAGAGAACGTGCTTCGGCATTGCCCACAGCCCTCGCGGATGGCAATAATGAGGCACATAACCCATTCCCATCATGCAGATGAATCGTCGTGAATTTCTGGGCCGGTCAACGGCGGGAGCCTTGGCATTGGCGGCGGCGTCACCGTTTTTGGCCGAAGCGGCGGAGAAACCGCTGGAGATCATCGATACCCACACGCATTTCTATGATCCAACACGGGCGCAAGGGGTGCCGTGGCCGCCAAAGAATGATCCGTTGCTCTACCGCAAGGTGATGCCGGCGGATTACCGGGCGCAGAAGGTCGCGCAACCGGTGACCTCCACGGTCGTGCTGGAGGCGAGCGCATGGGTGGAGGACAACCAGTGGATCTTGGATCTTGCGAAGGCGGACAAATTCATCGTGGGCTTCTCCGGGAATCTCAAGCCGGGCGAGCCGGAGTTCGCGGCGAACTTGAAACGGTTCGCGGCGGACAAGAAGTATCGCGGCATCCGGTTGAATGGCCGGACGCTGGCGGATAATCTGAAGAACGAGGCTTTCGTGGCGGACATCAAGCGGTTGGCCGATCTGGATCTGGAGATGGATGTGAACGGGCCGATGGATACGTTGCCCGCCATCGTGGAGATCGCGCAGAAGCTGCCCAGCTTGCGCATCGTGATCAATCACCTGTCGAACACCCGTATCGATGGCAAGACCGTCGATGCCACGTGGCAGAAAAACATGGAAGCATGCGCCAAACAGAAGCATGTCCATGCGAAGGTGTCGGGCCTGGTGGAAGGCACGGGCAAACGCGATGGCACAGCTCCGGCAGAGGCGGGTTTCTACAAACCGCAGCTCGATGTGATGTGGGGCGCGTTCGGCCCGGAGAAGCTGATCTATGGCAGCAACTGGCCGGTGAGCGAGCGGTTCGCGCCGTTGGGGACTGTGCAGCAACTGGTGCATGATTATTTCAGTGCGAAGGGAGATCAGGCGCTGCGCGCGGTATTCGGGGGGAACGCGCGGAAGGTGTATAAGGTGTGAGCCAGTTGAAATTGTTAAAACGGTTGAATCGTTGAAATGGGCTGCTGGCCCCGCGTGCTGGAGATGTAGCGGGTTAAAATTAGGTGACGTTTTCTGTTGCCAAAGGGGGCGTGATTCGTTGTGTTTCTTTTAGGGCGGCGCTGTTATGGCTGTCCCGACCGCCGAAGCTATGGTGAATGAGACTTTGACAAGCGATATACCTGCGGCCAAACCGGCCATAAACTATCATGACCGCACGATCCGGCTTAACCCGCCGAAGAATGCGCTGAACAAGTGTCTGCGCGGATTGTTCGACTGGTTTGAGCGGCGGGTGGCCGGGGTGTCGGTGCATCCGGACCAGCATGTGTACGACAACCAGACGTTTCCTTGGGCGGCGGAAGTGGAGGCAGACTGGAAGCTGGTGCGGGCGGAGCTGGACCAGGTGATGAAGTTCCGCGACCAGATGCCGAGCTTTCAGGATATCCTCAAGGAAGTGGGCAACATCCAGACCGATGACCAGTGGAAGACGTACTTTCTCATGGGCATCGGCATGGATTGCACGGAGAACGCGAAGCGTTGCCCAGAAACGATGCGGGTGCTGAACAAAATACCTGGGGTGAAGACGGCGTTCTTTTCCATCCTCTCGCCGAAGAAACACATCCCGGCGCATCGCGGGGCGTTCAATGGCGTGTTGCGGTTGCATTTGGCGCTGCTGGTGCCGGAGCCGAGGGAAAAGGTGCGTATCCGTATCGGCAATGATTTTTACAATTGGACGGAAGGCAAAGTGTTGATCTTTGACGACACGTACAATCACGAGGTGTGGAATGACACGGACGGTTATCGCGTGGTGTTGTTCGTGGATTTCGCACGACCGCTTAAATCGCCGTGGCACAAGCTGCTGGATGCGGTGCTCAATATGGCGTCACTCGCGCCGTTCCTGCGCGAGGCGGGGATGAAGCAGAAGAAGTGGGAGAAGAAGATGGGGGAGAAGAAATAGCAAACCGCAGAATACGCGGAACAAGCACAAGGGAAAATGGGGCAAGCGGCGCTTTGTTAGAGCAAAGCGAATTGCAAAATTAAGCCCGTTACTCAACTGAGTAACGGGCTGCTTCTTTTTCCAGATCGATAGCGGACTTTACTTCTTCTCGGCGGCCTTGGGCGCAGGTTTCTTGGGGGTCTTGGGGTCCAGGTTCTGCATGAGGTCTTCGTCGGTGACGGAGGATTTCACTCCGTCATCGGGCACTTTCACCTGGGAGACCCAGAGGATGGCGTTGAGTACGAGCTTGCGCTGGTCGTCGTTCTTCCAGCCGAGATGGTTGTGGCCGCCGGTAAAGCCGAAGCCGCGTCCGCCATCCGGGCGTTCATAGGCCCAGGCGACGTGTTGCGGTTCTTTGTTCGCCACAGCCTTGCGCACAGCGGGATTGCCACTGTGATGACCGTCGGGGCGGCTCATGGTGCTATCGGGAGCGAGGGCGGTAAGGATGGGAGTCACGCCTTTCATGCCCTCGACGAAGCGCATGTGGAAGTACCATTCATCATTCGTCATGAAAGGTTTCACCCCATTGGCGATAGGATGTTTGGGGAGGGATTTGAAATCGCCGTCCCAATGCGGGTTCACGGACCAGTTCACCTCGAAGGCGCCACCGATCCATTCCAGAAACTCCTTCTGGCCTTTGGGCAACGTAGGCTCCACGGCGTAATGGAGGCAGGCGAGGCCGACGCCTTTGTCCATGAGTTTGCCGAGGACTTGCAGGCGGTCGCCTTGCAAGGCGGGATGGCCGCCGCCACCGTCGCTGTAGATCACGATGCCGGCGGCACCTTCGAGGGCGGCATGGTCATCCACGGCCTTGTCCCCTTCCATCTTGGAGGGCCAGCCGTTGCTGTAAACGACGGTGGTGATACCGCGCACTTCGGCGAGGCACTTCTGCAAGAGGAGGGAACCCGCACGGTGCTCATGCGCGAGCGGACCATGGCTGGGCTTGCCGGCGATGAGGACGATCTTCTTGTCTGCCGCCTGACCTGTGAAGGCCAAGGTGAGCAGACCGAGGGCAAGAAACAATTTCTTCATGGTGTCTTGATTTCATCCTTTCTGCCGGGAAACGCGGGAAAAGGAAAGCGGCAAACAGCGGGAAGCCACCACCTTTGGCGAACCCGCCCGCTCATTAGTGCTTGCGGGGCGGATGGGTTTCGTCACCCTTGCGGAATGAATTCCATGCTTCGTGTTCTGGCGGTGCTTTGCTTTCTCTGCGCGACAGCGATGCAGGCGGCACATCCGTTTCTCGCGTGTGATTACGGCGGGAACAAGGTTTGCCGCGTCTCGGCAGAGGGGAAGATCGAGTGGCAGTATGATTGCAAGAACCCGCAGGATGTCTGGCTGCTGCCGAACGGGAATTACCTGTTCTGCTACGTCTCCGGGGCGGTGGAAGTGACGCCGGATACGGAGAAAAAAGTGGTGTGGGAATACAAGGCGCCCACGGAGGTGAAGTGCGAGGTGCATGCGTGCCAGCCGTTGGCGGATGGCAAGGTGATGATCGTGGAAACGGGCACAAGCCGCATCATTGAAGTAGATCGCGCGGGCAAAGTCGTGAAAGAAATCAAGCTCACCACCGACCCGAAAGTGAAGATGCATAACCAGTATCGCGGCACGCGCAAACTGGCTAACGGACACTACCTCGTGTGCTTCAAGGGCGAGGGCAAGATCGTGGAACTGGACCCGGACGGCAAAGTTCTGCGGGAGGTGAAGGTGCCGGGTGATCCGCATGGAGCGGTGCCGTTGCCCAAGGGCGGGATGCTGGTGACGTGTGGCGACGGGCACAAGGTGCTGGAGTTCGACGGCAAGGGAAACATTGTTTGGGAACTGAACGAGAACGATCTGGAGGGAAATCCGCTGCGCTTGATGGCGGGCTGCCAGCGGTTGCCGAACGGAAACACGGTCTTCTGCAATTATCTGGGGCATGGCCATATCGGCAAGCAACCGCAGGTGCTGGAGGTGACACGCGACAAGAAAGTGGTCTGGCAGGTGGAAGATCACGCGCAGTTCAAGACGATCAACCAGATCCAGTTGCTGGATGTGAAGGGAAATGTGTTGAAGGGAGAGATACTCAGGTAGGAGCGATCCAGCATGGCCGACTCCATCACCGCGACCTCGGCACGGCGTCATGATCTGGATGCTTTGCGCGCGGTGGCGATGCTCCTGGGCATCGTGCTACATGCGGCGCTTTCCTTCATGCCCGGTCCGTGGATGGCGCAGGACAGCCAGCAGAGCGTCGTCTTCGGCCTGCCGGTGGCGGCAATCCACGGGTTTCGCATGGCGCTGTTCTTCCTCATCAGCGGGTATTTCACGGCGCTGCTGTGGCGAAAACGCGGCTTGCGGGAACTGATCTGGCAGCGGTTCAAGCGCATCTTCCTGCCATGCATGTTGGGGCTGGTGACCATCGTGCCGGTGACATGGGTGGCCATCGCCATCGCCGTGCAGGGAGGCAGCCGTTCAAGCGCGACCAAGGGTGCCGATGATATCTGGACCGCTGCCGCGCATGGTGATACGGGCAAGGTGGAGCATCATCTCAGCCAAGGCACGCACGTGGATCAACTGCATCCGGTGTGGGGCACGCCGGCTTTGACCATCGCGGCACTGCATGACCGGCTTGAGGTCGTCTCGCTGCTATTGGACAAGGGAGCCGATGTGAACCGCACCAGTCGTGATGGCGGCACGGCGCTGCACGCGGCGGCATTTCTCGGACGCGAGACGGTGGTGAAGCTCTTGCTGGACAAGGGGGCGGATGCGAATCTCCGCAATCAGAACGGCCAGACCGCGCAGGAGACGATGCTGACAGATTGGGGAACCACCAGATTCATCGCGGGCATGCTCAAGCTCCACGTGGACAAGAAAGAGGTCACTACCGGACGCGCAGAAGCGGAGAAACATTTCAGCGCCCACGGTGTCAGTGCGCCCAAAGTGGAAAACTCATCACCGGCCAAGAAGAATAAAGAACGCCTCCTCAAGGCCTTGATGGCCATCCCGGTGTTTCATCATCTGTGGTTTCTGTGGTTCCTGTGCTGGCTGGTGGCGGGGTTTGCGATCTATGCGTTGATCGCGGACAAGCTGGGATGGAAAGGTGCGCCCGCTTTTCTGGTGGCATCACCCGCGCGTTACGCATGGCTGATCCCGTTAACGCTCATCCCGCAAGCGCAGATGGGCGAGATGAACCTGGCGTTCGGGCCGGATACCTCCATCGGCCTGTTACCGGTGCCGCATGTGCTGGGTTACTACGCGCTCTTCTTCGCGTTCGGCGTGCTGTATCACGACAGTGGCGAACACAGTGAAAGGATCGGGAAGCATTGGAAATGGACGCTGCCGTTCATGATGCTGGTGGTGTTTCCTATCGGTCTGGAACTGACCACGGGCAGCGTCGGGTTTCGCGATCAATTATTGCCGGCGTCATGGCAGCGACCGGTCGCGAATGTGCTGCAGGTCGTGTTCGCGTGGGGCATGTCCTTCGCGTGCATCGGAGTTTTCCGTAGCGTGTTCCACGGCGAAAGTCGGGTATGGCGTTATATGTCAGATGCCTCGTATTGGTTGTATGTGGCACATCTGCCGTTAGTGATACTGTTGCAACATATCGTGCGCGACTGGCCTCTGCCCTCTTTGATGAAGTTCCTGCTCATCTGTCTCGTGACGACGGGTGTATTGCTGCTTAGTTATCAATACCTGGTGCGGTATACGTGGATCGGGCGGCTGCTGAACGGGCCGAGGGAGCGGGGCGAGAAAACCGTATCCGTGCAGGGATGACGAACGGGGTTTTTGCGTTTGGAGCAAATGGTTGAAAGAATCCGGCCCGAGGAAAATGCTTTGAAATGAGAGAGCCTTTGCAAGCGCACCAGAAACTCTGGCGGCCCTTCAGGCCGCACTCATCCGGCACCCTCTCTCACCCAGGGCAGCAGGAGCTGCCCTGGGCTGGATTCTTTTGGCCCGTTGGGCCAGATATCATTTACCGGTCAAATTTTATGAGGCGTTCGGGAAGCCGCTGACGGGGATAGAGCGGTTTAAAAAATACTGCGGCCGATTGTCTGGGGAGCGGAGCGAGCGGTCTTTTTGGGTCAGGGCGTCGTTTCGGCTCAGTCACAGGGTCGTTTGGAACCTGCTCCTTCGCCAAAGCCTCGCCCCAATCGGCCAAAGTATTTTTTAAAACGCTCTAAAGGGCGAAATTATTGAGGCCATAATCTTGACAGAGTCCAGAATTGGAATTAATACACTCCCCACGATGCATAATTCGCCAGACGCACTTCTGCGCCAGCATGGGCTGCAAGTCACGGCCCAGCGGCTGGCCGTTTTGCGCGTGCTCGCAGGGCGGCCGCATAGCACGGCGGATGACATCGCGAAGGAAGTGCGGGCCGAGATCGGGACCATCTCGCGTCAGGCGGTGTATGACGTGCTCGGTGCGCTGGCGGACAAAGGTATCATCCGCCGCATCCAACCGGCTGGTTCACCCACGCTTTATGAGGACCGGGTGGGTGATAATCACCATCATGTGATCTGCCGCAGTTGTGGCAGCGCGGAGGACGTGGATTGTGCGGTGGGTCATGCCCCCTGCTTACATGCTTCAAATGATTCGGGATTCGTCATCGATGAGGCGGAGGTGCTTTATTGGGGCACCTGTCCCAAATGCCAGGCGAAGCGTAACAAGATTTCCCAGACGGCGGAGGTTTCGGGCCACCGCAAGCAGAGCAAAAACACGGCGAAGCAACCCTAAACAGTCAGCAAGCAACACACATTATGTCAGACAATACCAATGCAACAAGCAAGTGCCCGGTGATGGGCGCCATGGCTCCGGCCAACCGCCACACGGTCGCCGCCTCCATGTCCAATCGTGACTGGTGGCCGAACCAGTTGAATCTCGCCATCCTCCATCAGAACTCGCCCAAGAGCGATCCGATGGGGGAAGGTTTCAATTACTCTGAGGAGTTCAAGAAGCTGGACCTAAATGCGTTGAAGAAAGATCTCTTCGCGTTGATGACGGATTCGCAGGATTGGTGGCCGGCGGATTACGGTCACTACGGGCCGTTCTTCATCCGCATGGCGTGGCACAGCGCGGGCACGTATCGCGTGAGCGATGGTCGCGGTGGTGCGGGTTACGGCACGCAACGGTTCGCCCCCCTCAACAGCTGGCCGGATAATGCGAGCCTGGACAAGGCGCGCCGCCTGCTCTGGCCGATCAAGCAGAAGTACGGCAAGAGCATCTCGTGGGCGGACCTGATGATCTTCACGGGCAATTGCGCGCTGGAATCGATGGGCTTCAAGCCGTTCGGTTTCGCGGGTGGTCGTGCGGATGTGTGGGAGCCGCAGGAAGATATCTACTGGGGGCCGGAGACGAATTGGCTCGGAGACAAGCGCTACACCGGCGACCGTCATCTGGAGAAGCCGCTCGCGGCGGTGCAAATGGGGCTCATCTACGTGAACCCGGAAGGTCCGAACGGCAAGCCTGATCCGCTCGCGGCGGCGAAGGACATCCGCGAGACGTTCGCGCGCATGGCGATGAACGACGAGGAGACGGTGGCGCTCATCGCGGGCGGCCATACGTTCGGCAAGGCGCATGGCGCGGCCAGCGCGACGAATGTCGGTCCGGAACCGGAAGGCGCTCCGCTGGAAGAACAGGGCCTGGGCTGGAAGAACAAATACGGCAAGGGCAACGCGGAAGACACCATCACGAGCGGGCTGGAAGGCGCATGGACGAGCACGCCACGCGCGTGGTCGCATGGTTACCTGACCAATCTTTACGCCTATGAGTGGGAGCTGACGAAGAGCCCGGCGGGTGCGTGGCAGTGGACGCCGAAAGATGGCGCGGGCAAAGGCACGGTGCCGGACGCGCATGTGAAGGGCAAGACGCACGCGCCGATGATGTTCACCACGGACATGGCGCTGCGGATGGACCCGGATTATGCGAAGGTCACCCGGCGTTTCCTGGATCACCCGGACGAATTCAACGAAGCGTTCGCCAAGGCCTGGTACAAGCTGACGCATCGCGACATGGGTCCGTATGTTCGCTGCCTCGGACCGCTGGTGCCGGAGCCGCAACTGTGGCAGGACCCGATCCCGGCGGTGAATCATCCGTTGATTGATGAAAATGACATCGCGGCCTTGAAAGCGAAGATACTGGCCTCCGGTGTGTCCATCGGGCGGCTGGTCAAGACGGCGTGGGCCTCGGCGGCCACGTTCCGCGGTTCCGACAAGCGGGGTGGTGCGAATGGCGCGCGCATCCGACTGGCGCCGCAGAAGGATTGGGCGGTCAACGAGCCGACGGAACTCGCGCCGATGCTGGCCGTGTATGAGAAGATCCAGAAGGAATTCAACGCGGCGCAGACCGGCGGCAAGAAAGTGTCCCTGGCGGACCTGATCGTGCTGGGTGGCTGCGCGGCGATCGAAGCGGCGGCGAAGAAGGGCGGTCACGAAGTGAAGGTGCCGTTCGCGCCGGGCCGCATGGATGCGACGCAGGAGATGACGGATGTGGAAGCGGCGGCGGTGCTGGAACCGAAGACGGACGGCTTCCGCAATTACCTGGGCCTGGAACTCGACCGGCCCGCGCCGGAAACGCTGGTGGACAAGGCGCAGTTGCTCACGCTCACGGCCCCGGAGATGACGGTGCTCGTCGGCGGCTTGCGCGTGTTGAACACGAACGTCGGTGATCCGCGCCTGGGCGCCTTCACGAAGCGTCCGGAGACGTTGACCAACGACTTCTTCGTGAACTTGCTGGAGCTGGGCGTGAACTGGCAGAAGTCCCCGCGCTGCGAGCACTTCTACGAAGGTCGCGACCACAAGACGGGCGAGCTGAAGTGGATGGGCACGGCGGTGGACCTGGTGTTCGGCTCGAACTCACAGTTGCGCGCGATCGCGGAAGTGTATGCGAGCGCGGATGCGCAGAAGAAGTTCGTGACCGACTTCGTGAAGGCATGGAACAAGGTGATGAACCTGGACCGGTTCGACCTGGCCTGAGCCACGGATAAATAATTCCAGACAGACAGCCCGCTGGTGAAAACTGGCGGGCTGTTTTTTGTTTTGGAGGACACCCAGCCCTACCGGTCTTATGCTGCGTCGGGTGGCAACTTACTGCGGGCTGGAGTCTGGCAACACGGGGCGCTGGTTTAGCCGGGCAAAAGGAGGGAATTGGTAGATAACCTCGGCACTTATGTACAAGTGCCGAGGAGGATTCCGATGGGTGGGGAAGGATTTTTGTGGTGGGTACGGCGGAGGTGACGGACTGCCGACGGGAAGCAGGAAGCCCGGGCCGGGTGGCTCGTCGCGGTACCAGGCCAGATCCGTTTGAAATCACACGGCTAGATGGGAGAAGCTGGTTTTTCGAGGTGGAAAAAATTGGATCTGACGGAGTGTTTACGCTGTAAGTGCCTGGAGGTTAATTGGTTTTGGATGAAAAATAAAAGTTATTCACAGTATTCACATGGACAGCCAATGTCCTACCCCCTCCATTAAGGTATGAATCATGAAGGATGAGTTAGGTAGAAGCTGAAAGAGATGGAATGAGTGATTTTATGAAACCGAAAGTTTTTGGCGGCGTCTTTAGGGGCATGAGTCTGAAGAGCATGACCGGCAGGGTGTTACGGGGAGCATTATGGGCTGCTGCTTTGGCAGGGCTGGCCGTGGGGGCCGGATTGACCTTGCGCGCGCAGTCCATCGGGGATCTGGAGAAGCGTTTTCATGAGCTGGACAAGGACAAGGACGAGAAGCTCACTACTCAGGAATTGACGGACAAGGCGTGGTTCGAGCGGTTGGACAAAGACAAGGACGGCATCGTGACGCTGGTGGAGGTGCGGGCGCTGACGAAGACCATGCGCTCGGGCAATGCGACGGGTGACAATCTGTTCAAGCTCCTCGACAAGAATGGTGACGGCAAGCTCGTGCGGGACGAGGTGCCGCGCCCGGAGATGTTCGATCAATTGGATGTGAACCAGGACGGTTCGGTGACTTTGGACGAGGCGAAGTCCGTGCTCGCAAACCTGAATGCCATCCGGGGCAATACGAAGGGCGCGAAGGCGGCGCCGAAGCCGGATGTGGAATCGCCCCGGGAAGGCCCCAAGCAGCTCAAGGGCAGCGAGGTGGGCGTGGGCCGGATGTTGCCCGAGGTGAGCTTCACGGATGTGAACGGGAAGGCGGGCAAGCTGAGTGATTTCAAGTCCAGCAAGGCGCTGGTGATCGCGTTCACGACGACATCGTGCCCGGTGGGCAAGCGGTATGCGCCGACGTTGGCAAAGCTGGAGAAGGATTATGCAGCGAAGGGCGTGACGTTCCTCTTCGTGAACCCGACCGAGACAGACTCGCTGGAGAGCATCCGTGAGGATCTCAAGGCGCATGGCTGGCAGGGACGTTATGTCCACGACAAGGAAGATGCTTTCACCCATGCCTTGCATGCGAAGACCACTACAGAGGTGTTCTTGGTGGATGCCGCACGCACGCTGGTCTATCGCGGTGCAGTGGATGACCAGTATGGCTTGGGTTATTCGCGGGACGAGGCGAGAGAGACTTATCTGGAAGACGCACTGAAGGCGTTGCTGGCGGGGAAGGTGCCAGAGATCGCGGCGACGAGTGCACCGGGTTGCGCGCTGGAATCCGCAGACGCGAAACTCGCTGCGACTGATGTGACGTATCACAACCAGATCGCGCGGCTGATGCAGAACAATTGTGTGGAGTGTCATCGTAAGGGTGGCGTGGGACCGTTCAGCCTGGAGTCATACGAGGATGTGAAGGCGCACGCAGGCATGATCCGCAAACAAGTGGAGCGTGGGGCGATGCCGCCGTGGTTCGCCACGCCCGTGCCGCATGGACAGGTGACGCCGTGGGCGAATGAGCGTTCGCTGACGGAACTGGACAAGACGATGTTGTTGGATTGGTTGAAGAGTGACAAACCGGCGGGGAATCCGGCAGATGCGCCCATCGCTCGCACTTATCCGACGGATTGGGTGATCGGCAAGCCCGACCTGGTCGTGCAGATCCCACAGCCTATCGCCATCAAGGCCACGGGCACGATGCCATACTCGAACATCTCGGTGGAGACCGGCCTCACGGAGGACAAGTGGGTGCAGGGTTTCGAGGTGCAGCCGACGGCGCGTGAAACCGTGCATCACGTGCTGGTCTTCGTGCGGCCGCCGAAGAAGGCGGCGGGCAGCGATGCCTTTGACGATGAGCGCGCGGAGCGTGACGGGTTCTTCGCGGCGTATGTGCCGGGAAACAGTTCGCAGGTCTATCCGGCGGGCATGGCGAAGAAACTGCCCGCCGGTTCACGGCTGCATTTCCAGATCCATTACACACCCATGGGCAAGGCGACCACGGACCAGGTGCGCGTGGGTATCATCTTCGCGAAGGAACCGCCGAAGCATGTCGTGCAGGTGGCGGGGATCTCGAACCCGTTCATCAGCATCCCTCCGGGCGCGGCGAATCACGAGGAGACGGCGCAGATCCGGGTGCCGACGGATGTGCATGTGTTCCAGTTCATGCCGCATATGCACTTGCGCGGCAAGGCGGCGAAGTACGAGGTCATCTACACAGACGGCACGAGCCGCACGCTCCTGGACATCCCGCGCTACGATTTCAACTGGCAGCTCGTTTACCGGCTGGCGGAGCCGTTGCTGATCCCGGCGGGGTCTACGCTGAAGGTGACGATGGCGTTCGACAACAGCACAGGCAATCCGGCGAACCCGGACCCAAACAAGACGGTGCGCTGGGGCCAGCAGACGTATGACGAGATGATGCTCGGCTACATCGCATATTACACATCGAGTGATCAGGCGGTGACGGGCTTGCGGAGGCAGCGGGCGGGGCGGTGAAACTTGTCCCTCTAGAATTGCAACCGGAAGCCATCTCTGGTGTTCTACTTGCATGGACTGGAGGTTGAAGCCTAGACCATTGTCGCTACGAATCATCGTATCGGCAGCCTTGTTGCTGGGCGGCCAAAGTGCGTCCGCGTGCGAGCCGATCCTGCCTTTGTTCAAAGCCCTTGCCGGAGCCAACTTTGTCGCTCCATCGCTTTGGGGTTTGGCGGCCGCTGTATTGATCAAGTGCACGGCGTTCGCCTGTTATGAGAAGGATTTGTCCAAGGCCAAAGCGTTCTTCTTCATGCTGCTGGGCAATGTGGTGACCAGTATCGTCGGCGTCATGGTGGCTGGGTTTGCGGCTGCTGGTTCTGCCTGGTTTATCGCATTTCCGACGCTCTTCATCGTCACACTCTGGCCTGCCCGCCAGTTGTTGCCACGACTTTCGTGGCCGTGGCTGAAGTCTTTTTCCCCCTCGGAACTGTCAGGTCTCATGATGCTCTTGCTGTTCCTATCCTCCATCTTCTTCGGCATCGCCATGTCCTTGAGCGATCCTCCCGGTCTGGGATATTGGTTGCTTAAGACAGGCGGACTCTATCTGGCTCTGCTGATCAGCATGGTGATCACCACTTTTTACGAGGAATGGGTGGTTTACGTATTGGCTCGCAAACCAACTGAACCACCAACGTTCTACAAAGCAGTCGTGCGGGCGAATATGCTGACGCTTTTCATCATCATGGGCTGCACGGCGGCGTATCTCCTGCCGCAACGGTTCGCTTCGCCCTTCTTCACGATTGCGCCGTAATAATAGCAACCATCTCCGCGCACCCGCACTGAAGCGTCTGATCAGCGTGGCCTGAAACTGTTCACCGCGTTGATGACTTTCTCCGTCCAGAGCAAATCCGCCTGTTCCACCACGGTCACATTGAACCCCAGCCGTTGTCCTTCCATGGCGACGCCTGGCGAGTCATCCACATGCAAATCGATGCCAAAGGCGGGCGGATATTTTGAAGGCGTGGCGTCCAATTTGATCTCCTCAAGCCTGGCCCGGTGACAATCATCATTCACGACGCCATCGGCACGCAGGCCGTGCAAGCGCAGCCAATAGCGGATGCTGAAGGGAGAACGCAAGGAGGAGGTGTAGATCCAGATTTCACAACCGCGCTGTCTTAATTCCTGGAACAGCTCTCGACTGCCCGCTCTGAGCGGTTCGCATAAACGTCCCTGCAACCAACCGGGTAACAGCCCCGTCTCGCGCGGTACCTGGCTGTTCCGCAGCACCAAGGTGTCATCGATATCGAAGGAGACACGCATGTTTGCTCGCCGTCATTTTTTCTCCAGCGCCTGCTGGCACTTCTCCACCACGGCGGGGCGATTCGCTTTTTGCGCCTGGGGCAGCAGCTTCTGATAGAGTGCCGTCAAGTCCGGGTAACCGGGGTAGAGCTGCTCGATCTTCAGATAGGCATCCACGGCTTCGTTCGCCTTGTCCAGGCTGCCGAGGAGGTCCGCTTGCGCGAGCAACAGACGCAGTTGCTGTTTCTTCGTAGGCTTGAGGGCGAGCGCGGCGGTGTAGGCTTTGAGGGCATCTGCCGGTTTCTTCTCGATCAGCCAGAGGTCGCCGAGTTTTTCCTGCAGGACGGAGCTGGTGTTCATCTCGGGCGTTTGCGCGAGGTAGCCGATCATGTCGGTGGCGTTCAGGCCGCTGACGAGGTTCAGGTTGATGACTTTCAGGTGGGACCATTCGAGGAGCGGGTTGTTCTTCGTCAGCAATTCCGCGTGGCGCACCTCCGGGCCTTTGAGCATGGGCCGGTAGAGCGGGTCGCCGATCACGGTGGTCTGCCAGGAGAGCACCGGCGAACCGGCGTACGCGGCCTCGCCCAGGCTGAAACGGTTGTGCAGCCAGCGCACCGCGAAGGTGCCCACGTCCGGGGTGCCGCCGAGGTAGGGTTCATACACACTGCCCATGGTGGCGGTGACGCCCTGGGCGAGGAGCGGACCGGTCCAGTTCCGGTTGGTGGAGCGGATGCTGTCCGCACTGAACGAGTGCAGATGATAGGCGAAGGCACCGGGCAGGAACTCCGGTTCGCCCCAGGTGAACGGGCCGGAGAGTCCGGCATCATACCAGCCGAAATAGAAGCCGACCTGGCTCATGGTGAAACTGCGCGGAAATGTCTCGGGTTTCTGGTCGGTGATGGTTTCCCAGCCGAGCTTGGTGGTGACTTCGCCCGCGAGCTTGAGCCAGTCATCGCCCTGCTTGAATTCGCCTTCGTTGATGTTGCGCAGGTCGATGTAAGCGCGGCCCCAGAGCCCGTCGCGTTCCGCCGTGAGCGCCTTGTCCACGAGTCCCTTGGCGATGGCTTCGCTCGGGCCGTCCAGACGGGTGACCATCAGGAGACCGTTCGTGGGGCTCAACAACGCGGCGTTGGTGACGCCGTAGAACGGGCTGTTGATCGGGCCGGTGAGATTGAGATTCCGCGTTTTCATCGGCAGCAGGGAGAGCTCACTGTCCACCGCCGCATAGTTCTCGCGCAGCGGCGCGGGGATCTTGTCTGCGCCGGGTTCGTTCAGGCCGGTGAGCTTGGAGATCTTCAGCGGCACGCCGTAGCACAACACGGCATAGCGGATCTTGGCCGCGCTCACGGAGGGCGTGAGCAACTGGGCATTGCCGGCATCAGGGCTCAGGGTGAAGAGCTTCCGGTCGAGCAGGATCTTCCAGAGCGGCTCCGCGAGTTCCTTGCGGTAATCGTCGCGGGTGATGATCTCTTCTTTAGAGAGGTGAAGGCCGATGACCTGCTCCTTCGGGACCTGGCGTTTCTCCGCGTAGTACTCCGCCACGCGTTTGGATTCGGGCGAGCGGTCATTGTAGATGACCACCACTTCGGCGCCATCATCGGCGAGCAACCCAAGGGGGCTCAAGCCCATCACGGCCGCGAGCAACAGGTTAGAAAGGCGGTTCAGCATGCGCTTATCCTTCGATCGAGATTTTCAGGCCATCATACGCCAGCTCCACGCCGGGCGGAAGCTCGGCCTGGTCGAGGTCATGGTCGTAATCATGCGTCAGGTGCGTGAGCAAGGTGCGGCCGGCCTGGATGCGGCGGGCGGTGGTCAGCGCTTCATCCAGGCACATGTGCGTCCAGTGCAGTTCCTTCCGCAGGGCGTCCAGCACCACGACCTCCACGCCGCGCACGGCCTCGATGGCGGCGGCGGGCACTTCTTTGCAGTCACTGAAGTAAGCGAGCTTTTTCCGGCCGTTATGTTCAAACAAAAATCCGGAAGTCGTCATGCGGCCATGCGGCAGGTCAAAGGCGGTGATGCGCAGATCGCCCAGCTCGAACGGTCCGGAGATGATGTGTGGCTCCGGGATGAAGTAGGTCTTGTACCAGGGGCCGTCATGGAAGGCGTAGGAATACACGCGCTTCAGATCCGCCATCGTGGCGGGGCTGGCGTAGATGGGGAGGCCGCCGCCGCGCAGATCGCAAAACCGGCGGCAATCATCCAGGCCCATGATGTGGTCCGCATGCGAATGGGTGAAGAGGATGGCATCCAGCCACTTGATGCCCTCGCGCAGGACTTGGGTGCGGAAGTCCGGGGGCGTGTCCACGGCGATCTTCACCTTGTCCGTGGCCACGTAGATGGCGGAGCGGAGGCGATGGTTCTTGGGGTTGGCCAGGTACGCGGGCGGATAATCCTTGCCGATGATGGGCACGCCCTGCGAGGTGCCCGACCCTAAGAATGTGAACTCAAACGCCATGCCGCCGTCTTTGTACAGGAAGAATGCGGGCGGGGCAAATGGGCTTCCAATGAAAATCACCGCCAATGGAGCGATAAATTTTCACCGAGGATGACTCTTCAATCCCAAGCCTGAAAGCCGGGCGTCTTGGCGTTTCCATCTTGCCGCGCTGAGAGCTGCATGCGATTATTTGGTTACTGCGAGAAAAACTGTTTGCCAGGTGAGGCGCGTCATGGGACTCAAATGCCATCAATGTCAGGCTCCACTTTACAGCCGTCGCACGAAAATTTGTGACGGTTGTGGCGCTCCCGTGCCGGCAGAACAGTTGCTCAGCGATGAAGCCGCCCGCCAACGCGAGGATGAACGTGCCTGGGCCAGGCAGATCGCCGGGCGCTTTGATGGGCCTTCCCGTGCCGCAGAACGGGATGAGCTGTCGGTCCAGACCGTTCCCGATGCGCCCCGGCCACCATTGACGGAGGAAGAGGCGATCGCCTTGCTGCCGCGTGATTTCGCGGCAGAGTTCAAGCATCGCAAGCGGCGCAGTTTCCCGCTCTACATCCTTGGTTTTGCCTTGTTCCTAGTCCCGCTGTTCATCATCAACGCCTCAACGTTTCAGATTCGGCCCTCCACTTGGCTGGTGGTCCTGCTGTTGCCGTTGATTCCACTGGCTTTCAACTGGAATAGTGCCTCACCCACCTGCCCCAACTGCCGGCAGAACATTCGTGTCTGCCATCCCGAGCATTGCCATATTTGCGGCAAGCAGTTGAAGGACAAGAGCTGCCCCTCCTGCAATGTTCATTACTCATTACCCAGACGCCTGCTGACGGGCGGCGGCGGCCTCCTCTACAACATAGACTACTGCCCAGGTTGCGGAGTTTTTCTCGATACCAATATCCGCCGCTGGGAGGCTGGCTCGGACAACGGCGGCTCATGATTGCAATCGTGAGCAGACGTAAGAATGCTAACTGAACGGCGTCACCCCGGGACGGGCCACTGGCGGTTCCGCGAGCTTCATGTTCCAGTCCAGCTTCTCCGGCACCAGCGACTCCTGTGAGTTCAGCATCTGCGCCCACGTCAGTTCCTTGCCGGTGTAGGCGGATTGGCGTGCCATGATGCCCATGAGCGTGCTTTTGGCCATGTAATCGCCGTTATTGATGACCTCGCCGCGGCGCAGGGCGGAATACATCACATCGTGCTCGATCTGGTGCATGTCCGCGCGGGTCTTGGGTCCACGCCACGGGTTCTTGCCGGTGATGGTGTATTTCATCAGGTTGCACTGGCCTTCCGTGCCGAACGCCAGGTCCTGCCACTGGCCGTCGCAACCCGGCTGCTGCCGCGAGGCCGCGTAATACCGCACCCCGTTCTCATACGTGAAGATCGCGCTGAAATGATCGAACACATGGCCGTACTCCGGCTCGATGCGCGTGGCGCGGCCGCCGGAACACGTGCAACCCGTGGGATACTGCCCCATGAGCCACGAGAGCTTGTCCAGCTCGTGCACGAACTGTTCCACGTAGAAATCGCCCGAGAGCCACGTGTAATAATACCAGTTGCGGATCTGATGCTCCACATCCGTCATCTCGGGCGTGCGCTTCACCAGCTTCGCCACGCCTTTCAGGAAGCGCGTGGATTCCAGCGTCTGGATGGTGCCGATGGCGCCGTTCTGCAGGCGCTTGATGGTCTCCTGCATGCCCGGCTCGTAACGCCAGCACAAGCCGGACACGATGGAGAGATTCTTCTTTTTCGCCAGCTCCGCCGTGGCCAATACGGAACGCACGCCCGGCGCATCCACGGCCACCGGCTTCTCGGCGAAGACGTGTTTGCCGGCGTCGATACACGCTTTCAGATGCAGCGGGCGAAAACCCGGCGGCGTGCCGAGCAAGACCACATCCACGCCTGAATCCAGGAGTTTCTGATACGCGTCCAGGCCGGTGAACTGGCGGCTCTTGGGCACGTTCAGTTTGTCCGGGTTGGTTTTCTGCAAGACTTCCAGGCTTTTCGCGATCTGTTCCGGGAAGACATCGGCCAGCGCCCAGAACTCCACGTTGCTGTCCGCGTTCATCGCCTGGTTCGCCGCGCCCGTGCCACGACCGCCGCAACCGATGAGGCCGATCTTCAATTTGTCACTGTTCGGCGCGCCCGTGGTGAACGAGGGCAAGCCGACGGTGGACACCAGTGCCGCCGCGGCGGTGGAAGATTTCAGGAAGTGCCGTCGCGAGGTGGGCAATGAACTGGATTTATGAGCGCTCATAGAATGATGGCCGAATGGGCTGGTTCGCCATCGTGATACGCCCCGGGAGAATCAGCGTCAATCATCGGTTGCACCCCGACTTTATCAGCACGGGGTAAACCGGCGGGCCAACAGGATGAGAGGGCGTGATGCGTAGATGGGAAGCGTGGAGGCGCTCGCGCTCCATCAGGTTTGACATGGGCAGGTGATGGCGGAAGGATGGGGCATGGGCACGGGGGCTGAGATCATCACGAATTTGTCGCTGCTGGGGATGGCGGTGCTGGGTTTGCTGTCCATGGTGCCGGTGGACCTGTCCAAAAGGGCGAAGGGAGAGGTGAGAGGTGCGATGGTGGCGTTGTATTATCCGGTGTTGGGGTTGGGTTTGTTCGCGTTGTATGAGGCGGGGATTCAGGCCCAAATACCGCCGGAGACGGTGCCGATCCGGATAGACCTGGCGTTCGTGCATCCGCTGGTGGGGTTCATCGTGCTGATGGGGATTTGCCGGTGGCTGCTTTGGGCAAGGGCGAGGGGAGAAGGGGGAAGTGCGACAAGCGGAAACATCGAACAACCAACATCGAACTCCGAACGCCCAAGGAAGGCCAAGGCGGGAACAGGGGCGCAGTTGGTGGGGGTGATTGTCAGTTTGGTGGTTTGTTTTGGGTGGTTTTGCAGTATGTGGTTTTAGCGTGAAAGGCCGGGCCGTGAATTGTCCAGACAGTGTCTGGACTTTCTTACGGTCGGTTGCACAAGGGGATTTAGGCGGAGTTGATTTGGCAAAAGATGTCAAAGATGGGGCGTTGTGTTGGAGGGGGGTTTGAAATAGCGTTTGCTGGCTTTGCTTAGGGATGTTGCTGCCGGTCCCGCATGCGGGATCGGCGCTCCACGGCACGGGGCAGGCGCTCGCGCTCCACAGGATTGAGATTTGCCGGTGGATGATTTGTTTAAGGGCGAGGCAGTGCATTAGAGCCGGTCAACTCCGTTCATGGGGCCGTTTTCCGGATTGCTACCGACCCGTTTCCGCCAACAAACTTGGACCCGATCATTCACCAACGCGATGACACCATTTAGGCACTTGCCCGGCGCGCCCGTTCTCCTCAATCACGCGAATCTTTGAGCATGAGCCACTCCGCGGAATCACTTCGTTACAAGATCGAAAAATTGCTGGCCAAGGGTGGCATGGGCGAAGTGCTCGCCGCCGACGACTTGCACTTTGGCCGCTCCGTGGCCATGAAGGTGATCCGTGAGGACCGCGAGATCTCCCGAGAGACCCGGTTGCGTTTCGTGCAGGAAGCCCGAATCCTCGCCCAGCTTGAGCATCCCGGTATCGTCCCCGTTTACGATCTCGACAAGGACCCGCAAGGACGCGTGTTCTACACCATGAAGTTCGTCCGTGGCAGCACGCTGTTGGAGGTGTTGCAACGGATCAAGGAAGGCGATGCCACCACGCTGGCCCAGTATCCGTTGAGCCAGTTGCTCACGATCTTTCAAAAGATCTGTGATGCCATGGCCTACGCGCATGCCAAGGGCGTGGTGCATCGCGATCTCAAACCGGAGAACATCATGCTGGGCAAGTTCGGCGAAGTGCTCGTGATGGACTGGGGCCTCGCCAAGGTGATGGACGAGCGGCCGGATAAACCCGATGAGCACCCATCTGTCACCAAGGTGGAGGTGACCGAGGAGTTCGCCGCCGGCGAAAATGTTTCCCTGACCTTGGATGGCGCGATCATGGGCACGCCGCAGTTCATGGCCCCGGAACAGGCGGAAGGCCGGCTCGCGGATATCGACGAACGCACGGACATCTTCTCTCTCGGCGGTATCCTCTACAATCTACTCGCCCTCCGCTCCCCCGTTGGCGGCACGACCGTGCAGGAGGTGCTTACGAATGTCCGCACCGGCTATATCGCGCCGCCCATCATCTACAACACCCAGAAACGGCGCGATGTGAACGGCAAGCAAGGCAAGCAAGCCATCGAGCTGCGGCATTGCCCGGGCGGCCGCATCCCGGATTCGTTATCCGCCGTGGCCATGAAGGCCATGAGCGTGCTGCCGGAGAACCGTTATCAGAATGTTCAGGAGCTGCAGGCGGATATCATCGCCTACCAGAACGGTTTCGCCACGCAGGCCGAAGGGGCCAGCGTGTGGAAGCAGGTCACGCTCCTGCTGCGGCGGCACAAGGTCCTCACCGTCAGCGTGGCCACGGTGATGCTGCTCGTGCTCGGCTTCATCGGCAAGGTCACCACCAGCGAACGCAATGCGGTGCGGGCGCTGGAACGGTTACGGAACTCCGCACCTGCCTTTGCTGCGCAGGCCGAGGCGCTCATCGAGAAACAGCAGTTCGCCGAGGCGCTGGAGAAGATCGCCATCGCCATCGAACTCGCGGACAACCAGGCGGGCCATCATTATCTCAGAGGCAACATCCTCGAATCCCTTGGCCGCCTCGCCGACGCGAAGGAGAGTTACAGCCAAGCCCTGAAGCTGGAGCCCGGCCACGCATTTGCTAAAGCCAACCTCGATCTCTGCGAAGAAATCCTCCGCACGGAAGGGGAACGCGCGGAACTGAGCCACGCGAGCCGTAACAAGCTGAACGCCCTGATGCGCCAGCAGGGTCGCACTGCCGAGGCCGTCGCCACACTGCGTGACATGTCGAAGGACCGGAAGGCGCTCGATAACACCTGGCGGGCCGTGCTCGCCAAGGCGGGCTTCACCAAGTTTGATAGTGGTGCCTACTTGGGGCTGGAACCCGGGGGCCTGTTCGAGCTCCGCTTCGGCAACAAAACTCTCGCCGACATCTCCTGCCTGCGCGGCATGCCCATCCGCGTGCTCGCGATCGGAGGCAGTCCCGTCTTCGACCTCAGCCCGCTATCCGGCATGCCCTTGGAATCCTTGGAGATTTATGCGACCAAAGTCACCGACCTCACCGTGCTCAGCGGACTGCGCCTCACCAACCTCTCCGCCGGTCGCAATCATCAGCTTCACGATATCTCGGCCCTCCAAGGCATGCCCCTCCGGTCCTTGAACCTCAGCGAGAGCAGTGTTGCTGACCTTGCCCCCCTCAAGGGCATGCCTTTGGTGGACTTGCGGCTCAGCTCCACGAAAGTGACCGATCTCGCCCCATTGCGCGGCCTGACCACGCTCAAGGAGCTTCACCTTCAGAGCACGCGCGTCTCCGACCTTGGCCCGCTGCAAGGCCTGAGATTGCAGAAGCTGTTCATGAAAGGCGTCACCGCCTCGAAACTCGACGCGCTGAAGGGCATGCCGCTCACCGATCTGGATTTTTCTTCCAGCGCCGTCAGCGATCTTTCGCCCCTCACCGGGATGCCCCTGGACCGCCTCACTATGTCGGACACGCTGGTGGCCGATCTGCGCCCGCTCAAGGGGATGCCTTTGAAATCGCTCTTTGCCCACTCTACCAGCGGCTCCACCCGGTCGCTCGCCGACCTGTCTCCGCTACGTGGCATGAAGCTCAAGGACATCAACTTCGCCCTCACCCGCGTCGAGGATCTCTCGCCCTTGAGCGGTCAGCCCATCGAGATCGCGAGCTTGCGCAATGTGCCCGTCACCGACTTCAGCCCGCTCACCACCTGGCCGTTAAGATCCCTCAACCTGGGCGGTACCAGCTTCAACGATCTGCGCTCCCTCGCGGGCAAGCGCCTGGAGGTGCTGCAACTGGACAAGACGCCGGTCAGCGACCTCGCCCCCTTGCGCGGCATGCCCCTCACCCGCCTCTGGCTGCACGACACGAAAGTCACCGACTTCCGCATCCTCGCCGAGATCCCCACCCTCACCGAACTCACAATCCCAGCCGGGGCCAAGGATATCGAATTCCTCCGCCGTCTGCCGAACATCCAGCGGCTGGATTACAAGACCGGCTTCGCCGGTGCCCCGCCCAACCCCGCCCCCGATTTCTGGAAAGCCTACCACGCGGCGAAGAACAACGGGAAGTGAGAGACGAAGGGTGAAGGGAGGGTCAGCGCCAGGGAAAATGTAGAAAACCTCGGCACTTGTACACAAGTGCCGAGGTGGGGGATGGGGTGGTGAAGGGGAGAGTTGAGGGTTGAGAGGGGGCGGGAGGCGACGGCTGGAGCGTAGTCAGGACATGGGTAACACAAGTGGTTCAAGACATAGGTAACACTTGTTGGTTTAGAGGTTACACTTCGTTTTCACTTTGCCCAGCTTCCAGCGGGCGGATATCCGCCCGCTGGAAGCTCAAAGTCGATTCATCCAGCCAGCCCAACAGGAGCCGGCCAAACCACACTTCCCACAATCTCGCTGCCGTTGGCTTCAATCCCACCGACC
>JAEYXS010000062.1 GCA_023431185.1 Verrucomicrobiota bacterium
ATAAAAATTCACTGCCCCCCTCCGCGCCGCCGATCGGCTGCCCGCCCCCACCCTTCCCCAGATCGTCGCCACCGGCTTCAACCGCAATCACCGCATCAATGGCGAAGGCGGCATCATCGATGAAGAATGGCGCATTGAAAACATCATCGACCGCGTAGAAACGACTGGATCTACGTGGATGGCTCTCACCCTGAACTGTACCCGTTGTCACGACCACAAATACGACCCGATCACGCAAAAGGAATTCTACCAGTTCTTCGCCTTCTTCAACAGCGTGGACGAGACCGGTGTCATCCGCGGTGCATCGAACCGCTCGGGCGGCAATCCCGATCCGTTTGTTAAAGTCCCATCACCGGAGCAGACGGTGCAACTCGCCTTGCTCGAAGAAAAGGCCAAGGCCGCGCAAGCCAAGGTGACGGAGGCTCAAAAAGAGTTAGCGGCCCTCGTCGCCGCTTGGGAACCTGGTTTTCGTGCAAAACTCGAAGCTGAGGTTAGCCCATGGGTTCCTCTGCAACCAACAGATGTGAAATCCACCGGTGGTGCTACGCTGACCCAACAGCCAGACGGCAGCTATCTTGCCAGTGGTCCCAATCCGGCAAAGGACACCTATGTCATCACCGCTCCAGTGGCCGCCGGCCAGTTCACCGGCTTGCTGCTCGAAGCATTCCCGGATTCGAGCCTGCCAGAGAAGAGTTTGGGCAGAAATAGCAACGGGAACTTTGTCCTGAGCAAGGTGGAAGCTGAATTCACCGCCCCAGATCTCGCAGCTCCGGTCAAGGTCACCTTCACCAAGGCCCAGGCGGATTATTCACAGAAGGATTGGGGCATCGAGTCCGTGCTGCTGACACCGGAAGCCTCCGCAGCCGCCAAGAAGGCAAAGAACAATCGTGGAACCGGTTGGGCCGTGGATGGAATGACCAAGAAAGAACCACGCCGAGCCATGCTGCTGGCCGATAAACCCGTGGTTGTCCCGGCCAATGCCACGCTCACAATCCGCCTAAAACACGAATCTCTAAACAATCATAACATCGGCCGTTTCCGCCTTTCCATGACCGCGCAGCCATCCGCGATGGTGAAGCTGGATGGTTCCAGCGGCGTCCCTGCAGCAGTCAAAAAAGCCATCGCCGTAACCACGGATAAACGCACTCCCGCCCAGCGCACAGAGGTGGAAAAGTATTTCCGCGCCAATGTAGACAGCCCGGTGAAACGTGCCGATGCCGCGCTCGCAGCCGCGAATAAGGCCGTCAAAGATTACTCGGATAAATTGCCGACCGTTATGGTCATGAAGGAACTGGCCAAGCCGCGTGAAGCTTTCGTGCTCAAGCGCGGCGAATATGACAAAAAGGGCGATCAAGTCTTCCCTGCCCTGCCCTCCATGTTGCCACCCATGCCTGCGGGCGCGCCGAATAACCGCCTCGGTCTCGCCAAGTGGCTTGTCGATCCTTCACACCCGCTGACCTCGCGCGTGTGGGTGAACCGCCAATGGGAAAAGTTCTTCGGCACCGGCATCGTGAAAACGAGCGAGAACTTCGGCATGCAATCCGATCCACCGAGCCACCCCGAATTGCTCGACTGGCTCGCCACGGAATTTGTGCGCATGGGCTGGGACATGAAGGCCTTGCAGAAACTCATCGTGATGAGCGCCACCTACCGGCAATCATCCAAAGTCACACCTGCCTTGCTGGAGCGTGACCCGGAGAACCGGTTACTCGCGCGAGGCCCCCGCTTCCGTCTCCCAGCCGAATTGATTCGCGATCAAGCTCTCGCCACCAGCGGTTTGCTCGTAGAAAAACTCGGCGGCCCCAGCGTGCGTCCCTACATGCCGGAAGGCGTATGGGATGAGACCAGCAAGTATGGTGACCTGCGCGGTTACAAGGCAGACAAGGGCGAAGGACTCTATCGCCGCACGCTCTACACAATCTGGAAACGCACCGCTGCTCCGCCCACGATGCTGATGTTTGATTCTCCTTCCCGCGAGGTCTGTTCCGTGAAACGCGCCCGCACGAATACGCCTCTACAAGCCTTGGCCCTGCTCAATGAAGTCACCTACGTGGAAGCCGCACGCAAGCTCGCCGAACGTATGCTGACCGAAGGCGGCAGCACTCCGACTGACCGGATCAACTGGGCCTTCCGCCGTGTCACCAGCCGAACACCGGATGCCGCAGATTTGAAAGTGCTCACCGATGGCCTGGAAAAACGCCTCACCCGCTTCCGCGCTGACAAAGACTCTGCCGTCAAACTGATCTCGCAAGGTGAATCCAAACCCGATGCCAAATTGGATCCGGCCGAGCTCGCCGCCTACACGCTGACGGCGAATGTTCTGTTGAACCTCGATGAAGTTGTGACCAAGGAATGATGCCATGAACTGCAATGACCGCCAATTCTTGGGACTCGACCACGCCGCGCAAATGGCGCTCACGCGCCGCACGTTCCTCACCCGCTCTGCCGCAGGCTTGGGACTTGCTGCCTTGAGTTCACTTGTAGATCAACGCCTCTTCGCCGCTGGCCAATCAGCCACAAGCGCACTGCCCGGCTGGCCGCATTTCCCGGTCAAAGCCAAGCGCGTGATCTACCTCTTCCAGTCCGGCGCACCTTCGCAAATGGACCTGTTCGATCCGAAGCCGATGCTTGCCGAGAAGCGCGGCCAGGAACTGCCTGACTCCATCCGCCAAGGTCAGCGGCTCACCACCATGACCTCGGGTCAGAAGAATTTCCCGGTGGCTCCGAGCATTTTTAAATTCGCCCAACATGGTAATAGCGGTGCCTGGATCAGCGAACTGATGCCCCACCTCTCGACCATCGCAGATGACGTGTGCTTCATCAAATCGATGCACACGGATGCCATCAATCACGACCCGGCCATCACCTTCTTCCAGACTGGTCGGCAACTGGCCGGTTTCCCTAGCATGGGTTCCTGGCTCAGCTACGGCTTGGGCAGCGAGTGCAAGGACCTGCCCGCTTATGTGGTGCTCACTTCGTTCGGCACAGGTCGCAAGGATGATCAACCGCTCTATGACCGCCTCTGGAGCAGCGGCTTCCTCCCGACACATCACGCTGGCGTGAAGTTCCGCAATACGGGTGACCCGGTGCTTTACCTCTCGAATCCTCCTGGCGTTGACCGTGATACCCGGCGTGAGACGTTGGACGAGTTGAACACGCTCAACCGCCGTCGGCATGCATCCATCGGCGATCCGGAGATCCAGACGCGCATCGCCCAATACGAGATGGCTTTCCGCATGCAGGCCAGCGTGCCCGATCTCACGGACATCTCGAAGGAACCCGCGAGCGTCCTTGAGATGTATGGCCCCAACGTGAAGACACCGGGCACCTATGCAGCGAACTGCCTGCTTGCCCGACGTTTGGCGGAGCGCGATGTACGCTTCGTCCAGCTCTTCCACATGGGCTGGGATCACCACGGCGGTTTGCCCGCAGCCATCAAAGGCCAGTGCAGCGATACCGATCAGCCGACCACCGCGCTCATCAAAGACCTCAAGCAACGCGGTCTGTTGGAAGACACGCTCATCGTTTGGGGCGGCGAATTCGGCCGCACGATTTACTCCCAAGGCACATTGACTGAAACGAATTACGGTCGCGATCATCATCCTCGCTGCTTCACCGTCTTCATGGCGGGTGGCGGCATCAAGCCCGGCATCTCCCTCGGCGAGACCGATGACTACAGCTACAACATCGTCCGCGACCCGGTGAGCATTTACGATCTCCACGCGACAATGCTCCGTCTCATGGGAATCGACCACCACCGTCTTAGCTACAAATTCCAAGGACTCGACGCCCGGCTCACGGGTGTGGAAGGCGCACAAGTGATCAAGTCGGTGATCGCCTGATAGGAAATGTGTGGAAAATCGGCCCCGCAACACCATGGGCACCATCCCGGCAGCCTCGCTCTCGCGTTGCTTCGAGCGAAGCTTTTATAAACGCTTCTTAGCAAAAGCACGCCCTGAACCTGTCTTCAAGTAGCGTTCAAAATCCAGCGCCTTTTCTCGATCAGTAAACGCTACAGCCGTCTTGATTTTCCAAGGACGATACTTTGCCGTATGCGGCACGCCACCTTCATTGTGTTTAAGCAGCCTCTTTTTCAAATCCTCGGTAAATCCTACGTAGAAGTGTTCTTCTCCATTCTCACTTTCCAGCAAGTAAACATAGTAAAACTTCATGTGACTTGTTCCTTGGATGACATCCTCGACGATTGCTGGCGTGCCGAGCCGTAGCTCGAAGCCATTTTTACGACGCCCGCGAAGTCAGCCCGACTGCGCCCTTCTGAAGGGCTTCGTCGCGGCAGCCTCACTCTCGCGTTGCTTCGAGCGAAGGCTGGTGGAGGCGGCGGGAGTTGAACCCGCGTGCCAGGCAAAGCTACCAGTCACGACTACATGCTTAGCCAGGAGATTTTGTCGGCTATGTGCTGGCGTCCTGACAGCGAAGCACACTGCTTAGTCTGCATGGTATAAGATTCGATTGAGAGTCGCGCAGTCTCCGCTTCAATCTACCCGTCTATTGCGTCCATCCACCGTAGTCGGGGTCCAGTGGCGGACGTCACAGCAACTTAGGCTGCGAGGGCCAGTTCTTCGTTGGCAACTAATTTTTTGATCTGAGTGATTAACGAGGCCAACAGATCATCCTCGGCATGCCGCTTCTGATGCGTTCACATGGTCGAAACCAGTACGCCCCCATTAGCCAGCGCCCTGAACATCCACCCTAAGTCTCCTCACGTCAAGCGCTGCCCAAGCAGAATTACCTCCGTAAATCGAAAATTGGCCCGCCGGTGCAACCGGCTATTTGCTCAAACCCCGCTCGCTCGTGCGCGCGAACTCCAGCAAGTGAAGCACTTCCGGCAGCTTGGGCAGTTCCGCTTCGATGCGCACCAGCGCGTTGCTGATGGTCAGCCCGTCGCGGAAGATGATCTTGTAAGCCTGTTTCAAGGCCGCCTGCGCTTCTTCGGACACACCGTTGCGCTCCAAGCCCACCTTGTTGACCGTGCGCGTCTCGGCTGGATTACCATCCGCCAGCATATACGGCGGCACATCTTGCACCACCTTCGAGCAACCGCCGATGATGGCCATGGTACCGATGCGGCAGAACTGATGCACCGCCGCCAATCCGCCCACGATTGCATGGTCCTCTACCTTCACATGCCCAGCGAGTGTGCCCACGTTTGACATCACGATGTGATTGCCGAGCTGGCAGTCGTGCGCGATGTGGCAATACGCGAGGATATGATTCTCCGAACCGATCACCGTGGCATCCCCATCCGAGGTCGCACTATGGATGGTCACGTATTCGCGGAAGGTGTTGTTATTCCCGATGCGCGTCCACGTCGTGCCACCCTTCCACTTCAGGTCCTGCGTTTGCAGGCCAATGCTGGCGAACGGAAAAATCTCGTTACCGCTGCCCAAGATCGTGTGGCCGTCTATGACTACATGAGAGTGCAGCTTGCAGTTCGCGCCCAAGGTCACGTGCTCGCCGATGACGCAATAAGGCCCGATCTGGCAACCCTCGCCGATATTCGCACGGGGATGGATGACTGCGGTGGGATGAATCGTCGTCATGGTCAGTTTAAGGGTCCAAGACCATGAAGGTCACTTCGGCTTCGCTCACCACTTCGCCGGCCACGCTGCAGACGCCCTTGGCCTTGCCGATCTTGCCACGCCATTTCGTGAGTTCCACGTCGATGACGATGACCGATCCCGGCCGCACTGGTTTGCGCCACTTCACGCTTTCAGCCGCCATGAAGTAGGCGATTTTGCCGGCGTTCTCCGCCTGCTTCAGCATCAAGATGCCCGCGACTTGTGCGATGGCTTCGAGCTGCAACACGCCCGGCATCACCGGATGTCCCGGGAAATGGCCCTGAAAATACTGCTCGTTCATCGTCACGTATTTTTCCGCGACGATCTTCAAGCCTTCGATCTTCGTGACGCGATCCACCATCAGGAACGGATAACGGTGCGGCAACACCTTCATCACCTGCATCGTGTCCAATGAAGCACCGTCTTGGACGAGATTCTCAGCAGAGGCAGCCTCTTCCTTGGACTCTTTCGCCTTCTCCTTGGCGGGACTAGCGGGCTTGGCGGCCACCACTGCCTCTTGAGGCGGCGGCGTAAACGTCTGCGCCTGCACCAGCGGCTTGCGCATCTGGGCGGAGATCAGTTTGGTCAATTCCACGTTGCCGCCATGGCTCGGCTTCACCGCGATGATGTGCCCGATGACCGGCCGCCCCAGCAACGTCACATCTCCGAGGATGTCCAGCATCTTGTGACGCACGAATTCTTCCGGGTAACGCAGTGGCTCGGTCGTCAGCACCGCGTCATCGCGGATGACCACGGCGTTCTCCAGGCTGCCGCCTTTGATGAGACCGTTCTTGATGAGGTACTCGATCTCCTCGAAGTAGCAGAACGTCCGCGCATGCGAGAGTTCCTTCTTCCACGTGGCCGTCGTTATCTCCGTGGAATAAAACTGCGTGAAGCGCCCGCCCTTGCCTGCGCTTGTGCATGTGATCTTCAACGTGTCGCTGGGAAAAATGGAGATGACCGTCTCACCGTTCGTATATTGGAGCGGCTCCGTGACTTTGTAGGGTTCGCGTTTTTCCGTTTGTGTCACTAGGCCTGCTTTATCCAACAATTCGCAATACGCCCGGGAGCTGCCATCGGCGATCGGCGGCTCATTCGCATCGATCTCGATGATGGCGTTATCAATGTTATACCCCGCGAAAGCAGCGAGGACGTGCTCCACCGTATGGATGCGCACATTGCCCTTGCCCAGCGTCGTCGAGCGGTTTGTCTCCGTCACGTTTTCAACGCGTGCCTCCACCTCGGGTTTGCCCTCTAAGTCCGTGCGGCGGAAGCGCAAACCGGTGTTCGGCTCCGCCGGGAGGAAGGTCATCTTCACCCGGTTCCCGCTGTGCAACCCGATGCCTTCATAGGACACTGGGTGCTTGATTGTCTGCTGTTGTAACACGGCGGGAGATTAAACAGGTCCGGGACAGCCAAAGCAAGCGGGGTTATACAATCGGCCAAACGTCCAATTCTCTTGTGTATCGCATAAAACCCCCGCAAAATGAACCTGTTACCATAAAAGGATTCCCGATGCAGGGCCACCAACCACCTCCTTATGCCGGCGTGATTCTGCTCCTGTTCATTTTTGCTTTTGCCTGGGTGGTGTTTTCAATGGTTTGGCGAATCATCCGCCACCATCGTAAAGGCATCAAATTCCCTAAACTCAGCGCCGACCAAGAGCGCTACCACGAAGATTTTGCCTCAGGCTATTCAGACCGTCACCGGCTTGGTTTCTTGAAAGGCGGAGCAAGTCGTTTCCTTAGAATCACTGTGACCGAAGATGAAGTATGGCTCCGGACATTCTTTCCATTTACCGCGTTCGCTTTGGATTTCGATTTGGAGCATCGAATCCCCAAATCATCCATAGTAGCCCTGCAAGAAGTACCTGGATTGTTTCGTCCCGCAATCGAACTGAAATTCAGAGACTCAGCGGGCCTATTGCATAACATTCAACTCTACGTAAACCAGCCCACAAAATTCATGCACGCTGTTCAAACTCAAACGGCTGGAACCCCTCCCCCGCTCCCCGCTTAACAGAACAAGGCAAGGAGTGAAGTTCGCAGGGCGAGACGGCTTTTCAGCCCAGTCTCGCCCCTTGTTTTCAAATCTATGCCTATCTGTGTGAATCTGTGGCCAAAAACTTCCCCATCATTGGCCCGCCGGTGCAACCGGCCCGGCTAGATCATGTGGCAGAACATCGCGTCGCGCAGCTTCGGCTCGAACCACGTGCTCTTCGGCGGCATGATGCCACCCGCGTCCGCGATCGTCATCAGATCCTCGATACTCGTCGGGAACATGCTAAACGCGCAGGCGTATTCGCCGCTGTTTACCAGCTTCTCCAGCTCCGCCGTGCCGCGGATGCCACCCACGAAATTGATCTTCTTGCTCGTGCGTGGATCGTCGATGCCGAAGATCGGCGCCAGCACATACTTCTGGAGCAGCGTCACGTCCAGCTTCTCGATCGGATCATTCGTCGCCGCGAAGTGCGGACGGAAATGCAACGTGTACCACTGGCCGCCGATGAAGAATCCCAGCTCATGCTTGCGCGTCGGCTTGGCCGCACCCTTCGGCGTGATGATGAACACCTTGTCCAGCTTCTCCATGAGCTGCGCCGCCGTATTGCCGTTCAATTCCTTCAAAACGCGGTTGTAAGGCAAAATCTGCATCTGGTTATGAGGGAAGATCACCGTCAGGAACCCGCCGCTGTGCCCTGCCCCCTTGCGCGAAGTGAACACCCGACCCGCTGCCGCGCTGCGATGATGCCCGTCCGCGATGTAGAGATACGGGATCTTCGCGAACTCCGCCTCGATGAACTTGATCGTCTCTGCGTCATCGATCACCCACGCCGTATGCCGCACGCCGTCCTTTGCCGTGATATCGATGTTCGGAGTCTGTGCCGTTTTCTTCGCCACCAGCGCATCCAGTGCTGCCACCGCCTTGTAAGTCAGGAACACCGGCCCCGTCTGGGAGTTCAACGTCTCGATATGCCGCACGCGGTCATCTTCCTTGTCCGGCCGAGTGAACTCATGCTTCTTGATGATCCCATCCAGATACTCCTGGCAGCTCGCCGCCGCCACCAAGCCCGTCTGGCTATGCCCGCCCATGATCTGGCGATACAAGTAGAAGCACGGCTGCTTGTCCTGCACCAGCGCGCCGCTGTTGATCATCTTCGTGAAATTCTCCAAACCCTTCGCATACACCGGCGCCGAGTAGAGATCCGTGCCCGGCGGCAGATCGATCTCCGGCTTGCTCACGTGCAAGAAGCTGAGCGGATTCCCCGCTGCCATCTCGCGCGCCTCTTCGGAGGACATCACATCGTAGGGCAGCTCGCAGATCTGGGCAGCCAGTTCAGGTTTCGGACGCAGCGCAGCAAACGGTTTCAAAGTAGCCATATTTCTTAAAAATGGACCGCGAACATAGGGACGACAGGGTGGAAACGCACGTAAAAAGTCACCCCCAAGTTCAAGCATCCTTCCCTCTTCGCCCCTCCCCTCACCCCTTTTGCCTAGGCGCTCCCACCCCTGTTTCCCTTCAAAAGGGCTTGATTTCCAACCCCTTTTCATTCCAATAACCAACCGTTATTGCATCAACTCACCTTTTTGCATGGCGAAAGAAGAGCCAATCGAGATTGAGGGTACCGTTACCCAAGTGTTACCGGGGACGATGTTTCGCGTCGCCCTCCAGACAGGCCACGAAGTCCTCGCCCACATCTCCGGCAAGATGCGTAAGCACTTCATCCGCATTAATGTCGGCGACCGCGTGAACGTCGAGATGTCCCCCTACGACCTAAGTAAAGCCCGCATCACCTTCCGCCACCGCTGATTCCAACTTCTTCCTGCACCCGTTAGATCGTTAGATTGGTTGAACCGTTGAATCGCTTCCCGCTTCAACCCGCTTAACTCTTCAACGAACCACCATCCCCAAAGTTTGAACTTTGAGTTTTGAACTTTTATAGGCCCGTAGTGCAATTACCCATTCCCCGAAGTGACCTCCCATCCAGTTTGTTCAGTGTGACCCTCCGCAATGGCATCCTGTTCTGCGGCACTCTAGCCACCAGTCCACACCTCCCGCACCAAACCCCCGCCAGCCACTTCCCTTAACCATCAATGAACTCCCATAACCATAGACAGCGGACTTTTTCTTTGTTCCCCATCTGCGTTTATCTGCGTCCATTTCACCCCGGCATCCGATGTCGGGGCTGCGGTTAAACAGAGAACTATGTCAAAGAGCAATGAAACCACCCGCCCCCTGTGAAGTGTCGTTTCCTCCCTCCCTACGATTGGGAGTTCCGATTCAGTGTCTGTCCGATGACCAGGCTGGTTCCGCAGTGACTCATGGATTCCCCGGTGAGGCATAAAATCCTACGCCCACCGACGTCCAGTTCGCCCTCCAGCTTACGGGCCCCGACCCATACACCCGACCCTCTCAC
>JAEYXS010000023.1 GCA_023431185.1 Verrucomicrobiota bacterium
TTATGTACAAGTGCCGAGGTGGATTCCAAGGGGGGGACGGTCAGGGCGGAGGTCGCGAACGGCTGGCTGGAAGCCGGCAGTCCGGGGCGTGTGCTTAGCGGCACAGTCCCTAGGCCTCGCCCGTATAGAATCTCACCCTCATTGAAGCGTAAGGCGTAAGGGGGCGAGGGCAATGGGGGGTGTTTTTGACTGGATTAGCATGAGCCGGTCGCACCGGCGGGCCTACAGGATGGGGAGAGGGGGGGTTGCCCGCTAAAGGCGCGAAACGGGGAGGGAAAAAAGGGACTGGAGGGTGGACGCGAATTTCGCTACTTGGCGCGAATTATTTTCAAGAGGTTTTGGTTTTGGGGAGTGATTTACATTGTATCCTGTTGATTTTACGCTTGTTAAGCGGTTTTGAAATATTCTCAAGAAAAGGGGGCCATGGACAGCCAATGTCCTACCCCCCCTTTAAGATGGGCGTATGAATGATGAAAAAGGAGCGATTTTGACGGGAGTGAAAAGCGAAGGAACGAAGCCCCTGACGGAACGGGATGAGGGCCGGAATTTTGACACAGGAGATAATATGAAGCGGCCCACTATGAGCCTGAACGAATTGCCGGAGGCGTTGCGGCATACGATGTTGATCGAACTGGCGCAGGTGTTTTGCCGTCGCTTGGGACGACCACGGGCGAACGACATCGAGCAGGCGGGCTTCCACGATCTGGCGGATCTGCTTTTGCGCGGGTGGATCTTGCGCGAGCCGGGACGTTATAGCATCGGGTATCAGCCGGGCGAGGCGGTGATCCGCGAGATGTGGCAACTGAATCCGGCGCTGTGCGCGGCCTTGCGTCTGCCACCCCCGCTGGTGAGCTGGGTGGAGGGAGTGGATAACAACGGGGATAAGATGGCGGCTTAGGAGGGAATGTAGAATGGGACGTAGGGCTGGACGCATGATGTGAGAAAGGGCAATCGTATGGGGATGGAAGCACAGGTGAATCGCCGGGCGCAGGTGGAGGATCTGGACGGGTTGCTGCCGGTGGTGGAGCAATTCTACGCGCACTTCGGTTTCGCGTGGGACGCGGCGAAGAAGCGGCGGTTGCTGGCGGGGTTCTTGCAACGGCCGGAAGCAGGCCGCCTCTGGGTGGCGCAGGTGGAGGGACGCATCGTGGGTTATGCGCTGGTGCCGTTCTATTTCGCGCTGGAGTTCGATGGGCCGGTGGCGTTGCTGGACGAGTTCTTCATGCTACCCGAGATGCGTAGTCGAGGCGCAGGCGCGAAGTTGTTGAGCGAGGTGATGGCGGCGCTGCCGGGCGAGGGGATTCAGCGGCTGCGGCTGGAGGTGGATGAGAAACATCCGGAGGCGGCGGAGTTGTATGAACGACTGGGATTTGTACGGGATGGGAGGGAGACGTGGAGCAAGGTGGTATAGACAAGGAAATTTCTCATGACTTTGCGCGAAACACATTTGATAGAAAACCCGATGTTAGTGCTGGAGGAGCTGTGTGACAGTAAGCAGCGGGATTGCTCCAAACACCTGTCGGTTTCGGATTGTTTTGATCAAGCGGATTATCCGGAAAAATTTGAGGCAGAATTTAAAAAGATGGCCGGGGACTTCACAGCTATCACGCGGCTGGTCATGGCGGAGATTGGCCCGCCGGTTTTTGTGGGAAAAACGGATGATAAGAAAGCTCCTGTCTGGGCGAATACCGGGTACCTGGTGGCTTATTGGGCGCACCAAATGGAACGGCAGCGTGAAGAATGGCGGATATATCTCGTCATTCGTCATGTGGGGCATGAGATGCCGCTGGAATTGATTTTGGGAGCGGTATGCAATCCCAAGGAGGACTGGCATGCTTGAAGGTGGCAATTCCAGCTTTGACATACCCCGGTGCGGTTGGCATCGTTCCGCCTCTGTTTTGGGGCCTTTTCCCCAAGGGAAACGGGGTCCGGTGCGGTCAATGAGCGAAGTGATTTTTTAAATTTATGGCAGATCTGGTTGGAAATCTATTGGTGGCCCAGTCCGGCGGGCCGACGTGCGTGATCAACGCCAGTGTGGCAGGTGTCGTCCAGGCGGCGGGCAAGCATCCTGACCAGATCGAGGAGATCTACGGCGGCTTGAACGGCATCCTCGGCATCCTGAACGAGGAGATCATCGATCTGCAGGAGGAGAAATCTTCCGCCATCGAGGGCCTGAAGTACACGCCCGCTGCGGCGCTCGGCACGTGCCGTTACAAGATCAATTTCCAGAAGAAGCCCGAACAGGCCGCGAAGGACATGGACCGGTTGTTCGAGGTCTTCCAAGCGCACAACATCCGTTACTTCTTCTATGCGGGCGGCAATGACTCGCAGGACACCGCGCACAAGATCCATCTCGAAGCGGTGAAGCGCGGTTACGAGATGCGCGTGAACGGTGTGCCGAAGACGATCGACAACGATCTGCCGCATACGGATCACTGCCCCGGCTACGGCTCGGTGATCAAATACAATTCCACGACGGTGACGGAGATCGGCTTCGACGTGGGCAGCATGGCCACGGATGACGGCTCCTGCTGCATCATCGAGGTGATGGGCCGCGCGGCTGGCTGGATCGCGGCTGGCACCGTTTTGGCGAAGCAAGGGAATCCGGCGAATCCGCCGCACATCATCTTGCTGCCGGAGATCCCGTTCAATCAGGAGAAGTTCCTCGCGAAGGTCAAAGAGACCGTGGATGCGTACAAGTATTGCATCGTGGTCTGCGGCGAAGGCGTGAAGGACGAGCAGGGCGAAGAGATCGGTGCGGACAAGAACCGCCTCGATGCGTTCGGCCATCCGGTGCTGGCCGGGGCGAGCGAAGTGCTCAAAGAGATCGTGCAGGCGAAGTTGAATCTCAAGACGCGCACGGTCTTGCTCGGCTACGCGCAACGCGCGGCGGCGCATTACGCGAGCGCGACGGATGCGGAAGAGGCTTACGCCTGCGGTGCGGCCGCAGTGAAGGCGGCCATCGAAGGCAAGAGCGGGTTCATGCCGAAGATCGACCGTGTCAGCTCGAATCCTTACAAATGGACCATCGGCCTGCAACCGCTGGAAGACATCGCGAATGTCGAACACTTCCTGCCGCGCGATTGGGTGAGCGAAGACGGCTTCCTGCCGAACGAGAAGTTCGTGGAATACGCCTCCCCGCTGATTGCCGGTGAGACGAAGGTGCCGACGGAGAACGGTCTGCCGAAATACATCGTCCTCGAGAAGGTGAAGATCGAGAAGAAGCTTCCCGCGCGTGTGAAGTAGGCACGGCGGATGCCCGGCGAATTCAAGCACAGCCCCGGACGACACCGTCCGGGGTTTTGCGTTCAGGCCTTGGTTTGCCGCAAGGTGCGGAGCAGCCTTAAACCACCCAGTCCGGCACAAACTGCCACCGCCAAGAGCGTGGTACCGACCTCCGGGACCTTGGATTTAAATTTGATGTCGTGAATGGCGATGACCTGCTCGTGCGGGTCGCCCGCCAGAATGTTCCCTGTATTTCCGATGGTGAAAGAAAACTCGTTCACGTTGTTGGAGCCGTAATCAATGCTGACATTGCCCGCCCCGGAACCCGTCCCCGTGTCATTGGCCAGATCATTGCCGGTGACGGTCTGATTGGTGCCGGAACCGGCCGTCGAGTTGGCGGTGCCAGCCGCGAGGGCGGCGGCAATCAGGCCGTTGTCTCCCGTGGCCGACAATTCTCTGATATGGTCACGAAAGCGGTAAATGGGACTGGCTCCAAGCTGGTCGCCATCTACGTCGAACAGCGAAAAGCTGACATTGGTGGCACCAACATAATAGTAGTGGAACTGGACCGTCACCGTGATGCTCTGGGAGGGGTCGGTGAAGTTTAAACGGAGCAGCAACGTGTCATCAGCGCTGCCCAGCCCGCCCTGTAAATCCGTCCCAATGCTCGGGTAACCTGAGACCAAAGCGGACGTGTCCCCGGAAATGGTGATGGTGACGTCATCGAAGTCATCTCCGTCCAGATTGTAAGTTTGTGTCAAGGACCCGGCCGTCCATGACACATTGCTCCAGTCCAAAACGGTTCCACGTGCCGGCGCAACTAGCAGCAAGCACAGCGTTATGACTGTTAGTAAAAATTGTCTAGCCATTTCTTGCTCTATGATTAGAAAACCACAGTTTTTTAAAGTTTGCAAACTATTATGATTAATAAATATAATAGAGCCATTTGGCACTGCATCTGAAACATTTAAGAGGGGTGCAGGTGGTTTTAGGGCATGTCGGAAACCTCGACATCTGCCCCCGTTCTGGTTATTTCCCCATTTCGCGTGATGACATTTAAATCAACGGGCGTCTAACAAAGAATGGCAGCGGAGGCACATGCACGTCCCCGGGTGACGGTGGATGGAAAATTCTTTCGGCTGGGGGCTGCAAAGTTCCACGTCAAAGGCGTGGCCTATGGTCCCTTTGCACCGAACGGGGACGGGGAATCCTTTGCCTCGCCGGAGCAGACTGCCCAGGATTTCAAGCAGATCAAATCGCTGGGGGCAAACCTCGTGCGGGTCTATCACGTGCCGCCGAAATGGCTGCTCGATCTGGCTGAACTGGCCGGGCTCAAGGTGCTGGTGGACATCCCTTGGGGCAAGCACCTGTGCTTCTTGGATTCCGCCGAGCTCATGCAGAAAGCGCGGGCTGCCGTGCGCCTGGCCGCCGAATCCTGCGCGTCCCATCCCGCCACCTTCGCCCTCTCCGTCGTGAACGAAATCCCGCCCGACGTGGTCCGCTGGAGCGGGGCAATGGCGGTGGGCGAATTCATCGACGAGCTGGTGGACATAGTGAAATCGCTGGACCCCCAGTGCCTCTGCACGTTCGCCAATTATCCGCCCACCGAATTTCTCCACTCCCAACGGGTCGACTTCCTTTGCTTCAATCTCTATCTGCACAAACCGGGGCCGTTCGCCAATTACCTCGCCCGTTTACAGATGATCGCGGATACGAAGCCGCTGCTGCTCGGCGAGTTCGGCATGGATTCGCTGCGCGAGGGTGAGGAAGCGCAAGGGCAGTTCCTTGAGTCACAGATCCAGACGGCCTTTCGTTCCGGGCTCGCCGGGGTGGTGGTGTTCAGCTTTACGGATGACTGGCATACGGGCGGCCACCAGATTGAGAACTGGGCCTTTGGCCTCACGACCCGGGACCGGACACCGAAGGCCGCGTATGCCGTAGTGCAGCAGCAGTTCCAGCAGGCGCCCTATTACCCGCTGCCCTATCAGCCGAAAGTCTCCGTGGTGGTGGCCAGCTACAATGGCGCACGCACGCTCCGGACCTGTCTCGAATCTCTCCAGCGCCTCAATTACACGAACTACGAGGTCATTTTGGTGGATGACGGCTCCACGGATGAGACCGAGCTCATCGCGAAGAATTTCCCCTACGCACGCTACATCCGGCACCAGGCGAACCAAGGGCTCTCCGTGGCCCGCAATACCGGCATTCAGGCTGCCACCGGGGAGATCGTGGCCTTTACCGACTCCGACTGCCGCGCGGATGAGGATTGGTTATATTATCTGGTCGGCGATCTGCTGAACTCACGCTTCGTGGGCATCGGCGGGCATAACTTCCTGCCGTTGGAGGATGGCTGGGTGGCCTCGGCGGTCATGATGTCACCCGGCGGACCGGCGCATGTGATGCTGACGGACCGCATCGCCGAGCACATCCCCGGATGCAACATGGCGTTTTACAAATGGGCGCTCGACGAGATCGGCGGCTTTGATCCCATCTTCCGCGCGGCCGGTGATGATGTGGACATCTGCTGGCGTTTGCAGCAGCGCGGCTATCGCATCGGGTTCAGCCCGGCAGGCTTCGTGTGGCATTACCGCCGTTCGAACGTGCGCGCCTACCTCAAGCAACAGCACGGCTATGGTGAGGCGGAGGCCCTGCTCGTGCGCAAGCACCCGGAATATTTCAACTCGCTCGGCAACAGCATCTGGCAGGGGCGCATCTACACGCCGGCCAAGCTGGGCATCGTGACGCGCTCCCCGGTCATCTACCACGGCGTGTTCGGCAGCGCGTTCTTCCAGTCGATCTACACTTCGGAAGCCTCCGTGGCGCTCATGTTGCTGACGAGCCTCGAGTTTCATGTGCTCGTGACCCTGCCCCTGTTTGTGCTGGGCGGGGTGCTGGAACATCTGATGCCGCTGGGCTGGGCGGCCCTGTTCACTTCGCTGGGCATGTGCATCACGGCGGCCGTGCAGGCGGAAGTGCCCAAGACGAAGAAGCATTGGGCCTTTCGTCCGCTGGTGGCCCTGCTCTTCTTCCTGCAACCGATCACGCGCGGTTGGGCCAGATACCGTGGCCGCCTGCTGCTGAGCCCCACGCCGCTCTCGCACCGCGAGAGCATGAACACGCTCGACCCCAGGCACGAAGGCAAGAGTTTCAAGGTCGCCCAGTATTGGACCAAACAGCCCGTTACCCGCGTGCAGTTCCTGAGCGCGATCCTCGAAGAGCTGGACAAACACAGCTGGCCGAACAAGGCGGACGTGGGCTGGAACGACTACGATATCGAGATTTACGGCAGCCGCTGGTGCTCGTTGCAGCTCACCACGGTGGCCGAGGGTCATAAGGACGGGGCGCAATTGTTCCGTTGCCGGCTGAAGACGGTACCCAGCTTGCTGGCGGAAACAGTCGTGGCGTTGACTGTCGCGATCGAAGTGCTGCTGATCGGTTTCATCGGCAACGATATGCTTTGGGTGGTACTCGTGCTCTCTGTGCTCGGTCTGCTTTGGTTGTTGCGCTCGGAGGCGCAGGATCTGCGGCGTATCCTCTCGGTGTTCCTGGATTCCGTCGCGCCCAAGCTGGGCCTGACCCGGATCGAACTCACGGAAGCGCCGCCCACGGCCGTCAAGACACCGCCGCCGGGGAACATCCGGCAGGGTTGATGGAATAAGCGCTTGCGATGCGGTGCCGGGGGCCTAACCTTGCGCCACTGATTCGGCGCTATGGTCCAATATCTGCAACTCCTCAAACTGGTCCTCGAAAAGGGCAAATTCAAAGGCGACCGCACGGGCACGGGCACCTACTCGCTCTTCGGTGCGCAGGCCCGCTACGATCTCCGTGAGGGTTTCCCGCTCGTCACCACCAAGAAGACACATCTCAAATCCATCATCCATGAGCTGCTGTGGTTCCTAAAGGGAGAGACGAACATCCGTTACCTCAAGGAAAATGGCGTGACCATCTGGGACGAATGGGCCAAGGAAGATGGCAGCTTGGGCCGCGTCTACGGCGCGCAATGGTGCGATTGGCGCACCGTGGATGGCCGGTCCATCAACCAGATCGACCAGGTCATTGAGCAGATCAAAAAGAATCCGAACAGCCGTCGCCACATCGTCAGCGCGTGGAACGTCGGCGAGATCGAGCAGATGGCGCTGCCACCCTGTCATGCGTTTTTCCAGTTCTACGTGCAGGATGGCGAACTGAGCTGCCAGCTTTATCAACGCAGTGCGGACCTGTTCCTCGGTGTGCCGTTCAACATCGCTTCGTATGCGCTGCTGACCATGATGGTCGCACAAGTCTGTGATCTGAAGCCTGGCGATTTCGTCCACACGTTCGGCGACCTGCACCTGTATTCGAATCATCTGGACCAGGCGAAACTGCAGCTCTCACGCCTCCCGCGTCCTTTGCCGCAGATGAAGCTGAATCCGGCGGTGAAAAACATCCATGATTTCAAATACGAAGATTTTGAACTGGTCGGATACGATCCGCATCCAGGCATCAAGGCACCGATCGCGGTGTGATGTTTTCGGCTCATTGAGTCGCATCGACTTTGTATCCCGTAGTGGTGGAAATCCTATTCCAACCGGTTTACGTTGATGACAATCCATGAACGAACTGCTCCTCACCCTCAAACCACTGGCGCTGGCCTTGGGGCTGGGACTGCTCGTGGGTTTGCAGCGGGAGCGCACCAACACACCGCTGGCGGGGTTCCGCACATTTCCGCTCATCACCCTGGCCGGCGCGTTGGGTGCCATCCTGGCTAAAGACTTCGGCGGCTGGACGGTGGCCATGGGTTTCGTGGTCTTGGGGGTGATGATTGTGGTGGGCAATCTGGCAGAGTTGAAGAAACCTCAGCCGGATACGGGTCTGACGACAGAGGCCGCCATGTTGGTGATGTATGGTGTGGGGGCCTACCTCGTCGTGGGCTCGACCACGGTGGCCATCATTCTCGGGGCGGTGGTGGCTGTCCTGCTGCATCTGAAGCCGCAGATGCAGAGCTTTGCCGGGAAGCTGGGGGATGAGGATTTCAAGGCCATCATGCAGTTCGTGGTCATCACCATGCTCATCCTACCGCTTCTGCCGAGTGAGTATTATGGCCCCTTCAAGGTGCTGAATCCCTTCAAGCTCTGGCTCATGGTGGTGCTGATCGTCGGTATCAGCCTCACGGGTTACATCATCTACAAGTTCTTCGGGGAAAAGGCGGGCACCTTGGCGGGTGGCATCCTCGGCGGGCTGATCTCCAGCACAGCCACCACCGTGAGTTACGCACGGCGCACGCGGGAGAATCCCCAGACCGCTGCCCTTGCTGCCGTGGTCATCATGATGGCATCCGCCATTGTCTTTGCCCGCGTGCTGCTGCTCATCAGCACGACGGCCCCAACGTTCTTCAGCCAGGCCAGCGGCCCTTTGGGCGCGATGCTCATGGTGACGCTGGTGCTGGCGGGCATCGCCTGGAGCATGGCGCGGGGTGAAAAATCAGCGATGCCCAAACAGAGCAATCCGTCCGAGTTAAAGGCCGCTTTGGTCTTCGGGGCCTTGTATGGCGTCGTGCTGCTCGCAGTGGCGGCGGCTAAAGAATACTTCGGCCAGAGCGGGCTTTATGTGGTGGCGGTGCTGTCCGGTCTGACAGACATGGATGCCATCACACTTTCTGTCGCGGAGCTGGTCCATCAGGACAAGCTCGATGCCCCGACGGGCTGGCGGCTGGTGCTGACCGCGTCCCTCTCCAATCTGGTCTTCAAGACCGGCGTGGTGGCTGTCCTGGCGAACCGGGCGTTGCTGGGACGGGTCGCCTTGCTGTTCGGCAGCGCGTTCCTTGGTGGGCTCGCCATCATCCTCTTCTGGCCGTGATGTGCGGCTAATCAGAGCCGCAGCGTTTCTTGGCTTGATTGAATCAAGATAGTTTCAGTGTGACAAATAAGATGGATTAGCAAGGACGCAGCTTGATTCTGTCTGCGTCGGCATCGGTTTTTCTCCCACAGCAACTTACAGGGGTCGCATCAATATAGCTACTCTATCAGCTTATTTTTAATCAGCCTTCCTAATTCTCCAGATATGTACCATGGCGGGCAAAATGCGGTGAGCCGATGCCATCGTATTCTCCGATACATGAGTCAGTCATAAAGGACTGACCGATGCCCTCAAGACTCATAGAGCGGGAACTCCCCAGTTCCTCGATGCGCGCAACACTGCCACCCGCAGTGGCGTGCGCGCATTGTGGCACGGTGTGCGGCCCGGCCCCACTGATGAAAGCGGAGCGCCCGTTCTGCTGTCAGGGCTGTCAGCTGGTGTTTGAGCTGCTCACTGAGAATGGTCTCGGTAACTTCTACGAGTTGAGCGAGAACGCGGGCGTACGCATCGGCGGACCGGCCAAGGCGGAGCAGTATCTCTATCTGGACGAACCGGCGGTGCGCGAGCGCCTGGTGGATTTCAGCAACGAACGGCTCACCCGCATCACCTTCCGCATCCCGGCCATCCACTGTATCGCGTGCGTGTGGTTGCTGGAGAATCTTTACCGGCTGAATCCGCAGATCGGTGAAGCGCGCGTCCATTTTCCGCGCAAGGAAGTTGCGCTCTCCTTCGCAACGGATCGGGTGAAGCTCAGCGAAGTGGTCACGCTGCTGGCTTCACTCGGCTATGAACCGGAACTGAAACTCGCCGATCTCGAAGCGCGTCCGACGAGCAAGGTGAGCCGCAAGCTGTGGTTGCAACTCGGCATCGCGGGTTTTGCGTTCGGTAACACGATGCTGTTCAGCCTCGCTTCGTACCTCGGCCTCGATAGCGCGAGCGAACCTTACTTTCACAGAATATTCGGATGGTTCAGCCTGGCGCTCTCGCTGCCCGTGGTGATCTACAGTGCGCAAGATTACTGGCGCGCGGCATGGGTCAGTCTGCGCCAGAAGCTGCTGACCATCGAGGTGCCCATCGCGGCGGGCATTGTGGCCATCTTCCTGCAGAGCACTTACGAAGTAGTGAGCGGTACGGGTGAAGGCTATTTCGATTCGCTCGCAGGACTCTTGTTCTTCCTCTTGAGCGGTCGTGTTTTTCAACAGAAGACGTATGACCGGCTGGCTTTTGACCGCGATTACAAATCGTTCTTCCCGCTTTCGGTAGTGCGCAAGGGCAAGGCGGAAGAACGCATCGCGCTTTCACAAATCCAAACGGGCGACCATCTCATCCTGCGTAACGGCGAGCTGATTCCTGCCGATGCGCTGCTGGTTGCGGGCCCGGCAGTGATTGACTACAGCTTCGTCACGGGGGAATCGGAACCGGTGGAGAAGCAGGCCGGCGACTATATCTACGCTGGCGGGCGCCAGATCGGCGGGGCCATCGAAGTGGAGACGGTGAAGGCGGTCTCCCAAAGCTACCTGACCTCGCTCTGGAATCAGGAAGCCTTCCGCAAGGAAGACCGCGACAGCCTCGACAATCTCACGAACGAATACAGCCAGCGTTTCACGAAGCTGGTGCTGGCCATCGCGCTCGGGGCGGCGGCGTATTGGGCGGTCTTCAATCCGTCGCTCGCTTTAAAGTCGTTCACAGCGGTTCTCATAGTCGCTTGCCCCTGTGCCTTGGCATTGGCCGCGCCGTTCACTTTGGGCACGGCGCATCGTTGGCTGGCGAAGTGGAACGCGTTCCTGAAGAGCGCGGGCATCATCGAGCGGCTGGCACGGGTGGACACGATCGTCTTCGACAAGACGGGCACACTCACCGCCGCTGGCTCAGGATTGGTGAAGTTCCACGGCACTCCCTTGAATGAAACGGAGGAGAGGGCGCTGTTCTCGATGACGCGGCACAGCACGCATCCGTTGGCGGTGCGCTTGGGCCACGCCATCGCGGGAAATCATTTCCCTGACACCGTGCGCTCTTTCTTGGAGACAGCCGGATGCGGTATGGAAGGCCAGGTCAACCGGCAGGAGATCTGGATGGGCTCGGCCGCATGGTTGCAATCACGCGGGCTGAAGCCGGCGAGCGCGACGGCGGAAAGCGGCAGCGTCATCCATGTGGCCATCGACGGCCAGTATCGTGGCTGCTACGTGCTGCAGAATGCGTTACGCCCGGAGACCGACCGGCTCATCAAGAATCTTACCGACCATTACGAACTCGCGCTGTTGAGCGGGGACAATGAACGTGAACGTGAACGTTTCACGGAAATCTTCGGCTCGCAGGCGCATCTGCAATTCAACCAAAGCCCGTTGAATAAGCTCGGTTTCATCCGTGAACTGCAGCAGCGTGGCAAAACGGTGATGATGGTGGGTGATGGATTGAATGACGCCGGGGCACTGAAGCAGAGCGATGTGGGCGTGGCGGTGGTAGAGGACATGAGCGCCTTCTCACCGGCCAGCGACATGATCCTCTCCGCGCGATTGGTGCCGCGCATCGATGCCATCTTGCGCTTTGCCAAGAGCGCGGTGCGGGTCATCAAAGCCAGCTTCCTCGTTTCCGCCGCGTACAATGTCATCGGCCTGGCCTTGGCCGTGCAAGGACTGCTTTCGCCCGTCGTGTGCGCGATCTTGATGCCCGTAAGTTCCATCACCGTGGTGGGTTTCGCGTGCTTGATGACCGGCTGGATGGCGAAGCGGGAGGGCATCGGCACACCGATGGAGGAAATCCGATGAGCGTCATCTTTCTATTGATCCCTTTGAGCATCATCGCCGCCACCGGCTTTCTCCTCGCCTTCGTGTGGGCGGTGCGCAGCGGGCAGTACGAGGATACAGCCACGCCTTCCATGCGTGTGCTGCTGGATGAGCCGGGCAAACCGGCCCCGAAGAAAAACGATTTAGCGACCAAACCTGAAAAGACTGAACCATGAACCTGGAAACGTTTAAATACGATAACCGGATCGTCCGCGCCTTTGCGATCGCCACCGTGATATGGGGCATCGTGGGCATGAGCGCCGGCTTGCTGGCGGCCGTGCAATTGTTCTGGCCGGAAGCCAACCTACAACTGCAATTCGTGAGCTTCGGCCGCCTGCGTCCGCTGCACACGAACGCCGTCATCTTCGCCTTCGTGGGTAACGGTATGTTCATGGGCATCTACTATGCGCTCCAGCGGCTGTGCAAGGCGCGTATGTTCAACGACACGCTGAGCTGGATCAATTTCTGGGGCTGGAACGCGATCATCGTGGCCGCCGCCGTCACGCTCCCGCTCGGGCTCACGACGAGCAAGGAATACGCGGAGCTGGAATGGCCCATCGATATCGCCATCGCGCTGGTATGGGTGGTGTTCACGGTGAACTTGATGGGAACGATCCTGCGCCGTCGCGAGAAGCACATGTATGTGGCCATCTGGTTCTTCATCGCTACCGCGCTGACGGTCGCGATGTTGCACATCGTGAACTCGCTCGAGGTTCCCGCCAGTGCATTCAAGAGTTATCCGATCTATGCGGGCGTGCAGGACGCATTGGTGCAATGGTGGTATGGGCACAACGCCGTGGCGTTCTTCCTGACCACACCGTACCTGGGCTTGATGTATTACTTCCTGCCGAAGGCGGTAGAACGTCCGGTGTTCTCCTATCGTCTCTCCATCATCCATTTCTGGGCACTCATCTTCATCTACATCTGGGCGGGGCCGCATCACCTGCTGTTCACGGCGTTGCCGGACTGGGCGCAATCGCTCGGCATGGTGTTCTCCGTGATGCTCATCGCCCCGAGCTGGGGTGGCATGCTGAACGGTCTGCTCACCTTGCGCGGTGCGTGGGACAAGGTGCGCCAGGAGCCGATGCTGAAATTCATGGTCGTGGCTCTCACGGCTTACGGCATGGCGACGCTGGAAGGCCCGCTGCTCTCCATCAAGAGCGTCAACTCTCTCTCGCATTACACGGACTGGACCGTGGCGCATGTGCATACCGGTGCGCTGGGCTGGAACGGATTCCTCACGTTTTCCATGCTCTACTGGCTGTTCCCGCGCCTTTACAACACGCCGCTGTGGTCCAAGAAGCTCGCGAACTGGCACTTCTGGATCTCGCTTACGGGCATGATGTTCTATGTCATCCCGATGTATTGGAGCGGCATCACGCAGGGTCTCATGTGGAAGCAGTTCACCCCGGAAGGCTTCCTGAAATATGCGAACTTCCTGGAGACGGTCATCCAGCTCATCCCCATGTTCGTGCTGCGGGCCGTGGGCGGTCTGCTCTATATCCTGGGCACATTCTTGATGGCCTATAACTTGTGGAAGACGGCGAAGTCCGGCGTGTTCGTGCCGGAGGTGGAAGCGCAAGCCGCGCCGATCAAGAGCCAGGAAGATCATCAGCACGGGGTGCAAGACCCGTGGAAACATCGTTGGCTCGAAGCGAAACCGATCACGCTCACCGTGCTGTCACTCGTCGCGGTGGCAATCGGTGGCCTAGTGGAGATCGTGCCGATGTATCTCATCAAGGAGAACGTTCCGACCATCTCCAGCGTGAAACCTTACACGCCGCTCGAAGTGCTGGGCCGCGACATCTACATCCGCGAGGGCTGCGTGGGCTGTCATTCGCAGATGATCCGTCCGTTCCGCTCGGAGACGGAGCGGTATGGCGAATACTCGAAGGCGGGTGAATATGTCTATGATCATCCGTTCCTGTGGGGCTCCAAGCGCACGGGTCCGGACCTGCATCGCGTCGGCGCGAAGTATCCGGATGCGTGGCACTACAACCACATGGACGATCCGCGCCTCACTTCACCCGGCTCCATCATGCCGCGTTATCCGTGGTTGCTGGAGCAAAAGATGGACAAGAAAGCGTTGCCCGCCCGCATCGCGGCCTTGCGCAAAGTCGGCGTGCCGTATCCGGAAGGTTACGAGAACGGCGAGGCGTTGAAGGACCTGGAAAAACAGGCAGAGACCATCGTGACCAATCTGAAGGTCGGTTCTGTTGAGGCTCAACCGGACAAGGAGATCATCGCGATGATCGCGTATCTGCAACGGCTCGGCACGGATATCAAGGTGCAAGCCGTCGCAACCCCGGCACCTGCAACCTCCAACTGATAAAGGCGATATATGATCAAGAATGTTCTGACCCATGTGGGCGGTGTCGAGAATTTCGGCATCATCTCGATCCTGCTGTTCTTTGCGGTCTTCACGGGCGCGCTGATCTATGCGGCGTGCCTGAAGAAACCTTTCCTGAAACAGATGAGCCAGCTTCCCCTGGAAGACGGCACCAAAAAGACGGAGGCCAGCCATGAATAACGACTCGAAACAGCCCATCCTGCTCGAACACGAGGCGGATGGCATCAAAGAACTCGACAACCTGCTGCCGCGCTGGTGGGTGTGGCTCTTCTACATCTGCGTGGCGTTCGCCGCAGGCTACATGCTTTACTATCATGTGTTCAACATGGGGGACCTGCAGGCGGCCGCTTATGCGAAGGAGCAGAAGATCGGGGATGAGATCAAGGCGGCTTCCATCGCGAAGTTTGAGGCGAACATCGCCACCTTGGAGCCATCCAAGGACAAGGCGGTGCAGGCGCAGGGCTTGCAGGTCTATACGACTTACTGCGCGCCCTGCCATCGCCCAGACGGCGGCGGCATCGTCGGTCCGAACCTGACGGATGATTTCTGGATCCACGGTTCCAATTACGTGGATTCGGTGAAGATCATCATCAATGGCGTGCCGGACAAAGGCATGCTCACCTGGAGAGGTGTGCTGAAGCCGGACGAAATCACCTCCGTGGCCAGCTACATCTACACGTTGCGCGGCACCAAGCCGCCCAATCCGAAACCGCCCGAGAATCAGCCGAAGGGGCCGGAAAAACCGAGCGAGTTCGAGTAGGGAAAAATGACGAATGCCCAAGCACGAATGACGAAAGAATGTCCAATGACTAAGCACCAGACAGTCTCAGCGGGTATCTGCTTAAGTCATTTGGCATTTCGGCATTCCTTGGTCATTCGGATTTCGTCATTGGTCATTTGTATCATAGGGCATGTTGTATGAGTGCTCCGAATAAAACACCGGAACCGACTGATCCGCTGGCTGCGCAACAGACGGCCAACATGGCCGACTTCCGCGATCACATCGCGACGGCGGACAAGAAGGGGTATCGCAAGTGGATCTACCCGAAGAAGGTGGATGGGAAATGGTTCCGCTGGCGCACTTGGATGAGCTGGGTGCTGCTGGCGATCATGTTCGTCGGCCCCTTTGTGCGCATCAACGGCAACCCGCTGTTGATGATCAACATCGTGGAGCGGAAGTTCTCCATCCTGGGCCAGATCTTCTGGCCGCAGGATACGTTCATCTTCGCGGTGGCGATGCTGGTGTTCTTCGTGGGCATCATGATCTTCACCACGGCGTTCGGACGGTTATGGTGCGGGTGGACCTGCCCGCAGACGGTGATGATGGAGATGGTCTTCCGGAAGATCGAATACTGGATCGATGGTGATGCGCATGAGCAGAAGGCGCTCGCCGCTGCACCCTGGAGCCCGCACAAGATCTGGAAGCGCGTGAGCAAGTATGGTGTGTTCTTCATCCTGTCCTTCATCGTGGGCAACACGTTGTTCAGCTACATCGTGGGCAGTGACAAGCTGTTCCAGATCATCACAGATGATCCGCGGAACCATGTGACCGGGCTGACGTTCATGATCCTGTTCACGCTGTTGTTCTTCGCGATCTTCGCGCGGTTCCGCGAGCAGGCGTGCACGTTCATCTGTCCGTATGGCCGGTTCCAGTCCGCGTTGCTGGACGAGAACACGATGGTGGTGGCGTATGATTACAAGCGCGGCGAAGGCCGGGCGCCGTTAAAGCGCGACCAGACGCCGGAGGCGCGCAAGGCGGAGGGCAAGGGAGATTGTGTGAACTGTCACCAGTGCGTGGCGGTCTGTCCCACGGGCATCGACATCCGCAACGGCGTGCAGATGGAGTGTGTGAACTGCACGGCGTGCATCGATGCATGTGACACTGTGATGGACAAGGTGGGCAAGCCGCGCGGGCTTATCCGCTACGCCTCGTTGAACGGCATCGAGAAAGGTGAATCGCTCAAGTTCACCGCCCGCATGAAACTTTATTCCGTCATCCTGACGGCGCTGATCACGCTCTTCCTCGTGCTGGTGTTCACGCGGTCCGATGTGGAGACCGCACTGTTGCGCGCGCCGGGCTCGCTGTTCCAGAAGCTGGGTGATGACCGCATCAGCAATATCTATACGCTGCGGGTGGTGAACAAGACGGGCCATGACATCCCGGTGGAGCTGCGGCTGCTGAACAGTGAAGGCACCGTGAAAGTGCTGGGCGCGGGCGAGTTCATCGTGCCGAAGGAAAACTCTTCACAGACTTCCGTGCTGATCGAGCTGGAAGAAGATGATCTGGACGGAGCCAGCACGCATCTGGAGATCGGCGTGTATTCACAGGGCAAACTTTTGGAGACGGTGAAGACGGCCTTTGTAGGGCCGCGAAAGGAACATCATGAACACGGCGACAAAGACTGAACACAAACCAAGCAATCCCTGGCCGTATGCCATCATCGCGTGGTTCGTCATCTTCATCACGGCGATGACGGTTTGGGCCGTGGTGGCTACACGCAACAGCATGGACCTGGTGCGGAAGGATTATTACGAGGAGGAATTGCGGCATCAGCAGCAGATCGACCGTGTGAACCGTACCGCGCAGTTGCGCAAAGACATCACCGTGACCACGGATGCGACGAGCGTCACTTTCAAGCTGCCGACGGAACACGCAACCGGCAAGCCGACGGGAGAGGTGCAACTGTATCGCCCCTCCGATGCCAGCCTGGACAAGAAGCTGGCGCTGGCGGTGAACGAGAGCGGGCTGCAACGCATCGACGCGGCCGCACTCAAAGGCGGGCTGTGGAAACTGCGGGTGCATTGGAAACTGGGTGAGGCGGAGTATTACTTCGACCAATCGGTGGTGCTGGAAGGAAAACTCTAAGGCGTTATGGAACTCTGGACCGCGTTCATGCTCGGACTGGTCGGCAGCCTGCATTGTGCAGGCATGTGCGGTCCCTTGGCGCTGGCTTTGCCGGTCGCGGGCAAGACGCGGAGTGATTTCGTGCTGGGCCGCCTGCTGTATAATCTCGGACGCATCCTGACTTACATGATCCTCGGTGCGGTGTTTGGGTTGGTGGGGCAAAGTTTCGCACTGGCGGGATATCAGAAGTGGGTGTCGCTGGTAGCGGGTGTGGCCATTCTGCTGGGTTTGGTGGCTTCGCTGCGCGTGGGCTTGGGATTGCCGATCACGAAGAGTGTGATGTGGCTCAAGGCGAGTGTGGGTCGGCTCTTGCAGCAAAGGACGTTTGGCTCGCTCTTTTTGTTAGGTTCATTGAATGGGCTACTGCCGTGTGGATTGGTATATGTGGCGGCCACGGCTGCCGCCGCTACCGGCAGCCTGCAACTAGGCTTGTTCTCCATGGCTTTGTTCGGAATGGGGACGTTGCCGGTGATGCTGGGTATGGGATTGGCGGGACGAAAGTTGCAAGGCATGTTGAATTTCAAACTGCAACGGCTGGTGCCCATCAGCCTGGCGGTACTGGGAGTCTTGCTCATCCTGCGGGGAATGGAGCTGGGTATTCCCTATGTGAGCCCGGTGCTGGGGGTGGATGGTGGCGGCGCGCATTGCCATTGAGGACCGGCCTCGAAAGCCCCTTCGATCGCTTTCCATTGCGGCCTGTTAAAAACTTCTCCTTCCCATTCTTGCCCGTTCGGTGTTTCATCCGGGGCGTTTTGATTTGCCGGGCGCAACCCGTGGGGCGGGCCGTCTGGCGTCGTCAGAACCTGAGATTTTTTGTAACATGCCAAAGCGCACAGACATCCATTCGGTTCTTATCATCGGCGCGGGTCCGATCATCATCGGCCAGGCGTGCGAGTTCGACTACTCCGGCACCCAGGCCTGCAAGGCCCTGCGCGAGGAAGGCTACCGCGTCATCCTCGTGAACTCCAATCCGGCCACGATCATGACGGACCCGGAGTTCGCAGACCGCACGTATATCGAACCGATTACGCCTGAGGCAGTTGAGAAGATCATCGTGCGCGAGCTGGATGAGCTGAAGCGCCTGGGCGCGACGGGCAAATTGGTGTTGCTCCCCACGCTCGGCGGCCAGACGGCACTGAATACCGCCATGTCCCTGCATCGCAAGGGCATCCTGGAGAAATACGGCGTGGAGATGATCGGCGCTAAGGCCGAAGCCATCACGAAGGGCGAAGACCGCCAGATTTTCAAAGACCTGATGCTCCAGATCGGTCTGGACGTCCCCATCTCCGGCACGTCGCATAACATGCAGGAAGCCTGGGCGGTGGCGGAAAAGATCGGGCGTTTCCCACTCATCATCCGGCCGGCGTTCACGCTGGGCGGCACGGGCGGTGGTATCGCTTACAACCGCGACGAGTTTGAAGAGATCGCCAAGCGCGGCATGGACCTCTCGCCCGTGAGCGAGATCCTTATCGAGGAATCGTTGCTCGGCTGGAAGGAATACGAGATGGAAGTGATGCGCGACAAGGCGGATAACTGCGTCATCATCTGCTCCATCGAGAACTTCGATCCCATGGGCGTCCACACGGGCGACTCCATCACCGTGGCGCCCATCCAGACGCTGACGGACAAGGAATACCAGATCATGCGCGATGCGTCGTTCGCCGTGATCCGCGCGGTGGGTGTGGAGACGGGCGGTTCGAACATCCAGTTCTCCGTGGACCCGCAGACGGGCCGCATGATTGTTATCGAGATGAACCCGCGCGTGAGCCGCAGCTCGGCGCTGGCCTCGAAGGCGACGGGCTTCCCCATCGCCAAGATCGCCGCGAAGCTGGCCGTCGGCTATCTGCTGGACGAGATCAAGAACGACATCACGCGCGAAACCCCCGCGAGCTTCGAGCCGACGATCGATTACGTCGTCACGAAGATCCCGCGCTTCGCTTTCGAGAAATTCCCGCAAGCAGACGCCACGCTCACCACGCAGATGAAATCCGTGGGCGAGGCCATGGCAATTGGCCGCACGTTCAAGGAGTCGCTGCAAAAATGCCTGCGCTCCCTTGAGATCGGCCGCAGCGGTTTGGGCGGCGACGGCAAAGCCTGGCGCATCGGCACCGAGGTGTATGGCGACCGCGACATCCTGCCGAAGGACGTCATCAGCCGCAAACTGACCGTGCCGAACGCGGAACGCATCTTCTTCATCCGCCACGCCATGCGCGCCGGGATGACCGTCGAGGAGATATTCAACCTGACGAAGATCGACCGGTGGTTCCTCACGCAGATCAAAGAGATCGTGGATGTGGAGGAAGAGCTGGCGGCGAGTGTGGCTTAAAGCCCATTACGTTCCCGAATATTTTAGCAAGCGGTGGTCAAGTGACCGCCGCTTTGCTTTTTATAAATCCAAAAACGAACACGTCTCTGATCATGGCCACAACAAGCTGCTGAATTTCTTTTGCAGGGCGGGCTTGAGCTTCGGGTATTCCTTGGCACGGAAGTTGGCCCAGTCGAGGGTGGAGCCGAGGCGTTTGCCATCGGGGGCGCAGACCCAGAGGCGCACGGGCACGCGGCCTTCGCAGAGGCGCGGGTGGTCTTTGAGCGCGAAACATTCGGTGATCTTCACTTGCAGCTCAGGCAAGATGGGCCACTCGGAGTTTTTATCATCGTCCTCCACGTATTGGAGTTTGGCAGGTTTGCCTTCGCCCCAGGGGATGGTGTTGGGCGCGAGTTCGTTGAGCCAATCCCACTGGCCTTTAGGCCAGTGTTTCAGGAAGGCATCTTTGAGATTCGTGGCCTGTGCTTCTTTGGCGAGGGTCTGGCCGTGGAAGGCTTCAGTGAGGCAAGTGATGATCGCGGCTTCATCGAAGGGTTTCAGTTCCAGTTCGGGCTGGATGCTGCAGATGAGGTTCACGCGGTTGATCAATTGCTTGATCTCGTGATTGAAGAGCGGGAGCTCGAACCATTGCTTGCGCGCGGCTTCGGCGAGGCAACGGGCGGAACCGGCGGGGTCCACCTCGCGCTGGTGTTCGTGCGAGATGACGAGGTCCTGGAAGCGTACGAGCTTCACGGCGGCGACGCGTTTGTGGCCGCGGTCGTAGAGGTGCTCGATCTTGATGTCCAACTGTTCCGGGAAGGTCTCGGTGAGCCACTCGGGTTTGATATGCGTAGCCATGCCGAGCAAGGTCATGTGGCCAGTACGGCCGCTAACTTCGCGGATGGTGGCGACGACGAATAGGGTGGATTGCTGCACGACGCTCTCGCGCATGAGGGTGCCGGTGCGGCCTTCGGTGAGGTCGCATTCGAGCGTGCCTTTGTCGCGACGGATGCAGAGCTGGTCGATGAAGCCGGTCATCAGGCAGCGTTGCAGCGAGGTGTCATCGGTCTTTGGCGGGGCTTCATCGGGCGAGATCTCGTGGAACTTCTGGCGGCGGCAGATTTCGACGAATTGCAGGTAGGTCTGCTCGATCTCGCGGGCAGAGCGGGCGTTGATGCCGTAGCGGCGGCAGGTGTCGATGTTGAAACCGTTCTTGCGCGCGAATTGATACGCGCGCATGAGCGTGAAGAAATCGGAGTCCTGGCTGCCTTCGAAGAGTTCACGATTCTCCGCGATGTGTTTTTCATCACGACCGATGCGGGTGAGTAGATCGCGGCCGCTGACCAGTGCAGCGCACAGTGCGGCGGCGGAGACACAACCGCGCTTCTGGGCCTCCACGAGCATGCGCGAGTAGCGCGGATGCATGGGCAGGCGCATCATCTGACGACCGATGGGCGTGAGATCACTCTCGATGCGATCGATGTCAGGATCGTCGTTTTTCGCCGTGCTGGGACGCAAGGCGCCCAAGGTGTGCAGCAGCATCTCGGCGCGTTCCACCGCGACGGGATCTGGCTTGTCGAGCCAATCGAATCCGGCAGCGTGCTTGATACCGAGGGAGTGCAGGAGCAAAACGACTTCTGCCATGTCGGCACGTTGGATCTCCGGCGTGTTGCGCTCGGGGCGATTCAGGTAACCGCTCTCCGTCCAGAGGCGATAGCACACGCCAGGCGCAGTGCGGCCGGCGCGGCCTTTGCGCTGATCGGCGGAGGCGCGACTGATCTCCTCGAGGTGCAAGGTGCTGATGCCGCGTTCGGCATCGTAGCGAGCGACACGTGCAAGGCCGCTATCCACGACGGAGCACACGCCGTCAATGGTGACGGAGGTCTCGGCGACGTTAGTGGCGACGACGACTTTACGGCGATCGCTGGGCTGGAAGGCGAGGTCTTGCTGGTCGGGCGTGAGTTCACCGTGGAGCGGGATGCAAAGCAGTTTCTCTGAAACGCGGATGCTGTGCAGCGCGCCGATGGTGGCATTGATCTCCGCCATGCCGGGCATGAAGACCAGGATGTCGCCGGGCTCGCGGGCATTGATGATTTTCTCCACGGCATCGGCGGCCTGTTCGGTGATGTTCCGCTCATCCTTGTAGTCGATGTATTGGACCATCACGGGATAGCTGCGGCCTTCGGAGATGCAGATGGGGCAATCATCCAGATACTTCTTTACCGGCTCGGCATCAAGCGTGGCGGACATGACGAGCAGATGCAGATCCGGACGCTTATGCGTTTGCAGACGCTTCACCAAGGCGAGGGCGACATCGCTGAGCAAGTTGCGCTCGTGGAATTCATCGAAGAGGATCGCGCTAACATCCGCGAGCGTGGGGTCATCCTGAAGCCAACGGAGGAGAATGCCTTCCGTGATAAAGCAGATGCGGGTGCCGAGCGAGGTGTGGTCATCGAAGCGGACTTGGTAGCCAACTTCTTGGCCGAGGGGCACATTGCGTTCCCAGGCAACGCGGGCGGCAACGGTGCGAGCGGCGACACGGCGGGGTTGCAGGACGATGATCTTCTTGTCACCGGCGAGCCCGGCATCGAGGACCATTTGAGGGACTTGCGTCGATTTGCCGGAGCCGGTGGGCGCGACGAGCACCAAACGGTGCGCGGCGCGCAACGCTTCAACAATCTGTGACTGGACCTGCCAAATGGGCAGCGATTTCGGTTCCACGGCGGCGTAGTGTAGTGAGGAAAACGGTGATAGCCACAAAGAAGCACAGAAGGCGCGAGAAGGGGAATGGAGTGTGCGAACGCTGAAGTTTCTGATGCCTATCGTAACGATGGACATTGAAGCGGCTTAAAAGCCGCGCTCCTAAAACAAAAATCCCCGGTGAATCGCTTCACTGGGGATCGTGAAATGGTTGTGCGACCGCTCAGGCGAGGTTCGGCAGTTCGCCCGTACTGTCGCCGAGCTGGGCGGTCTTGATGTCCATGCGGTTGAGCATGGCAAGCCAGAGGTTGTTCAGCGGCGTGCGGTTCGGGTAAACCACATGGCGACCGGTCTTGATGGTGCCGCAGCCCTTGCCCGCGACGAGGATCGGCAGATCGTCGTGGTTGTGGCGGTTGCCATCCGAGTTGCCGGAACCGTAGCAGAGCATCGTATGGTCAAGCAGCGTGCCGTCGCCTTCCTTGATGGACTTCATTCGACCCATGATGTAGGCGAGCTGGGTGACGTGGAAGCGGTTGATCTCGGCGATCTTGGCTTTCTTCTCTTCGCTGTTGCCGTGGTGGGAAAGATCATGGTGGCCTTCCTTCACGCCGATGAACGGATACGCCTTGCCGCTCCCTTCGTTCGCAAGAACGAAGGTGCATACGCGCGTGGCATCCGTCTGGAACGCGAGGATCATCAGCTCGCCCATGATGCGGATGTGTTCCTCGTAGCTTGCCGGGACGCCGACGGGCAGCGCGAAGTTCTCCGGGGCCTTCAGGTCCGGCATGTTCGCGGCACGTTCGATGCGCAATTCCAGATCGCGCACGGCGGAGAAATACTCATCCAGCTTGCGCTGGTCGGAGCGGCCGAGTTTGCCGTTCAATTCGCTGAAATCTTCTTTCACGAAGTCCAGCACGCTCTTGCGCTGGGCGTCGCGCTTCATGCGCTCTTCCTTGGAGCCGGAGCCGAACATGCGCTCGAACACCAGTTTCGGGTTCACTTCCTTCGGCAACGGCTGCGTGGCGGAGCGCCAAGACATCGTGGAGGAGTAAACGCAGCTGTAACCGGAATCGCAATTGCCCGCCATGGAACCGGCTTCCGTGCCGAGTTCCAACGAAGCGAGCCGTGTCTTGTCCGCGAGGCGGGCGGCGGCCACCTGATCCACGGAGATGCCGGCGCGGATATCCGTGCCATCCGTCTTGCGCGGCTGGCAGCCGGTGAGGAACGCCGAGAGTGCGCGGGCATGATCGCCGCCACCATCGCCGTTGGCGAAAGCCTTGTCGGCGGTCAGACCGGTCAACAGGGAGAAATCTTGTTTATACGCATCCAGAGGTTGGAGGATCTTCGGCAGATCGCGCAACGCACCTTCGTAGCCGGGCTTCCAGTCGTCCATGTTGATGCCGTTGGGCACATACAGGAAGGCCATGCGGTTGGGCGCGGCCTGGCTCGCCTTGGTATCGGCGGCCCAGCCGGTCATCGGTCCCATGGCTTCCAGCCACGGCAGGGCGAGGGAGGCACCCAGACCCCGGAGCAGCGTACGACGTGAGATAAGCATGCGGTTTTCCATAAACAACTTATGTTAGAGCGGCTGACTGGTTCTATTATTCACCCAAATCGTTCTTTTCTTTCAACTCTTTCCCGCGCCGTAAACGGAAGGGATCGCTCTGCACGATCGAGCTTACCAGCGTGGAAAACTTGTATTCATTCTGGGCCAGATTGCCCACGACCTGTTTGATCGTGCGCTCGTCGTAATATTCCAGACCCCGGCCCAGTGCATAGGTCATGAGTTTTTCCGTCACATTCCGCGCCACCAGGTCTTTCTTGCCCTTCAGGATGTTCTTCAGCTCGCCCGGTCCCTGGAAGCTCTGGCCATCAGGCAACGTGCCGGAAGGGTCGATGACATCGTTACCATCTTTCGTGCGGAAACGGCCAACGGCATCGAAGTTCTCGAAGGCGAAACCCATCGCATCCATCTGCTGGTGACAGTTCGCGCAGGCGGGGTTGGCGCGGTGTTGTTCCATGCGTTGGCGGAGGGAGCCTTTCAGTTCATGCTGGGCCTCCAGTTCCTCCACCCCGGGCGGAGCGGGTGGCGGGGGTGTGCCGAGGATCTGTTCCAGCACCCATTTGCCGCGCTTCACGGGCGAGGTGCGGGTGGGGTTGGAGGTGACAGTCAGGATGCTGGCCTGGGTGAGCAGACCGCCCCGGCTCTGGTCCGGCAGCTTCACCCGGACGAATTCATTCTCCCGCCGCCAGTCGCGCTGGCCGCGCGGAAACACCTTGTCTTCAATCCCGTAATGGCGGGCCAGCGGGCGGTTCAGGTAGGTGAAATCAGAATCCACCAAGGTCAGGATGCTGTGATCTTCCCGCACGATCTCGGCCAGGAACAGTTCCGTCTCCTTCAACATGGATTTGCGCAGGCGCTCGTCAAAGCCGGGGAACAGCGTGCTATCCGGCGCAAAGGTGGTCAGCCGCTGGATCTGCAGCCATTGCAGGCCGAAGTTCTGGACCAGTGAGGTCGCTTTCGGGTCCTTCAACATGCGCTTCACTTGCGCGTCCAGATTCTTCGAGAGCTGGTTTTTGGCGGCCAGGGCGAAGAGTTCCTCGTCCGGCATACTGCTCCAGAGGAAGTAGCTCAAGCGCGAAGCCAGTTGATATTCATCCAGCGGGTGCGCGTCCTTCACCTTCGGTTTGTCATCCAATTCCGTGCGGAAGAGGAACTTCGGCGAGCACAGCGTCACTTTTACCAGTTGCTGCAAGCCCGCGTTGAAGCGGTTCGTGTGGGTGGCCAGCCCGGCTTCGAACGCCCGCACATACCGCGCCACTTCTTCCTTCGTGGCCGGCCGGCGGAAGGCCTTCGTCACAAACCATTCCGTCACCTCCCGGATGCGCTGTTCCTCCGGCTTGTCCGTGCCCACGGCATCCACCCGTTTCATGAATTCCGAGCGCGTATCCGCCGGGCCGATGACCTTGAACTCGTTGATGAAGAGCATCCGGTCCGCGTTTTCACCCGGGCGATTCGCAAATTGGGCGCGGAATTTCTGTTCACCGGCCGGGATCTCCAGCTTGGTCTCAAACTCCCGCCAGCGTCCCACCTTGTTCGTCACCGCCACCGCCAGCACTTCCTTGTCGTTCAGGAACAGCTTCATCTGTACCGGCTCGCTGTCATTGGCGTTGGTGGACGCCGCGCGCACGCGGAAGACGTATTCACCCGCCACCTTGATGTCATGCGAGACGAACAGTTCCGGCGTCGCATTGGTGACCGGCCGGGTGCCGTTCTCACTGCGGTAACCGCCGGGCTCGAGGAAGATGGAATAGGTCGTGCGGGAGGAAGGCTTGGGCAACGTCACATAGACCGCCCGTTGCGCCACCCCTTCCGCTGCATCCAGATACCGCTCCAGATGTACCGGGGAAATGTTCAACACATCCCCGATGTTGTCGAAGCCATGGCCCACGTCATCCGCCGGGAAATTTTCCGAGGCATTGTAATCCACCGCCAGCAGGTCGCGTACAGTGTTGTTGTATTCCGTACGGTTCAGGCGGCGCATGGTCACGTGACCCGGGTCCGGCTTCAGCTTGGACTCGGCCTTGGCGAAAGACTCCGTGAGCGAGTTGTTGAACTTCTCGATGTCCTGCGGGGAGGGCTTGTGCGCGAATTTCTTCGGCGGCATCTCGCCGGAATTCACCTGCTGGAGCACGCCGCGCCAGAGCTTGTGGTTCTCCAGAATGTTTTTGTCATCCTTGATCGCCTTCAGGTCCAGATCGGCCTTCGTGCTCTTGCCGCCATGGCATTCGTAGCAATACTTCTCCATGAACGGCACAGCAGCCTTCTTGAAGTCCAACGAGGCAGCGCCCTGCACCGGTGTGGTGGCCAGCAAAAGCCCCACCGCACCGCCCGCCAGCGCCAGATTTTTCATTAACGACAACATCACGTTTATCAGACTAGGTGTAGCGATACTTATTCAACACTTTCCACCCTATTAGCAAAGCCGAAATTGCGCAAAACGGCCCGTGCTTTAACCCGCTTTTCTTGCCTCCCGGACAACTCGCCTGTGCCGCCCGGAAAACATGAACTGCCTCAGTTCAGAGGCAAGACCCGCTGCCGCGCCACCCTCACCGGTTCTTCACTCGGACACGCCTGCTCCACGGCCCGGCGCATCTGGCCGAACCACCAGTTGGCCTGGCTGATCTTGCGATACCGCCGGCTCACTGGCCGGCACCCTGCTGTTTCCATCTTCAACTCGCTCTGTTCTGTCAGTTTCATAGAGAACCTTTTATTTAATGTTCTGCGTCCACTATGCCGAGGGGGGTAGGACATTGGCTGTCCATGGTCCCCTTTTTCTTAAAATATTTTAAGACGGTGTAACCATCTGGAATTCAGGTGGTTAAGTGCATATAACTCCCTAAAACAGCGGTTCTCGGGAAAATAATTCAGGCGGATTCATAAAATTTCACCCTTACCTCACGTCAGCGCACATCCCCCTTCTTTTCCCGCCCTCGTTAGCGCCTTTAGCGGGTCACAAAACCCCTCACCCGTTAGGCTGAAATCACCTCGGCACATGTACACAAGTGCCGAGGTTTTCTACCAATTCCCCGCTCTTACCCCCCGCCATTGACAAATTCACCCCCTTGTCCGAGCTTTCCCCTGTTCGCAGCCTAAGCTGCCTTGCCTTCCTGCAAGTCAGCACGGGGAACCCAAACTCCCGGGTCACACCGGGACGGGGCGCACGATGCCAGGCAACTGGTGTTCGGGGTCACTTCTGAGACCTAGCCCGTCAGCTAACCTCGTCGGCGTTTGGAAGGGCGGTCCTCTGCGCCGTGATGTCCACGGCGTCCACGATCACCCCAACTGAAACAGACCGGTCCGATCCGCTGGCGGAGCTATGCGCTTCGACCGCGACGCGTTCCGTGGACCCGTCTTCCTTGCCGAAGGCGGTTTTGGTGAACTGTGAAAAACTGGTTGGTCTCTCTCAAGCCGGCCCAGCTTCTCGTGATGGGGTTTCTCTCCTACGTCCTCATCGGCACGATGCTGCTCTGTTTGCCACTTGCGCAGACACAGCCTGTTGCGTGGCTGGACAATCTCTTTAACGTCGTCTCCGCCGTGTCCACCACCGGACTCACGACCGTGAGCGTGAGTGACAGCTACACCTTCTGGGGTGAACTGGTGCTGCTCGTCCTGTTCCAGCTCGGCGGCATCGGTTACATGACCGTCTCCTCCGCGCTCATCCTCTCGCGCGGCCAGACGCTTTCCCCTGTGCGCTTGAAGATTTTGCACGCGGAGTTCTCCTTGCCCAAGGGCTTTGACCTCCCGCTCTTCGTGCGCCAGGTGCTGGTCTTCACGCTCCTCATCGAGACGATCGGCACCGCGCTGCTTTACTTTGAATTCCGGGCCGCAGGCGTCGTGAATCCCTTCTGGTCCGCGCTCTTTCACTGCGTCTCCGCCTTCGCCACGGCCGGGTTCAGCCTGAACAACAACAGCCTGGAAGCTTTCGCCGGCAACACCACCGTGAACCTCACCATCGGCGCGCTCTGTTATCTCGGCGCGATCGGTTTTATCGTCCTGCAAGATGCCTGGCTCGCCGTTACCCGCAAGCAGCACGCCATCACCCTCACATCGAAGCTCATTCTGCTGATGACCGCCGCCATCTGGCTCGTCACCACGCCACTCTTCTATTTCGCCGAGCCTTCCATCCAGTTGCTCCCGGCCAAGGAACGCTTCCTCGCGGCGGCGTTCCAGATCATGACGGCCTCCACCACCGCCGGGTTCAATACCATCAGCATCGGCAATCTATCCTCCGCCTCCCTCGTGCTGCTGTTCTTCGCCATGATCGTCGGTGCCTCACCCAGCGGCACCGGCGGTGGTATCAAGACCACCAGTGTGTCCGCGCTCTACGCCATCCTCGCGTCCACCTTGCGCGGACATCGCCAAGTGCAGTTCTGGAAACACGCCGTGCCGCCCATCCGCCTGCGCACCGCCGCCGCTTCCACCACGCTTTATATCAGCCTGATGACCGGCGGGCTCTTCCTCCTCTGCCTGACGGAGAAGCACGGATTCCTGCCGCTCTTCTTCGAGACCGTCTCCGCCTTCAGCACCGTGGGCCTCAGCATGGGCATCACCGGCGACCTCACCGCTGCCGGCAAATGGATCCTCATCGCCCTCATGTTCATCGGCCGCGTCGGCCCGCTCACCCTGGGCTTCAGCCTCTTCCAACGTGAGAGCGAAGAAACCGGCTCCGTGGAATCAGATGTAGTAGTATGAGAACAACACCGTGTGTGAAGAAATCCAGGCGAGGGCGTTACGACGAGTCCCGGCCGGGACTTCCCGAAAAAAGCCCACCATTTTAATGCTTGTCAATACCCACAAGTCGTAGCGCAGGCAAAACAGCCGCCAAGTTGGAATGAGCACGGGAAATGTTGCCTCCCTCTCCCCCGGGGAGAGGGCCGGGGTGAGGGGGAAGGTGACGTACATAAGCAAATCCACCCACCCTTCTCACGAAAAGCTCACCTCCCTCCGCTTCTTCTCTGACCTCTCATACCGCTGACCAATACTCCCCTTTCCGTTTGCAATCACACCCGCCGGCAACTCCCGCGCCCACCCTTTTCCCCTTCATAATTCATAACTCTTAATTCATCCTTCCCCCGTGAACTGGACCCCGTCCATTGCCGTAGCCGCCGATATCCCCGCTCTGGAAGCACTCATCCCCCTCTCCGTCCGCGCCCTGCAATCGCCTTGGTATTCACCCGCCCAGATGGAAGCCGCCCTCGGCCCCGTCTTCGGCGTGGACCGCCAGCTCATTGCCGATGGCACCTATTACGTCATCCGCCATGAAAGTCAGATCATCGGTGCCGGAGGCTGGAGCCGCCGCAAATCGCTCTTCGGTGGTGACCAAGGCCGCACCGCACCCGATCCCGAACTGGACCCCGCCCTTGACCCCGCCCGTATCCGCGCTTTCTTCGTCCATCCAGACTGGGCGCGTCAAGGCATCGGCCGCTGCCTCCTCACCGCGTGTGAATCCGCCATCCGCCAAGCCGGCTTCCGCACCATCGACCTCGTCGCCACCCTGGCTGGCGAACCGCTCTACGCGTCCGCAGGCTATCAAGTCACCCGTCGCTTCGACATCCCCCTGCGCGACGGCCTCCTGCTGCCGGGCGTGCAGATGAGCAAAATCTTGGATGAGGACGACGGCGTCAGCGAAGCTATGCGGCGGAATGCCGAGTTGGATCGCAATCCAAAGGCAGGCATGATCTTGGATGAATTTCGTAAATCGGTTGGTCGGTCGTTAAGCAAGGCTATCTTCTTGCGTAACTGCCTGATGTTAGGCTAGTATGAATTTAGCCATGGGGAATCCGATACTACCCTTTGATCATAATTTGGTTCTGCCGCCTCATCGAGGTAATCCAGCAGCAAAAAGCACGGATCTTTCACCTTACCTTTGTACGACGATCGAATTGTGTAGTCGTTTCAACACTAGTCCGGAACGGCGAGCGATTCTTGGCAAATTCCTCGATTTTAGGGCGCGCCTAACTGACATTGGCTTGAGCACGGGTTTTCAATGGCTGGATGGAAGTTTTATGGAGGACGTGGAGCAGCGAGAGAATCGAGCACCGAATGATTTGGATGTGCTTACTATCTATTGGGGCTACGACCTCCAGACGCAAGGGGCTTGGTTTCGCAAGTTCCCGGAAGTAGGGGATAGGAATTTAGCAAAAGCTAATTACTCCTTGGACCATATTCCAGTGGATGCTGGTTTTGCACCTCAACTTACGGTGGATTCCATCCGTTATTGGGTTCAGTTGTTTACCCATAACCGTGATGGTGTCTGGAAAGGCATGGTCCGGGTTGACTTAAACACACCTGAACTCGACATTGAGGCAAGAAAAGTGTTACAAACTGACAAATGAGTGCCCGCCAACAACGTGAATTTCTCAAGACTCAGTTATTGGAGACTGAGCATCTTGTGGAATTGGCTGGCGACCATCCCTTGATGTCTGTGGCGCTCAACCAACGGCAGAAGGAATTGCAGCAGCAATTGGAAGCTTTGCCTCCGGGACAGAAGGAAGCTCGTACAGTCCTCTTCTTCCACGGCAATCCGGTTCATGGCTCCATGGGGATTGATTCCAGCTTTGCGAGTCGCGTTCTCGAGCCTTTTCAAAACATGGTTAAGGCTGACTATGCGGACCGCTGGCATGGAAGTGTTGGTAGCCGCGGAAGACGCACGGGCGAAGCTCAATCACGTCTTTTGCTGACCGGATTACCGAGGGGTTCCTTTGGGCTGGAGTTAACTAAAGCTCCTAATGATGAACTTTTCGAAGAGGACCAACTGGCCGACACGTTGGCACATCTCACCAAGCTGGTTGAATCTTCCGCACGCAGTGATGAGGATTTCGCTTCCGAGTTGGATGAGACCGCACCTCGAGTCATTCAAAATCTAAGGGAATTTCTAGAGGTGGTTGCCAAAGGCAAAGCTGGATTGCGTCTGGAAAGCGGTGACTACCAGTGCGCCATGACGCCAAATGAGGCCAGCGATGCTTTTGAAAGGGTAAACGGAACCGTCACCAAAGAAGAAGAGGTTGCAATGCAGGGCGTGTTCAGGGGAGCCTTGCTGGATTCTTGGCGTTTCGATTTCTTCCCGGAACAGGGGTCGAAAATTAGCGGTAAAGTCGATGACAGCCTATCACCAGAGGAGGTTGAAGCTATGATGGTTTCATACTTTAACAAATCCTGCCAAGCTACCATGGTCAAAACGACTGTTCTTTTCAAGAATGGCCGAGTCAGGACCACTTGGACTCTCAAGAATCTAAGGTAGGCTAGCTTAACGCACTGTTATTAGCATGCTTAAAGGCCTGCTTCAGCCTGCCTTTTCCCGATAAAAACTCCCCTTTACATTCCGTCCCGTCCCGGCAATCTACGCGGCAGTTATGAATTCTGAAACGTTCTGGAGTGTAGCCGCGATGCCCATCGGGCTGGTCGTTTGCTTTGCCCCCGCCATCCTCGTGTGGATCAAGATGGGTGCGGGCTCGAAGGATTCGTCGGAAGACTAATCCCGTCGCGCACAATCAAATTAGCAATCTCATCCGCCTCGCCCCCGGGGCGGATTTTTTCTTTTCCCCCTTTCGATGTTCGGAGTTGGACGTTGGATGTTCGATGTTTCTCTCCCTACCACTTCTTCCCTCCGCATATTCCGCGTCTTCTGTGGTTTATCTTTTCCCGTCCCTTCGTTAACGTCCGCCCACGCATGAGCATCCGTTTGGAAATGTTGCAAGTCGCCCGCGTCGCCCCCAAGGCTTTGGGAGACTCCGCCGACCTCGTGCGCGACTTTCTCCTCGCCCAGCAAAACCCCGATGGCGGCTTCCGCGATCGCACCGGCACCAGCGATCTCTACTACACCGTTTTCGGTCTCGAAGGCCTGCTCGCTCTTCGCGCCGATATCCGCGTGCCCGCCGTGGCGCAGTATCTTGTGAATCAAGGCTGCGGTGAACGGCTGGACTTCGTGCATCTCTGTTGCCTCGCCCGCTGCTGGGCCGCCCTCGCGAACCAGCAACCGGACATCCTCGCCCAACGTCCCGCTGATTTCATCTCGCGCGTTGCCGCGCGCCTCGAAGAGTTCCGCACCACGGATGGCGGCTATCATCCCTTGCCCAAGAGCCAGTTCGGCACGGCTTACGGCTGCTTCCTCGCGCTTGCTGCCTATCAAGACCTTGGCATCGAACTCCCCGAACCCTTGCGCGTGGTCCAGTGCCTGAAATTTCTCGAAACACCCGATGGCGGCTGGACGAACGAACGTGGCATGAAGTTCGGCGCGACGAATTCCACCGCCGCCGCTGTCACTTTGTTACGCCACCTCCGCTTGCCCGTCACCGCCCAGGTCGGCCAGTGGCTGCTCAAGCAAGCCCACCCGCAAGGCGGTTTCCTCGCCATTCCCGGCGCGCCCATCCCCGATCTGCTCTCCACCGCCACCGCTTTGCATGCGCTCTCAGGACTCGAAGTTTCCTTCGACCCCATCCGGGAAAAGTGCCTCGATTTCATCGACACCCTCTGGACCGCCGAAGGCTCCTTCCACGGCAACTGGACCGATGACCACCTCGACTGCGAATACACCTACTACGGCCTGCTGGCGCTGGGGCACCTTAGCTTGTAGCCAGTGGGGCGCGGGTTGTCCTCAACCCGCAGCCATGGCCTTGCTACGCGTGCTTCCTTGGCTGGTTATGGCTGAGTTTTCTTTGAAGGAGAGAACAAATTCCAGAGGATAAATCCGGCAGATTGTGCACCCAATAACGCTGACAGCACATAGAACCACCGGGTTAAGACCACACTTTTTGAGTCCTCGGCACCGGCGTGGAAAACGGCCATGCCCAATTGGCGCCTAGGAACGATTACGGTTTCCAATCTTAGCTGTTGCGCATCCAGCAGCAGGGTACGGCAGTCCATCACAGCTTTACGACGCTCTTCCAGCCGCCATTCGGTCTTCTCACCATGATGCATGAGCGTGGACGTAAAAGCCGCGAATACCAGGAGCAGACATGCTATCGCCATCAGGAGCTTCCTGGCGACACTATAAAGTTTGATCCTATGGTCGTTTGACATAATGAGAATTGAACTTAGTAGATTGGACAAATGCTGCTGGCATAGCTCACGGTATGTAAACCGGAATCGGGTTGGGGCAAGCTGCGCTCCGCATTTGACCGCACGCACCCGGCAGCATACAAACTCTGCGTGGCTCCCATGAATCTGTTCCATCGCCTGGCGCTTGTCGCGGGTCTGTCGCTTTCCTTTGCTGCCCATGCCCAACTGGCCCCGCCCAAGCCCGAACCCGTCATCGGTGCGCGCCAACCCGCTTTGAGCCCGGATGGCAAGCGCCTCGCGTTCGTCTATCGCGGCGATATCTGGCTGGCCTCCAGCGAGGGCGGCCGTGCCCTGCCGCTCACCCAGCATGTGGAGAGTGATGGTTATCCGCGCTTCTCGCCCGATGGCAGATGGATCGCCTTCGCCAGCCGTCGCGAGGGAAGCTGGGACATTTACGTGATCCCCAGTGAAGGCGGTGAAGCCCAGCGCCTCACCTGGCATGGTGGTGCGGACCTGCCCACCGGCTGGAGCCCGGATGGCAAACAGGTCCTCTTCACCGGCAAGCGCGACTCGGCGAACTTCGGCATCTACAGCGTGGATGTGGAGAACTTCGGCCTCAAGCGTTATGCGGAAGATTATGCCCGGCTGGAACACGCCACCTTTTCGCCGGATGGCCGCCAGATCCTTTATGGCCGTTACGGCTTCCCGTGGGCCCGTCCGCGTTACGTCGGTTCTGCCGCCGAACAGATCTGGTTGCTGAATGTCGGTTCGGAATCGCGCCGTCCTGTGACGAAGAATGATTTCCAGCAGCTCTGGCCGCAGTTCCTGCCGGACGGCAAACGCATGATTGCCGTCTCCGTTGGTGAGGTGACGCCCAGTACGACAAAAATCGACGAGAGCATCCCCAAGATAACAGACAACGCCGATCGCACGCCGAACCTCTGGTTCATCGAGCCCGACGGCACGCGCAAGCGTTGGAGCAACTTCGTCGGTGATGGTGTGCGCTGGCCGAGTGTCGCCGCGAAGTCGGCGGATGTGGCGTTCGAATACGGCCCGGACATCTGGCTTATCAAGCGCGGCTCCACCAAACCCGGCAAACTCGCGCTCTACGTCTCCGTGGATTCCAAACAGACCACGCGCCGGGGTGAAACGCTGGCCAAAGATGTGACCGAGGCCGAGCCTTCGCCGGATGGCAAGACCTTCGCCTTCGGTCTGCGCGGCGACATCTGGACCATCGCCATGGAGAAGTCCAAGGGCCCGGATGCGCGGAACAGCGAGTTCGCCCGCCGCCTCACCGAATGGGCCGGGGATGACTCGGACTTCAACTGGTCGCCCGACGGCAAAAAGCTTTACTTCACCTCGGACCGCGAGTTCAACGTGCGCATCTACGAACTGGCCCTGGACACGTTGAAAGTCACCTCGCTCTGGAACCGCCCGGAAGATGTCACGCAGATCCGCCTCTCGCCCGATGGCAAGCAGATGGCCTTTTGGGTGGCGGGCGCAGACGGCGGACTTTATGTGCTCACGCTCGGGGACAAGGCCGTGAAGAAAGTGGTGCCACTGCCCGCCCCGCAGTGGAACGGCATCGGCGGCGGCGACATCGCCTGGTCGCCGGACAACCAATGGCTCTGTTACCAGGCCGAGGCGGGCAACCGCTCGTGGAATCTCTTCGTCGTCCCCGCCCAGGGCGGTGATCCCGAGAACGTCACGCGCCTGAATGCCTTTCACGGCAGCCCCGAGTGGTCGCCGGACGGCAAGTATCTCTTCTTCCGCAGTACGCGCGATGGCAACGGCCTCTTCGTGCTGCCGTTGCAAAAAGAGGAAGCCCGCGTGGACGATGCCGAACTGAAGTTCGTGAAGCCCAATGGCGACCTGAAGGTGGACATCGATTTCACCGACATCACCCGCCGCATCCGCCGCGTAGCCACGCAGTATCCCGAGGGTAACATCATGGTGACGAGCAAGGGCGTGATCCTCTTCCAGTCCGAGCGCGACCTCTGGTCCGTGACCTATGATGGCAAGACCACCAAGCGCCTGACCACCGGCGGGAACAAGTTCGCCTTTCGCGTCTCCAAGGACGGCAACACGGTCTATTACGTGAACAACGGCGAACTCTTCAAAGCCCGCCTGCCGGATGCGACCAGCCCTGAGAAAGTCAGCTTCCTCGCCGAATGGGAACGCGATGTGGCGGATGAACGCAAGGCCGCCTTCACCCAGTTCTGGCGCTCCTACAACCGTGGTTTCTATGACCCGAACTTCCACGGCCGCGACTGGACCGCCATCCGCAAGCGGTACGAGCCGCTGTTGAACTCCATCGATACGAACGATGAATTCGCCACGTTGCTGAACCAGATGGTCGGCGAACTGGAGGCTTCCCACGCGGAAGTGAATCCTGCGACGAACTCCGTCCGCAACGCCACCACGCCGCACCTCGGTTTCGAGATCGATTACGCGCACACGGGCCCTGGCCTGCGCATCGCCCGCGTGCCGGAAGGCGCGCCCGGTTCCTTTGAGAAGACGCGCATCCAGCCCGGTGAATATGTAGTGGCCATCAACGGCCTGGACGTGAAACCCAGCGAGGCCCTCTACGAGGCCATCAATGACAAGGGTGACCGTCTCTTCGAATTCCTCGTGAACACCAAGCCCACCCGCGAAGGTGCGCGCACGGTGAAGTACCGCCCGCTCAAGGGCAACGACTGGGACAACCTGCTCTACAACAACCGCATCGAACGTCTCCGCCGCGAGACGGAGGAGAAGAGCGGCGGGAAGATAGGCTACCTGCACATCTCCGCCATGGGCCGCGACGACCAGACCCGCTTCGAGCGCGAGGTGTATGAATACATCGCCGGCAAGGAAGCCCTCATCATCGACGTCCGCTTCAACCGCGGCGGCAACATCTCGGACACGCTCATCGACTGGCTGGAGCGCAAGCAGCACGCATGGTTCCGCCCTCGCGATGGCGCACCGGAGCCCGGCCCTTCCCGCGCCTGGGACAAGCCAGTCATCGTGCTCATGAACGAGCACAGTTATTCTAACGGCGAGATGTTCCCGAACGCGATGCGCACGCGCGGCCTGGCCAAGCTGGTCGGCATGCCTACGCCCGGTTACGTCATCTGGACCATGTCCATGCGCCTCGTGGACGGCACGAACGCGCGCATGCCCCAGAGCGGCGTCTTCCGCCTTGATGGCACCCCCATGGAGAACCTCGGCGAAGTGCCGGATGTCCGCATCCCCATGTCACCCGATGACTGGCTGAGCGACCGCGATCCGCAACTGGACAAGGCGATCGAGATGCTCAAGGCGAAGTGACCGGCTGTGCAGATGGATAAAATCCGTCACTTGGTCTTTTCTCAGCACTGTGAGGCTGGGCGCTCGCTGCTTTCTCAAACCAGTTGATTTCCTCTAATTTCAAGAAAGGGTTAGCGCGCAAGGAGTTGTCTCGGTGCCCTCAGTGGAATCGGGAAATGTCGCCGTTTGGCAATGATTTTGCTGTAAAAGACTTAGCAGTCGTAGCCATAGCCGGAGATGTTCCCATGAAAACCAGCCCTTTGCGGCTTTCGCCTTGCGTTTTCGGGCAGAGCTTTCGTCTGAAATGGTTGCCAGTATTGGTTGTTTTGTTACTGGTCTTCACCTCCTCCCTGTCCGCGCATATCTGCGGCCCGACCACCATCACGGTGGAGGTCGGCAAGACCGTCACCTGGCGCATCAAGGCGGACGTCGCGGAATCTGAAGAGAGTGCCTACGGCTTGACCGCTTTCCCGGATGCCAGCCTGGTGGAAGTCGATCGCATGGGGCCTTTCTTTGAATACAACTACGGCCAGTGGACCATCTACGGAAAACAAGTCGGCACCACGACGATGACCGCCGGATGGTCCTATGCGCCATTCAGCGCCTCCGGCAGTTGCTCGGTCACCATCAATGTTGTCCCCACCTCCTCCCGGCCCAAGCCCACGGCCGAAGAACACAACGGTGGCACAGCCAACGACCCGGTGAACACCGCCACGGGCGAGCTGTTCTTCCAAAATCCATCCGACCTGTTCCTCGACGGCCCGATCCCCTTGGAGTTCAAGCGCTACTACTCCTCCCTCATGCTGGATAGCGGGATTCCGCAGAGCAATCACGGCATCAACTGGCGGCACAACTTCGACCTCGTCCTAAACCGTGTCGGCACCAACATCACCGTCACCTATCTGGAAGGCCGCCCCATCCGTTTTCAACAGAGCGCCGGGAATTGGAATCTCATCGCTCCGACGGACATCCGCTACCAGTTGCGCGAGGTCGGTGCCAACTTGGTGATGCTCGATCCCGAATCCCGGCGGCGTTATACCTTCGATACCGATGGCCGGCTGCTCTCCATCAAGGACCGCAATAACAACACGCTCACAGTCACATACTCGGACGGCGGCAACGGGATAAACATCGCCAGCATCGCCGATGGATTAGGTCGCCAATTGAGCTTCACCTACTTCGGCTTTCAATTTCTACGCACCGTTTCCGATGGCACCCGCACTGTTACCTTTGATTATTCCAACGACCGCCTCGCCTTCGTGCAAGATACAAGGGGATTCAGCACCTCTTACACATACGACAGTTTTTCCGGTGATCGCCGTGGCCTGCTGCTCCAAGCTGCGAAACCGCGGGGAAATACACCGATTGTCCAGACCTACGATACAGAGCGCCGTGTCAAGGAACAGTCGGACGCCTTCGCGAACAAGCACACGTTCACCTATGCCGGCCTGCAAACAACCGTCACTGCGCCCGATGGCGGCACCGTGGTGCATACGCATGACGTCAATGGCCGCCTCGTCCAATCGGTCCGTTCGGATGCGGGCACCATCAACGTCGGCTACAGCCCGGCCAGCTTGCGCAATGCCATCACGAACGCCACCAGCGCCCCGAGGTCTTATGCGTTCGATATCGCCAGCGGATTCATCGAATACATCACCAATGCATTAGGACAGGTCACCCGCTTCTCCTATACTAACCAGACGGATGCCGATGGCTTCACCTATCGTGAAGTCAGTCAGATCCTGCATCCGGATGGTTCCCACGATGCCTTCTTTTTTGATGCGAACGGCAACCGCTTGGTACGCCGTGACCGCAGCGGCAACACCTGGACCTGCACTTACAATGCGCGCGGCCAGATCTTGACGGAACTGAACCCGCTCGGCGGCACGACGACCTATACTTATAACGCCGACGGCACGCTGGCGACCAAGACCGACCCGGCGAGCAACCTGACAAGTTACACCTACGATGCGTTGAAGCGGCGCATCAAGATCACCCATGCGGACGGCACCTTCCGCCAATGGAACTTCGACAACCAGGATCGCATGCTCAATTGGACGAACGAAGTCGGACATGTGGTGACTTATGTGTATGACACTAACGGGAACCTTACCCGTGTCACCGATGCCAAGGGCGATCACACGAACTACGCCTATGACAATGGCGACCGGCTCATCCGGGTCACCGACCGCCTCGGCACGCAGTTCAACTATGCCTATGACACCATGGGCCGGGTGAAATCGCTCGCCACAGGATTTCTGGATTCCATAGGCTACGGCTACGATCTGGCGGGCAACTTGCGTTACATCACCAATTCACTGGGCGAGGTGCGCACCAATCACTTCGATGTGAACGGGCGCCTGACCGCCGTGGTGGATACGCTGGGCAACACGAATCTGCACAATTACGATGCGGAGGGACGCATCACCAGCATGGTCACACCTGAAGGGAACCTGCGTGAGTTCGCCTACGACAGTTCCCATCGCGTGGTGGCGTTTGAAGGGTCAGGCGGGCGGCCCACGCACTTGCAGTTCGACGGCCGTGGCTGGGTTACGAATATGGCAGTGATGGAGCCTAACGCCCGGACCAGCATCCAGCGAAATGGCCTGGGCCAGGTCACCAAGATCATCACGCCGCGCAATGATCAATGGACCTTTGCCTACGATACTTCCGGTCGGCCCACATCCCAAACCGATCCCGCAGGGAAGACGACGACCAGCACCTATGACACCCGCAACCGGGTCAGCACTATCACCTATCCCGACAGCATGGGCTCCGTACAGCTCAGCTACAACGGGGTGAATGAACTGACGCGTCGCCTGTTCTCCGACGGTCTTGATCTGCAATATACCTACGACACCATCGGACGGCTGACCGGCGTTAATGGCGTCACTGTCAGCTACGATGACGAGGGGCGCATCGCATCGTGCAACGGCTTCGTGAACACGATTGATGAGTTTTCAGGCCGCATCACAGAAGTGGAGGTGGCGCCTTTCACTTACATCACCTATACCTACGACGCCATGGGGCGGGTCACCCAGGTCGGCGATTGGGCGGGCGGGGTCACCACCCTGGCGTATGATGCAGCCGGGAGGTTGACCTCCATCACCCGCCCTAACGGGCTGATCACCACGTACACGCATAACAAAGACGGACGGCTCACCGGTATCTTCGTGAACAACAACCTGAACGAGATAACGCTGTCGTATGACGGCGAGGGCAATCTGATCAGCGATTCCCGGCATCAACCGTTGGAATTCAACCTGACGGCCAGCCAGACCAGTCAGACCTTCACCACGGCGGAGAAGCGTACGGGCACCACGTATGATGCCTTGGGCCGGGCGACGAGTTCCGGCGGCACCACTTACACTTGGAATCTGGCGGGTTTCATGACGGGCTACACCAGTCCCTCGCGCACGGTGCAGTTCGAGTACAATGGCTTTGGCCATGTCACCCGGCGCACGGAGAACAGTGTGAGCCGAGATTTCGTGTGGAACTACTCGTTCTATTTCCCACGCATCACGAAGGAGAAGCGCGATGGCAGCGATCACCGTTACTACGTGCATCTGCCTTCCGGCCAGTTGCTCTACAGCCTTGAAGCCGCGGACAACGCCCGCACCGATTATCACTTCGATGAGCAGGGCAACACGCTGTTCCTCAGTGATGCTTCCGGCAATCCCACCGCCGTCTATGCCTATCTCCCGTATGGTGAGAAGCAGGTGGATGGCGCGCCGGGCGAGAACCTGTTCACGTTCCAAGGCGCCTGGTCTGTGCTGACGGAGCCGGAGGAGAATCTGTATGTGATGGGTGTGCGGATGTACGACGCAGGCACCGGACGGTTCCTCAGTCGCGACGAGGCGTTCCCGAGCCTGAATCCGCAGGCACTGAATCCGTATGCGTATGCAGCGGGAAATCCTCTGCGTTACTTCGATCCCATGGGGATGTCACCCAATGCCAGCGGGGCTGAATCTGCCTCGACTGGTGAACGGGTGGCCGAAGGTACCCGCGCTACTTTGGACAGCGCCGGGGCCATCCAAGGCATAGTAGGCCACGCCGCCGAAACTTCCTTGGCCAAAGCATCGACCCTCGCCAAGGCCACCACCGACGCTATCGGGGAAACGCCTTTCTTTATCAACGGCGCGACGCAGGCATTGAAGGCAGAGGAGCAGGCGTTGAAACTGAACAACCTGGTGAACGGCAAAGGCATGAAAGCTCTGGGCCACGCCGGCACCGGCGCCCAGCTCATCGGCATCGGTCGGAACATGTGGAAGCTCCATGAACAGCTCGGCAAAAACGCCTCGGAAAGCGAACGGCAGGCAGCGTTGGCCCTGCGGTCAGCCGAGCTCATGGCCCGGAATGCATTCGATTCCTATGAGAAGAAGAACATCAATTACTACCAACTTCGCCAGCGGTTAAATGATGCGAATTACTGGCTGCGGAGACGTCTGCTGGATATCGATGATACCTACTACGCGGACCTGGCGCTGCAAACTTTCCGGACCGGCCTGGAATCGCTGGGTTCTTTCATCCCGGACTTTGGATTGTTCACCGGCAGCTACATCGATGGAGCCACGAGCCTGGGCCAGACCCTGGGCACGGACCGGCTATTCGATGGCCTCTTATACCGCTGATATGAAAAGGCATTTTATGAAAGCTGGCATGATGCAGACCATGACCGCCCTGCTGTGCGGCACCGCTTTGATCTCGCCCATCACCCAACAGCGGGCGCTGGCCCATTCAGCGGTGAACTATTATTATGATGCGGGAGGCCGGCTCACCTATGTCAATCTAGGTGGCGGCAGATCCATCGAATACATCTACGATTCCTCCAGCAATCTGCTGCGCAAGACGGTGACGGTGTTCGTCGATTCGGATGCGGACCAGCTCAACGATGCTTGGGAGCAACAATACTTCAGCGGATTGTCACGCACCGGCACGGATGACTTCGACAACGATGGCATGAGCGATCTGGATGAATACCGTGCGGGGACGGATCCGACGGATGCGCAATCCAAGCTGAAGACCACGCTCGTACAGGAAGGGGGCGGGCATTACAGCGTGGAATGGCCGACGGTCCCGGGAAAACGCTACCTGCTGCAATATAAGGACGACCTGAACAGCCCGGCGTGGACGAATGCGTTCGATCCGTTCATCGCGAATTCTACACAATCGTCGTTTTACGATGAGAGCAGCAATGGAGTGAGCAAGCGGTATTACCGTTTGTTGATCGTGCCGGAGGTGTAAGATGGTCGTGCCCGCAGAGGACAGCCAGCGTTGCCTGCCAATCAAAGGATTCTCTGTCACCCAACCGTCATTAACACATACTTGTCTTCGGGCGGGATTGCGTCAAAGTTGGGGCGTTATGCGCCGTATCTTGAACATTTTGCTGTTCGTCGCCGGGACGGGAGTTGCCCTGGCCCAGACGTCCCTCGTACCGGAGGCCCCGACTTTGGTGCCCGGGGTGCGGGAAATCATGTATCAGGGCTGGAAGAACTCGCTCGTGATGGAGGCGCCCGATGCCGACATCAAAGTAGTGGTGGTACCAGAAGTGGGCGGGCGCATCATGGAATTCTCCTACGAGGGCAACAACATCATGTGGATGTCGCCGGATGCCCCTGGCCGCACGCTGGCCACGCATCCCAAGGGTTTTTCCTCCGGCGGACATCAATCGGACATCGGGCCGGAACTGCGCACCCCCGCCATCCCGAACCGGCAGGCCTTGTTCATCGGGCCATACAAAGGCTCCACGCCGCGCGAATTGACGGTGAAGGTGGAAAGTGAAGAGCACAAAGCCACCGGCGTGCAGCTCATCCGCGAATTGGTCCTCGATCCCATCAACGGCGAGCTGGGTGTGCTCCAGACCATCAAGAACATCTCGGCTACGAACGTTTCCTACTGCGTGTGGGACCGCACTTTGTGCAAAGGCGGCGGCTTCGCTTTCTTCCCCTTGCCCAAGAAGAGCAAGTTCCCCGCGAAGTGGGCCATCCGCGGCCAGGCAGAAGGAAAATATTTTTACGATGGCATCAATCCGCAGCACGAGAACGTGAAGATCATCAAGAACACACTCGTGGCCTATTGCAAGGGTCCGCAGGCCAAGATCGGCTCGGACAGTGATGCGGGCTGGATGGCGTATGTGAAGGGCAATCTGCTCTTCGTGAAATATTTCCCGTACTCGCCCAAGGGCCGCTACTCGGATGGCGGCAATTCCGTGGAAGTTTATTGGAACGAGAACTTCGCGGAGATCGAGCCGCTAAGCCCGGAAGCTGTAATCGCCCCCGGCGAGACCTATTCCTTCCCGGAGAAGTGGCTGCTCATCGAGCTGGACAGTGATGTCCACACGCACCAGCAGGCTGCGGAACTGGTGAAGCAGATCCCGGTGTTCAAGTTTTAAGGCAGCCGCTTCAGCCACACGCGGTTGAGCTTCATCAGCTCAGTGCCGGGGGCGTCCAGCACTTCGGCCCGCAGGATGACGGGGCCGGGGCGCAAGTTGATGGTGCCCATGGTGTGGCGATGGAACACATTCCCGGACGGGGTGGCGTGCGGGCTAAATTCCACGGATTGTTTGCCGAGGCTGAGCTTTAGTTTGCCGCCTTCATCCACGGCCCGGCAGGCGTAGGAGAGGCTGAGTTCGTAACGACCGCCGCGAGCCACTTCGAGCTGCCACTCGGCGGAGTCACCAGGTTTCGCCCAGCCTTCGATGGTGTCCCAGTCGTAGCCTTCGAAGACGTACTTGGTCTGCTCGCCTTTGAGGGTAGCCCAGCTTCCTTGCAGCTCCACCTCTTCACCCATCACATGGCCGATGGGGATGGGCACGGGTGCATACTTCACATCCTTGGTCACCTCACCGAACCAGCGCAGGAACTCGGCGCGCAAGGCTTTCACCCGGTCAGGATGCTGTGTGGCGAGGTTCTTTTGCTCACCGGGATCTTTCTGGAGGTCGAATAACTGCCACTTGGCTGGGTCCACGGCGGCCTTGCTGCCGAACTGGGCGACGAGCTTGAACTGCGGATCGCTGATAGCCCAGCGCTCATCGGCATCGGGAAAGAAACGGTTCCAAGTGTGATAGACATACGGCTGATGCGTCTCACCCCGACCGGCCTTGAGCAAGGGGACGAGGCTGCGGCCATCGATGGTGCGGTCTTTAGGCACCGTAGCACCGGCCAGTTCGCAGAAGGTGGGGAGCAGATCGACGTGGGAAGTTTGTGCGGTCACTTTGCCGCCTTTCGGGAACTGGCCGGACCAGCGCACGAAGAGCGGCGAACGCACGCCGCCTTCATAGACGCCCGCTTTGTTGCCACGCATCCCACCCTGCCAATGCTTGCTCACGCCGCCGTTGTCGCTCATGAAGGCGATGATGGTGTTTTCGGCGAGCCCCTTCGCTTGCAAGTGGGCGAGGAGTTTGCCGATGTTCTGGTCGATGCGTTCCACCTGCGCGTAGATGCGGGCTTCGCGGATGGGCAGGCCGAGCTTCAGATACTTCTCGATGAGCGCATCGCCTTTCGGCTGGTTGAAGTGCGAGGTGTCGAGGATGTGCGGGGAGTGCGGTGCGTTGAAGGCGAGGTAGCAGAAGAAGGGAGACTTTTGCGTGCGCGTGGTGGTGTCGATGAACTCCATGGCCGTCTCGGTGAAGAGATCGCTTACGTAACCGCGCGTCTCCACGGGGCGGCCGTTGTGCACGAGCTGGTCGGCGAATTCATAACGCTCGATGTGCCCGTGATAATGACCGAGGAATTCATCGAAGCCGCGCTGTTGCGGCTGGTAACCGTGATACAGGCCGAGATGCCACTTGCCGAAGAGCCCGGTGCGATAGCCCGCCTTTTTCAGCAACTCGGCCACCGTAGTTTCGCCGAGACCGAGGGAATCGCCGCCGAAACGGGTGTTGTAGAGACCGGTGCGAAGATAATAACGGCCGGTCATCAGGCCGGCGCGCGTGGGGGCGCAGACCGGCTGGACGTAGAAGCGGGTGAACTGCACACCATCGCGGGCGAGCGAGTCCAGGTTCGGCGTGGTGATGTGCGGATTCCCCGTGGCTCCGAGATCCCAGTAGCCCTGGTCATCGGTGACGATGAGGAGGATGTTCGGGCGCGAATCGGCGGCCAGCACTGGCTGGCAGCAAAGCCAGAGCAGGAGGAACCACAGGGATTTTCGCATGCTGTTGATTTAGCACAGCGGTTCGAGATTGGGAACTATCTTTGCCGCCAGACGGAGAGGTCTTCATCTGGTTTGCGGATCTGGCCGGGCTTAGGAGGATGCGGACCCGGAAGTATTTCCATGGGCTTTTGCTCGCGCTGGAATTGGGCATCGTATTTGCGCGTGGTCTCGAGCAAGCGTTGCACGATTTCGGGATGGTCGGCGGCGAGGTCCTTGGTTTCACCCGGGTCGGTGGCGAGGTCGTAAAGCATAGGTTTGGGCCAGAGACGGTGCTGTCGTTCGAAGAGATTGGGCTGGTGCACAAACCACAGGCTGGGCGGCACAGGTGAGGGGTAATCGGAGATGGGTACCAGTAATTTCCAACGACCATCACGAACGGCCTGCAACTGCGTACCGAAGTAGTGATAGAGCGTGCGCGACGAATCCTTCGCCGCACCGGTCAATAGCGGCAGGATGTCCGTGCCGTCGAAGGTCAGCTTGGGCGGGACTTGGCCACCAGCGAGCTTCACGAATGTGGGCCACCAATCCATCATGGATACCGGCGCGGATTCCACGCGGCCACCGGCGATCTGCGCCGGCCAACGCATAAGGCAGGACACGCGCACGCCGCCCTCGAAGGTCGTGCCTTTGCCAGCGCGCAACTGACCATTGCTGCCGCCGAGGTCACGGCCGGGGAAACGGCTGTTGCTCTTCGCTTTCGCCTTCGCCTTCGCGTTGGGGTTCGCGTTGGCGAGTTTTAGCGCCGCGCCGTTATCCGAGGTGAAGACGACGATGGTGTTCTGGTCCAGCTTCAACTCCTGCAACGTATCCAAGATGACCCCGGTGCTGTGGTCGAGTTCTTCGATGACATCGCCGTAAAGGCCGCCCTTGGATTTGCCAGCGAATTGAGGGGAAGCGTATTGCGGGACATGCGGCATGGTGTGCGGCAGGTAAAGGAAGAAGGGCCGATCGCGGTGTTGGCGGATGAATTGCACCGCCCGCTCGGTGTAACGGCGCGTAAGCGTGGACTGGTCCACGGGCGCTTCGACGATCTGGTTGCCGTCCATGAGCGGCAGCGGCTCGACGCCGAAGATCTGGAGAAACGGTTCGCCGACGGGCCATTCATTGGAGTCATTGCTGTAAGGCAGGCCAAAAAACTCATCGAAGCCCTGTTGTTGCGGACGCAGCACCTTGTCCCAGCCGAGGTGCCATTTACCGATGCACGCGGTGGCATAGCCCCGGGCTTTCAATGCCTCCGCCAGAGTGATCTCTTCCGGCGGCAATCCGGTGTGTTCGGTGGGGAACAGGACATAGGGCACGCCGCAACGCGCAGGGAGTCGCCCGGTGAGCAAGGCAGCACGCGATGGGCTGCAAAACGGCGAGGCGGAATAGTAGTCGGTGAAACGGATGCCCTCTTTCGCCAGCCGGTCGAGGCGAGGGGTGGCGATGTTGGTGGAGCCGTAGCAACTGAGGTCGCCATAACCCAGATCGTCCGCGAGGATGAAAATGATGTTCGGTGGAGTGGCGGCGATCACTGGCTGGCAGCTGAGCCAGAGCAGGAGCAGCCACAGGGGTTTTTGCATGCTGGATACCTAGCAGAACCAGCCGTTATTTGGAACAAACTTTACGGGAGCATCCGACGGGTGGTTCCAGCCACTGGGCCTCCGTGATACAGGCAGACGGGTGTTTATGTGTAGGGCTCACCTTCATCACCGATGACTCTTGCCTCAAGTTTTCCCGCTAAGTTGACCATTTTTCGGATCAGTTCGTCGGAAGGGTTTTTGGCAATGATTTTACCATGCAGTAGTAGTAGCCGTCCACGATCATCGCCCGAGGCATCGAGCCAGAGAACGCTGGCTTTGCTGTTTTCCACGAATTCCAATTCCTCATCAGCTTTCACTATCTCGGCCCACATTTTCGAGGTGATCGGGTCCTTTTTTGAATTCACGGGATGATCAGCCTTGGTGATGTAGAGATTATAGCCCATAGCGTGAGTAATATCCGTTGCGGTCGATAGCTTGCGTTTTTCGGGTGCTTCCGGCCAGATTTTTTGAGCGCGAGTTTCCTCAATTCGCAGCAGTTGACACATACCTGCCGGGACAGGATTCGGGGAGGTGCCCTTGCTTCCAGAGCCCTTTATGGGCGGGCGTTTATCTTCTGGCCATGCTGTAGCTGTCTTTGCTTAGGAATGTTGCTGCGGGTTGGGACAACCCGCGCTCCGAAAGACGGGAGCATTTCTACGGCTCTCCCGTCCAATCTTCCATGAGCGCAAGACTCGACATCAACAGCTTGCAGGTGGCTACGCCTTGTCCGGCCCGGTGGGAGGACATGGCGGGGGATGACCGGGCGCGGTTCTGCCGCCATTGCCAGAAGCACGTGTATAACTTTTCCAGCATGACGACCAAGGAGGTGGAAACGTTGGTGGTGGAGAAAGAGGGAAACCTGTGCGGGCGCTTGGCGCGCCGAAAGGACGGGACGGTGATCACGGCGGATTGTCCGACAGGGCGGGCAGTGGTGAAGCGGAAGCGTTGGCAATGGGCGGGCGGTCTGGTGGCAGGGTTCACTTTGCTGATGACGGCGCTTTGGGTGCGGGCCACTCAGGATGGTGAGGCCGAAGAGAGCGAATTCGTCCGGGTGCTCCAGCGGCAATGGTTCATCCTGCGAGTGAAACTGGGCTGGCAACCGCCGATGGTGATGGGAACGATGGCGCTCCCGGTCAATCATGCGCCGCCGGTGGGACCGGTGAATGGGACGGCGACACCTTAAATTTCAAAAAACAGCGAATTTTACCTCCATATAACGCACATAGCGCATATAGGGCTAACGGGGCAGGAAAAGATGCGGTTAAGGTCAAAGAAATGAAAAATAGTGTGAGCGTAGTGGTGTACAGCGAGCCGAATGATAACGATGGGTGGAGAGATGAGGTAATTTACGGGTAACGAAGAAATAGGAAGTCGAGGCGTCAAGCCGCCTCGGGGGAAAAGCGGAGGCAAGCCTCCGCACTCCAAAGAGCCAAGACCGATTACGAATTTGAATGTGTATGAAGACGAAACTGGTTAGTATGGGCAGCGTCATGAAAACGATGCTGGCTTTGGCCGTGGTCACTTTCTTTGCGGCCCTCTCCCTCCATTCTCAAACGGCGGCGGAGTATGCGCCGTTGAAGGCGGAGGCGGAGAAGTTCATCGCCGAGAAATCGTACGCGAAGGCGAACGAGGTCTATCTCAAGGCCAAGGCGCTGTCGCTCTCTGCCGCCGATGCGAAGTGGGTGGAGTTCCGCTTGGCGGATACGCAATGGCGTTCGGCAGCGGCCACGCAACAGGCGGACACGACCAAGCAGGATCAGGCACGGCAGGCACTGGAGGTCATGGTGCGCGACATCACCCGCGAGGAGGACAAGGACCGTGTGTGGGTGGAGGTGAAGGAATCGCTGGGGGATTTCTGGTGGATGCGGCGGAACAGTGCTAACTGGCATCCGGGCTGGGCGAATTACCAGCAAGCACTCGATTGGTGGGCGGGAGCCAAAGACATCAACGAAGCTCGGGAGCGTTATCTGGGCATCGTGAAGAAAGCGGCGCGGCCTACGCAGGTGGATCGCTGGTATCATTATGGTTATTACGGGAACTACCTGCCGCTGCCGGTCGTGGAGAATGCGTTGAAGATCGCGCAGTCGGAGACGGACAAGGCGCAGTTCCATTACCTGATCGCGATGACAATCAAGAATCAGGGTGGCGGTTTCGAGCAGCGTCAGCGGGTGCCGGAGGAATTTGAGGCGGCAGTAAAATTTGGTAAGGGCAACGAGTGGTATGATGATGCGCTCTACCAGTATGCGGAGTGGATGATGTATCAGGGCCGCTTCGTGCCTACACCGAACGGCAGCTACCGGCAGGAGCCGGATAATAAAAAAGCGCTGGAGATGTTCCGCAAGCTGGTGGCTGAGTTCAAGAAGGGTGAGTCCCGTTACTTCGAGCAGGCGCAGCAACGCATCAATGAGATCACCGGCGTGCAACTGGGCATGGGTGTCTCCCACATCTTCCTGCCGGACTCGGAAGTGCAGTATCACCTGAACTGGCGGAACGTGAAGGAGATCGAGCTCGCGCTTTATCCCGTGAACCTCACGAAGGATGTGCAGATGGCCGGCAATGAAGAGAAGCGGAATTACTGGCTACAATCCATCGACCTGAGCAACCGCGAGAAGGTGAAGGCTTGGAAGCACGATACGAAGGACAAGGGCGACTACAACCCCGGCAACGCGCAGTTGCGCTACGAGGGCAAACTGCCTGTGGGTGCTTATGTGCTGGAGGCGAAGGCGGGCGGCAAATCCGCGCGTGAGATCGTGCTGGTGACGGATGCTTCCATTGTGCTGAAAACTTCCGGCAAGCAGGCGCTCGTATATTTCTGCAACGCGCTGGATGGGTCACCGCTCGCGAACGGTGCGGTGAAGGTCTGGCAGCGTTATCATGATGGTAACCGCTGGCAATGGGCGGAGGCGGACAAGGCCACGGATAAAGATGGTCTCGCATTGTTCGAGCTGAAGGACACGGCGAATCATATCGAGTTGTTCGTCGGTGCGTCCACCAAGGACCGGCAGGCGTTCAGCACGGGCAGCAGCTATCGCCATGGTCGCGAGAACCAGCCGTGGCGCATCTATGCGTTCACCGACCGTCCGGCGTATCGCCCGAAGGAGCATGTGGAGTGGAAGCTCATCGCGCGGCGGGACAATGGTTCTGTGTATGCCACGCCGGCGAATGAGACCATCTGGTATCGCATCGAAGGACCGGACAACGCGTTGGTCAAAGAAGGCGAGCTGAAGCTGAACGAATTCGGCAGCGCCTCGGCTTCGGTGGCGTTGACGGAGAGCATGCGCCTCGGCGAATACCGCATCAGCTTCCGCGACAAGAGCAAGAACAACCACATCGGCGACGCGCAGTTGTTCCGCCTGGAGGAATACAAGCTGCCGGAATTCAAGGTGGCTGTGCAAACCCCCGAAGTGGATGGCCAGCGCAAGATCTTCCGCGTGGGTGAACAGGTAGAGGCAAGCATCCAGGCGGATTACTACTTCGGCGGACCCGTGGCGAATGCGAGTGTGGAAGTGGTAGTGTATCAGAACCCGTATTACTTCTACCGCCCGCAACCGCGCGAGTTCCCGTGGTTCTACGAGGACATGGACACACAGCAAAGCCGCTTCAATCGCTGGGGCGGTCGCGGTCAGGTCGTGAAGCGCGAGACGCTGAAGACGGACGCCACCGGCAAAGCGCTGGTGAAGTTCGAGACGCCCGCGAACAGCAATCAAGATTTCGAGTATCAGATCGAGGCGCGGGTCATCGATGCCTCCCGTCGCGAGATCACGGGCAATGGCACCGTGCGCGTGACGCGGCAGCGCTATTACCTTACCGCGAAACCGGATCGCCAGGTCATCGCTCCGAAAGATCAGACGAAGGTGGAAGTCACCGCACTGGATGCGAACAACAATCCGGTGAAGACCGAGGGCGAGATCAGCGTGGTGCGCGAGTATTGGTGGGAGATCTGGCTGACGCCCGAGGGCAAAGAAGTGAAGGGTGATGAGCTGAAGCGCCTGAAAGCGCAGAGCAAGATCTGGCCGCCTTTGCCGACGCGTCCGGACCAGAAGGATTGGACGCTGAAGTTCCGTGGTTACGAGCGCGAAGACATCCTCAAGCAACCGCTCAAGACGGATGCCGAGGGCAAGGCGGAGTTCGCCTTCAAACCTGAGAAGGAAGGTTATTATCGCATCGCCTACCTGACGAAAGACCAGGTGCCGAACCGTCTGCCGCAACCCATCAACACGGACACAACCGTGTGGGTGGCGAGCAATGCGACTACGGATACGGGCTATCGCACCGGCGGCATCTCGGTGATCGTGGACAAGGACACCTTCCGCGTGGGCAATGAAGCCTCGGTGATGCTCGTGGCGAACGGCGAGAACCGCTACGTGCTCTTCAGCATCGAGGGCGAGCAGCTCGACAGCTATCGCCTCGTGAGAATGGATGGTCCCACGAAGATGTTGCACCTCCTGGTGGAAGAGAAGCACGTGCCGAACGTGTTCCTCAGCGCGGGCATGGTGCATGACAAGCAATTCCACATGGACACGCGGCAGGTCATCGTGCCGCCCACGAAGAATTTCCTGACTGTGGATGTGAAGCCTGATCGCGAACAATATCAGGCGCGCGAGAAGGGTTCCTTCAAGGTCACCACGAAGGATGATGCGGGCAAACCGGTGAGCGCCGAGGTGTCCCTCGCGCTGGTGGATGAATCGGTCTATTACATCCAGAGCGATTACGCGGGCGATGTGCGCCAGTTCTTCTACGGCACGAAGAAACCGAACATCACGCAGACACAGACGACCTTCAACCAGAAGAGCTACTTGAAACTGGTCGAGGGCGAGGACAAGCGACTTATCCCGGCCGATCAGGCTGAGCGCCTGCAAGCGCGCCGTTCAGCGGGTTATAAGGATGATTATGCGGAGTCCGATAAACTGGCCGAATCGGAATCACGCCTGGAAGCGCAGACGGCCGCCAGCTCTCCACGAGGTGGCGCGATGTTCAGAAGTGCCGCACTGGCGGATTCAGCGGGTGCACCGATGGCCACCGCCGCGCCTGCTCCGGCGATGGAGATGGCGAAATCAATGGCCGGTCCCGCTGCCAAAGCGGAACGTAAACTCAAGCAGAACGCAGCGAATGAACCGGCGGAAGATCCCGCCGTGCAGGTGCGGAATGATTTCCGCTCCACTATCCTCTGGCAGCCAACCGTGGTGACGGATACCAAGGGCGAAGCGACCGTGGAGGTCACGTATCCCGATTCCCTCACCGGCTGGAAGGCCACCGCCCGCGCGGTTTCCAAGGGCAACCAGTTCGGCAGTGATGACGCCGACACGCGCACGAAGCAACCACTCATCGTGCGTCTGCAAGCGCCCCGCTTCTTCGTGATCGGCGATGAAGTCGTTCTCTCGGCCGTGGTGAACAATAACACCAGCGAAGAGATGAGCGTGAAAGTTTCGCTGGATTCCGCGTTCACCGGCACGAGTGATTCGGTGGATAAACGTCTGCCCATCCCGCATCTGACGTTCCAACTCACCGGCAATGATTACGCCGCGACGGGCAAACCGATCACGCTGAAGATCCCCACGAACAGCGAAGCGCGGGCGGATTGGAAAGCGCGCGTGAACAAGGATGGCCCCATCAAGCTCAAGACCACGGCCATCGGCGGCAAATACTCCGATGCGATGGAGAAGGATTACGTGATCCACGAGCATGGCATCGAGAAGTTCATCACCAAGGCGGGCAAGGTGCGCGGCAGCGAGATTACGCTGAAGCTGGACATCCCGAAGGAACGTAAACGCGAGACCACGTCCTTCACCGTGCAAGTCTCGCCCAGCATGGCCGTGACGATGCTCGATGCGTTGCCGTATCTCATCGATTATCCCTACGGCTGCACGGAGCAGACCATGAGCCGCTTCCTGCCCGCTGTAGTGTCGGCGAAGACGATGAAAGACCTCGGCCTGCAACCGGAAGATGTGATGGGCAAGGTCTTTGGCGGCATCGAGCAAGCACACGTCGCCGCCACGCAGCCGAAGGGGCAGAAAAACCTGGATCGCCTCAATGACATGGTGAAGGGCGGACTCGCGCGTCTGTATGATTTCCAACATGGCGATGGCGGTTGGGGTTGGTGGAAGCAGGGTGAGAGCGATCGCTGGATGACGGCTTACGTCGTCTGGGGTCTGACGCTCGCGAAACAATCCGGCACGGAGATCAAAGCCGATGTGCTTTCTCGCGGTGCTGCTTATCTCGACAAGACGCTTGTCGAAGAAGAGGCAAACCCCGACATGCAGGCGTGGATGCTGCACGCGCTCGCGGTTTACATGAGCGCAGAAAAGACCGGCAAGGTTTCGAAGTTCCAGCAGACGGCATTCGATAATCTGTGGAAGCATCGCGAGCAGCTCAACGCCTACACCCGTGCGTTGTTCGCCTTGTCGGCGCATCACTTGGCCAAAGCAGCGGAAGCGAAGACGCTTATCCAGAACTTGGAGAACGGCGTAAAGCGTGATGACCGCCCGGATGCTTCGATCTTGGTCGCGGGCATGCCGACGAATGCGGGCGTGATGGGTACAGCGCATTGGGGTGCGGACGGTATGTGGTGGCGTTGGAGCGATGGTGGTATCGAGGCCACAGCTTGGGGTCTGCGCGCGCTGCTGACCATCGATCCGCAAAACAAATTGATCGAACCCGTCAGCAACTGGCTCATCAAGAATCGTCGCGGCGCACAGTGGAGCAACACACGCGACACCGCGATGGTGGTCCTGGCGATGAATGATTACCTGCGCGTGAGCGGCGAGCTGAAGCCGGAGCTGGAATACGAAGTCTTCGTGAACGGCAAGAAAGTCGCGGACCGCAAGGTGAGCGGCGCAGATGTGTTCAGTGCCCCCAGCCGGTTCACGGTGCCGACATCACTTATCAAGGACGGTGCGAATGACATCCGCATCAAGCGCAAGGGCGAGGGCGCGATCTACTTCGCGGCGGAAGCGAAGTTCTTCAGCCTGGAAGAGCCGATTCCCGCCGCTGGCAACGAGATCTTCGTGAAGCGCGAATACTTCAAGCTTGTCGGCCGCCCGACGCTGCTCAAGGGCTACGTGTATGACAAGGTGCCGCTGAAAGATGGCGAGAGCGTGAAGAGCGGCGAACGCATCGAGACGGTCATCACCGTGGAGACGAAGAATAACTACGAGTACCTGCTGTTCGAGGACCTGAAGCCTGCGGGCTTCGAGGCGGTGGAGATCCGCAGCGGGGAATCGCTGTATGCGCGGGAGTTGAAGTCGGCAGCGGTGGAGCGGAAGCATGCGGCCGTCGAACCAGCGGCAAGTTCAAAGCTCAAAGTGCAAAGTTCAAAGGCGGCTGCACCGGGGATCGCGGCACGCAGACCGGCAGTCACACGTCCTTTGCCGCCGCAGAATGAAGATCACACGGGGCGTTCGCGCTGGGTGTATCAGGAATTGCGCGATCGCAAAGTGGCGCTGTTCATCGATAAATTGCCGGAAGGCGTATGGGAGATCCGTTATGACTTCCGCGCGGAAGTGCCGGGCACATTCCACGCGTTGCCCGTGCTGGGTCATGCGATGTATGTGCCGGAGATCCGGTGCAATGGCGCCGAGTTGCGGGTGAGCGTGGCCGAGGGCCAGAAGTAGCCTCAGGCCGTCGTTCGGAAGCTGATCAGGCGGTTTCTTCGGCTTCGGCGAGTTTGCGGTAGAGGGTGGCCAGACTGACGCCGAGCAGCTCCGCCGCCTTCTCCTTGTCGTTGCCGGTGAAGGCCAGCACGCGTTGGAGATAAGCCACTTCCTGTTCGCGGAGGAAATTTTTCAGCGGGTTGAAGGCCCCTCCAGACATGTTTGGGGAGGCAGGTGAGGGAGCGGCAGTTGCCGGGCTGTTGACCGCAGGGCCCACGGTGCGGCCCGGGTAGAGGCTGGCTCCTTCAGGAACATTCACCTTGGCCAGATGGGCCTCATCGCGAATGTCTTCCGGCTCGTTGGCATCGCCCAGCTTGTGCAGGTGCGGCGGCAGGTCATCGAGCACGATGGTATCGCCTTCACAGAGGGCGGAGGCGCGTTCGATGGCGTTCTCCAGTTCGCGTACATTGCCCGGCCACGTATGGGCCATGATGGCGGACATGGCCTTGCGCGTGAGGCGCAGGACATTGCCCGTGCGCGGGGAAACTTTCTGCCGCAGGAAATGACCGACCAGCAACGGGATGTCATCGGTGCGCTCGCGCAAGCTGGGCAATTGGATGGAGATGACGTTCAGGCGGTAGTAGAGGTCTTCACGGAAAGTGCCGTCCTTGATCTTCTTTTCCAACGGCTCATTCGTCGCTGCGACAACGCGCACGTTCACATACACGGGCGCGTTATCACCCACGCGGCGGACTTCCTTCTCCTGCAAGACCCGCAACAGGCGGCTTTGCAAGGTGGGGGACATGGAGCCAATTTCGTCGAGGAAGATCGTGCCGCCATCCGCTTCCATGAAGAGACCGACCTTGTCGTTGATCGCTCCGGTAAAGGCGCCCTTGCGATGGCCGAATAATTCGGACTCCAAAAGATTTTCCGGCAGGGCGCTGCAATTGATGGGGATGAAGGGGGCGAACTGGCGGGTGCTGTTGAAGTGCAACGCGCGCGCGACGAGTTCCTTGCCCGTGCCGCTCTCGCCCAAAATGAGCACCGTACTGTCCGTCGAGGCGACACGTTCCACCATCTTGAACACACCCTGCATCTTGTCCGAGTTGCCGATGATCTGGTTGAACTGGTACTTCTTCTTGAGCTGCTTGCGCAGATAGACGTTCTCGGAAATGGCCTGATTATAGGAAAGCGCACGTTGGATGCACAGGCGCAATTCGTCCAGTTTAAAGGGTTTCTCCAGATAATCGTAAGCGCCCAGCTTCATCGCCTCCACGGCGGTATCGATGCTGCCGAAGCCGGTGATCATGATGACACTGGCGGGCGGATTCAGGGAGCGGGCTTTTTTCAGGATCTCCAGGCCATGGGCGCGGGTGTTGTCCAGATACAGGTCGGTGATGACCAGTTCCGGGGCCACTTCGGCGAGCGCCTCAAGGGCGGCGTTGCCGTTGGTGAAGGGGTGAACGTCGTGGCCTTCGGCACGGAGCATCTCCGTCACCATTTGGACCATCGTCATTTCGTCGTCAACCAGAAGCACTTTGGCCATGCAAAAGCTACAGTAAAAAAGAAGGAACGGGCCAGCAAGCCCGTTCCTCTCGTTAATATCGTTGTTTTCCGGCCCGGCTTACTTGCCGGGGGGATTGATGATTTCGCTCATCTTGAAGATGGGCATGAACATCGCGATCACCAAGCCGCCGATCAGCACCCCCAGCACCACGATGAGCAGAGGCTCGATCAGGGAGGTCAAACCGGCCAAGATCACTTCAATCTCTTCATCCAGGAAGTCGGCCACGCGCTCCAGCATCTGGTCAATCTTACCGGTCTGCTCACCGGCCGTCATCATGCGGATGATCATGACCGGGAAAATGGGGTGTTTGCCCAAGGCGGTGGAGATGCCCTCACCGCGCTCGATGTCAGAAGCGGCGGTACGGATGGCTTTCTCCATCTGCACATGGCCGGAGGTATTTGCCACGATGTTCAGCACTTCCAAGATCGGCACACCGGAACGGATCAGGGAGGCGAAAGTGCGGGTGAACCGGGCAAGCACGATCTTGTGCGCAATGTGACCGAACACCGGCAACTTGATGCGGGTGCGGTCCCAGAAGGCGCGTCCCGGCGGGGTCTTGATATACCAGAACCAGCCATAAACGATCGCCCCGACCGCGAGGCCGATGACCAGAAACCATTGCTTGATGAAATCGCTGAGGTCGATGACGAACTGCGTCGGGGCCGGCAGTTTCGCGCCGAAACCGCTGAAGATCTCACCGAAGACCGGCACCACCTTTACCAGCAAGAACACCGTGATACTCACGGCCACCAAGCTCACGATGGTGGGATACATCATCGCCGACTTGATCTTCTTGTTCATGCGCTGGCGGTTTTCCAGGAACGTCGCCACGCGGGACAGAATCTCCGCCAGCAAACCGCCTTTTTCACCGGCGTCCACCATGGAGACATAGAGGCGGTCAAAGGCCTTGGGATGCTTCTTGAGCGCTTCGGAAAAATTATCGCCGCCTTCCACCCGGTTGCAGACGTCCTTGATGATGTCGCGCATCACCTTGTTCGAGGTCTGCTCGGCCAGAGCCTGAAGAGATTGCACCATCGCCAGACCGGCATCGATCATGGTGGCGAGCTGACGGGTGAACATCACCACGTCGGCCAGCCCCACCGAACCGCCCGCAGTTTTGCCTTTGCGGGTCTTCTCCGCGATGCTGATCACCAGCATGTTACGGTTCAGCAAGGCGGCGATTGCCGCCTGCTCGGAAGACGCATCCAGACTGCTGCGGATCTCCCGGCCGCTGTTTGCATCACGCGCAACGTAGGTAAAGGAAGGCATAATTCTCAGGCTGGTAAATAGCAACAATGAGACCAGTTTGCAAGCATTTGCGCAGCTTGACTTTGCCGCCAAAGTTACCAGCTTGCATTTACCCGTGCTAATGGTCCCGTAAGGCCCATTAAACTACCCCCGGCCCGGAACCTCAAGAGCCAACTTCACTCTTCGAAACACCCCTAAAAGGGGCTTGCAATCCACTTTTCCTTGGCTACTGTCCTCCCTCCGCTCGGATACCGGGCATAAATTTTAACCGTTTTTTAGCGACCGATTATGGCAACAACTTCGACCGACCTGCGTAAGGGCATGGCGATTAATTACAACGGTGACGTGTGCGTCATCCTGGATTTCACCCACCGCACGCCCGGCAATCTCCGCGCCTTCGTGCAAGCCACGCTTCGCAGCGTCCGGACGGGCAAGACCTCGGAAGTCCGCTTCAGCACCTCGGAACGCCTCGAAATCGTCCCGATGATGACCACGAAGATGGAATTCAGCTACAAAGACGGCCAAGACTTCGTGTTCACCGACCCGGAAACCTACGAGACGGTGACCCTCACTCCAGAAGTGGTCGGTGATGCCGCGAAGTACCTCGTCGAGAACGGCGTGGCCACCGTTACCTTCGTGGAGGAAAAAGCTGTCTCCGTGGAGCTGCCCTCCGCCGTCATCTTGACGGTCACCGACGCGCCGGAAGGCGTGCGTGGTGACTCGGCAAACAACGTGCAGAAGACCATCACCCTGGAAACGGGCATCACCGTTCAGGCCCCGCTCTTCATCAAGACGGGCGAGAAGCTGAAGATCGATACCCGCACGGGCAAATACATGGAACGCGCCTGAGCGTTGCCGGGAATCACTTTCAAAAGCCCGCCCATCCGGCGGGCTTTTTTATGCTCAACCGCGCTCATACAGCCGGCGCAGTTCTTCCGGCGATTTCCCCAGCTGATACAGGAACGTCACCCGCCACATCAGCCAGTAGGTGCGCAGGACGCCGAACTGATGAAATCGCCGCGCGGACGTCGACACAGTCGCCGGGGCCAGGGCGATGCGGCCCACACGTCTTAACCGGCGGCACAGCTCAAACTCTTCCATCAGCGGTTGTATGGGAAAACCGCCCGCCGCCTGCAAGGCCTCGCGCCGTGCGAAGATGGCCTGGTCACCCAGCACGCGGCGGGTGAGTTGCAGCCGCGTCCAGCACCGCCAGCGGGAACCGCGCATCAGCCAGTGCGGGTCACGGAATTGTTTCCAACAGCCGCCGCCCGCCACCGTCGGATCATGCAGACAGCGTAATACTGCCTCACACGTGGCGGCATCCAGCCAGGTATCGGCATGCAGGAACAGCAGGACATCGCTGGTCGCGGTCTCTGCGCCCGCATGAAGTTGCTTGCCGCGGCCCCGCTCGCTGCTCACCACCCGGCAATCATGGGCGTGGGCGATCTTAACCGTATCATCCGTGCTGCCGCCATCCGCCACGATGATCTCCGTGACGCCGGGGCATTGCTTGAGTGCGGCCAAAGTGGACGGCAGCGCTTGAGCCTCATTCAACGCCGGGATGATGATCGACAAACTTTTTGGAGCGGTTTGGGCTGCCACCCGTTTCATGCGCTGGCGTTCGCGCAGGAAGGAAACCCCACCTGCCAGCGCCCATACCACATACACCAGCAACGTGAGCATGGAGGCGGCGACGGCTTCCGCAGAATCCACCCCGTAGAGTCCGAACAATATCATCGCCGCACCCTCACGCACCCCGGCCCCGGCGATGGTCACCGGCATGGTGGCCGCGAAGCCGATGGCGGGGAATGTCCAGGCGAGTTTGAGCCAGGGGATGGGTTCACTGGCGACGGCCTGAAGACAGGAGGCCATCACCCCGCAGAAGCAGACTTGCAGGAGAAAACCGAAAAGCAGCCCGCGCCAGGCCGCTCCCGGGGCGCGACGCAATTGCCGCACGGCTTCTGCCAGCGAACTGGCGGTGCGGCCCAGAAAGGATTCCCGCTTGCGGCGCTTCCACCACCACACCAGCAGTCCCACCGCGGCCAACCCGCACAACACCCACGGCCAGGCGGGCCATTTCATGGCGAACCGGTTCAATTGCTCGCCCCCATCCGCCAGCAAGGCGAGGGCGATGCCGCCCAAGGCCAGAAAGACCGAGCCCCCCACGCCGAGCAGACGATCCAAGAACGAGGCCGCAACAACATTTGGCAGCGGTTGTTTGAACCAGCGCGCATACAGGCCCGTCTTGATGAGATCACCACCGGCGGGACCGAGCAGAAGGGCATTGAAGAAATTGCCGATGAAGGCGAAACGAAAACTTGCCCCCAGATGCACCACCACCCCGGTGGCTTTCAGCATCCCATGCCACCGGAGGGCGGCAAAGAGGGTGGCCAAGGCGAAGAAACCAAAGGCCAGGATCAACCAGCCGGGTTTGGTCGTTCGCAGCACCTGGGCGAGCTCCCCCGCATCGAGCCGCCGCACGACGAGCCACAGCACGATGAGGGACACCCCCAGGCCGATCAGGCGTTGGGTGATGACCACAGGTGTGGCGGGCGTTTTCTGCACGATGCCGGGAGCTTAAGAGGCGGAGCCGAAATGGGAAGATTTCTGTTGATGGCACTTCTGGTGTATCCACCGTGGCTTGCTTCATTTTTGGTCCTGGTTTACTTTTCGTTGCGTTACCAACCAATCCAAGCGGACCAACCTATCCCCATATGAAGCGTTTTCTGAAAACAACCCTGGCCCTGCTCGTGTTATGCCTGGCTGCTTCCAGCCAGGCAGCCGATGCCCAGAAACTGGAACTCAAGGACGGCCAAGTGAAGACCGGCGAAGGCGTCAGTGCCGATCTCGCCGGCTATGACGAGAATGAAGGCCGCATTTTCTTCTATGCCCCCGGTGCCGCAGAGTGGACCTTCAAGGTCGAAGCGGAAGGCGAATACACGCTGACGGTCAAAGCCTCCTGCGATGCCGCCCAGAACGAGAACGCCAAGTTCAAACTGACCATCAACGGCAAGGTGGATGAAAAAGAGACCACGCTCAAGAACACCGAGGCTGAAGACGTCACGTTGACCATCAAGCTCAAGGCCGGGGAGAACAAACTCAGCATCGCCTTCACCAATGATGTGTACAAGGAAGGCGAATATGACCGGAACATGTACATCCATGCCGTCTCGGTGAAGGCCAGAAAGTAAAGGCATACACTTCCAAGTTCCCATCCTTCGATATCTGGCAGGGGCGTGGCACCGGCCAGATTTTTGGTCGCCATCACTTTGCTGGACGGCGGCCGCGTTTCCATTGAAACTGCCCCTACAGCGGCACATGAGCAGACCGGCCAAAATTCTCTGGATTTCCTGTGTGGGCGAGAAGGGTGGGGCGGAGGTTTACATGAACAACCTCCTGCGCCGGCTGGACCGCACCCGCTTCGAGCCGCATGTGGCCTTGCTGCGGCCCGGGCCGCTGGCCCAGGAGTTGCGGGCCATGGATGTCCGTGTGCATGAGTTCAAGGCACACCGCATGCGTGAACTCGGCGCGGTGATAAGCACCATAAAGCAGTTGACGGAATTGATCCGCCGCGAGGGCATTGACCTGGTTCACAGCAATGGTTTCCGCGCGCATGTGTATGGCGGTCTGGCCGCGTGGCGGGCGGAAGTCCCGGAATGCTGGCTGGTGCACACGGCCGAAGCGCCCCACTGGAGCACCCTGGCCATCCAATGCATCCCGACCACGCATGTGCAGGGTAACTGCCATCGGACGGTGGATTACTTTGTGGAGCACGGTTTTCCCACCACCCTCATGTGGCCCAGCGTGGATCTGGAGCAACTTCAGCAGCAGACGTCACGCGCGGAACTGGCGCAGAAATTCTCCCTCCCGGCGGATACGCGCTGGCTGGTGATGGCCGCCCGTTTGCAGCGCTACAAAGGGCACGCGCATTTTCTGCAAGCACTGGCGATCCTGCCGGACGATGTGCAGGGTGTCATTCTCGGGGGCAGCCTCTTCGGCATGGAGCCGGAATACCGGATGGAGCTGGAAGCGCTCGCCGGGCAACTCGGCGTGCGCGAGCGTGTCCGTTTCACCGGTTTCGTGACGGATGAGGAATTGCATGGTTTTCTGGCCCATGCCGAACTGGTGGTACACCCTGCGTTGGATGAAGATTTCGGTCTGTCGGTGGCCGAGGCCCAGGCCTTGGGCCGGCCGGTTGTCGCCTTTGCCGCCCACGGACCGGCGGCGATCATCGAGGATGAAGTGACCGGCAAACTTGTGCCGGTCGGCGATCAACGCGGGCTGGAGTGGGCCTTGGAGCGGGCGCTGGATTCTCCCCAGCGGCTCCAGTCCTGGGGGGCGGCCGCCCGCCAACGGGCCCAGGCGCGCTTCTCGGCAGCGGCGGCGGTGGCGCAATTGCAGGCGATTTACGCGGCTTGTCTCCGGCCGTCTTCGGCCGCACAATAGCGTGGCATGGGTCAGCGCAGCCAAACCGAATCCTCCCGCTTCCGTTACCGGAAGAAGGCACCTGCTCTGGAGGCCGGCTTGTCACTCAAGGAGCGCCTGCTCGCGCTGGTGCACTCGAACCCTTTCGTGAACACCATCGTGGCGCTGGCCATCACGGTGGGTTTCTTCCACGGCTGGCTGAAGATCCGGTTTCCCAGCCCGGCCACCACGTTCCTTTTTGATGCACTCCTCTGCCTGGCCCTGGTGCTGGTCTGGTTCCAGCAAAAGCGGCACGACGGCTTCATCCCTAAAGGTCCGGTCGGCGAGGCATTGAAAATCTTTTACGCCGTTTGCTGTCTCTACCTGCTGCTCCCCCTGGGCGTGCCCAAGCTCATCAGTCTCGCTGCCATGCGCGGCTGGTGTTTCGCCACCCTGATGTTCAGCCTGGGCTATCAACTGACCAAATCCATCAACCAGGTGAAGAGTTACTTTTATGTGCTGATCGCGCTCGGTCTCATCACGGCCGGCTATGGTCTGCAGCAAACCCCGCAGGAGGTGGAACACGAGATGGAGGAGAACGCGCTCTTTGCCGAGCGATACCAGAACACCTACTATCATACCAGCAAGGGCCGCCAGTTGCGCATCTTTTCCACGTTCGTCTCCTCGGGCGCCTTTGCCGGCACCATGGCCTATGTGGCCATCTTTGCCCTCGCCCTGGCCACGGATAAAAAAACGGGCAAGCGGGAACGCATCATTTTGTTTCTGATCACTTTTCCGATCGCGTATGCGATGCTGAAGAGCGGTGCCCGGAGCGCGCTGATCAGCTTCGGGGTCGGCTTCGCGGTCATTGCCTGGTACCGGCGAAATTTCCTCAACCTGGTCATGTTGCCGGTCGCGGTCGCCCTCGCCATCAAACTGGTGGCGGTCTCCACCGGCGGCTCCGCTGGTGAACGGTTTCAGAGCATTCTCAAATTCGATGAAGTGTTCGGCCGCATCAGCATCCCTACCAAGGTGGGCTGGAACTATATGAGTGACGGCAACTGGTTTGGCGGGGGATTGGGCCGCAGCGGCCATAGTGTTCCCATGTTCCTGGCCACCCGCGTGGATTTCCGCGGCTACGAATCGGCGGATGGAGATCTGGGCCGCTTGATGATCGAGATGGGGGTGATCGGCCTGATCGCCTTCGGCATCCTGATGTATCGTTGCCTGAAACTGGTCTATGACAGTCTGGAAGAACTCCGCGAAACCGAAGTCTCCACGGTCGGGCTGGCCAGTGGCGGTTGCGTGGTCATGGCCATCATCTCCATCCCCTCCGGTTCACCTTTCCTGGGCATCCCCATGGGGGCGCTGGTGTGGTTCTTTGTCGGCACCTTGCAGAAGCTCACGGATGAATACCGGCTCGGCACTTTGGCGGGGGTGACCGCCAAGCCCGAAACGGCCCCGGCCGTGCAGAAACACTTCCGCTACCGCCGGACTTGATGCACATATCCACCGGTCATCAACGGCGCCAGCTCGCGCTGGTGGTCCACGATTTCTCGCCCGGCTTCGGGCAGGGCCGCTATTGTGTGGAACTCGCCCGGCGGCTCGCGCCGCAGCATGACGTGCGGATCTTTGCCAACCACTTTGGCGTCCCGTGCGAACCGGGCTGGACCTATCAGAAGGTTCCTGCCTGGCGGCGTTCGGCCATGTTCACCATCCTGACGTTTCTGGCGCAGACACGGCGTTACCTGCAGCGCCAGCGTTTTGACCTGGTCCATGCCCAGGGTCTTACCTGCTGGCAGGCGGATGTGATCACCGCCCATGTCTGCAATGCGGCCCGCGTGGAGCAGGATGCCTTGCGCTCCCCCCGGGAGCGCCGCGTCGATACCTTGGTGGGCCAGTTGGAAACCGAGTTTTACCGGCGGAATCTCAGCGCGCGCTGGATCGCCGTTTCCCGCCAGACCGCCCATGACTTGCAGGCCTGCCTTGAACCGGTCCAGCCGGTGGAAGTCATTTATCACGGGGTGGATGCGGACCAGTTCCGGCCGCTGCCCGGCACGCTGCTCAAGCAAGCCTTGCGCGAAGACCTTGGCCTGCCCGCCGAGCGGTGGATCTGGCTCTTCGTCGGCGAAGCCAGCAAAGGATTGTTACCCGCCCTTCAGGTCCTGCGGCATTTCCCCCAAGCCACCCTGCTGGTCATCTCCCGTTCCTCTGCGGCGGCCTGGCTGAGTGTTGCGGCAAATCTCGGTGTGCTCTCCCAAGTGCTCTGGCCGGGACCGCAAACTTCGCTCGCTCCCTTTTATCAGGCAGCCGATGTCTTTGTATATCCCTCCGCGTATGACGCCTTCGGCATGGTCGTGGCCGAGGCGATGAGCGCCGGCTTGCCGGTGATCGTCAACGGGCGTATCGGTGCCGCCGAGTGGATCCGTCATGGTGAGAACGGCCTGGTGGGCAATCTTGCGCAGCCGGATGAATTGCAGTCACAACTGCGGCTGCTCGCCTCCCTGCCCGATCGCGGAGAACAGCTCGGCGCCAATGCCCGCCTTACCGCCCGGCATCATTCCTGGCAGCGTTGCGCCGAGGCGACTTTGCGCGTTTACGAAGAGACATGGAAAGCACCGACCTCATGATCCCGCGCACTGCCTTGCTGATCCATGGCGGCCCGCAAAGCGTCGAAGCCATCCGCGCCCGCGGATTGACCCAAGGTCTGCCGGCCGAGCGCCTGCTTTTCCTCTACCGCGAAGGTACGCGTCAGGAAACCTTGGCCCATTGGGAAAACGCCATCGCGGAATGGCAACCGGACTTGCTCTATCTGCTGAACACCGCCATGCCCGGTTGCGCGCTGGCCTTGAAACTGAACTGGTTGAAGGGGCTGCCGTACCTGCTGGACACGGGCGATGTCATCTACGAGATGGCGCAAAGCGCCGGGACGACTCCGTGGTGGAAGATCCCTGCCCTCGGGCTGATCGAAGAACTGACGCAGGCTCGCGCGGCCGGCATCATCGTGCGTGGCAGCAAGCATCGTGAGCATCTTGTGCAGAGCGGTTTCACCCAAGTGCATCTCATCCGCGATGGCTGCTCGCCCGCTCCCAGTCCGGCTCCCGCAGAAGTCAGTGAACTTAAAAAGAGATTGGGCCTCACCGCTCCCTTGATCGTGGGCCTGATGGGCTCGCTGACGTTCAGTCCGGCGTTGCAGATCTGTTACGGCTGGGATTTGGTGGAGGCACTGGCGCAATTGCCGGAAGAGCAGGTGCAATGCGTCATCATCGGCGATGGCAACGGCCGTGCCTGGCTGGAGGAGAAGGCGAAATCGTCAGGCGTGTGGTCCCGCATCCGTTTCTGCGGTCGCATCCCTTATGCGCAGGTGCCGCTTTACTTGCGGGTGCTGGATGTGGCGCTCTCCACGCAGACCAACAATCTCGCCGGACAAGTCCGCACCACGGGCAAGCTGCCCGAATACATGGCTGCCGGCTGCTACATCCTGGCGAGCCGCGTGGGGGATGCCGAGGTACTGTTACCGCGCGGCATGACGCTGGAATATCAGGGCGCGGTGGATGTGCATTATCCAGCCCGGCTGGCAGCCCGCATCCATGAGTTGATTGATCATCCGGAACAGTTGCGCGAACGGGAAGAATTGCCGGCCCTGGCGCAGAGGCATTGTGCTTACGAACGGCTGGCGGAAGCGTTTCGGCAGGTGTTGCAGGAGACGTGGAGCCGGCAGAAACAGAAACCGGCGTAGCGCTGGGCGCTGTCTCTCACAGCAGCCAGCCGATCAGGAGGAGTTGCAACAAAGTCACCACGACCAAGCCCGCCCAGACCAGGCGCTCCCGCCAGGCGAGGTTGCGCCGTTTCACCTCGGAGAGCCAGCATTGGAGTTTTACGGAACCGATCTCGAGGATGTCCCCGTTGCGCAAGCGGGCCTGTTCGACCGGTTCACCATTCACCCGGAGCAAAGCCCCGGCATGGCCGTTAAGGAGAAAACCTTCCCCGGCATCGAAGGTGATTTCCGCATGTTTGTCCCAGACGCCCGCTTCTTCCAGACGGATATCCGCACTGGCAGCGCGGCCGATCTGGACGGGAAAAGCTTCCACCTCCCAAACGGTGGCCTGACGGCTGCCGGCGATGGCCCGGAACTGGAGCATCAGATGATCCGGCGTTTCACGAGGATGCGGTCACCGGGATAAACCGGCAGGTCCAGTTCCGGCTTCTTCTGGGCCTTGTTGGTGTCGATGACGTACTGCTTGCCATCAGCGCGGGTCAGTTCCACTTTTTTGCGGTCGGCAAAATCCGTGAAGCCTTGCGCCGTGGCGATGGCCCGCAAAACCGTCTGCTGGCCGGCATAGACGTAACGGTTGGGGAGTTTCACTTCGCCATCGACGAAGAAATAACGCTCCTCGGCCCGCACGGTGACCACCAGGCTGGGATAAAACTTGGGCACGTAAGCCGCATGGATGTCACGCTGCAGTTCTCCCACCGTCTTGCCCGCGGCTTTGACGGCCCCGATATGTTTCAGGGTGATGGTGCTGTCATCCTTGATCCGCTCCTCATGGTTGGTGAGGTCCGGGGCTCCTTGAAAAGCAACACCGACCAGATCACCGACCCGCAAGGTGTCCGGTGGCGGCTGCGGACTTGTGCCTGTGGCTGGTTGGGTACTGCTTCCCGTCGTGGCGCAACCGGCTCCCGTCAACACGAGCAACAGCAGCCAGACCCAGACCATTCTCCCGCTCAAAAACAGCTTAGCCATACTCCTTATAGACAGACGATTTATGCCGGTTGTTGCAAGGAACAATTAATATTTTTGCTTCACGGACACCTTTTCCTCGTCCGCCTTTTTGGGCGTGGCCGGTTTGGTGGCTTCCTTTTCTTCCAGTGAATCATCCGAGCGGGCGTAGTGGTTGTAGTGATAGCCGCTGTGATAGTAGTAGTACGAATCCGAGGACAGGTTGATGTTGTTCAGCACCACGCCAAGGAGGTTGCCGCCCACCTTGTCGATGGTCAGCTTGGCGCGCACCGTCATCGGCTGCGGATATTTGCGGTACTGCACCACCAGCAGGGTCATATCCATCATGCTCACCAAAATGGAGGCATCGCTGACACCCAGGATCGGCGGGGCATCGAAGAAAACGAAGTCATAGCGCGCTTTCACATCGTTCACGAAATCCTTCATCTGCGGGGAGTTCAGGATGCCCATGGCACTGGCGGGCAGACGGCCGCTCGGGAGGAAATCCAGGTTCTTCACCGGGGTTTTCTGGATCGTCTCCTCCAAGGTCCGTTGCCCCAGCAGGAAGCTGGTCAGGCCGATGCTGTTGGAGACGTTGAAAGCCTTGTGCAGGCTGGGGCGGCGCAGGTCGGTATCCACCAGCAGGATGCGGTGCCCGTTCTGGGCGAAGATGGTGGCGATGTTCATGATGGTGGTGGACTTGCCCTCACCCGCGCCACCGCTGACCACCGTGATGGTGTTCAGCCGCTCATCCTTCCGGCCAAACAGCAGATTGGTCCGCAACACCCGGTACGCTTCGGCATGCGGGCTGTCCTCACCCTCCTCGAACAGCGGGCCGACGTTCTGCGGGATGACCCCGACGACGGGCGCCTGCAAGGCCAGTTCCACATCATCGATCGTCTTCATGCTGGTATCCAGATACTCAACGAAGAACGCCAGACCGACACCGACGACCAGGCCGACGACGATGCCCAAGGCGATGTTGAGCGGGACATTGGGCCGGTAGGCGGTCAGCGCCGGCGTCGCCTTGCTGACATCCTCCACCATGGACAAACGCGGCAGACTGGCTTCGAATTCCTCCTGGCGGGTCTTGAACTGGAAGAGCCGGCGGACCTCCATCTTGTCTTCCAGATCGCGCTTGGCTTTGGCGTAAGGGGCAGACTTGGCCTGCATGGCCAGATCGGCCTCCTTGGCTTTTTCCACCTGGGCGGTGAGTTCTTCAAACTGGGCCTTGGCCGCGTCCACGCCTACTTGCAGGCCCAGCATGGTTTCGTTGACGGTTTTCTCGATAAGTTTCTTGTTCTCCGTCAGGCCGGATTCGAGTTTGATCATTTCCGGGTGGGTGGGGGAGAAATCCGTGCTGGTGGCTTTTTTGGTCAGCATTTCATCGCGGGCACGGAGCAGTCCGGTCAGTTGATCGCCGTAGCTTACTTGGTTGACCGCCGTCGGCAGTTCGTCGGGCGGGACATTCTTTAGCTTGTCCATCTGGGTGCGGAGCTTTTCGTAGATGGCCTTGGCTTCGATGCGTTGCCGCTCCCAAGTGCGCAAGGTCTCGGTGTCCAAGATCTGCACCATGGCCCCGCCAGCCCCGAAGTCACTGATCTCCGCCTCCTGGCGCAAGCGATCCACCTCCTTCTGCAATTGTTCCACTTCGGCGTTCAAGGCGTTTTCCTCCTCCTTGTACTTGGCGATGCTGCTGGTCGCGTAGCGGAGCACCCGTTCCTGGCGGATGGTGCGATAGACCTCCACGATCTTGTTGGCGATGTCCGCCGCCTCTTTCTTGTCTTCGCTGATGACCCCGATCTCGATGATGGTGGTGTTGCGGACATTGCGCACGCGCAGGCGTTTGCTCAGGATGTTGTAAGTCTCGCGCGTCTCCAGCGGGCGTTCCATGCCGAAGCGTTTGGCCCAGCGCTCATTCAGATTCAGTTCCTTGTCCTCGATGACCTTGTCCAGGACTTCCGAGGACTGGATGCGCTCGAATTGCGTCTGGATGAAGAACATGTCGAACCCCGTCTGCATCTGCCGGCCCGGAATCAGGGAGACATCCGCCAGATCCTTGTCCACGGCGATGCTGGCGGCGCTGAGATAGGTCTTGGGCAGCCAGAAGGTGATGACGGTGGTGGTGGTCACCACCAGGAGGAACACCACCATGATGAGCACCTTGCGGACGCGCAGGATGCGCCAGTAATCCAGAAAGTGCAGTTGCGCCTCGTTGTCTTTGGCCTGCGGTAGTGGTGGTGGAACAGCTTCCATAATACTGCGAATAAAAATGGGGAGGCCAGTGTGATACCAGCCTCCCCTGATGGTTAAATCAAGTCTTAGTAACTGGCACGGATACCGATATAGACACGGTTACGGGTGTAGCTGCGGTTGCCGGTGCTGACATCCGAGTCCAAGCGGTCATAGTTGTAACCGGTCTCGGCGGTAAGGTACTGGTTGATCTCGTAGGACACATTGAGGCCCACGGTGAAGTAGTTGTCATTGGCCCCGTCCTGCGGACCTTCGTTGAACTGCGAGAACTGATATTGGCCGAGCACATTGGCGGTCAGCTTGGGCGTGATGCGGTGGTTCACGGAACCATACACCGAGGTGGCCTGCTGGTCCAACGAACTGTTGATGTCCGTGGAAGAACGGTTGTGCTTCACGCCGAGCTGGACATAGCTGCCTTCGCCGTAGCTGTAGCTCGCGTTCATGTCCACATACGGGCTGGTGGTGCTGTCGCTCACCCCCGGGATGGCGTTCGGATACTCCGTGTATTGACCGCCCACCCGGAAGGAGCCGTTCAATTGCGGTGTAAACGTATGGTCAGCGCCCACATACAGGTAATGGGAACGGCTGTTACGGGTATCCGCCGAGACCAGCGCCGGCAGCACCGGGAAAATCGGCGAGGTGATCAAATCGCCCCCCTGATGTTCCGTGATGCCGAACTGATAACCAAAGATGCCGATGGTGGTCGGCCGGATGGTCCAGCGGGAGTTCAGGAATGCCTGATGCTCCATGCGGTCCAAGCGGGCGGACAACGAGTTCGGCCCTTCCTGATCGTAATCGTAGAAGGAATTCTGGTAGCCGAGCTCCAAGCCCAGCAGACGGGTCAGGTCCGCCCCGAAGGTGAACCCGGCCGTGTTGCGCATGTTATCGCCCTCGGAACGCAAGGGGCGGGTCAGCGTGGTCGGGTCCAGCAATTGCGGCTCCTGCGCGATGGCGAAGTTCTCCGAAACCTCCAGACGGTAACGGGGGCTGAAATTGTGGTTCAGGCGGGCCTGGAACTGGTGGCTATGATCGGCCGTGTCCTGCGGGCGGTCTTCAAAATACCGCATGCTGTAGGTGTATCCGGCCGTCAGGGACGTCTGGTCACGGCTCAGATTAAGGCTGGCGGACGGGCTCAGCTCGAAACCCAAGCTGGACCGCGGCGTCGCCAAGCCCGGGGCCGGGTTGGACGGCGCGGTGGCATAGTTGTCATCGTAGAAGCCCCGCAACGTGGCGGAAACATTCCAGATTTTTTGCTGTGCCTCGGCGGTCTGGACCATCGCAAAACCGGCAGCCAGCACGCTCGTCGCGGCAAGAATTCGTTTAGTCATATAACAACTTCCCTCTTGGCCAACCTCAACCATTTAGTGTTTATGGACTAGGCAGCTTGGGAGTTCTAAACCGCTCCGCTCAAAAGTCAACGTTTTAGAAAGTTACAGATTGGTGACTTTCGGCGTACCATTCTCCAGATGGATGCCTTAAGCATGCCCCTTCTTAAACCTATTTCTGGAAATAAAGTTCCGCGATATTCCAAAATAGCCGGTTATTATGCTGCACCGTCGGCTGCAGGTTCCCTACATTGCTCCGGATGGCAGAAAACGCCAGCATGGCGGCCGTATAGATCATCGGCACCTGCTCGGACATGATGACCTGCACCTCGTCCACATACTTCTTCCGCTCGGCAAAGTCCAAAGTCTTGAGCTGGAGGTTCATCAATTCATCGATCCGCGCCTCCCAAGGTGTCGCCGGCGTCTTCTGCCGGGGATACCATTGATGACTGAACCCGCTGGAACGCAACACGTTAAGACTGCTGGTCGGCTCCGGCGAAGTGCTCGCCAAACCGAGAAATATGCATTCGTAATCGAACGTAGCATCCAGCTTGGAGACCAGTGTGTTGAAGTCCAGCGGCCGGTAATTGACCTTGATGCCCAGCCGCTTCAGGTCTTCTTGCACTAATACGGATCCCTTCTCACGACGGCTGTTGCCGGCATTGGTGTTCAGTTCGAATTCCACGGGATTACCCGCTTCGTCTTCCAGAAACCCATCTCCGTTCCGGTCTTTGATGCCGATCTCTGCCAAGAGCTGCTTTGCTTTATTCAGGTCGTAGGCTTGCTTGGGAATCTGTGGATTGAACCATTTGGGATTCGATTCGTTCCAAAACCCATAGTTCGGTTTCCCTAGCCCATTCAAGGAGGATTTGATGATGCTCTCCCGGTCGATGGCATGCGAGATGGCCTGCCGGAACTTCGTGTTCTGGAACCACTTTAGCTTGTGCGGCGGGATGTATGGTTTGCCGGATTTGTTGCTGCCCGGGTTCTGATTGAAGCTGATCAGATCCATCTGCGAGGCCACACCCAGCTCCAGCAGTTTGAACTTCCCGCCCGCCGCCTCCGCCTTGAAGCGCATCGCTTCCTCGGGCCGCACAAATTCCTGTACATCACAGTCGCCCTTCAGGAAGCGCAGCGAGATGGCGTTCTGATCCGGCACCACGGAATGCACGACGGTATCGAAGTACGGCAATTGCTGGCCCTTCTTGTCCACCACGAAGAAGTACGGGTTCCGCTCCAGCAATGTGAATTCCGCCGCCTTGTATTGCTTGAGCCGGTACGGGCCGCTGCACACCAGCTTCTCCGGCGGCGTGTTCACGCCATAGGCGGATTCGAAATTTTTCGGATTTTCCTTCACCAAGGCACCCAGCACATGCTTCGGCAGGATGCGCACATCGCCAAAGAACTCGAGGAAGGGCGCATAGATGTCCGGGGTCACCACTTTCACGGTCAGGTCGTCCACCTTGCTGACGGCGAAATCCTTGCCATCGATGCGCAACGGGTCTGCGGTCACGTTGACGATGTCCTTGTTGTACACACAGTCATTCAGCGTGAAGACCACGTCGTCCGCCGTGATGGGCTGGCCATCGGACCACTTCAAGCCTTTGCGCAAGCGGATGGTCCACGTCTTCTTGTCCTCCGCCACGGACCACTCGGCGGCCAGCGCCGGATACAGCTCCTGCGTGGCCTGGTTTTTGCCAACCAGACCGTAGAACATCATATCATTGATATCGTTCGAGGAAGTCTCGTTGGCCGTGATGGGGTTGAAGGATTTGGGATCGCTGAAACTGGCGATGACAAACCGTCCGCCCTTGATGCCCGGCTCACATTGCGCGACGTACGGTTCCTCGATCGGCGGTTTGGCGGTTGCGCCTGCGGCCGCGTTCTCGGCGGGCTTCTGCTCTTTGCTGCCACCACAACCGCCCAAGAATGCTGCCCCGCCTGCCAAGGCCGCCGTCCCGATGAATGACCTGCGTGTAAGCTGTTTCATGATCACTTTTTCTCGAAATACAGTTCCTCGATGTTCCAGGTCACCCGATGCGAGCTCAGCACGGTGGGCTTGAGATTCCGCAACCGGTTGTCCACCGCCGTGTAGTTGTACTGGGAGGCAAGGTAGATGAAGGGCGCCTCCCGGGCCATGATGACTTGCACCTCATCGAAATATTCCTTCCGCTTGGCCTCATCCAGCGTGGTGCCTTGCAGGTTCATCAACTCGTCCAGCCGTGCTTCCCACTCAAACGAGGGCGTCTTCTGGCGCGGGAACCAGAAATGTGTGTACCCGTCGGATTTCACGACGTTCGCATTGGCCATCGGGTCGGAAGCGCCGCCGCCCAAGCCCAGGTAGATGCATTCGTAATCATAGGAATTCTGGATCTTGTCCACCAACGTGTTGAAATCCACCGGCCGGTAGTTGACCCGGCAGCCCAGCCGTTTGAGATCCTCCTGCAACATCACCGAGATGCGTTCCCGCAGATTGTTGCCCGCATTGGTGTTCAGCTCAAATTCCAGCGGTTTGCCGTCGCGATCCTCCAAGATGCCGTCCTTGTCCCGGTCTTCAAAACCGATCTCTTTGAGGAGGGCCTTGGCCTTGACGAGATCGTAAGGATATTTGGCCGTGTTGGGGTTATACCATTTCTTGATGACTGGTGAAACAAAGCCGAAGTGGACCTCGCCGCGGCCGAAGAAGGCGCCTTTCACGATGCTGTCCCGGTCCACCGCATGGGCCATGGCCTGGCGGAATTTCGTATCCCGGAACCATTTCAACTTGTGCGGTGCCACATAAGGTTTGCCGGTCTTGGGATTGCTGCCTGTGTTCAGGTTGAACCAGAAGAAAGTTTTTTCCGGTCCGATGCCCAGATCCAGCAGCTTGAACTTGCCTTGATCCGCCGCCTCTTTGAAGCGGGCGTATTCATCCGGCCGCACCACTTCCTGCACATGGGATTCACCGGAGAGCGTGCGCAAGGAGATGGCGTTCATATCCGGCACATTGGAGAAAACGACTTCATCCAGATATGGCAGGCGCTGGCCTTTGGCATCCGTGCTGGCAAAGTAAGGATTCCGTTCCAGCAGGACATACTGGGCCGGCTTCATCTCCTTCAAGCGGAAGGGGCCGCTGCACACCAGCTCCTTCGGGGGCGTATTGATGCCATACGCGGAGGCGAAGCGTTTCTCCTTCACGGCCGGTTCCAGGATGTGCTTGGGCAAAATGGGGACGCCGCCGGCCGCGAACTCCAGGAAGGGCGGATAAACTTCCGGCGTCACGATCTTCACCGTCAGGTCATCTACCTTGCTCACCTCAAATTTCTTGCCGTTCAGGATGAAGGCATCCCGCGTGACGTTATCCACGTCAGGATTATAGATGATGTCATTCCAAGTGAAGACCACGTCATCCGCCGTCAACGGCTGGCCATCGCTCCACTTAAGATTCTTGCGCAGGGTGAACGTCCAGGTCTTTTGGTCTTCACCCACCGTGTAAGCGGCGGCGAAACCGGGCAGCGCCTTTTGCGTGCGCCAGTCAAAGCCCATCAACGCCCCGAACAGCATCCGGATGATGTCGCTCGAAGATTGCTCGTTTTCCGTGATGGGATTGAAGGTCTTGGGGTCGCCCTGGTTGGCGATGATCAACCGCCCGCCCGGAATCCCCGGCTCGCAATCCGCCGGCCACGCCGGTTCTGGCAGGGGGTGTCCGTCATCCTTGGCCAGCCTTACCGCCGTGGCCGGTCCGCCACCACCGCTGCTCTTGGCCGCGTTGGATTCCGACTTCTTACCGCAACCGCCCATGAGCAGGGCCGTCACCAGTGCTATTCCGAAAAGAACTTTGGGCTGCAACATGACGCCTACTTTTCCACGGAACCCCGAAAAGTCCAAGCCTAAGAGACTGTCTGAAAAATGGCTGGCTGATGGCTGCGCCGGATAAACGGGCTGGGGCCAGGCGCGGCGAGGGAGCATATTAATGAACTAATCTGTGACCGAGCCGCAACAACGCCCCAGCCCGTTTGGACCAGCAGACAGCATCCAGAGATTTTTCAGACAGTCTCTAAGCGACGGGATATCACCCGTGTTCCGCAGAGACCCATCCGCGCAGATCGTTAAATCGTCAAACAGGTTGAACCATTGAATCACTTCCCGATTCAACCCATTTGACTCATTAACGAACCGCCGATGTTGGATGTCGGACGTTCGCTCTTCACCACTTCCCATAAGTCCTATTAGTCCAATACGACCCATCGCCTCAGCCTGACCTGCCGGCTCGTAAATCGTCCTCCGTAAATCATTCCCCGAAGCGGCTTACCATCCAGTTTGTTCAATGTGACACTCCGCGATAGCATCCTGTTCTGCGGCACTCTAGCCACCAGTCCACACCTCCCGCACCAAACCCCCGCCAGCCACTTCCCTTAACCATCAATGGACTCCCATAACCATAGACAGCGG